>CAVPNX010000011.1:0-81310 GCA_963706885.1 uncultured Actinomycetes bacterium | reverse complement strand
GGCTCAGCCCCGTGCCACCTCGGGGGTGATCGCCCACTCGACCGCGAAGCCCCACTCGGCAGGCACGAGCTTCACCAGCCCGGCGTTGCGGAGGGCCAGCACCTGCGCGGTGCAGTCGCCGGCCACCAGGAGGGCTGCGAACCGGTCGAGGAACGGCAGGTGGCCGACGATGGCCAGCGACGCGGCCCGGGTCGGGTCGACCAGCGCATCGGCCGCGGCCTGGACTGCGGCGTTCGGGGACAGACCATCGACCTGGTCCACGGCAGCGCATCCCAGCGCCTCGGCGAGGATCCCGGCAGTCTGCTCGGCGCGCAGCTTGCCGCTGTGCACGATGCGGTCGACGTGCACCCCGCACGCGGCCGCGTGTGTGGCGACCAGCTCCACCGAGCGCCGCCCGTCAGCGGTCAGCGGGCGGTCCGGATCGACGTCGGCCGGCGCCGCCTGGCCGTGCTGCATCAGGTAGATGTCCACCGCCTACCCCAGGGTCGCGGTCAGGTAGTTGAACAGCACGTCCCCGGAGCGCTCGCTGTACGAGTGCAGCTCCGCGTGCGACGCCGTCACCTGGTCCCCCTCGAGCCGGTTGAGCAACGTGGTGCAGATCATCGCGAACCTCGGGAAGCCCCAGTGGTTGAGGTAGCCGGCGAGCATCGCGCCCTCCATCTCGATGTTGCGCACGCCCTCGGCGTTGATCCACTCCAGCCACGCCATCTTCGACTCGGGCGTCTCCATGCATACCGCGCCGTCGAGGCGGAACTGCTCCAGGAAGAACTCGTTGCCGGCCACCGTCCGGCCCATCTCGACCGGGATTCCGCTGCCGGCGCTCGCGGCGACGATCGCCTGCGCCACGTCCTGCGGGAACGTGCTGTCGAACCGGTACTCGCCCGACCCGCCCTGCAGCAGCCGGTAGGGCCCGAGGTCGGCCATCACACCCTCGGTCGTGACCACGACCGTCCCGCCCGGAAGCCCCACGCCACCGCTGGTCCCCACCCGGGCCCAGAACACCTCGGACATCGCGTCGAGGTCGCCGCCCTTGAGGAAGAACACCATCCGCATGAGCTCCTGGACGGCGATCGACGCGCTCGGCATGCCCATCCCGTGGGAGGCGAACAGCACACCGGCGCAGTAGCGCGTGACGAAGCGCTCCTCCTTGGGCAGGGACACCACCGGGGCATCGGCGTGCAGGGCGCTCCAGCGCTGGGCGAACTCGTCGATCCGGTCCCCGGATCCGGCCAGGATGATCGCGCGGACGTCGCGGAAGGTGTCGAGGACCGGATCGTCGCTGGCCACCCCGAAGTGGTAGTAGACGTCCACCCGCTCGCCGGTGAGTACGCCGTCGAGGAACTCGTGGTTGATGTTCTGGTCGTGCATGTGGCCTCCGCGTCGGGTTCCACGAACGAATGATCGATCGGGGTGCCTCAGGCTACGCCGGGCCGCCGACTGCGCGCATCGCGACGAATCGCTTCACTGCCGGGGGCCTATGGGACAAGGCCCCCCAGGAGGGCGATAAGGCTGGGACCGGTCATGCCGTCGGGGTCGGTCTTGTCGACGTCCTCGGGGATGACTGCCGTGTCGGTGGGGCCGGCGAACGCCGGCTGGCACCGGCCAAGGCCCCCGGCGCTGAGCAGGTCGCGCAGGACGTCATAGGCCGACTCCGGCTCGGCAAGTCGGGTCCACAGCGCTGTGCTGGTTGCCGGGCTGCTCGGGATCGCTATGCCCAAACGCGTGGCCAGCAGCTCCTGGCGGAACCGGGCGACGGCGCCACTCACGCCGCGGGCGTCCAGGTGCCTGTCCATCGAGACCACGTCACACCCGCCGTCGAAGGTCATCCCCCGGCGGCGCCAGTGACTCGTGCCGACCAGGGCGTAGACGTCGTCGACGAGGACGACGGTGCTGCGTCCGACCGTCGGACGGCCGGGGAAACCGATCGGGTGGAAGGCCGCGACGCGCATGCCGCCGGCGCCACCAGCCGAGGTCAGCATCTCCAGGGCCTCCTTGCGGTCCCGGAATGCGGCCCGGACCCAGTTCTCCTTGCCAACGTCGAAGTCGGGCAGCCTGGGAAGGCAGATCATCACCTTGAGTCGCGGGTTCTGGTCGAGGCGCTCGACGAGCATCGCGACGAGGTCGATGGTGTCGTCCTTGCGGATGCCCGTCGTGGGGCGCGCGGTGCGGGCGAACATCGGCGACTCGATGAGGACGTACTCCCTCGCCTCGGCGACAGCCCTGGCAATCGACCACATGGCGTCGCGCTGACCGCGCCTCGCGGTGGCGATCTCCCGCTGCAGCTCGTGGCGCAGGCGGGTCTCGTTGCCCACGGCACCGGATAAAGTGCTGGGTGCCAGCCCCAACGCGCTCGAGATCGACTGGCCGAGTACGGCCAACGAGTCGGTCTCGGAGGGCACCGGCAGCAGGCTCAGCTCCGGGGAGTCGGTCGTCGGGGAGATCGTCTCGAGCATCGCTGCGGCCATGTGCGGCTGGCCGGCCGCCGGCGAGGCGTCCGGCGGAGGGACGTTCCACTCGTCGCCGGAGGTGTTGACCAGCCACCCCAGAGCCGGGGAGAACGGGACGATCGACTGGGATCGGCGAAGGGCGTGGAAGGCGAGGTCCCGGGCGAGCTGCCCGCCGACAGCGACGCCGGTGAGGTGGGCATCCGGACCGGGCGGGTTGCCGGGGTCGCCGAGCTGGGGGCTGGCGCAGCGCGACTCGTGTGTGTAGCGCGCTCCGCTGAGGACGGCCCGCCAGGTACGCGTCGGAGTGCCACCGCCGGTCATCCCGGTGACCGACATCACCGTCTCGAACCGTGCCTGCCCGGGCAGGTGCGGGCCGATGCGCGGCCACGTCCCCTCGTTGGTCAGCCACTTCATCCACGTGACGAACGAGTCTGTGAGTGCCGGGGTCGCCCCCACCGAGGTGGTGTTCGGGATCCCGAACTCCCGGCACGGTGCGATGGAGGTGAACCCCTCGCCGGTCACGACGAACGTCAACCCCTCGAACTGGGCCGGGTTGTCCGTGAACGACTGGGCCGAGCCGACCACCAGGTGTACGGCCGAGAGCAACTTGCGGGTGTTGGTCCGGCTCACGGCGACGATGTCGACCGTGATCGTCGCCGGGTCGGGAACCGCCTCCACGGCGTCGAGTGCGAAGGGGTTCACCAGCAGGACCGAGGCGCCGCCGCTGCCGTCGATGAGGGCCGAACCCCCGTCACCGCGGACGAACGACGGATCCTGGCCGATCCCGCGGATGAGCTGGAACGTCCGCGGGAAGACCCGGACGTGCGTGCCCGGGGGCAGCGCCCCGGCCGGGAACGAGACGATCACGTCGCGCAGCGGCCCGGGGCTCGTGGCCCGCCAGGCTGCGGTGGGTGCCGTGGCGCCCGTCGCGTCGAACCGGCGGACCATCGCGTCGGCGCTGACCTGGTCCGGCGGCTGGGCGGCATTGGCCGTGGGAAACGCCGGCCAGTGGCCCGCCCCGCCCGCAGCCGGTGGCAGCCGGAGCGTTGAGTCGATGATCGGGGAGACCAGGAAGGTCAGGGGCCCGGTGAGCGTGAGGGCGGTGGCCGCCAGCGAACCCATCGCGCCGAGCACGTCGTTGCCGTCGATGAGGTAGTCGAACCCCGCAACCGTCTGGCGGACCACCGGCAGCGGCGCGTCGGCCGGCATGTCGGTCTCGTCGGGCACGACCGGGTCGCCCGGGGCGTAGGCGCGGTTGCCCAGCAGGTGCCAGTCGAGGTCGGCGGCCATGAGCCGGAAGAACTGGCGGGGCAGCGAGGGCCCGACCGGCAGGGCAGGAGCGCTCCACACACGGGCGCCAAGGGTCCCCCCGGTCGCCGGGCCCCAGAGCACGACCGACGGCGGCGGCACCGGCGCAGCGGAGCCGGCGCGACCGATCCGCTGGCCAGCGGTGAGGTCGACCAGCCCGGAGTCCGGCACAGGCGCTACGACGGCCCCCGCGGCCGTGGCGTCCAGCACCGACAGCTCCGCCGCGTCGCGCCTGGCCACGTAGGTCGCGCCGTGCGGGGTGATGATGTGCACGCGCAGGGCCGGGCCTGCCTGCCCGGCGATCGTCGCCACCCCCCCGGGGGCGTTGACCGGGTCGGAGGAGCCCGTGGCCAGCAGTCCCGGGCGGAAGGTCAGCAGGTCGGCGAACATCGACGCGACGGCTATCGGGTCGACGATGAGCCCGCGCCGGTCGTGGAACGTCACGGTCCGGCTGCCGGAGACCCCGAGCGGCTCGCCGCCCCGGAACCAGGCCATCACACCGGCACCGGCCCCCGGCGCGGGGATGTCGTGGACCAGCATGGCCACGGGCACCGGGCGGTCCAGACCGCCCAGGCGGGCCCGGACCAGCGCCTCGAGCCGGTGGATCGCCTCGGGGTGCAGCGTCAGCACCCCGCAGCGCGTCGTGATCGGGGATCCCCGCCACGTCGGAGTAGGTGACCGGCTGGACCTTGACCTCCCACGTACCGGTGAACGGTGCCCGCGGCGCGTTCAGAGTGAGCTCCATCGCCGCATCGTCCACGCCGCCGTGCGCGCTTGCCGACCAGGTGGAACCCAGGGCGGGGACGGTCAGGCCCAGCGCGTCCATGCCCTTGGCATTGACCTGGTTGGCGACGTCAGTGGGCGTGAGGACGGTCACCGAGCTGATGATCGACATGCCTAGAGCCCCTCTCCGATGGTGCGGGTGATGGACTCCCGGGTGCCGTCAGGGGCGACGATGGAGATGGTCGCCACGCCCCGGCGGCGCAGCCCCACCTCGATCGTGGTGAGCCCACCGGTCCGGCGGCTGCGCTGGACCGGGATGACTGGGGTGGGATCGTCGAGCAGGCCCACCCCGCGCCGGGCCAATGGAACGTCGGCCAGTGCCAGGTCGAGGGTGACTGTCCGGGTGCGCCCGCGCGGGCGCGCCGCAGCGGGGCGGAACCGCACTTCGAGCCGGTAAAGGCCTCCGGCCGTGCTGTCCGGGACGGAGGTGAGGAAGGCGATCACGAACCCACCTGCGGCGACGGACTGCGTCGGGTTGATGATGTCAGGGGCCGTGGCCGCCCCGGGGGGCACGTCGATGACCTTCTCGTCGATGCGCCCCAGGGGGTCGGTGATCCGCAGCCGGATCCGCAGGGACAGCGCCTCGTCGGGGCGGCGGACCAGCAGCCTAAGGGGCGTCACGCCGCCGACGGTCGGCTCCCGCCACAGCCCCGACTGGTCGCCCGCGGGTGCGGACTCAGGCAGGTCGGCCAGCGTCGCACCGGCCGGCGTCAGTGCGATGGCCAGCACGGCCCCCGCTGCGTCGACGGACTGTGCCTCGGCCTCGATCCGGTGCGCTCCCAGTACGGTGTCGGGCACCGGGGCACTGGTAGTGGAGTCGATCCGGGCGTTGGCCGACCCGGCGGTCGGCAGGACGTAGGTCAGCCCGCCCAGGCTCGGGCCCGTCGCCGGGGGCACGACCACCGAGCGCACGACGCTGGGCTGGGAGCGCACCCCGTACTGGCCACGATCCGGGTCGTCTGCGCCCCAGGCCACCGCCCGGTAGAACAGGGGCTTCCACGAGCCGTCCACCAGGTCATTGCCGGTGATGACCCCGAGGGCCTGCGCGGACCCGACCTGGTTGGTCGCCGCGCCCGGGTCGGCGGTCGTCGACTGCACCGACCAGCCGCCTGAGGAGCTCGTGATTGACGCAATGGGCGGGCCCATGAGGTCCAGCGCCACGCTGGCACCGGGAACGCGGACCCGGTGCAGGTCGACCTTGGTCACCCTCGCCCCCGCCGCGCTGCGGATCCGCACCCGCGCCATGAAGGAGTCGGGGTCGGTGGCCGTGTTGACCGAGCGGCCGACCTCGAGCTCCGGGGGACCGGGCGCCACTGTCTGGGGGGCGGCGAATGCGACGAACCGCTTGCCGCACAGGGGGTCCGAGGACGTGGGCCATGCCGACTCGACCTGGCCGGCGCTCACCCCGACGACGACGAAGAGGTGAATGTCCCTGGTGCCGCGCGGCAGCGTGACCTGGGTGGAGGTCGTGGCCAGCGGGTCGACGCTGATCCGGGTGAACGGCCGACGGTCGGGGTTGGTCCCGAACAGCGCCCGGAGGTGGGCCAGCCGGGCGGTGAGGGTGTCCGACGGGCGGGGTGCAGGCTGGCTGCGCATGGCCAGGAACGTCGACTCCGTGGTCGTGTAGACGTAGTAGCCCGTGGCCCCCGCCATCGGGCTCCAGGTGAGGTGGGCGTGGTGCGCGCCCTCGGCGTCGCGCAGACTCGCCAGGGCGATGGCCTCGTAGCTCGAGGTGATGACCGGCGGCCGCGGGTCGCTGGCCGAGGTGGTCGACGGACTGGTGTTGAACGGCCCCGTGCGCCCTGGCGTCCGGGCCTCGACCCCGCGCGCCCACAGCGCCAGGCCCCAGCGTCCGGAGGCGTCGAAGTCCAGCGCGAACCCCGAGACCGTGACGCGGTAGCGCCGGGCTCCACGGGTGCCCAGCGGGGCCGGCTCGATCGAATGCCCGCTCACCGACAGGTGCTGGGCCGAGGCCGTGAGGCCCACCCCGGGGGTGGCCACGGTGATCGACCCGTCGGCGGCGAAGGTCAGGACGGCCAGCGTGCCTGCCCCTGCGGCGACGAAGGTGTCGGCCACCGGCGGTGTGAGGTTCGCGGGCGGGTCCTCCGGCCAGGTCTGGTGGTAGCGCCTTGCGACGACCTCGATCCGGGCTGGGGACCGGCTCGCCCAGTTCCAGGTGAGGTCGAAGGTTGCGGTGGCGGGGCACTGCCCGGCCGCCACGGTCGTGTCCAGCCGGGGACCCGCGATCGTGACGACCCCGACGGCGGGCTCGGCCACGCTGACGGGCACCTCGGCCCACGCGGACCACACGCCGAACACGTCCTGGCTTGCCACCGAGTACCGCAGGCTGTTGGGGTCGGCCGCGCTGTCGATCTCGTAGGAGGAGTCAGACAGCGACCGCCGGGTGGGCGTCGTGGCGTTGCGACTGGCCCCCAGAGGCTGCAGCGCGGTGTCGTTGGGACGCGGGTCCATCAGCGGGGTGGGCCCTCCGGGTGGGCTGATCGGCCTGCGGACGAACGCATGGCTGCCGACCTGCAGCGGCAGGAGGTTCGCCACCGCGTCCCAGGAGACGCTGACCACCGGCCGGAAGGGCCCGTCGAGGGCGGCGGGTGCCTGGACGCCGGGGACGAGCGTGCTGAGCCCACTGGCCGCCAGCGGCGGCAGCGTGGGGCCGGGTGTGACGAGGGCCGCCCACTCGACGTCCTTGCCAAGCGGGGTCACGAAGGTCGAGGTGATCATGAAGGTCGGGGCGAACTGCTTGGCCGCCGCGGCGACGTGGGTCTCCATCGCGGCGAACCCGACGCCCTGGCCGTTCGTCGGGTAGGCGGTGCCGAACCCGGTGATGAGCGCGTCGAGCGGGTCGGATGCCGCACCGTAGAGCAGGACCCGCAGCGGGTTGAACGTGGTGGTCGCCACCTGTCCCGTCGGGGTGAGCATGGGCCGCTGGTACTCGCGCAACTCCTGGTCGGAGGAGGCACCGGCGTCGACCATGTCGATGAAGTCGGCCAGCATCTCGGCCTGGAAGAGCTTGACGATCGCACCGGGGTCGGCCAGCGTCCAGGCCGGGGCCGGCACGCCTGCTGCCAGGTCGGTCGGCCATCCGACGAGCGGTGCACCGCGGCGGTAGCGGTCCAAGGCAGCGCTCACGGGGTCGGTCGGGGAGCTGAGCATCCCCTGGTCGCTGGTGAGGTCGGTCGAGGCCGCCGTTCGACCGTCGCCGGGCAGCCCCACGATCTCCAGCGGGGTCCAGGTCGAGGTGTCGACGATCCCGGGGGTGCGGCCGTTGATCGCCGAGATGGTGGTCCCGGCCGGCACCGTGAGCACCCGGACCTCTGGGCCGGAGATCCGGAACGTGGTGGCGCCGGCGGCCACGGGGATCAGGCTCTGGAACGGTGTGGCATAGGGCATCCCGGCCAGGGCGCCGGCCAGGCCGCCGGGGCCGGCTGACACCGACACGAACAGGTCGACGTACACCCCGTCGAGGAACAGGGCGGTGCCCAGCCCGGCGGGGACGGGGGTGAAGGACACCACCGACGGCGCGGTGGGCTTCGACTCGGCCCAGACCGTGAACGGGGTGCGCGGGTACCCCAGGCCGGCGTCGAAGACCCAGCGCAGCTGGATGCTGCTCAGCCCACTGAGCTCACGCTTCGCGGCCACCTCGTCGATGGCTGCGAGGCTCCCGGCGCGCCGCGAGACGACCTGCCAGTCGACGAGGCTGCCGATCGACATGAACCGGTGCGGATCCACCTTCCGGGTCGCCATGTCAGGCCTCTTCCCAGGGTGCTGCTGTGAACGTCAGGTCGGTCAGCGGGAAGGCCTGCTCCCCCGGGTCGAGGAACGGCAGGTCCGGCATGGCCAGCTGGACGAGGTCGGCCGTGAGCCGCTTGCCGCGGGCGCCCGGGTTGAGCACCACGAACACACGCTGGTCGCCCGGGGCCCAGATGAGGTCGCGCACCACTCCTGCGTCGCCGCCGGTCCGCACAGTCAGCCACTGCCGGGCCTGGAGGATCCAGCGGGTGGCCGACGCCGAGGTCGTGGTGTCGGTGATCTCCTTGGGGTAGGTCCGCGACCGGCTCAACGGCTCGGTCGCGTCGATCAGCACGGCCGCGGGCTGCGGCAGGGCGGATCCGGACTGCTCCCAGAAGACCACCACCCGGGGCACGTCCGGCGGCCCGAGCGGCTCGAGCCCGGCGGCCATCAGGGCGCTGTCCAGGGCGCTGCCCGCGGGGTGGGTTCCGACGGCCCCAAGCACCGCGGCGAAGGTGCCCGCCGCCGCGAACTTCGCGCTGGGCAGGACGCTCCACAGGGACCAGGCCAGCCCCTTGCGGCTGCGGAACTGCCCGGTGGTGAAGTGCCTGCGGAACACCGAGGGTCCCCGCGTCGATGCCGGTGATCCGGCCGCGACGCACTCGATGTCGAGGATGTGGTCCATGAACATGTCCAGCGGGAGGGGGATGTCGAGGGTCGCATGGGTCTGCTTCGTCCCGTCGACCTCCACGCAGAACCCCGGGATGCGGTCGAACGCCTCCCCCGCGGCCTTCTCCCACGGCGACACGAGGGTGCTCTCCACGAGGGTCAGCGTCGAGCTCGTGATCGGAAGCGGCATGGGCACGGCGGACGTCCCTGCGGGGTGCTGGCCGTTCGCGGCCTCGATCCGCAGCCGCAGCTCCTTGCCATGCTCGGTGAAGAGCCGGTCGACGTCGTGTGTGTTGAACACGACCCGCAGCGGCTCGCCGCCGAAGTACCCCTTCTCACCCTCGTCGGGCAGGGTGACCATGACCCAGGGGTCGAGCCGCACGGGCACGATCTCGGGGGTGTCGGTGAAGACCAGGCCCTGGGGCCGCGGTGGGTCCCCGGCCGCCGACGTACCGGGGAGGGTGCGCGTCTCGATCGTGTCGGTGCGGAACCAGAAGGACTGCACGACGGGCGCCCCGGCCGTTCCCCGGCCGTTGGACTCCCCCTGCCGGTCGGCGTACCACTCGACCGTGAGCCGGTAGCGCGAGTTCGCCTTGAGCAGCGAATGGTTGGTGCTCGCAGGGCCGACAGCGTTCGTCAGCTGGGTGCGGTCCTGGGCGATCTGTGTGGTGTCCCAGTCGAACCGGGCCACTTCGGCCCCGGAGACCAGGGACGCCGCGGCAACGAAGTACGGCGGGACCGGTGACGGCCCGGAGGCACTGGGTCCGACATTCATGGGGGTGTTCGACATGCCAGTGCGGGGAAGGCCGAGCTCGACGACAGCAGCGTTCTTGTGCGCGGGCACCTTGAGCCAGGCGATGGGGGCACCGAGCGTCTGGCCCCAACGCACCAGGTCGTCGATGTCGTTGCCCCAGGGTCCGTTGAGGTCGGTCCACCGCGCGGGCAGCGCGGCGCCCGCAGCGAGCAGGTCTGAGCCGGACACCTGGACGCGGTCCAACTCATTTCCGTCGGCATCAAGCACCCGGGCCACGACCGGGGCGAACTTCTGATGGGTGCGACCGGCAGGGACGTAGAGCAGCAGCGACATCTCGGCATAGGGGCCGGTGTGCAGGTGGACCCGGTCGATCAGCTCGTTGTCCTCCTTGTGCGGTGCCAGCCTCTTGGCCAGGGCCTCGTCGGGCAGGTTCGTAGGCAGGCCGAAGTCGAGCATCGGCGACTGGAGCACCTTGACCGGGCACCGTGTGCCCGTTCGGCGATCATCGCTCCTGGCCCCGGCGACGCCGGTGCCGAAGTCCGTGTGGGCGAGCACGGCTCGATCGAGTGCCACCCGGCCGAATGCCGCGCCGGCACCGCCGGCCGTGAGGATCGAGGCCAGCGAGGGTGTCGCTGATCCGGCCGCTGCGAGGTCGCTCAGTCCCTGGGCCGCGGCGGTGGCCTTCGCGTGGAATGCCGCAGAGACGCGGACGTCCATCGAGTTCGCCAACGGTGCGACCATGGACCGCACGACGTCGTCGGCCGGGAGCAGCGATCCGCTCGGGTGGGCATCGACGACCGGGCCGGCCCCGCCGAGGACGACCCGGGGCATGTCCGCCAGGACGCGCCGCGAGACGGCGGCCGCCAACGAGGAGCCGCGCACCAGGTCGCCGGGGCGCGCCTGCTTGCGCCGGCACTCGACGACGGAGCCGATGACCACAGCGGGGACGACGCCGCGCAGCCCGTCGACGGCTGGGTCGCCGGTACGCCAGGGCTCGGAGACGTCCAGGCCCGTGTCCACGGGTGTGCTGCGCTGCGAGTCGGCGGGATCCGGCCAGGCCACACCCTGCAGGTCCCAGCCCGCGTCGCTGGGTCCGATCCGCTCGAGCTTGAAGGTCCACAGCACCTCGGCCGGCGGGGCCGCGGGGGTGCACACGGCCCCCCACCGGCGAGTGACGTCCTCGACGAGGCGGTCGGTGTACTCGATCGCCTTGGTCGCCGGGGTCGCCTGCCAGGTGAGCAGCGCCAGCTGCGCGGTCGCGTTCGCGTCCGTCGCGGAGTTGACCGACCACCAGGATGCGGGGGCATTGGTCGCGCCGGTGCCGCCCAGGAGCGTCACGGGGTCGACCTGGCCGTTGCCCTTGACCCGCTCGAGGCGCATCCCCGTGATGCGGTAGCGGTAGTGGTCCCCGGAGCGCTCGGCGTACCCGCTCGGGTCGACGCCCGGCGCCGCGGTGAGCGGCACCTCGAGTCCGCCGATGGTCACCGACCCGTCGGGCGAGGGCGGGACCAGCATGGAGATCACGGGGAACGCGTCGATCGGCACGACCGGGGTGTTCGCGTCACCCGGGTACGAGCTGCCCTCACCCGCGGTCCCGAGGCTCACGTCGATGCCTTTGTCGACCCCGCTGCCCTGTGCCAGCGCCGGCGACCTCGACTGGAGCGACACCTTCTCGACCAGGGTCGGGATGGCCGCCGGCATCTTGGGCCCGGAGATGGTGATCTCGACGCATCCGGACACCGAGAAGAAGAAGAAGTCGACGTGTCCACAGGCCTTGCCGTGGACGTAGAGCGACAGGTCGGGCCTGGGTGTGCCGTCCGGGGCGGGCGGCAGGGCGCCCTGTTCGGCAACGACGACCTCCAGCAGCGCGTCGGCGCCGATCGAGATGATCCACAGCCGCAGCTCGCCGGCCACCCAGATGTTCCCGGCGAGGATGAACGGGTCGAAGCCCAGGACGGCGTCCATGCCTCCGCCGAGCCGCAGGTAGAGGCCGGCGTCCACGTCGCCCCAGGTGAACGACGCCGCGACACCGAGCCCGACGCCGAACCCCTTGATCGCCGGCAGGTCGGCGTGGTCGTTCTTGAACGCCTGGATGCCGTTGCCGCGGAACATCAGGTAGCCGGTGCCCTTGACGATCCCGAGGACGTCGATCTCGATCGACGGGCCGTAGTCCGAGCGCGCCCCGAGGTAGATGTGCCACTCGTTGGCATGGCTGCCGAACGGGAACACCGCCTCGACGGGGATGACGATCTTGATGAGCTGCTCGATCTCCCACTGCAGGATGATGCCGATCAGGAAGTGCTCGGGGGTGATCTCGATGACGGCCAGGACGCCGCCCTTCATCCCCATGCCATCGACGCTCGGCGGCGGCATCAGGATCCGGGCGTTGAGCATGATGAGCACGCGCGGGCCGGGCAGCTCCAGGAGGAAGGTGCCGTCGAGGTTGATCAGGACCCCACCCTCCATGGTCCCGATGAGGATGCCGATCCCGAAGGCCCAGTTGTCGATCTGCGGCTCCCAGAGGACCACTCCGGCCGGGTCGGGTCCCTTGAGCATGTGCGGCTGGCCACCGCTGGCCTTGAGCCACTCGAGCGCGGGCACGCTCGCGTTGGGTCCGGTGATCTCCCGGCGCCGGTAGTGCATCCCGAAGATGCCGCGGAAGCCGAAGATCCCCAGGCCGGTCGAGCCGAGCGGGATGCCGGCGGGCAGCACCACGTTGAGCCCGATGTACACCCCGGTCGCCTCGCGGCCGTTGTCGTTGATCGTGGCGATCTCCAGGGCCGCGGCCACGCGGACGTTGACCGGTCGGAGGGTGAGGTCGATCTGGCCGCCGATCGTCTTCTTCGTGCCGTCGGGGCTGGTGCCGATCCGCATATAGCCGGACCCGACGAGGGCCCCGGGGATGTCGACCCGGGCCGACAGCGCCGTCAGCTCGGGGGCGCGGGCCTCATCGAGGTAGGCGCGCACGCTGGCCTGGTCGACGGCCACGACACCGAGGTCGATGCCCAGGGCGATGTCGACCTCGAGGGTCATGGGGTTGCTGCGCGAGAGCCGGGCGCCGAGGATCCGCAGGATCTGGCCCAGCGGCTCACCGATCTTCATCCCACCGCCGCTGGCCACGTCGATCGTGAAGCCACGTGATGCGTCGAAGACCGGCAGGAAGTCCCAGCGCTCCAGCCCGTCGTCACGGTTGGTCAGTCGCAGCCCGATCGCCTTGTACCGGACCTTCAGCGGGCGATCCTTGGGGACGACGACGAGGCCGTCGAGGATGTTCATCGACCAGTCGACCTCCAGGTCGGCCAGGAGCGTGCCGGTGAACCCGCCGTCGCGCTGGGTGTGGAAGTACTCCGCGCCGAAGAAGATGATGCGCTCGACCTGGAACCAGGGGATGGCCGCGACGACGGCAGGCACGGCCAGGGCGGTCGCGGCTAGTGCGACGTCGACGACGGCCGAGTCACGGCCCTCCGCCGCGTTGCGGATCGCATCGACCGGGGGCACCTCGGCGATGAGCGGCCAGAAGCTCAGGTACGAGCCGAGAAACGTCAGCGCGAGGTCCTTGCTGGCCGGCGGGGTGTCCACCTGCGGGATCCAGCCGAGGTGCCACAGTCCGTCGGTGTCCGCCGGGTCGGCGCCGGCGGTGAGCAGGGTGTCGTAGCGACCCGTCGCGGGGTCGGTCTGGACCAGGACGCGGAACGCGGTGATGCCGTCGGCCGGGTTGCTCGGTCCGACCGGTGTGCCGTGGTCGAGGGTGCGGCCACGGGGAAGTGCGGCCCCACCGGGGATCGGGCCGCCGCTGGCCAGCTTGTCCTCGGTGAGGGTCTGCATGTCGATCTCGAGGTCGAGCTGCAGGGCGATCAGCTGGCTGTCGACGATCCGGACCTTGACCCCGGCCGAGCGGAACCAGTCCGGGGGTGGTGCGTGCTCGGGCGGGGGCGGGTCGGCAGGTGGGCGGGGCACCGGCACCGTGGTGGTGCTCGGTGGCAGCCGCTTGACGCTGACCGTCCCGTTCTGGGCGGGGGTGCTGGCCGACACCGAGACCGTCGCCCGCCAGTGCTCGTTGGCCACTGGCCCGCTGTGCGCCGTCCATCCGACCGACGTCGCCCACGTGTCCTGCTCGGGCGTCGTCGGGTTCTGCGGGTCGGCCAGGTGCGGGACGATGTCGAACACGAAGTGCTTGGTCTGGTGGTGGGCCCCGATGAGCGTGGCCACCCGGTTGGCCCGGCGCCAGGCCAGGGAGGTGTTGTAGCCCTTCCGCTCGGGGTGGCCCTCGTAGCTGGCATCCCCGGAGACGGTGATGGTCGCGCCATCGGGCAGCGCGTCGAAGTGGTGCGCGTAGGCCGCGATGGGGTCCTGCGAGCCCGCAGACCAGGTCGCGTGCGCCGCATCGGTGGCCTTGGTCGTCGACACCGTCATCGGGTGCACGCCACCTGGGGAGTCGTAGAAGAAGAAGTAGTCCAACAGGGTGGTGCCCGACGCGCCGGCGCGGGCCGCGGTGATCGACCGCGTCGTCCCCCCTACAACCTGGGTCGTCACCGACGAGCCATGGACCTGCGCGGGCGGGTTCCCGCTGACGATCGGTCCGCTGGAGTCGCTCCACGCCAGGCCCTCCACCGGCGGGACGACGAGGATCGTGACGGCCTCACCGGGGCCCTGGACGAGCTCGAAGTCGAAGCCCGTCTCGCTCTCGATGGTCGCCGGCTGGGCGGTCGTCGACGAGGACGACGGGGACGCAGGGATCGGCAGGCGGGGGGTGCCGACGACGCGCGTCACCAGGATGCGCATCCGGGCGACCGGGGTCGTCGGGCTGCCGGAGGTGACATCGATGTCGACGATGGCGGTTCCGGACGTGCCGAGGTCGAGGTCGTACTGTGTCGCGCTGGGCTGCGCTGTCCCGTTGATCCGCACGACCCGGGTGTACGGGGTCCGTCCCCCGGTGACGTCGATGACCAGGGTCGTGGCCTGCGGGAGGGCAGCCCTGGCCTGACGTACCCCGGCACTGACGCCCCCGAGGGTGACGCCGAACTCCCGACCGCCGGGAGCGGTGAATCGGGGCATGATCCGCAGCTCGCCGCTGCCCTGCTGGACGAGCTTCGCGTCGAAGTCGCCCCAGACACCGCTGGTGCGGTCGACCCCGATCAGGAGCTCCTGTGCCCCGCACTCGAACGCGAGGTTCTGCAGGCCGTCGGGCGAGACGAAGATCCGGACCTCGGGCAGGTACAGGCCGGTCCAGTCGTCGCCCACCTGGGCCTTGTCGCGCAGCGCGGGCGGCGTCCAATCACCGTCGAGATCGAGGGTCGCGCTGCGGAAGCCGATCCCCACCACGTGGTCGTCCTGGCCGCCGATGTAGGCGTACGGCGGCTCCATCGTGATGAACTGCGACACCTCGACGCTGCCCGGGTCATCGAGGTCGGACACCCCGGCGGCGACGAACGAGAAGACGAGCTGGCTGCCCACGGGATTGCCGTGCGAGATCCGGAACCGCATGCGGGGAAGGGTGATCGCGACCTCGTTGACGCTCGGGTCCGGCTCGAGGACCCCGATCGTGCTGACCTTGGCGGGGTGCAGGAAGGGTGGGCGCAGCTTCGGGGCGTTGAGGACCAGGTCGAACGTGAACCCGGTCGAGGGGTAGTCCCCGGGTGCGGCGGTCCAGTCGGTGAACAGCGCGCCGACGGGCGCGGCCGCAGCGCCGAACGTAGGCTGGGCATTAGCCACGATCGCCGAGCCCGAGCGCGGGACGAACAGCTCGAAGTCGACAGTTGTGTCGCGAAGGTCGAACACCGGGTCGCTACGTGAGGGGTCGTGGGCGGGCGTGGCCTCATCCACCCCACCGGCGACGAGGACCCCCTGGCCGGGGAAGAAGTCCAGCGAGCCGTTGACCTCGCAGTGCCCACGGATCGTGACGCCGAAGTCGTCGTTCGAGGACTCGTACGTGACTACCCGCAGCACGCTCAGGGCCGCATGGCTGGGCCCGATGTTCTCCCCCCGGAAGACGTAGGGGAGAACGAGGTCCAACAGAGCCAGGTTGGCCATGGGCCCACGGTAGGAACGCGCAGCCGACTCTGCCAATACGCACAATTGCCCACTTGCCGACATGGGCGCGCGTCGATCCGCCGATCGGCTGAGCCCCCTAGCCAAGCAGCGTTGCCTTCCCTATCCTGAACATCGGCTGGACCCAGCGACAGGGGGTGACGAGCATGCACGGCGCCGCTGACTCGATCGCCCTGGACATGCTCACGCGGGCCGTGGCCGTCGCCGACTCCTCGGGCACCGCGGACCAGGTCGTCCTGGGCCAGCTGGGACTCACCTGGCACCTGGATGCCGCCGCCCTCTCCAAGGTCGGCACCCGGCATGCAGTCACCACCACCGCCTGGCCCGACAGGGTGGCGGCCGGTGAGCTGTCCGCCCTCTTGGGTGAGCATGGCCCGAATCTGGCCCGCACAACGGACCGGTCGCGGGACCTCAAAGCCTGGCAGCCCCGGGAAGAGCTGCCGTATCGGCACATCGTCGTGGCGGTCGTGCACCCGTCGGGCCCCGGGCGGTCACCCCCGTTCGGCGTTCCACGGGTCGCCTCCTTCGCCCGGGCCAGCCCCTTCGCCGAGTCCGACCTCAGACTGTGGGCGGCGGCGCGGGAACCCCTCGCCGCGCTCTGGGCCCTGGCCGACCGATTGGAGGGCACACGCTGCGACGACGCCGAGGGGCGAACCCATCCGGCCGTCGCGGGCGAGCAGCTGACCCAGCGCGAGGCCGAGGTCCTCGGGCTCCTCGCCGATGGCCGACTGGCGACGTCGATCGCTTCCGAGCTCGAGCTCTCGCCACGCACCGTCCACCGGCACCTGGCCAACATCTACCGCAAGCTCGGCGTTCACGACCGGATGATCGCTGTCAACCTGGCCCGTGAGCGAGGCCTCATCCCGTCGCCCAGTTCGGTCATCCCGCGACAGCGAGACCGCCGATCACGCGAGGGCTCCCCGATTGCCCGAAGTCCGCTCACGACATGATGGGAGAACCACATGGCTGACCGAATCCCGCTGACCCTCGCCGGCATCCCCGGGGTCCTTGCGACCTTCGGTGGTGAGGACCCCGTCAATGGTGGGGTGGCCGGGGACCCGACCAGCGGCTGGTACCACGAGCTGATCACTCGCGATGGGGCTGCGGCTGCTGGCGCCAATGCCCGATGGGCGGTGCCCGATCCCGCCCGGGGGATCGCCCCCGGAAGCACAGCGGCCGACTCGATCGCCTGGCACGCCGACTACCTGGACTCCTACCTGTACAACCCGCTGTGGTGGTTCAACCTCGGCAACGGTGGGGGCCTGGGTCGCCTGGGCGTGGCGCTCATGGCCCGCCCCGAGCTGACCAAGATGCACTTCGACGACCTCACCAGCACCAGCCAGATCCGCACGATGTGGCGCCGCTACCTCGGCGGGACGGTGGCCGCGCTGGTCTGGGCAGCCGAGCACAACGACGTGGACGCCGCCCGCAACGCGATCGGCACCAGCCTGCATGCGATGCAGGACTTCTACTCCCACTCCTCCTGGATGGACTCCGCGGAGCGACGCACCAAGACCTGGTTCGAAGCGGGCACACCGGTCCTGAACCTGGCCCCGGTCGCGGTGCGCCCTGCGCGAGGACCCTTGGGGTCCCCCCTGCCCCAGCACGACTTCGCCTGGTCGATGCCCCTGCGGGAGGCGGCCGTGCGGGACCGCCTGACCGGGATCCTGGGAAGGCGGCTGAGCATCGTGGGTGCAGACCCACGTCCGGGCTGGGACCTGTTCACCGGGATGTACGAGGTCGGCCTGCAGCACGGCTACAAGTCCCACGGCAAGTACGCCTATGACTGCACGCTCTATCGCGCGCTTCCGATCGGGCTGCGGGACGCGGCAACCGCCGTCCTGTCCTTCGTGGGCATGGAGGACGTCGCCCACCGCTGGCGCTCGTGCACGGGGGACACTTCCGCGCCCGCCACGCCCCCAGCGCTGGCCACGATCCCGGCACCGCCTGGGATCCTGGTGCTCGCGCCCACCGGGATCGCGCTGGACAACAAGTGGATGGCTGAGATCTCGCGGCGCAACCGCTCCATGGACGACACGACGCTGACTGGCGAGCAGCTGTTCGCCATCGCCCGGGGCCTTGCCACGCGCACCACGTCGCAGTGGCTCGAGGAGCTCGACCGGATTGGGCGCTCCCATCTGGAACTGATCAACGTGGGGTTCTGGGACCGCGTGAAGAACCAGGGCCGGCAATCCCCCGGTGCGACGAGCGCGGCAGCCCCCAACCCACCAACTCCCGGCGACATCCGCCAGTTCGAGGACCCTGCGCAGCAGCCGTTCACGATCATCAGCGCGGGTCAGTACCCACCCGACCCGACCGAGACGGGCGACGGCTGGTGGTTGCGCGTCACACTCGGAACCTCCACCCAGGCCCTGTCCGGGACCAACGCCGACATCGTCCTGAAGTGCTCGGGGCAGGAGTTCCTCCTCGACCACGGCCGGCTCCGCTCGCCCACCGGGTCCTGGTCGGAGAACCGACTGCTGGAGTGGGACGACTTCGAGGCGGGCAGTCGCGCAGCCTACGTCGTCGGGCCGTTCACCGCGCTGCCCTCGCGGATCATCCTGGCGAACCGCGCAGCCAACGCCGGCGCGATCCTGGCTGCGGCGTGGAATGACTTCACCGGGGCGCTCTCGGGGGTGATCGAGGCGATCGGCGACGTACTGCTGTCGCTGGTCGGCGGGCATGCGGACCTCGTCGGCAACGGCCAGCAGCCGTGGACCTGGGCACAGCTGGTGCAGATCGCCGGACAGGGCTTCCCCGGCCAGGGACTCATCGATGTCAACGGCGAGACCGAGGGCCACTACCGGCTCTCCTACGATCTCTGGGTCTCCAGGAGCGGTGACGACCTGTTCTGCCAGGTGACGTTCCGGACGCTGTCATGCCTTCGGGAGTCCGACTGGGATCGCTTCACCGCCGAGGACGAGCCCTTCGTGCTGGCGCTCGTCAGCGCCCCTGCCTCCGGGCAGAGCACAGCCCGCATGCTCGGGCCGTACTCCGGCATCGACACGGGCGACTTCGCCACCACCTCGGACGCGCCGCCCGTCTTCGCTGTCGTGCGGCGGGGAAGTGGCCTCATCGTGGCCATCCAGGTGATGGAGTCCGACGACGAGACCCTTGCCCAGCGCCGTGCACTGCTCCTCTCCTTCGCCACCAAGTTCGCGGAGAGGACCCCGGCGCCGCGCGGCGAGTTCCTCGATGCCCTGGGGACCGCCCAGGCCCCCGACTGGCGCATCGGGGACATCGAGGTGTTCGCCTTCCGGCGCAACGGAGTCGTCGAGGCCGGCACGGTGCTGCCCCGCACCACGGTCGGAGTGTGGCTGGACGCGGGAACCGAGCGCGCATTCCCCTTCTCCCAGCTCCCACGGATGGCAATCCCGCTTCAGGTCTCCTAGCCCACCCGCCTCCCCTCGCTTCCCCGCGGACCGACGTGCGGGACACTGGGCTTGTGGATGCCTCCGGATGGAATGAGCGCTACGCCGCGGCCACTGTGTGGTCCGGCGAACCGAACGCCGCACTGGTGAGGACCCTGAGCAGTCTGGTTCACCCGGCCCGGGGTGCGGACGGCAGCGCGCCCACCGCCCTGGACATCGGATGTGGTGAGGGTGCCGACGCCCGCTGGCTCGCCGCCCACGGGTGGGACGTCACCGGGGTGGACTGGTCGGACGTGGCACTGGACCGCGCCCGGTCCGCGACCCGGGAGGCGGGCCTGGACGCCGCCTTCGCACAGGGCGACGCCACCGACCCGGCGTTCCTCGCGGGGCTGTCCCCGACGGGCACCTTCGACCTGGTCACGCTCGCGTTCATCCACCCCGAGCCCGAGGACCGCGACAGTGCCTATGCCCACCTGCCTGCGCTGGTGGCCCCCGGAGGGCACCTGCTGGTCATCGCCCACGATCCCGAGCACGGGGTCCGCGGCTTCGGCGGCCCTCCCGCGCACCGGCTCCTGTCCCCCGATGCGATCCTCGTGGCCCTGCACCTGCCCGAGGGCTTCGAGGTCCTGGTCAGCGAGGTCCAGCCGCGGGAGTCCGACGGTGCCGTCGTGGCCCTGGACTCGGTGGTCCTGGTCCGCCGCGCCGGCTGACTGCGCCAGCGGGCACCGCGGCGCCCGGGCCCCCGGCCTCACGCCGGGCTCGTGGGATCCCACACCAGCGGGACGAAGACGACATCGAGCAGCTTGCGCCGGGAGATGCCGTCGGGCACCCGCTCGAGCACCACCAGTTCCTGCCCACCGAACCACGCCGACGGCTCGCCGATCGGGATGACCAGGCGCCCGCCGCGTCGGCCCGCCCCAGGGGCACGAAGCTGATCCACGAGCGCCGGGGGCACGATCGCGGTCGCCGCCGCCACCACAATCGCATCGAACGGTGCCTCCTCGGCCAGGCCCGTCGTGCCGTCGCCGCACCGGACATCAACGTCGTAGCCGAGTTCGGCCAACCGCACCCTCGCCCGATCGGACAGCGCCGGAACACGCTCGATCGAGTGCACCCGCGCCCCGCAGGCGGCGAGGACGGCCGCCTGGTAGCCGCTGCCCGTCCCGACATCCAGGACATGGTCGCCGGGCCCCACGGCTGCGGCCTCGGTCATCAGCGCGACCACCGTGGGCTGGGAGATCGTCTGCCCGTGCCCGATCGACATGGCGTGGTCCTCCCACGCCCGGAACTCCAGTCCTGGCGGGACGAACCGGTCCCGCGGCACCGACATCAGCACGTCCACCACCGCCCTGCTGATCCCCTCCCGCAGCAGGTGCTCACGCAGGTCGGCGGGGCGCACCGGTCCTCAGATCCAGCCCAGCTCGCTGAACTGCGGGAACGTCGTCCCGTCGACGGCCAGCCAGTACACACCCCACCCGACCAGCAGCAGCAGCCCCACCCCGCCCACGACGAGCAGGAGCCGGGACACCGCGGCGGGGCGCCACAGGAACCCGCAGACCAAGCCCACGGCGAGGAACGCCAGCCCCAGCCAGGGCGTCCCGCCCTCGATGTAGTTGTTGACCAGCGTGATCGCAACCAGCAGCGCGACCACCACATCGACGGCCCCTACCCGGAACTCCTGCGGACGCAACGCCCACGCCATGGCCGCCATCACCAGGAACAGCCCGACGTACCAGAAGTAGTGGCTGACGACCTCGTCCCACAGGTGCACGATCGAGGCCTTCGCCACCACGACGTCAGCGACGTTGCTGATCGAGTTCGCGGCCAGGTGCAGGCCGTGGCCGAGGGTGAAGGTGATCCCGCCGACGCCGAACAGGGCCCACTGCCCTCGGGAGGCCTCGGCACGCACCAGCACCATCGCCGCGCATCCGAGGATCGCGTAGGGCGTGAGCAGGTCGACCCAGTCGGCCACGCGGGTCTCGCTGATGGTCCCCAGGGGCTTGAACACGGTTCCGGCCTGCATGCCGATGATGACTGCCAGGGCGAACCACCCGAGCCAGCGACGCATGACCATCCTCCTGCCCCTCGGTCGACCCGCGGGCGGACCTCGTCCGCTGCTCCCACGCTACGCCGTTGGACAACGGCCACGAGGGAACAACGGCTCCACGGCGCCCCGCTCAGGCCCGGCGGACCTTCCGGCTGCCGGCGTCGCGGCGCACCGCGTCGATCTGCGCCGCGGTCCCGATCACGATCACCACGTCCCCGGGCTTGACCACCGCATCCGGGGACGGGTTGGTGCGGAACACCCCGCCCTCGCTCTGGCGCAGGGCCAGCAGCAGCGCACCGTCACCCTCGTGCAGCCGGGTCTCGCGCACCGAGGAACCCGCCAGCGACGAGCCCTCGTGGACCACCACCTGCTCGAGGCGGAACTCGACCTCCTCGTCGTGCATGGCGACGTCCAGGAAGTCCGTGACGTGCGGTTGCAGGGCGAAGGCAGCGATGCGGTTGCCGCCGATCCGCTGGGGGTTCACGACGCGATCAGCTCCGGCGCGCAGCAGCTTCTGCTCGGTGTCATCGACACGGCTGCGGGCGATGATGACCAGGTCGGGGTTGAGCGCACGCGCAGTCAGGGTGACGAACAGGCTCGAGGCGTCGGTGTCCAGGGTCGCGACGAGCACCCGGGCGCGATCCACCCCGAGCCGGCGGAGGAACTCGTCGCGGGTCGCGTCTCCCTCAAGGTGCGGGTACGGGCAGTCAGCCAGCCGCTCGCCCTCGGTGTCGCAGACGACGACCGACTGGCCTGACTTGTGCAGCTGGTGTGCCGCCGCGCGACCCACCCGACCCCAGCCGCACACGATGGCGTGGCCCTGCAGTGCCCCGATCTCCTTCTCCATGCGTCGCCTTCCCCACTCATTGCCGGCCCAACCCTCGATGAGCTGCCCCAACAGCGAGCTCAGTGTGTAGAGCACGACTCCGACACCGACGAGGACGAAGAAGATCGTGAACACCTTCTCGGCGTCCCCGAAGGGCTGGACCTCTCGGAAGCCGATCGTCGTCACGGTCGTCACGGTCTGGTAGATCGCATCCAACGGCGAGAACCCCAGCAGGAAGTACCCGACGGTCCCGACCAGGATCACGGCAGCCAACGCGAGCAGGCTGCGGCTCAGCTGGCGCGCGACGGCGTCCCGCTCGGATGTGGCCACGTGGCCATTGTTGTCGCGTCGCGCGATCCGTCAGGCGCCCCGACGAGCGTGTCCCGCCGATCAGGGCTCGACCGACCTACTCGACTGCGTCGACCGCCGCGGGCTCGAGCTCCTCGAGGGGCACCTCGGAGTCGCTGATCCCGGCCGCCAGGCACGCGCTGGCATAGAGGACCAGGGACAGCAGCTGGAGGATGAACAGCACCGCGATGGGCGCGGCGAATGCGCCGTACTGCGGCTTGTCCAGGGCCCAGGCCATGATCGCGTCGAGGAGCGCCTTGACCAGCCCCACCGCGACCGCGCCGAGGAGGCTGGCCACCAGCCGCGGCCGGCGATGTGGGCGGATCCCGCCGAGGTGCCCGATCAGGATCCAGAGGATCAGGACGTCGACGGCGAAGCCCAGGACGATGCCGCCGGCCGCGATGGCGCTGCGCACTCCCTGGCCATCCCAGCCGAGGGCTTCGAGCACCGGGTCGGAGATGTTGCCCGTGACGGCCGCGGAGGCGAACGAGATCAGGATCAGCGGCGCCACGCACACGAGGATCAGCAGGTGCCGGGCCTTGGCCTTCACGAACGGGCGGGGGTCCGGGGGCGCCCCGAAGACCAGGTGCAGCGAGCTGCTGGCACCGTTCACCGCCCCGAGCGATGAGTACAGCAGGATGAGCAGGCCGATGATCCCCGCCGTCCGGCCGGTGGACGCCAGCGTGTCCGGGTCGATCCCCTCATCGCCGACCACGCCGGGGAACGCGTTGTCCAGGGCCTCGGTCATGGTCTCGGCCAACTGCTCGGCACCGAGGATCGCGATGACCCCGTAGGCGAACGCCAACAGGGCGAACAGCGACAGGAACAGGTAGTACGCGGTCCCGTTGGCCAGCAGCCCCACGTTGCCGAAGGAGTAGCGGCGCATCGCCCGGTAGCCGATCCCGCCGATCGTCGACCTGTCGAGCTTCGTGGCGAACGCGGGCACCTCCTTCGGCGGGGGATCGATGGGCGTGCCGACGATGGGCGGTGGGGCAGCTGCGGAGGCCATGTCCGGACGGTAGGTCCACCGCGGGTGTGGATTCAGCGCGAGGAGCGCGCCTGCCGCGGCTCCCAGTGGAAGAACCGCCACGCGACGAGCAGCCCGATGCCGGTCCAGAGCACCAGGACGCCCAGGTGAACCCAGAAGCTGGCGTCGAGCGCTCGTCCACTCGTGGCCGTGACGGCGGCGCTGACGGCGTGCCGCAGTGGGAACGTCCAGCCGATCGCGTTGAGGACCGTGGGCATCTCCTCGATCGAGATGAAGATGTCGGAGAAGAACGACAGCGGAAGCAGGAGGCACAGCGCGACGGCGATCACCGCCTGGGGCCCGTCGACCAACGAGACCAGGGCCAGGCCACACGCCGCGAAGCAGATGATCGCCAGGACGAACGTGAGCAGGGTCGCGGCCCACGTCGACGGTGGCAGCGACACGTCCAGGAACGCGACAGCTACGACGAACACCAGCACGAGGGTGGCCAGTCCCAGCACGACCGCCGCGGCGATCCGCCCCACCAGGTACAGGATCGGGGGCAGCGGCGTGCCCCGTAGCCGCTTGAGGATGAGCAGCGAGCGTTGCTCGGCGATCGACCCGGGCAGGTTGACGAACGCCATCGTGGCCACGCCGTACACCGCGAACGCTGCGGCAAGGTACTGCGGCAGGGGCAGCTCATCCCATCGCGCCTCGGAGCCGTACATCAGGGAGAAGGCGGTCACCAGGATGACCGGGAACAGGATGGCGAAGAACATCGAGCTCGGGTCGCGCAGGATCTGGGTCATCGTGTACCGCGTCTGGCGCCAGGCCAGGGCCCCCATCCGGGCTCGACCGGCGGGCCCGGCCTCGTGCACAGTCTGCGTGCGCACCGGCACACCATCGATATCCACCGCGGCGAAGGTGCTCAGCACGCGGTCGAGCTCGACCTCATCCACCCCGGCCTCGGCGGCCTCCGCCGACTCGGCGCGCCCCCCGCGGTGCCGGACGCGCACCCGACCGGACGTCGGCTCCCACCGGAACCGCCGCCACGCCAACAGCCCGCCGACGATCCCCCACGCGACCATCACCGCCAGGTCGCTCCAACTCGGGGTCGATGCCTCGACGTAGGGGTTGAAGCCGGCCGCGACGGGGTCGACGAAGTGCACGAGCGGGAAGAAGGACGCGATCCGGTCCATCCACTCCGGAAGCTCCGCGAAGCCGAAGATGCCGGAGATGAACGACAGCAGGATCAGCGACGCGTTGCTGAACGCCTGGGCTGCGCTGGGGGTCGGGGCGATGGCCGCGACTGCCAGCCCCAGGGCGGAGAAGCAGGCCATCCCCACGGCGAACGTCAGCACCAGTGCGGGGACGTTCTCCCAGATGATCTGCACGCCGTAGAACACGACCCCGACGCCGACCATGATCACGGTCGCGATCATCGAGACCCACATCGCCGACCCGATCCGTCCCGCGACGTAGATCGGTGGCGGCAGGGGTGTGCCGCGCAGGCGCTTGAGGACCCCGGAACCCCGGGCGTAGGAGACTGCCAACGACAGCGACACGTAGCAGGCCATGCACACCCCGAACACCGCGAAGACCGGGGTGGTGAACTGGGCCAGGCGCAGCCCGGACTCCTCGTCGATGACCTCGTTGCCGTACAACGAGCAGAGGATGACCAGGAAGCTCAGCGGGAACACGATCGTGAAGAACGCCGCGATCGGCGTGCGCCAGAACCCCCGGTTGGCGTAGCGCACCTGGCCGTAGAGCAGCGGCGCCACGGGTGCGGTGGCGGTGTCAGGCACGGCTGGGCCCCGCGGTGAGGTCGAGGTACACGTCCTCGAGGGTGGGTCGGGCCATCGTCAGCCCTTCGAGCCCGATGCCCCGGGCCAGGGCCCATTCGGTCAGGGCGTTGAGGTCCCGCGTCGGGTCTGCCGAGCGGATGTCGACCTGCTGGCCGTTGCTGCGCGCAGCCCCGACGCCGATCGCCGGGAGGTCGTGAGCGTCCACACCATCGGGCAGGACGAACGTGATGACGGCCTCCGCTCCCTCGGTGCTCACCAGGTTGGTGGGGGTGTCCAGCGCGACCAGGCGCCCCGACTGGATCACCGCGACACGGTCGGCGAGGCGCTCGGCCTCCTCCATGTAGTGGGTGGTGAGCACGATGGTCGTGCCCAGGTTGCGCAGCGATGCGATCAGGTCCCAGGCCAGCCTGCGTGCCGACGGGTCGAACCCCGTCGTGGGCTCGTCGAGGAACAGCAGCTCGGGGGCCCCGACCAGCCCGAGGGCCAGGTCCAGCCGCCGGCGCTGGCCCCCGGACAGGGTCTTGGTGCGGGAGTCCGCCTTGTCGGTGAGGCCGACCAGGTCGATGAGCTCATCACCATCGCGGCGGCGCGAGTACAGCTTCGCGTAGAGGCCGACCAGCTCCCGGACCGTGAACTCCTCGTCGAAGCCGGCCTCCTGCAGCACGATGCCGATCCGGTCACGGTAGTCCCGGCCCCCTGTGGCTGGGTCGAAGCCCAGGACGCTGACGGTGCCCGCGCTGCGGCTGCGGTGGCCCTCGAGGATCTCGACGGTGGTCGTCTTGCCCGCCCCGTTCGGGCCCAGCAGGGCGAACACCTCACCCTGCTCGATCGTGAAGCTCAGGTCGTCCACCGCGCGGTTGTCGCCGTAGTCCTTGCACAGGCCGTCGACGACGACGACCGGCCCGGGCGCAATCTGGCTGCTCATGCTCCCTGCCTACGCCACCCGGGCGCCGATCGGGTAGGGCCGAACGACTCGCGGGCAGGGGGCCGATCCGCCCATGCCGTGAGGTTTCCCGGGCGGCCGGGCCGGGTATCCACCACGCATCATGAAGACAATCGGGAACATCATCTGGCTCGTCATCGCCGGCTGGGCGATCGCCCTGGCCTTCGCCGTCGCGGGCGTGATCATGTTCATCTTCATCGTCACGATCCCCTGGGGCATCGCCTCGTTCCGCCTGGCCAACTACGCACTCTGGCCGTTCGGCCGGACGTCCGTGCCGAACCCGGACGCCGGGGTGGCCAGCCTGATCGGCAACATCCTCTGGATGGTCTTCGCCGGGATCTGGATCGCCACTGCGCCTGATCGCCTACGGCGTCGGCCTGTGCCTGACGATCATCGGCATCCCGTGGGGCATCGCCGCGTTCAAGATGGTCCCCCTGGCGCTGACCCCGCTGGGTCACACCATCGTGAGCACGTCGCAGCGGGGCGCGTCTCCCAGCACCTACCCGCAGCCCGTGGGCTGACCGCGGCCGGACCGCGGACCGCGCCCCGGCCCCTGAGCACCGAACGCCCCGGACGATCACCCCGGGGCGTTCGGCCTGTTCGGCGGGTGGCGATGGGCGGGCACGTGAACGGGCGTCGAAGCCCGCGGGGCGTCCCCTCGATCCCGGGGCGTCCCGGCGCGAGGGCGGGCGGTCCGCGCTACGTTGGCACCATGGCTGAGCGCGAGTACGACGTCGTCCTGTTCGGGGCCACCGGGTTCACCGGGCACCTGGTCGCCGAACGCCTGCTCGAGCGCGCACCCGAGGGCACCCGGATCGCGCTGGCCGGACGGTCGCTGGCGAAGCTGGGGGCGGTGCGCGACGCCTTGGGCGCCGGGGCCGCGCACTGGCCGCTGCTCCTGGCCGACTCGTCGAACAAGTCCACCATGACCAAGCTGGCCCGCTCGACCGTCGCGGTCGCCACCACCGTCGGGCCGTTCGCCAAGTACGGCCTGCCGCTGGTCGAGGCCTGCGCGAAGGCCGGCACCCACTACGCCGACATCAACGGCGAGGTGCTGTTCATGCGCTCGGCGATCGACGACTACCACGAGATGGCCCAGGAGTCCGGTGCCCGGATCGTGCTGGCCTGCGGCTTCGACTCGCTGCCCTCGGACCTCGGCGTCCTGGTACTGCACGAGGCCGCCGGGGAGCTCGGCGCGACCACCCTGGTGGTGACAGAGATGCGCGGTGGCGCCTCCGGCGGGACCCTGGCCACGATGCGCCTCGTCGCCGAGGAGGTCGGAGCCGACCCCGCCGCGCGGGCCGTCGTTGTCGACCCCTACGCGCTGAGCCCCGACCGGGACGCCGAGCCGGACCGCGTCGACCCGGACCACGCCGACGACGAGTCCGACCTCACCGGCGCGGTCCAGGACCCGGCGCTCGGGTGGCTGGGCCCGTTCGTGATGGCGCCAGATGAACACCCGCGTCGTGCGACGCACGAACGCCCTGCTGGGCTACCCGTACTCGGCGGCCTTCCGCTACCGGGAGGCGATCGGATTCGGGAAGGGTGTGTCCGCCCGCGCGAAGGCCACAGGCCTGGGCGCCGGCATGGGCGCGCTCGGGGCAGCGCTGGGGTTCGGCCCCACCCGATCCGGGATCGCCATGGTCCTGCCCAAGCCGGGCGAGGGCCCGAGCGCGGAGGAACGCGCGGCCGGGCACTTCACCATGCAGATCCACGGCGACGGCCTCGATGGCCAGCGCTACATGGCCACGGTGGCCGCCGAGGGTGACCCCGGCTACGCGGCGACGTCGCTGATGCTGGCCGAGGCTGTGCTGTTCCTCGCCTCAGGCAGCCCGGACCTGCCCGACCGGACCGGCGTCCTCACTCCGGCGACGGGCCTGGGCATGCCGATGGTGCAGCGGCTGCGCGCAGCCGGGATGACCTTCGAGGCCGGTCTCGCCCCGGAGCCGGTCGAGGACGCGGACGGGAGTCGGCCGACCAGGACGACCAGCGCACCGACGACCAGCCGACGGAGGCCGAGCCGCCCGTGGACCCGGTCGAGGCCTCCGACCCCTCGATCTGAGGCTCGGCCCGACCATGGGCCGTCCGTTCCGGTGCGGGCGTGACCAGCGGCGAGCCCTGCCACGCTGCGGCCCCGAGCCGCACTCGCCTGCCACCAGCCTCCGACAGGCGGCGCCTGACCCGGCTACATCCCTGCGGTCGTCGGTCCCTCCATCAACCGGGGCAGCCACGGCTGCGCCGCCTCGACCTGCGCCGCGAGGGAGAACAGCTGCTCCTCGGCCCCGAACGCCCCGGCGACCTGCACGCCCACCGGCAGGCCCTCGGGTGTCCAGTGCAGCGGCAGGCTCATCGCCGGCTGCCCGGTCATGTTCCAGACCTGGGTGTTGGCGCTCTTCTCCAGCCGCGGCCCGGCCAGCTGCCCGAGGGCGATCCTGATCGCCGGCGCCACGTTCATCGGCAGGGTGCGCAGGGCTCGGAGCAGCGCCTGGTCGGCGGTGCTCGGCGAGTTCTCGCCGACGCGGACCGGCGGGTAGGGCAGCGTCGCGGTGAGGTGCATGTCGATCTCGTCGGCGAACAGGGCACCGAGGCGCCGGGTCCCCGTTGCCACTCGCTCACGCGCTCGCTCGAGCTCCCGCGCGGAGAGCACGTCGCTGGCTTGGCGCAGGAACCAGGTCGGCGCCCTCGAAGTCCTCCGGCTTGGGCTTGCGGCCCGTCATCCGCTCGGTCTCCTCCACCATCGCGCCGACACCGGCCGCCACGATCGCGATGTACGCGTTCGCCAGGCCCTCACGGTCGATCGGCAGGTCGACCTCCACGAGCTCGTGCCCGAGCTCCTCGAGCAGGGCCGCCGCACGCTCGACAGCCGCCACGCACTCGGGATCCATCGACTGGCCGAGGACCGACTGGGTTGAGTAGCCGATGCGCAGCGGCCCGGGGTCCTGCCCGACGGCAGCGAGGAACTCCCCCGCCGGCGGCGCCGCGTAGGGGGCACCCACGTCGTCGCCCTGCGTCGCGTCCAGGAAGGCGGCACTGTCGCGCACGGTCCGGCTGACCACATGCCGGCGCACGAGTCCGTGCCAGCCCTCCCCCTCGCCGGGGCCCAATGGGGTGCGCCCGCGCGAGGGCATCAGGCCGAACAGGCCACAGGCCGAGGCCGGGATCCGGATGCTGCCGCCGCCGTCGCCGGCATGGGCCACAGGCACGATCCCCGCGGCGACCGCCGCAGCCGAACCCCCGCTGGACCCGCCGGGCGTGTGGTCGAGGTGCCACGGGTTGCGCGTCGGGCCATGGAGCTCGGGCTCGGTCACGCCGTAGATCCCGAACTCGGGGCAGTTCGTCTTGCCCACGAACACCACCCCGGCACGGCGGTAGCGGGCGAACAGCTCGGAGTCGTGGTCGGGCACGTAGTCGCGCAGCGACCGGCTGGCGAACGTGCACGGCTCGTCGGCGAGGTAGCCGTCCATGTCCTTGACCAGGAACGGCACGCCCCGGAGCGGCCCATCGGGCAGTTCTCCGGCGGCCACCGCGCGGGCTGTGCCGTCCATGCGGTGCACGACCGCGTTGAGCGTGGGGTTGACCGAATCCATCCGATCGATCGCGGCCTCCACCAGTTCGAACGGCGTCACCTCCCCGGAGCTGACCAGCTCGGCGAGGCTGAGGGCGTCGTGGGCGGCGTACTCGTCGTGGCGCATGGTGGTCATCTTGGACCCGGGGCGGGGGGCGAGGCACAGCGGGCGGGGCGGGCGGGGGCTGGCGGGGGCTGGGGCCGGAGCCTTGGCTCGAGGCAGGCGTGTGGCCTGACGACGCCCGGGGCAGCCGGCCGGAGGCCGTCCCCCGGCCAGCTGCCGAACCTCGCAACCGAAGTGGTGGAAACGGGGATGGTCAAGGCGCCGGTGAGCCAACTCTGCGCCCGATGTGGTCGATAGCTGGGCGGATTCCAGCCCCGGAACAGCCGGAACTGGCGCGAGGTTGGCCTGAGGTGCCCGCTGGCAGGGCGCACAGCACCGGAATGGGCGCGAGGTTCGGTCGCGAGGTTCCCTGCCACCCCGGTTCGGCTACACCGCCGTACGGGCCACGATCTCCTCGAGCATCTCGGACTCGCTCTCGGTCCGCAGCCCGCGAAGGGCTGCATCCCGCGCGGCGGACCGCCGACCCGCGGCCTCGTGGCGCACGGCCAGGGCGTGGGCCACATCACTGATGAGGCTGATCATCTCGTTGATGTGGATGTCCGCCCACGGCAGCTCGCGACTGGCCACGGCACCGAACGGTCGACCGCGGACCAGTGCCAGCGCCGCGGTGAGGTGCTCGGTGTCGTCAGGATCCGCCAGGCCGATGGTCGCCAGGTGCTGGAAGTCCGCCCAATCCGATCCGACCTCGTCACGCAGGCGCAGCCTGCCCTCGGTCTCCGCGAAGGTCCTCAGGTACGGCTCTCCCGCATCGGTCCGGCCCAGCCACGTGCGCGCGCGGGAGATCATCTGCCGGCATGTCTGGGGGTTCGAGCGACGCCCCGGCCACAGGGCGCCCTGCAGCTCACTGGGACGCGCCCCGGGGTTGAGCAGCACGAATGCTGCCGTCTCGGCGAGTCGGCCGATCCGCGTGGACTCGCACCGGCCGTGGGCGTTCTCGACCAGCACCTCACCGAGGAGCAGGATCCGCGGTGCGGCTGCTCCGGCAGGGGTGACTGCGGCGGACGGGCTATCGGCAACAGGCTGGTCGCCATGGCTGGACTGGCCGGGAAGGGCCGGACCATCGGGGAGGGCGTACCCCTCGAACAGGACTGGCTCGTCGCCCTGTGGGCCTGGACCCGAGCGGCTCTCGCGCAGGTCGATCACGGCGGATCGATCCATCGGCGCACCCCAGAGAACAGTCTGGCCGCCCGCGGCGGGAGGATCGTCGTCACTGGCTGCATCGCCCGGGATGGACTCGGCGTCGGGCAGGTCCGTGCCGCGAAGCACCTCCACCACATCGCCAGTCGCTGCTGCGCTCAGGTGCTGCGGGGAGAGGCGCTCCCGCTCCGGGAGCAGGAGGGCCGAGGCCGCGTCGTGGAGCACCAGGGTCGCCCCGGCAGGGGAAGCCCGCGACGGTCGTGATCAGCGCACATCCGGATCGAGGTGGCACGTGCACGTCGAGTTCCTGGTCGCACAGCACGATGAGCAGCGGGTCGGCTGACAGCGGGTCGACTGCCCCCGCGTGGTTGCCCGCAGCAGCGAGCCTGACTGCCAGTGCCCCCGAGACCCGCGCCGGGTCCTCCTCGACGGCGATCCCGCCGGCCTCCACCGCCTCGGCGATCGAGGTGTCCGCAACGCAGAGGACCCGTTCGGTCTGCGTGCTGGCCGGACCGAGGGCGAGATCGGCTGCGAAGCCGCGCAGGACATCGGCCGGAGGCCTCGGCCGGTCCGGTCACGGCCAGGGTCCCGACGGACTCGAGGTTGACCAGCACGGTCTCGGACCCGGCGACGCCCAGGGTGACCAGTCCCGGGAACGCCCGGGGACGGTCGGGCGCCTCGGCCGGCAGCAGCTCGGCGGACAGCACCCACCGGAAGGGGTCGGTGGCGATGAACGGGGCGATGCCCTGGTCCGCGGGGGCGCCGAGGTCGAGGACGACCGACTGCGCACCGACCCGAACGAGCCGGACATCGGGAAGGGCCATGCCCCCCACCTCGGCCTGCGCGGCCAACTCACCCAGAGCCCGGTCGACGAGGTCCAGGCCCGGCTGCCGCCCGGCTGCCCGGACCGCCCGCTCGACCTGCCTGCCGCCGACTCCCGGGGCGGGCATCCGCTCACCCGGGCGCCGATGCCGCTGGAACTGACGGCGACGCCGCACCAACTCCGCACCCACCCCGGCCAGCAGCAGGGCTGTGACCGCACCCCCCGACGGGAGGGGGAACACAGGCCCCACGCTCTCAAGGGTGGGGCCACGCAACTCGTCCCCAGCGGCCGATTGTGGGGGGACCGGGGTGGCTGATGCGGGGGATCCCGGAGCGACCGATTCGGAAGGTCGCGGGGCAGCCGATTCGGCGGGTGGCGGTATCGCGGCGTCCGATTCAGTCCGGTGCTGAGTCGGCCGGGACCGCGGGTGCAGAGTCGGCCGGATCAGTCGCAACTGGTGTCTGGTCCGCCGGCGCTGCGGGAACCGATGACTCGGCGGAGGCGCGACCCCACCCCCCGCGGTCGAGGTCCGGGACGACCGCCGGGCCCCGGGCAGCGTCAGGCTCCGGCAGGTCGGCAGGCTCAGGAAGGCCGTTGCGCTGGGACTCATCACTGGGTACCGACGTGCCGTCGGACTGGTGGTCCCCAATGGACGGCGACAAGCCGTCGGCCTCGGGCTCCTCCACAGGCTGCGACGGGCCCGCCCCTGCCCTGTCGATCGGGGCGATGGCATCCGGGCCTGTGACCGGGGCGCCGCCCAGCTCCTCCGGCACGGCACCGGAGACCCGGGGAGGCTCGGCCTCAGCCAGCGTCCGCCGTCCGACCGCGCCGGCGGACTCCCCGGCCGACTCCCCGGCGGACTCCTCCTCGGACCCCGGGACCTCGAGGACCCAGCCGGGCAGGATCAGGTCAGGGTCGGTCAGCCGACGCCCATCGGGCTGGAGGTCGCCACGATTCGCCGCGACGATCTGCGGATACAACGTGGGATCCCCGAGCTGGTCCTCGGCGATGGCCCAGAGCGTGTCACCGGGGAGCACGCGATGCCGATCGGGGCGCGCGGCATCCACGTCGGCATCGGCCGGCAGGACGAGGGTCCACCCGGGGTAGATGCGGCCGTCGTCTCCCAGCGATCGACCGTCCGGCTGCTCCACACCACGGTTCAGCGCCACGATCTCCACGTAGCGCTCCCCGTCGCCCAGGTACTGCTCGGCGAGCATCCAGAGGGTGTCGTGCCGCTCGGTCAGCACCGTCACCTCGCGGCTCTGCTGGACTGGGACGTGACCTGCCCACCGCGCCGAACCGCCCACGGTCGACGAGGTCGCAGCGGCGCGGCCGGCACCGCCGGAGACCGCCGCGACGCCGGGCGCCTCGACGGTCGGGCGCCCTGCCGTCGACGCCGACGTGAGCAGCGCCGCGTCCCGCGAGAGAGCCACGGGGCCCGCCGCCGGCGCCGCCACGGCCCCCACCGCAGCGCCCGCCACCTCCACACCGACCGCACCACGAACTGCGGGACCGCCCGGGGCGCCGGTGACCACACCCACGGCCGGTCCACCGGCCGCCGGGCTGAGGGCCACGACCACGGCAGCGACGAGGCCCGCAGCCAGACGTTGCTGCACGGCCAGCCCGGGGAGCCGAGGTGTGGGCGCGCGCCGAAGTGCTGCCCAGGTCTCCACGCCCACGCTGAGGACCATCCCCGCCCAGGCGACCCAGGCCATGGCGACGATCGCCCACAGGAGCAGTCGGCCATCCTCCGGGCGCCCCAACGCGGACGGGGACAACGCCGCGAGGTCCAGCGGGAGTGCCTGCATCAGCGTGACCAGCAGGAGCGGCACCGCTGCGACGAGGATCACCAGCGCACCGAGCGCACCGAGGGCGCGGGCGGTCCTGCGCGCGGCGTCCCCGCGGTGGGTGGTCTGCGTCGTCATGGGCGGACTCCTCTCACGGAGTGGACGAGGGCCACCTCGGCGCTCCCCCGGACGGTGAAGGACGGGACGCCGATCAGGCCGAGGAAGACCGTCGGTGCGGATGTGGTGGTGGACACGACGATCGCGGAGCCACCGTCGACGACACGGGCTGAACCGTCGATCCCGGCGGCCTGCAGGTACAACTCGGCGGCGACAAGGGCGCCGCGGCGATCCACCCGCACGTCGCTGCCCTCGAGGACCGCCCCGAGGTCGATCGCCTGGCCGGCCGCGCGGGCAGCCTCAGCGGCAACACGGTCGGCACGTTGCACGGCGCGCACCTTCGCCCCGCCGTCGACCACCAGCCCCGCCAGTGCGAGCAGCCCGACCATGGCGATCGCCACGAACAGGGTGACCGCCCCGTCGTCGGCACGGCCTGAGTCCGCGGCCGACTGCCGGGACGCCCACGGGTTCATGACCGCCCCCGGAACCGGTCGATCGGGCTGGTCATGGTGGCGGTCACGGTCCGCTGGCCCGGCATCCCCGGCACGGCGAGATCACTGAGGGGAACGACGCAGCGCACGGTCACCGTGACGCTCGCCGGGGACCCGACAGCCACGGCGAAGCCCCGGACGTCCACGGAGCTGGTGACCGTCCGACAGGTGATCCCCTGATCACGAAGTGCCTCGCGGGCGGACCGATCGGCGGCGACCTGCGCGGCGCGCGCGTCCCGGGCGATCGACGCTGCCCGGGCTGCCGAGGCCGCACCCTGCTCGACGGCGCTGCCCGCCGTGGAGATCCGCCCGGCCACGATCACCAGGCCGAGGAGTGCGAGCAGGGCGGGGGCCAGGACGGCCAACTCGATCGTGGCCGAACCCCGGTCCCTGCCCGCCCACGGCCGGCCGGTCATGGCGCGGTCACCCGCTCGACCGGGCCCTGGGCATGTTGGCGCACCGGCAGCCCGGGTACGCCGGGCAGCACGCTCAGGGCGCGCCCGGTCACCTCGATGCGCACGGTGGCCGGGGTCGCGGTCGACGTGACGGCGCTGTCCGTCAGGGAGTCCCCGGCCGTGGCGTCAAGGAAGGCTCGCGCGCGGGCGCGTCCGGCCTCGGCCGAGGCTCCATGGGCACGCCCGGCCGCGACGCCCTCCTGGGCAGCGCCCAGTGCAAGGCTGCGCGCGTACGACCAGAGGCCGACCTGGATGATCGTGAACACGACCAGCAGCAGCACGGGGGCCAGGATCGAGACCTCGAGCGTGGCGGACCCGCGATCCGCGCGGGACATCAGCTGATCTGGTCGGTCCGCGACTTGACGGCCGCGGTCAACGTCGCGACCAGCAGGGTGGCCACGGTGATCAGGCCCAGCACGAGGATCACCAGCTCCAGGGTGCTCGCCCCGGACTCGGTGCCGCGGTTGTCCCAGCCGCTGCGCAGGCGGCCGGTGAGGGCGCCCAGGACGGTCAGGGTGGTCGTGAGGACTGCGTTCATTTCTCTCTCCATGGGTGGGTTCAGCCGAACAGGATCCGCCAGAAGGCGGGGAAACCGAGAAGGGCCATGAAGGCCACACCGAGCAGCGCGACCGGGATCGACATGCGCTCGCTGGCCTCGTTGGCGGCGGTGACCTCGGACTGCAGCAGCCAGGCGCGCAACGAGGCGGCACGGGCGCGCAGGGTGGGCAGCACTGCGGCACCGTCCTCCCCGGACAGCCGCATGATGTCGGCCACGTCGCCGAGCTCGGGGACGCCCAGCTCGACGGCGAGCCCGGACAGCTGCTGCCACGGGGTGCGCCCCTCCAACCGTGCGCGGAGCAGCGCCTCGCGGATGTGACCGAAGCCCGGGCCGTCGCCGATCGCCGCAGCGCGCTCCAGGGCCTCGACCGCGCCGGCGTCGGCCGCCCGTTCCAGGGCGACCAGCTCGAGGTAGACGCATACCGTCCGCCGCATCTGGACCCGGGCGACCGCCGCACGGCGACGCAGCTCCACCTCGGGCAGGAACGACATGCCGACCGCGAGTCCGACGCCGGCTGCCGCCGGGACGGCCAGCGGGAGCGCAAGCCCGGCGATCGACAGGATGGAGGTGAGCAGCACCGGGAACGCCAGGCCGACGAACGCGTACCCCATCTTCTCGAGCGCCATCCGGGTGGTGGTGGTGCCCGTGATGGCCAGGTCGGCTCGGTGCCGTTCCAGGCGCAGGGCCTCCGCCAGCCGGGCTGCGGCGCCGCCCAGCCACCGCTCGAGTGGGCCGGACCCTGGGACCACCTCGGGGACCACTGCGGCCCCGGTCAGCCGGGCGACTCCCGCGGCGAGGTCCGGGACGGGCTCGCGCAGGCCGGCGATGACCAGCGTGATCCCCAGCCCCACGAGCGCTCCGGCCAGGAGCATCCCGGTCACGCGTCGGCCTCCTGCGCGCCGAGGATGCGCGCCGGTCGTGTGGTGTGGGTCATCGAGTGCATCCACCACAGCGCGGCGCCGAAGAAGCCCAGCGTCGCGGCCAGGACGACCTGCCCGAGGACCGTGCCATACGGGCCGGTGTACCCGCGGTTGAGCAGCCCGGCGGTGATGATCGCCACGGTGATCACCGTGACGGCGCGCGCTGTCGTGCGTGGCTTGGCCCGGTCGGCCTCGATCCGGCGGCGGGCGGCGACCTCCTCACCCACGGAGTCGGCGATCGCCGTCAGGGCCGCGGCCACACCCGGGCCGCGTCGTCGGGAGGCCAGGATCAGGGCGGCGACCACGAGGTCGGCCGTCGGGTCGTCGAGGTCGTCGGCGAATCGGCGCAGCGCCGTCTCGGTCGGGGTGCGCGCGGAGATCCGGGCCGAGAGGGTGGCCACCTCAGCCGCAATGGGCTCGGGGGCGGTCCGTGCTGCGGTCTGGATCGCCTGCTCCAGGCCGACGCCGATGGCCAGCACGTCGGCCAGCCGGCGGGTCCACTCCTCGACGGCCTCGACCCGGTCGATCTGGGCCTCAGCCCGGGAACCGGCACCGGACATGGCCGGCAACCCGATGGCGGCAGCAGCGGCACCCAGGCCCAGCGCCGGCCAGCCCGTCACCGCCCAGACCAGGACGCCGACCCCTGCGGCGACGGGCCAGCGCACGGACGCCCAGGTCCAGTCGTGATGTCGTGTCGCGGCAACCCTGGTCCGCGGTTGCCACCCGATCGTCGCCGCCACCATGAGGGCGACCCCGCCGACGGCAACCAGTGCGGCAACGCCGGCCAGCACCTGGGCGGCGGTCACCGGACGGCCCTGCGCACCGCCCGGACCGGGTCCAGGTGCGGCTGGTCGAGCAGGGACGGGTCGAAGCCGGCGGCCACGAGATCGGCAAGGCAGTGCGGGTGGTGGGCCGGGATCGCCCGCCCATCAGCGCCGGGCGTGAACACGGTGGTGACGACCGGTCGGCCGGACTCGCCGACACCGTCGACCTCCAGGACCTCGGCGACGAACCGGTGCCGCGCACCGCCCTGCTCGGCGTCGTGGCGCAGCGAGAGGTGGACGATGAAGTCGATCCCGTCAGCGGCGGCCCGGTACGCGAATGAGTCGGTCATGCCGCCGCCCTGCTCCAGGCAGAGGTTCACGATCCGGTCCAGGGCCTTGGCGGCCGTCCGGGCGTGCAGGGTGCACATGGAGCCGTCCCCCACGCTCATGGCGTTGAGCATCGGGACCACCTCGGGGCCACGCACCTCACCGACGATGACCCGCCGCACGTTCATCCGCAGCGCATCGACGACCAGCTCCGAGAGCGTCACCTCCCCGGCGGCGCGCCCCGAGGCGTCCCGCTCCGAGGATCCGACCCGTGCCTCCATGGCCACCACCCGCGGATGCCGCTCGGTGAGCTCGTGCAGGTGCAGCTCGTACTCGCGCTCGATCGTGGCGAAGCGCTCCATCGGCGTGAACTCGGCGGCCAGGGCCCGGAGCAGCGTCGTCTTGCCCGCGTTCTGGGCTCCGGTGACGATGACGTTCTTCCCAGCGCGGATCGCCGCCCCGAGGAACTCGGCGACCGCACGCGACATCGAGCCCCACGCGACCATCTGGTCCAGGGAGACGTCGCGCACCCGATGCCGGCGGATGACCACGACCGGGCGCGGCGTGACCCAGGCCATTGCCGTCAGCCGCGAGCCGTCGTCGAGGCGCAGGTGCAGGCTCGGGCTGGCGGTCGAGAAGGAGCGTTCCGCCTGGCCGGTCCGGGTGGCCAGCGCCTGGATCAGCTCGACCAGCTCGGCATCCGAGCTGGCCACCGGGTCGCCACGGAGCTCACGTCCGTCGGCGTGGGCGATCCAGACGTTGTCGTACCCGGTCACCTCGATGTTCTCGATGGACGGGTCGTCGATCAGGGGCTGCAACCGGCCCATCCCGAAGATCGCGTCCATGACGCTGTCCGCGATCAGGAACTCCTCGTCGACACTCCAGGGGCGCTGCCCGGCGTGCACCCGCTCCCGCGACCGGGCGACGAGGACCTCTGTCAGCAGGGTCCGGGCAAGCTCCCGGCGGGCACGCGGATCGACAACGGGGGCCCCACGCAGCCGGACCGCCAGCGCGTCGGACACCTCGCGCCGGACCTCGGCCACCAGCGTGTGATCGACGGCCGGGGCCGCCGGAGCCCCACTCGCGGTCCCGATCGCGGTCCCGCTCGCCGACGCGCGGGCGGCAGCGGCTCCGATCGGCGGGGATGTCGGCAGGGGCGATGGCGCAGCCGTCAGCAACGGCGCACCGCCGACTGAACCGGCCACACCTTTGCCTGAGCCGGCGCTCGTGACAGGGTCGTTGCCCGTCGGATGAGTCACTCGTGACGGGAGCCGGTGACGTGGCCGCCGCAAGGGCGTGGACCTGCTCGACCAGGCCAGCGGGAACCATCACGTCCGCGGGGCCCATCAGCCGTTCGCTCCGCCGAGGGACACCGGCACCGCTGCCTCGACGCCCAGCGCGGGCAGGTGGCGGTTGGCGCGCGCGAGAGCCAGTGCGCCGACGTCGACGGCTGTCCGGTGCGCGGTGCGGGAGTACTCACTGCGCTCGAATCCGCGTCCGGGCGCCGCACCCTCGCTGTGGACCCGGGCTGCCGCTGCGTCGAACGCGATCACCCCGGCCAGCGGGGCCCCCACGGCATCGGCGACCTCGGCAGCCCGATACGGCGATGGTGCGTCGACCACGAGCACGTGCAGCGGCACGACGGGCAGCGGCCACTCCTCGACGAACCGGTGTGCCGCCAGGACCGCGGGCAGGGACGGTCGGACGAGCAGGACGGCCAGGTCGCTGTCGGCCAACCACGCCGCGGCGAGCCCCGCGCGATCCACCCGACCCGCGTCGACGAGCACATCACGACCCTGGTGGTGCAGGTCGGCACGCACCTCGGCCACGATGTCCCAGGCGAGCGGCAGGGCGGCGGCACGCGCCTCGTCGGGGACGCCGGGAACCACACGCGCCGAGCCGTCGGCGCGCAGGTCCACCGCGGCCGCATCCAGCGCAGCCTGCGCATCGAGGTCCCGCGTGGTGGCCAGGGGCAGGATGCCCGCACTCGCAGGGGCCGCGCCCCGCAGGACCCCGGCCGCCGTGTCCCCACCGATCGGATCCGCGTCCACCAGGAGGGCGCCGCGGCCCGGGTGGGCGCCGGACCAGGCAAGGGTGAGGGCCACGGTCGCGGTGGTCACCCCTGGTGCGCCCTTCGCGCTGAGGAAGCTGATCGTGGCCATGTCATCCCTCACCCGGCTCGAGGACGAGGGCCACATGCCCGTTGGCCGCAGCCACCGCCAGTGCAGGGCCGGCTGCCGCCGCGGTGGTCACGTCGACCACCGTCACCCCGTTGATGTCCGTGGACCCGACGCGTACGACGGTGGCGGAGATCGGTGTCGGGGGTGCGACGACTGCGCTCGCGCCGGATCCTGCGGCCTCGGAGTCGACGGCCAGGATCCGGTCGCCGGCGCGCAGCCCGCCCGCGGGCATCCGTTCGGACGGCACCGCGATCGGGACCAGCACGCGACCAGGCCCCGGCTCCCCCACCGGTTCGACCATGCCCGCCGTGAGCAGCATCCCCGGAGCCAGTCGGGTGGTCGCCACCTGGCCGACCACCACGTCGCGGTCTGCTCCTGGGAGCACCGCGACGCCCGGATCGACCGAGACCCGGGCGACCGTGATGTCGTCAGCGGTCAGGACCTGGCCGTACGCCACGTCCGCTCGGACCGCCAGGACCTCCTGACGTTGGCCGGCGGCGCCCACCAGCCACACCACTGTCAACGCACCGACGCTGGCCAGGAGGGCACCGAGTCCGACAAGCCACGGACGCCGACGGCCGCGGATCGGGGCAAGGGCTGCCGAAGGACGAGCCCGGCCGGGGGCCGCATTCGACGTGGTGGATGACGTGGTGGTCACGATCGTTCCCCTGGAGTCAGCACGGACAGGGCATGGTTCGGGCTGGTGGCCGATACCGGCGCTGGGCACGGGGCGGTCAGGCGCAGAGTCCAGTCCACCGGGTCCCCCTCGTGCAGTCCGGCGAACCGGGACGAACATCCGACACGCCACATTCCTCGCATAGCGAGCAAACGCGGCGCCGATATGGTAAAGGGCCGACTTGGCTGCACCAAATCGATTCCCGAAACATCCACGGGCTGGAACGGACGCCACCCCCGGAACTCGCCTCGACGCACTTTGCGCCGCGGATCCGACGCCCACAGCGACGCCCATCAGGCGATCCCCTCGAGTGCGGTCCCCCACCCCGCGAGCCACGCACCCGGACCTGCCGCCCATCGATGTGTGGTCGAGCGCAGGGCACCCTGCACCGCCGGATCACCGAGGACCCCCGGGCCATGCAGGACCGCGAGCTCAAGGACGCCCGGCCACCCGTCACCCCCGATCAGGAGGGCGCCAAGACGCCGTGCCTGCCACTCCGGGACGCCGAGCCGCAGCGACACCCAGCGCCACCGGGTCGTCGCCGAACCGGCACTGGTCCGCACCGCCTGATCGGCCATGATCGTGATGGCATCGGCGGCGTCACTGACGCTCCCAGCCCGCCTCGACGAGGCCGTCCAGGACTGCCGTGACGACCGGTCCGGAGTCCACCGGTGACGGCTCCCCCGCGGCGGCGCACTGCCATCCCTCGTCCATGAGGTGATCAAGCGACAGGACCCCGGGGCGCGGGGGCGCGACCCCGTCCGGCCGGTGGACGGATCGGGTTCCAACCGGCCCGATTGCTGGGCTCCCAGCGACCGCCGCCCCGACCTCGCCGTTCCGGGTGAATGCGCCCTCGGCTGCTACCGCCCGCCGGACTGCCGTCCAGATCATCCCACCCGGGTTCAGCGCAGTGCGGGCCGTGGGCCGGCGCATCGCATCCCATGCGGCCGCCCAGCCCGTGGCCTCCGCCTGATCCGCTGCCGGCCCCCGAAGCCCCGAGCCCCGCACGACCGGCACCACCACGGCCCGGCGCACGTCCTGGAGCAGGTGCCGTCCGGTGCTGCCGTCCCACCCCTCGATGTCGATTCGGCAGAGGGCGTCTCGCAGGGAGGGGGCACTGAGGTCCATGTGGGGCACTTCCTTCGGGGATGGCCGCTGGCTGGGGAGCGGGTGATGCCCCGAAAGGTGCCACGGGGGTATTGCCGGATACGTTGCCGGGCGCTGCGGATCGCTGCCGGCAACGAGCCTCAAGGCAGCCGGTCTCGGTGGCTGACGACCCTCTGACCTGCGATGACACCGTGACAGACGAACGGCAACAACCGAATCGCCCAAGGCGTCGCCCTCGGCGCGGAGATCGCGCAGCACCTGACGCCCCGTGCCGGTGACGGCACGTCACACGGGTCGACCTCGTGGATGTCGACGCCGGAGTCATCGCCCGGCCAGTGGGTCCCCTCTGGCCCGCATTGCCGGGCAAGGGAGCCCCGCTGCTGACCGCTGTTGCCGGGCAACGGCAAGTCGCCGGCGGTGGCGCGCCGGCACGCCCGATGGCCCCCCGGCGGACGCACTCATGCAGATGACGGCCGAGAACCGCCGCCGCCGACCCGACCCCGGAGGACCCCATGACACCGAGCACGCTCGCCCCAGAGCAGGGCTACGTCGCCACCCTGCCCGCCACCCTGGCCGGGCTCTGGGCGGCCATCACCCTGACCCACGACATCGCCGCGGAACTGTGCGACCCAGCCGACCCGGACGCCGCCGAGCGCCGGCGCGGCATCACCGAGGCCTGCGCCCAGGCGGCTGAATGCCTGGCAGGCTGCCGAATGACGGCCTTCCTCGAGGACCTCGACCAGCCCACGTCCCGGAGCCTGGGGCCGGTCGACAGACTGGCCCTGACAAGCGCGTTGGCCAGCGCGTGCATCGACCTGGCAGTCGACGTGCTCGGGAACGAGGACGAGCCGCTCACCCCCATCGAGGTCCTGGCCGTCACCCGGTCCGTGACGGCCCTCTGCACCGCCCGCACCCTCGCCCAGGCAGGTGCCGAATGAGCACCTCCGCTGGCCGGCACCGCAACTGCCCACACCCGCCACTGCGCGCGCCGCAACGACGTACGCGCAACTGACTGGGCAAGCCGCGGACATGCTGGATCACGCCGTCGCCCGGGTCCGCTCCCGGGAGGCCGACACGTCGCCGGCGACCGCCGCGGAGGTCGCCGCGCTCCATGACCTCGCGGCAGCCCTGGCCCACCTCGGTCGGGCTCTGGCCCGGCCGCTGGGTGGACCGGCGGCGACCCCCCGGCGCCGGCGTGGCGGTCCGGATGCCCGCCTGGTCCGCGAGTTGACGGCTGTCGCCCGACCCTGGGACTGGGACGAGCCCCGCCCCGCCGGGGGCCCGGCCGCGGACCTGGCCGGAGCAGCCCGCCTGATCCGATCCGCTGCCGACCTGTGGGCCACCCACCACGCGGCAGATGGCCGCCCACGCAGCCCCGAGGCGTCCCGGATGCGCCACCCCGCCACGTTGGGCGCGGCCTGCCGGGAGTGGCGCGCGCTGGTCGCGTTGACCGCCGAGGCCGCGGACTGCCTGGCGACCAGCGGCGGCGGCTCGACGCTCAGCGAGTCGGATCGTGCGAACCTGGGCCGGTTCCCACGTCCCCTGCGGGCTACCGCCCCAGCAGCGGGAGCCGGTGGACTGCTCGACCTCACTGTCGCCCGGCCCGGGATCCGGCGCGGCCAGCCCGCCCTGGATGAGCTCTCCGATCGGGTGGCACGGCTGCGCCACCTGGCCTGGACCTTCGCGGAGGTTGGCAGCGCCCCGGCCACGGTGCACGGCAACATGGCTGCCATCGGGATCGCTGTGCACCGGGCTGCTGCCCGCGCGCATCGATCGCTCGCTGAGCAGGCTCGCGATGACCGGGCGCGGGCGTCACACCACGAGGCAGCCGCCCACGCCGAGACGGGCGAGGCGCGCTGGCGTGCGGTCGCCGAGCAGGTCCGCGCCCTGCGCACCCCGCACCCCAGCGCCCATCCGATCCAGATCGAGCGGCTGGACATCGACCGCCTCCTGAGTAGGGCCGCACCTTCGGGGGTTCCCCTGTCGCGGCCGGAGGTCGGGTGGGCGCTGAGCCGGATCGCCGAGTCGTTCGCATCCATCGCGGCGCTGAACGCGACCGCGCTGTCGGCCGCACACGACCGGGGCGACCTGCTCCTGCTCGGCCGCGCCATCCCCACCGAGGCCCTGGGGCGACGGCCCGACCTGTTGGCGGCCCGACTCACCGATCAGGTGATCCCCGCTCCCAGCGCCGTGGTCACCTCGCTGTTGGCCACCTATCGCACCATCGCCCGGGAGGCCCGTCCCCGGCGCGCACCCGACAGGCAGCGCCCCGGCGACGCCTCACCTCCAGCCGCATGAACGGACCGGAGGTGGCGCGTCACGTGACCCTCGGCCCTCGCTGCTCAGCCGCACGGCTGCCCGCGCAGCGGCAAGGCGCCGCCCGAGGCCCGGCGCATGGCCTCGAGGGTGACCGCCGTCCACCCGGTGAATGTGCCCTGCGCGGGGACCCAGGTCAGGTTCATCGGCGTCCATGCACCGGTCTCGCCCTGGGACTCCAACTGCGCGCCGGAGTCCGTGAGACGACCGCGCACGCTGTACCACTCGCTGGAGAACTCCCCGCGGGTCCCCCGGACGTCACCGGAGTTCACGTGGAGCACCATGAACGACCCCACGGTCGGGTCGGTTCCGCTCACCCCGGACAGCAGGTACAGGCATGTTCCCTGCCCTCTCGCAAGGCACGTGGGCACCGAGTCACGCTTGCCGGTCGGGTACTGGGTCTGACCCTTCGGGTAGTAGATCTTGACCCAGTCGACGTTCCCCAGCCGCCGCAGGGTCGGGATGATCGAGTCAGCGATCGTGAAGCTGCTGCCACCGGCCGAGCACCCCCCGGTGAGGCGCAGCCGGGCGACGCCCCGCGACACGGTCACTGAGGCGAACCCGGTCGCCCCTGAGGGGACGAACTGCAGTCCGGCCGCCAACTCGGGGATCGTTGGGCCCGCGAAGATCCGGTCCAACAGCCCCGTGGCGGGATAGGCGTTCGGGACCGCCCGTCGCACGGTCACCCGCCCCGTCGCGCCGGCGGGGGCGCCCCTGTCGAGGAACGTGACCCGTCGGGTCGTGCGCGGGAACGCAGTCGACACGTCGACCGCGATCCGCCCCGGGTTGGTCAGGCGGTGGACGTGGAACGGCATGCCCTTGGCCAGTCCGATCCCCATCGTGACGACGGCCTCGAAGTCGCCGGCACCGCGAAGGGACATGATGTTGGGCAGGGCGAAGGCCTGGTCGAGGGTCACGGTCGGTTCCCCGTACTCGTCATGGGCCGCCGCCCCCTGGACCTGCACCCGGATGACCGCCCTACCGGGAACGGGAACCCGCTCGCCGGAGAAGTCCCCGGTCAATGTGGGCACGAGGGCCACCGTTGAGCGAGGCGCCGTGCGGGTGTCGAACTGGAGGACGAGCCGGTCGAACCCCGGGTGGTGCGCAGCGCGGACGTCGACGATCGTTGCCACCGCCGGCGCCGCGCCGGGCACCGTGGCGACCACAGCGGCTCCCGCCGCTCCCCCGGGAACCGTCAGCACCAGCGCGACGGCTCCCACCGCCGCGAGCACTCGGCGCGCAACTGACCCCTGGGACCACATCAGGTGCCCCCTCAACCCGGGTGCCGAGCCCGCCGACGGGTTCGTTGATGACCCCCGGCCAGTTCCAGCATCCACCCACCTGGCGCGCCCGAGAAGTCCCAAAGGTCCCCCCACTGGGAGGCGACGGAGCCCGCCGTTCGGCGGCAGCTACCGCGCGCCCACCCGCGTCACGGGCTGCCTGCCCACCGCCTTGTCGAAGCCCCGCCACGCCCGGTGGTAGGGGCCACGACCGGATGCCGAAGGGGCAGCGGCCTCCACGATCCGCAGCCAATCCGCGTACGCATCCGCGGCCTCGGCGAACGCGGTCCTCGTACACTCGACGCGATCCTCCACGGTCCCCGCGACCGCCGCCGCGGCCGCGTTGTCGATCCGGGCCTGCACCTGCCCGGCGCTGGGCCTCGATCAGCCCCCTCAGCCGCGCGTAGTCCAGCAGAACAGTGCGGTGCAGGTCCTCGTGGTCCCACCAGAGCGATCCGCTCGGCGTAGGCACCGGTGGGGACCGGCCCCCGATCCGGCAGCCCGGCGGCCTCCACGGCGTCGAACCAGACCGGCACACGCACCGACAGGCACGGCGCGGCGGTCCCCGTGACCCAGTGGGTGGCGGGTGCGCCGCCCGCGGCCGGAAGCTCGGAGATCCACGACCCCGTCGTCTGCGAGCCGCGCACCGGGCCGAACCCGGCGTGCATGCACACCGTCGCCCCGATCAGCCCGCCCACCGGATGGTGCGATGGGCCCCAGCCGGCTTTGCCGTCGGCGCGTACCCCGTGGTCGGCCAGCAGTTGCCACGCCCCAGCCACGTCCACCCGCCCTCGGGTGGCCGACAGGGCATCACTTGTCCGGCACTGCCGCGCCCGGGCATCGCTGAACCTCGTGTAGATCCGATCGCTGTAGTCGGCGGCGAAGTCGAAGTCGTCCGGCCCGGAGCACCACTTCGCCGCGACCGCGCGATCCACCAACCCCGGTGAGGACCGGTCGAACTGCCCGGCGATCGTGATCGCGTTCGAGATCGACCCCACCCCCTCGACCCGTCGGGCCGCCCACTCGCGTCCAGCCGTCTCGAGGATCCACGCCTCGGCAGGATCGGCCACCAGGAAGCTGTTGTGGTAGCGGAAGTCGTGCGTGTGCCCGCAGTTGCCGCCCTGGCCGTACTCGGCCAGGAGATCGGTCATGACCGTGATTGCGGCCTCCGCGGTGTCCGCCCGCTCCAGGCCGAGGCGCAGCAGGTCCATCCCGATCAGACCCGGCTCCTTCTCGTAGGGCAGCTTCGTGAAGACCGCCTCGTTGCCGATCACGACGCCGTGGGAGTTGGCGCCCATCTCCGCGCCCCAGATCCAGTACGGCTTGCCCAGCAGCACCGCGTTCGTGTGCCCGACCTGCGGGATCGTGATGTAGGTGCATGTGACCTGCGTGCCCTGGGCATGGACGGCGGCCGGCGCGAACACGACCTCGTGTGCCTCGTTGGGCTCCCGGTCGCTGTTCTTCGCCAGGATGACCGACCCGTTGGCGGTCGCATCGGCCAGGGCCACGAAGGTGTCGCACATCCCCCCATGATGCGCGCGCGGGCGAGTTGAGTCCCGCGGATCGAAGCGGGACCTAAGCCCCTACCCGGATGCCGGATCCCGTCACAAGGCTGTTCCTAGGACGAGAGTCCTGCACGTGGAGATGGGGATGATCCGCCGTGCAAGAGTTGCGTGACCCTGACGCCGAGGGAGCCGATCTGCTCCGCCGTCGGAACCCGGCCGCCCCGGGAACCCGCGCCTCCGCCCGCACCTCCTGCGGCCCATCGCCCCACCGGGCGGGCACACACGGCGCCCTGTCCGCCTCTGATGAGAGGAGAGGTGCACCATGAAACGACTCGTCGCCCTGCTCGCCGGGGCACTCACGCTGTGCGCCGCTGGAACGATTGCGCCGGCCTTCGCTACCGAGGTCGGAATCGGTGATGACTGGACGGTCGGCGTGATCGTTCCCAACACGAGTTGGGACGACCAGTTCCTTCCCGGGTTCGCACCGTGCAGAGATCTCACGATCCTCGTCAGCGTCGGCGGAACAGCCATCGGTCCCGAGACGCAATGGACGCTCACCGGAGACATCCGACCTGCTGGTGCGTCGGTGGTCGTGGAGGCCTTCACGGTGAGCCGAAAGGGTTCGGAAGCGTTCGCGGTCACCGGCGTGCAGATCTGTGAACACTTCAACGCGCCCGTTCCCGGCCCATGGGGTGAGTACGAAGTCGCCGGCACCGTCACCGTGCCGACGAGCACAACCCCAAGCAAGCCAGTTCCCACCGCTGCCTTCAAGGTGGCACCCCTGCGAAGCGACATTGGTGCCATGTCGTACCAGGTCGTCTCCGGAGTGAACACGATCCAGTACTGGGCGTACGAGTGGCAGAACGGCGGCTTCTCCCGGCGGGTGTCCGGGGGCGCTGTCGTCGTGGAGCAACTTGTGGGTGGGGCCTGGACGAAGATCGCGGATGCGACGTTCCGCGGCGATGGCGTGTACACGGCCGCAGCCTCACCTCCACTGGGCTCGTGGGTCCGCGGCCAGTACTTGGGCAACTACTCCGTTGCCCCCAGCATTGGCCAACCGGTCCAGGTCCAAGCACCGTGGCCCGGGGTACCCGTGACCACACAGCCTCCAGTTGTCACCACCCCCATGACCCCCACCGCCCGGGTCAAGGTCAAGGCCGTCAGCGCTCGGTCGAAGCTGAAGGTTGATGTCAACCCGAACATGGGGACCAAGTACTGGACGTTCCAGGTCCAGCGGAAGAACGTGGACGGCACCTGGAAGGCCCTGAAGACCTACCGGACCTATGGCAGCGCGGAGACGCGCACGGTCAACCTGCGAAAAGGCACCTACCGAGTCTGGGTGAACCCGAAGTTCGGGCACTTGGGGGCCATGTCACCGAGCGAGGTGACGCTGAAGAGGTGAAGCACAAGTAGCGGGCTGAGGAAACTTGCGCAGATCGGACAACGACTGGCGGAATCCCGTCATACATGTCCGGATCAAGCCAAAGCCTCTCCGCCCAGAGCGGGTGGGCTCCGGCGCGGGGGGCGTCGCCCACGTCAGCGGGTCGATACTGCGGCTATGAGCGGTTCGCACACCACCGACCTGCCCCGGCCGCGAGAGTCGCGCGCCCCCACCCGCGACGAGGTCCTCGCGCTGGCCGAGCGGTTCGTCTGCCCTGATCGGGTGCGGACGTTCGGCGCCTTGGGCGCGGGCATCGTGATGGGCCGGCGTGAGGGCTACCGGATCCACGACGTGGACGGGCGCAGCTGGCTGGACCTGCACCTCAACGGCGGCGTGTTCAACCTGGGGCATCGCAACCCCGAGCTGATCGCCGTCCTGATCGACGCCCTCGACGAGCTGGACATCGGCAACCACCACTTCCCCAGCGTCGAGCGCTCGCTGCTCGCCGCCGACCTCGTCGAGCGAACCCCCGGGATGAGCTACGCCGTGTTCGCCAGCGGGGGCGGCGAGGCGATCGACCTGGCGCTGAAGTCCGCCCGCCGGGCCACCGGACGCCGGCGCATCGTGTCGGTGGCCGGCGCCTACCACGGGCATACCGGCCTCGCGCTGGCCGCCGGTGACCGTGCGGCCGCTGAGGCGTTCCTGTCCACCGGCGCGGACGACGAGTTCCCCCAGGTCCCGTTCAACGACCTCCCCGCCCTCGAGGTCGCGCTGGCCGCGGCACCGACAGCCGCGGTGATCCTCGAGACCATCCCGGCCACCATCGGGTTCCCGATCCCGGACGCCGGGCTACCTCGCCGGGGTCCGCGAGCTCTGTGACCGCTTCGGGGCCCTCTACGTCGCCGACGAGGTGCAGACCGGGCTCGGCCGCACCGGCTCGCTCTGGGCGGTCCAGCGGGCCGGGGTCACCCCCGACATCCTCGTCACCGGAAAGGGCCTGTCGGGCGGGCTGTACCCGATCGCCGCGACGCTGCTCTCGTCCCGCGCCGGCGCCTGGCTGGAGGACGACGGCTGGTCGAACATCTCCACGTTCGGTGGCTCCGAGCTCGGCTGCCGGGTGGCCCGGGCAGTCCTCGAGATCACGACACGGCCCGAGACCACCTCCCGGGTGGACACGCTGACCGACACCTTCACCCGCGGGCTGGCTGACATCGCCACGCGCCACCCCGAGTGGCTCGTCGAGGTGCGCCAGACCGGCCTCGTGATCGGACTCCGCTTCGCCCACCCCATGGGCGGGATGCTGATGACCCGCGCCTGCTACGAGGCCGGGATCTGGGCGATGTTCGCCGGGTTCGACCGCTCGGTACTGCAGTTCAAGCCGGGCCTGCTGCTCTCGGATGTGGAGGCTGGCGAGGTCCTGGTGCGCCTCGAGGCCGCGATCGTGGGCCTGATCGGAACGGGCATCCTCGAGGACCCCGGGGCGGTCGCGCAGATGTTCAGCCAGCTCGCCCCGAGCCGGGGTAGCGCCGACGCGCCCACGCCAGAAGGGCACTCGGGATGACGGACGCAACTCCCCCCGCCGACGCCACCCGCGACCCGTCCGCGCGGCCCAACGTCCTTCCTGATCGCGACCACCTCCAGGCCGTCCTCGACGACACGGAGCGGCGCCTCGATCCGGCGGACCCGGAGTCCGGCGGCCACGTCATGGTCCTGGCCTACGGCGAGATCTCCGCGGCCCTGACGACCGACAAGCTGCCCGGGCTGGTGTGCAAGCGGATGGCGGGCTTCCCCGACGAGGCATCGGTCGAGGCCTATGTGGACCTCGTGGACGAGTACCTCGGCGAGCTCACCGACGCCGGCATCAGCGTGGTGCCGACCGAGTCGATCCCGGTCCACCGCCCCGGACGCGCTCCGGTGGTCTACCTCGTCCAGCCGCGCATGGATGCCCAGACCCTCGGCCATACGCTGCTGGACACGACCGACGATGCGGGCCTGGCGACCGTGATCGGCGCGGTGCTCGACTCAGTCGCGCTCCTCGCCCAGCGCAGCGCGGGCAGAACGGACGGGGTCGAGGTGGCCGTCGACGGACAGCTGTCGAACTGGTCGTTCGCGACCAGCGGAGCGGGATCCAGCCATGCATCCCGCCCTGCCGACTCCGCCCCGAGGCCCACCCTCATCGACGTCGGCACCCCGTTCATCCGACGCGACGGCACGCACCGCCTGGATGCGAGGGTCGTCGTCTCTGCCGCCCCGCCCGGCATCCGGGCGCTGCTGCTGCGCTTCGTCGCCGACTCCTACCAGGACGACTACTTCGTGCCCCGCACCCTCGCCGTCGACCTGCTGGGCAACTTCCACAAGGAGGGCGCCCCCGAGCGGATCGGCACCGGTCTGGACGTGGTCAACCAGTGGCTCGCGAACGCCGACATCCCCGGCCCGCGCGACGAGATCAGCGCCACCGAGGTGGCCAGCTACTACCGCCAGGACGCCCGCCTGCTCGGGGTCTTCCTGCAGGCACGACGAGCGGATCGGGCGGTCCGCACCAAGGTCCTGCGCCAGCGCTACGACTTCCTGCTGCCGGGCAGGGTCGCCCGCTGACCCGCCCCACCCGGGGTCGCCCCGCACCCGCACTCCCGCACGTCCCCGCCACCGCGAGACCTGCCACCAGACCGGCGAATACTGACAAGCATGACCATCTCCCCCACCGGCTACTGGCACACCACCCGCCCCTACACCCCCAGCCCGGCGCTGGTCGGCGATCTCGACGTCGATGTGGCAATCGTCGGCGGCGGGTACACCGGCTTGTCGACGGCCCACTTCCTGAACCGGGCCGAACCGACGATGCGGATCGCGATCCTGGAGGCCGACTTCATCGGCCACGGCGCGAGTGGGCGCAACGCCGGGTTCAGCATGACCAAGATCGGGATGCAGCACTCCCTGACCGCCCTGCGCTTCGGGCGCACGAAGGCCCGGGAGGCACACGAGTACGCCGACCGCGCGGTCACCCTGCTCCAGGAGCTCGTCGGCGACCTGGGGCTGGACTGCGACTACGAGCACCCCGGATTCCTGTGGGTCTCCACGTCCCCGAAGTACCAGGAGCGGCTGCTCAAGGAGATCGCCCTGATCCACCGGATGGGCATCACCGGCATCCAGCTGATCGGACCCGACGAGCTGCGCGCCCGCGTCGCCAGCCCGACGTACGTGGGCGCGGCCTGGTGGGAGCCGAACATGGGCCTGGTGAACCCGGCGAAGCTCGCATGGGCGTGGCGCGACGTGGTGGCCGCCGAGGGCACCCAGATCCACGAGGGCACGCCCGTGACCACGTTCGAGCGGCACGCGAGCACCGGTCGGGTCATCCTCACGACCCCGCAGGGGCGGGTCCGCGCCCGCAAGGCGGTGCTGGCCACCAACGCGTGGTCGCACATGTTCGACGAGCTGGCCCGCAGGCAGGTGCCCGTCTGGACCTACATCGTGCTGACCGAGCCGCTGACCGACACGCCAGCTGGAGACCATCGGCTGGCGCGGGCGTGAGGGCATCGAGGACTTCCGCGACCTCGTGCACTACTACCGGCTCACCGCCGACAATCGATTGCTGATCGGCGGTCGCGACGTGAAGCTCGGCGACGGCGTGGGCATGGACTTCGACTCCGACGAGGCTGTCTGGGCGGCGCTTCGCCACGACGTCCGCACCATGTTCCCCGGCCTGGCCGACGTCCGGTTCAGCCATGCGTGGGGCGGTCCGGTGTCGGCCACCCTCGACATGTTCCCCGCGCTGGGGTACGTGGGCGGCAAGGACGTCATCTACTCCTTCGGCTGCGTGGGCCACGGGGTGTCGGTCACCCACCTCAACGGCCAGACGATCACCGACCTGGTCCTGGAACGGCAGTCGGACCTGACCGATGTGTTCTTCGTGAACCGGCGCGTCGTGCCGTTCCCGCGCGGGGGCCTGGGCCACGCCACGGCCGAGCGGATCGCGGACTTCATGCGCTGGGAGGACCGCCGCCTGGACGTCCACGGCTGACCGCCGGCGCCAGTCCCCACCCAATCCTCAGCCCGGGCCGATCACCACCAGCCGGTTGCTCCGCGACCCACGGGGCGGTCATCGCCGCACCCCCTCACTGCTCGTCGCCCTCAGGAGCGATCCACATCCCGGCCGAGACGTAGCCCAGGTGGCCGTTCTGGGCGGGGACCCGCACGCGGTACACCCCGGTCGGCAGGTCCACGGTCACCGTGTTCGCGGCCCCGCTGGTGGTGTAGGTCCCCGGCATCGGCTCCCAGTCGGCGGCCGTGACGCTGTCCTGCACGGCACGCTCCACCTGGAACGTCCACGGCCCGTCGACGTCGTCCGGGTCCACGTCCACCTGCAGCGAGGTCTCCTCGTCGATCGGGCTCAGCGTGGCCCGAGCCATCGGGTCCCCGCCCCACCCGGTGACCAGCATCGCCATGTTGCCACCGTCCTCACTGGGCTCGGTGTCCGTGACGACATCGGCCACGATCGCCGATCCATCACCGGCGATCCGCAGCGGGCGCCACTCGTCGGTCGGCCGGTAGCCCTCCTCCCGCAGCAGGGAGAAGATGTCGGTCTCGGCACCTGTCGACACGTCACGCACGGCCGTCCTGTTGACCACGAGGCGACCGTCGCTGCTCATCGTGTCGAAGCCAAGCCCGAACCACCCCACACCGCCACCGAGGAACTCCCGCATCCACGGAAGTGGGGTCGTACCACCGGAGGCCACGTCGTAGCTCACGTACTGCGCACTCACGTCTGCCTCGGGGACCTCCGGCTGCTCGCCGGCCCGCATGTACAAGGTGCGGCCGTCCCGGACCATCGCACCCGATCCGCCGACAAGGCGCACCTGGCCATCCGCGGTGAAGTAGAGCGTGTCACTGGCCCAGCCGACCCGGCCGTACTCACCGCCGATCGACTGGTCACCGCTGACATGGACGACCGCGCCGTCTGCGGAGATCGTGGGGTAGCTCATCCCCTCGTCGTTGAACTCGTCATCATCGTCCTCACGACCGAACCGTGTGACACCACAGCCCACGGCCGTCCTGGTCAGTTCACCGGAGGTGAGGTCCTTGACGTAGAGGATGGGTTCCTTGGGCACGTCGTAGTTGGCGCAGAACGCCACGACATGCCCGTCCGCCGAGACCGCATCGGTCGTGATGTGCAGACGTGGCGCCTGGTGGTAGTCGCACTGCCCGCCGCACGACCTCCCCTCCCAGGTCGGTACCAGCGGGGCCCCGGACGCATCGACATCGATCCGCGTCCGAGCGCCGCTGTTGGTGTCGACCAGATAGACGCCGCCGGACGGGAACCATCCGCGGATGGCGTTGTCGTCGACCAGCTCGAGCAGCAGGTTCGGGCTCTCCGGGATGATCCCGCCCTGCTCGGCCAGCGAGCAGTAGCCGAGGTCCTCATCGGCCCAGTCACACAGGACGGCCTGCTCCCCCGTCACGCGATCGAGGCGGATCAGCGGCTTCGGGGCGCTCGCCCCCTCAGCCCGTGGTTCGGAGCCCACGGCCCAGCGTGCGTCCGACGAGATCACGTCGAGCCAGCGCAGTCCGGAGGGGGTGATCGTCAGGACGGTGGAGTCGCTGGGCTCAGCCGGCTGCTCACCGCTGGTGGAGCACCCCCCGAGAGCTCCGGTCAGCAGGCCAAGCACGGCCACCTCAGCGGCCACCGCAGCCGCCCCGGCCGCCCACAACCCACGCCACGTCCGAACCATCGAACCCGCCTCCTGAGGGAGGCACCCGAGGAACCCTCACTTCATGGTCTCCCGCGCACGCCCACCGGGACAGTGCCGTTCGACCCGCCCGGGAACGCGATGACGCCGGGCGCCGGCGACTCCGCGCTACCCCGTCCGGCGCAGCAGGAACGGTGTGCCGCCGGGCAGGGAGCCGGGGATCCCGAACGTCACGCCGATCAGCGCCGAATCGTCCAAGGGGCGCAGCTCATCGGTGACCCGCGGCCACGGGAAGGGTGCGTCCACCGGGTAGCCGATGATCAGCGCAGGCCGGCCGTCGAGGCGTGAGGGGCCGATCGCCGCGGTCATCGGGACCGAGTCGACGATCTGCTCCCCGGAGCGCAGCAGGTTGACCCCGACGAGGGTGGGGGTCCCGTCGTCGGCGAGGGCGAAGCGCTTGCCGTACCAGTTGGGCATCCGGCCCAGTCGCATGATGACCGGACCGGCCGTGCGCACCCACCGCGGCCCGACGTACTCGCCCGCGTGCTCGCCCACGAGGTGCTCCACGGTCGGATCCGGCCCGGACCGGAACGCCTCACGCAATGCCCCCGTCGAACCCATGTCCAGAGCGCCCGACGTACTACTCACCGTGCACCTCCGACTGCGCTGACGGCCGCAGCACGTTTCCCAGGACCTCGATCAGCAGCCACTCGACGAGCGGCTCGGGGGCCAGGTCCATGATCGCATTCAGGGTGGCCCGCCGATCGGGGATCCCCTCACCGCCGCCGTCACCGCCGAGGGACACGCCCGCTGCGGCGAGCACCATGTCGATCGCCCCGGGCGGCAGGCTGCTCGGGTCGAGGGATGCGGCCATGGCCAGCAGCCCCGGGTCCACCTCGACCCGGCCCAGGGCGCGGGCCGACTCCACCGACGCAGCGAGGTCGGCCAGGAAGACGTCGGTCTGCTTCTCGTGGACCGGCATCAGGCAGATGTGCGCCGTCGGCGGTCCGCCGTGCCCCGGCTGGACACCCAGCAGCCACCCGCGCACCACCATCTCATCGGCGACCACCCGGATGTCCGGGTCGTCCGGTCCGCCGTCGTCGCTGAACGCCAGCAGCGTCGAGCCGGTCTCGCCCACCACGTGGATCCCGGGGATCTGCGCGATCCCGTCGATGAGTGCCGTGGTGGCCCGCCACGCGGACAGGGCCAGGTCGCGGTAGCCGTCGCGGCCGATCTTGTGCAGGTACGCCCAGGCGATCGCCGGCGCACCCCCGCCGCGGGAGCTCAGCAGGGTCGGGTTGACCACCGGGTAGCCGTTCCACGCCGCTGTGGCGAACCAGTGGAAGCGGCGCAGCGCGAAGTCGCGGTGCAGCAGGATCGACACGCCCTTGGGCGTGTAGGCGTACTTGTGCAGGTCGACCGACACCGACGTGACCCCGGGGATCATCAGCCCGATCGGCGGCAGTCCCTCGGCCTCGCGGATGAAGGGGACGGTCCAGCCGCCGATGCAGGCATCGATGTGGCAGAGCACGTCACGCTCGGCGGCGGCCGCCGCGATCGGCTCGATGGGGTCGACGATCCCGTGCGCGTAGGACGGTGCGGACACGACCACCAGCGCGGTCCGGTCGTCGATCGCGGCGATCATCGCCTCGACGTCGGCGGCGAACGTCACGGGGTCGATCGGCACGCTCACCAGCTCCACGTCGAACAGGTGGCAGGCCTTCACGAACGCGGGGTGCACCGAGGAGGGCGCCACGAGGGTGGGGTGTCCGTGCGGCTGCCCGACCTTGGCACGCCACCGCTCGCGGGCGCCCAGCACGGCCAGGGCGCACGACTCGGTGCCGCCGCTGGTCATCGTCCCGACCTCGCCGGGGTCCCCACTGCCCAGCACGCTCAGGGCCGCGGCCACCAGGTCGTTCTCCACCGCCGCGAAGCTCGGGAACGCCGTCGGGTCCAGGCCGTTGACGTGCTCGGAGAGGGCGAACGCCCGCAGCGAGAGGTCCTCGAGGTCGTCGCGGTCGGGGTCGTACACGTAGGAGGTCGTGCGCCCACCCTTGACCGGCACGTCGAGCTCGCGCAGGGCGGCCAGCGTGCCCAGGATCACCTCGTCGGACAGGCCCTGGTCGGGGAATGCGGGGGGCAGGGAGGCGGTCACGAGGGATCTCCTGGGGTCGTGGGCGGGGTCGTGGACGGGGTGGTGCCGGACGGCGTGGCGTCAGTGGTCACCGGGATACGGGCGGCGTCGGCTGCTGAGGCCCGGCTGTACCGGAGGATGAACGGGAGGCTGATCGTGATGAGCACGGCGGGCACCGCCGTGAAGGCCATGAGCACGCCGGTGATCGCGGAGTCCGGTTGTGTGACCAGCTCGTCGGCCTTGCTGGAGACGAATCCGCTGAGCGCCAGGACCACCAGGACCAGCCCCGGGCCGAGCGCGAACCCGAGGGTCTCGCCGGCGGCCCAGAGGCCCGTGAAGACCCCGGCGCGGGCGCGGCCCGAGCGGGCGGTGTCCGCCGCGATGCAGTCGGGCAGCATCGCCAGGGGGAACATCTGCAGACCCCCGTAGGCCATCCCGCACAGGGCGATGGCGGCGTAGATGATGAGCAGGGACAGCGACTGCCCGCCGAACAGCAGGACCAGGGTGCCGGCGATGAACATGAGCGTTGCCACCAGGTAGCCCAACTCCTTGCCGAACCGGTGCGCGACCCAGTTCCACACCGGCATCACCACGATGGCCGGAGCCACGAGGCACACGAACAGGATCGTGACCGAGGTGGGCTTCTCGAGGATGTAGGTCGCGTAGTACTGCGTCCCGCCGAGCATCGCCGAGAGCCCCAGCGCCTGGATCACGAAGGCGGCCAGCAGCACGACGAACGCACGGCTGTGGCGCACCTCGCGGAACTGGTCGAGGAGCCCACCCTCAGCCGCCGGGCTGATCCGAGCCCGGGCCTTCGACAGCCCGATGATGCACAACCAGATCCCGACGAACATCAGGCCGGCCATGCACACGGCCATCACGAAGTGACCCAGGTACGCACCTCCGAAGGTGTCGCGGATCACCGGCGCCAGCGCCCCGCCCATCAGGATGGCCACGGTCAGGAAGGCCACACGCACGGCCATCAGGGTCGAGCGCTCGGCCGGCTCGTCGGTGAGTTCCGCGGCAAGGGCGATGTAGGGCACCTGGAAGAGCGCGAAGGCCGTCGCGGCCAGGATGAACGTCACGAAGACCCACGCACCGGCCAGCGCCGGGCTCAGCGCCGGTGGCACCGCGAACATCAGCACGAAGGCCAGCGGCAGCAGGACCCCGGCCAGGCGCAGGAACGGCAGCCGGCTGCGCACCCGCTCGGCCGACCGGTCGGACATGCGCCCAACGATCGGCAGCACGATCACGTCCCACGCCTTGGGGATGGCGACCACCAGCGCCGCGAACCCGGCTGCGACGCCCAGGGTGTTGGTGAGGTAGTACGCCAGGACCAGGCCGGGAACCGCACCGAACACGCCCGTGCCCACCGACCCGAAGGCGTAGGACACGATCGTGCGCCTGGTCAGGTGCAGGTCCTCGGTCCCTGTGGGCGCGGCGCCGCCGCTCCCACCCGGCGGCTGCGACAGAGCACTGGACGACATGCTCCGGACGCTACTGCGCAGGACCCGGGTGACGCGTGATGGCACGGGAACGCGGGGCTGCTTCGCGCCCGATGGCGTCGAAAGGACGAGGGTGCCGAGCCCGCGGGAATCTCCTCGCGCCTGCTTCGGTTCGATGGGGCCTCGCGTCCCGATCGAGAACGACGCGAAGGGGCGCGAGGAGGGCCGGACCCCCGGCACGGGCCACGCCGGTCGCCCCGGAACGACGCGAACGGGCGCGAGGTTCAGGCGCCCAGGAGCTCGGCGGCCCGCCGACCACTGGCCAGGGCGCCGTTGATGCTGGGACCCACCCGATGATCGCCGGCGAGCACCACCCCGGAGCTGACCCCCGGCGCCCGGCCGGCACCTACCGCTGGCAGCGCCGAGGCGATCGGGTAGTGGGCGACCAGCTCAAGGTCCCCAGGAGCCACGCCGAGCATCCTGGCCGCGTCCTCCCGCGCCCAGGTCTCCGCCTCCGCCGTGTCGTGGAACCCCACCGCGGACGCGGCAACCAGACGCCGACCCGGTGGTGCGTAGGTGGGCGCGACGTCGCTCATCACCGCCACGTTGGCCAGCCGCACGTCCGGGGACACCAGCAGAAGGGTGTGCCGGCGCGGCAGGTCGGCGGCCGCGAAGTACCAGGTGGTCAGCGCCCGCCACGGGGTCGCGGATGCCGTCGGGACCAGTGTGGACGGATCGTCCACCGCGACGACCACATCATCGGCGCGCCACTCGGCGTCGGCCGTCGTGACCCGTCCGGGCTGCACCGAGAGCACCGGTGACCCGGTCAGGACCGTGAGTCCAGTGACCAGTCGGCGTGGCAGCTGGTCCATCCCGGCCTCGGGCACACCCGGGGTTCCCGCCAGGAAGCTGCGCAGGATGTCGTCGGCGACCACCCGCGGGGTCTCGAGTGCGGTGTCGGCGAGCACGCCGGACAGGAACGGACGCACGAGGCAGTCCAACGCCGCATCGTCGACTCCGGCCGAGCGCAGCGCCTCGCCGATGCCCTGCTCCGCCCGCGACACCGGGGTCCGCCGCGGATGCAGCGGAGTCCCGAGTCGGGCGGCGTACGACCCGAAGGCACCCAGCCCGCGGATGGCGCCGAGCGCCCGCAGCGACCGCGTCGTCGTGGCCAGGCTCCGGGGGTCGCGCCGCGGGTCGACCAGGGGGTGCGAGGTGCCGTCGCGGACCACATCGACGCCCGCGGCGAACTGGCTGATCGGCAGGTCCGGCCACGCCAGGCGACCCTCCGGGTACGCGGGGTTGTAGAGCTGGAACCCCCGGTCGAGGGTGAAGCCGTCGATCCGGTCGGTGCGGACACGGCCGCCGATGTCGTCGCCCGCCTCGAGGACCACCACCTCGCGCCCCGCTGCCGCCAGCAGCTGGGCCGCCCGCAGGCCGGCGAGTCCGGCCCCCACCACCACAACGTCCACCCGATTCGCCACGCCCGAAGGGTGTCGCGGTCGCCGCCGTCGTGCAACCCGGCACCGGCAGTGGGGGGTGCCGCGCCGGGGCCTCAGGTGAGGACCAGGATCCCCCCGGCGACGTTGAGCATCAGCACACACGCCCCGGTCAGGAGGATGAGCCGCACGGCCGGGACCAGCGAACCCGAGGGGATCACCTCCGGCTCGACGCGCTGCCGGCGGACGGACCCGACGAGGACACCGAGCCCGAGGACCATGGCGACCGCCGCAGCGACGACTGCCAGTTCGTTGCGGCCGCTCGCGTAGGCCAGCAGTGCTGCGGGGATCCCCAGCAGCGTCAGCCCCATCCGCGACCAGGCCAGGGTCGTGCGCTCGCCGGCCAGCCCCGGATCGGAGGGACGGGACGCCGGGTCGGCGCTCACGAGGAGAGCACCACCGCGAGGCCGGTCGCGACGGCGAGGACGGACAGCGAGATCGCCACCACCGGGATGGACGTCGACAGCGGCAGCCCCTGGCCCAGGCGCATGGCCCGCTCCATCCGGAACCACCGGACCAGGGCTCGGACGGACAGGACCCCGGCCATGAGGATCCACAGGATCGCCAGCACGTCGATGGCGAGGTGGTCGCCCGGGATGATCGTGCCGACTGCCAGACCGATTCCCAGAAGGCCCAGCGAGGTCGTCACCCAGGCGAGGAAAGTGCGCTCATTGGCGAGCGTGAACCGGGGGTCGGGGTCATCGCCCACCGCCCGCACCCACGCGTCGAACCGGCCCACGCCATGCCTCCCTCAGGTCCGCACCCACTCTAGTTCGCGCCCCCGCCCTCGACCTGTGCTCACGAGCATCCGGGAGTACGTCATCGCCGATGACTCCCAGCAGGACCGCAGCGGCGTCGCGGCCCGGCGCCGGTCACCTCACCGCCGGGCGCGCCGGCGCACCGGCGAGCGTGCGCCGGGACGCCGTCAGGCGGCGGAGCCGGGGCCGCCCGCGGGGCGCGTCGCCCTGCGCGGACCGCGGCGCGGCGCCGATGGGGACGTGGCCCCGCGCCGCTCGACCACACGGTCGTGGATCCCGACGACGTCGAACGGGACCCGCTGGAGGCCGACTGGGAGCGTGTTTGCGTCGAACGCCCACCGGTGCCCGAGGCGGTGCGGGGGGCGGACCCGGAGCTGGGACGCGAACCCGCGCCGGAGCGCTGACCACCCGAGGACCCGCCGGGACGTGCGCCCGAGCCACCGGACGAACGCCCGCGGCCACCACCGGCGCCGCGGCCCGAGCCACGGCCCGTGCGCTCCTCGGGGATGGGCTGGGCGTTGGCCACCACGACCCGCGGGGCGCTGGGGCCGGAGATCGCGCTGATCGCGGCATCCCCGGCGCGCACCTTGTGCTGGGTCGGCGTGATCGCCGCACGGCGCATCAGGTCGGCGACGTCGCGACGCTGGTCATGGGTGGCGACGGTGACGACGACCCCGGCGGCACCGGCGCGGGCGGTGCGCCCGGAGCGGTGCAGGTAGGCCTTGTGCTCGGCTGGCGGGTCGATGTGCACGACGAGCGTGACGTCGTCGACGTGGATGCCACGGGCGGCGATGTCGGTGGCCACCAGGACCCGCACGTCACCGTCGGCGAACGCCGCGAGGTTGCGCTGGCGGGCGGCCTGGCTGAGGTTGCCGTGCAGGTCGACGGCGTGGATGCCCGACGCCGTGAGCGTCCGCGCCCAGCGCTTGGCCTGGTGCTTGGTGCGGGCGAACGCGAGCGTCCGTCCGTGACCGCCGACGAGCTGGGCGACGACCTCACCGCGGTCGGCGGCGTCGACGTTGAAGACGTGGTGGTCCATCGCGGGGACCGGCGAGGCCGCGGAGTCGACCTCGTGGGTCACGGGGTTGTGCAGGTAGCGCCGGGCCAGGACGTCCACGCCGGAGTCCAGCGTCGCGGAGAACAGCAGGCGCTGGCCGTCGGCCGGGGTCTGGTCCAGGAGGCGCCGGACCTCGGGCAGGAAGCCGAGATCGGCCATGTGGTCGGCCTCGTCGATCACGGTGACCGCGATGTCCTCGAGGCTGCACAGCCGCTGCTTGATCAGGTCGGCCAGACGGCCGGGGGTGGCGACGATGATGTCGACCCCCTTGGCCAGGGCGGTGACCTGCGGGTTCTGCCCGACGCCGCCGAAGATCGTGCGCGTCTTGAGGCCCATGGCCTCAGCCAGCGGGGCGATCGTGTTGTCGACCTGCACGGCGAGCTCGCGGGTCGGGACGAGCACGAGCCCGCGGGGGCGGCGCGCCGCAGAACGGCTGCCGGCCAGGGCGGAGACCAAGGGCAGCGCGAACGCCACCGTCTTGCCGCTGCCCGTGCGGCCGCGGCCGAGCACGTCGCGCCCGGCCAGGGAGTCGGGCAGTGTCGCGGACTGGATCGGGAACGGGGCGTCGATGCCCCCGGAAGCCAGCGACGCGATGAGCGCGGGGGCGACGCCGAGGCCGGCGAAGGTGGCCGAGTCGGCAGGGGCCGCGGAACGTGCCGGCGCCGCAGGGCGGGCCGCCGGGGTCGTTCGGGCGGGAGTGGAGGTGCGCGCAGCAGACGCCGCGCGGGCGGGAGAGGTCACAGGGGTCCTGATCGTCGAGGGGGGTGGCCGCGGGTGCTGGCCCAACTCGCGAAGGGGACACCGGTCACGGTGTCGAAGCAGACGACCTCGTCAGCAGCGGATGCCGCGGACAACGTGCACCGTTCAGACGATGCCCCCTCAGCCTACCCCGATCCGTGACCGGCCAAACACCATTCGTGACCGGCGGGCCGGCGCGTGCCACACTCGGCGCGTGGTCGACGACGCGCTGCCGAGGCGTTCGGTGTTCCGGGTCCCCGGCATGGACTGCCCGACGGAGGAGCAGCTCGTCCGGATGGCCCTGGCCGGGGTTCCCGGCGTCCGGTCCCTCGATTTCGACCTCGGGGCTCGCCAGCTGGAGGCCGTCCACACGGGGCCGCCCGACCCCCTGATCGCCGCACTGGAGCCGCTGGCGATGGGCGCCGAGCTGACGTCGGTCGTGCCCCTGGACGCTGGCGACGCGGCACTGGACGAGTCACCTCCGCAGTCGCCGGGCTCCCAACGTCGGGCCCTCTGGTGGGTCCTGGGGATCAACGCGGCGATGTTCGCCATCGAACTCGTGGCCGGGATCGTCGCGCAGTCCACCGGCCTGGTCGCCGACTCCCTGGACATGCTGGCCGATGCCAGCATCTACGCGATCGCCCTGCTGGCGGCGGGCACGGCGGCCAGCCAACGACGCGCCGCCCGATTGAGCGGCTGGCTGCAACTGGGCCTCGCCGGGCTGGTGCTCGTCGAGGTGCTGCGCCGCGCCGTCTCCGGAAGCGAGCCGGTCGAGGCCCTGATGGTCGGAATCGGGCTGCTCGCCCTGGCCGCGAACCTGGCCTGCGTGGCGATCCTCAGCCGGCATCGCCGGGGTGGTGCCCACATGCGGGCCAGCTGGATCTTCACCACCAACGACGCGCTGGCCAACATCGGCGTGATCGTGGCGGGGGTGCTCGTCGCGGTCACCGGCTCCGCCCTGCCCGACCTGGTCATCGGCACTGCGATCGCAGTCCTCGTCGCCTCCGGGGCGTGGCGCATCCTGCGGATGGGGTGAGGGGCCGGGAATCGCGCAGGTGGGAGGATCCCTTCATGGAGTTGATCCGACGCGGCGCCGAGCACCTGCCCAGCTACCTCGATGCGCTGCGTCGCGGGTGGTCACCCAACACCGAGCACATCGGGGTGGACCAGGCAGCCATCGATCAGGTGATGCGCGACCCGCAGCGCTTCATCGAGCTCGGCGACGACCGGGAGGCGGAGGGTGGCCCCATCGAGCTCCCCGACGGCACGACGGTCCCGCGGCTGCCCGGGCTGACCCGCTGGATGTGGGACGGGGAGTTCGCCGGGGCGATCAACCTGCGGTGGCAGCCGGGCACCCGGGAGCTGCCGCCCACCTGCCTGGGCCACATCGGCTACTCCGTGGTGCCGTGGAAGCGCCGGCGGGGCTACGCGACTGCGGCCCTGGCCGCGATGCTGCCGATCGCCGCAGCGGAGGGCCTGCCCGTCGTCGACATCACGACCGATCTGGACAACCTGGCCTCACAACGGGTCATCGAGGCCAACGGGGGCGTCCTCGTCGAGCGCTTCACGAAACTGCCGTCAGCCGGCGGAGGGCCTGCCCTGCGCTTCGAGATCCACACCGGTCCCGCCTGAGCGGCGCCGCGATCGGGCCAGCGACCGGTCAGCGGCTGAGGTCCGGATCGTGGAGGTAGGACTCGACGAGGACCCGGGCCAGTGAGCGTGCCTCGTGATCCTCCGGGTCGGACTCCAGCCGGATGAGCAGACGTGCGGCCTCGGCGGACTGCGCCCGGCCACCACGTTCGACGATCTCGCGCAGGTGGGCGTCCATGGTTCGAGCGTGCCAGCGATCGGTGGTGTGTGCCAGCCGGCGCGCCGCCCCCGTCGGGCCCAGCGTTCAGCGAATCCCCCGATAGCGGGCACCCGTCGTAGAATCGCCCCCACCGCCACAGGGAGTTGCGACCATGCCCGTCAAGATCCGCGAAGGCCTTCCAGCCGCTGACGTCCTCGCCGCTGAGAACGTCTTCGTGATGACGGATCGCCGCGCCGCCAGCCAGGACATCCGCCCGCTGAGCATCCTGGTCCTGAACCTGATGCCGGCCAAGCAGACCACCGAGGCCCAGATCCTGCGGCTGCTGGGCAACTCGCCCCTGCAGGTCGAGGTCACGTTCCTGCACACCGCCTCGTACTCCCCGAAGCACACCGACCACACGCACCTCGAGGTCTTCTACGAGACCTTCGCGCACGTGCGGGACCGGCGCTACGACGGGCTGATCATCACCGGCGCTCCCGTGGAGCTCATGGAGTTCGAGGACGTGGACTACTGGGACGAGCTGGTCGGGATCATGGACTGGGCCGACGAGCACGTGTTCTCGACCCTGGCGATCTGCTGGGGAGCCCAGGCCGAGCTGTACCACCACTACGGGATCGGCAAGCACACCGTCGACCAGAAGGTCTTCGGGGTGTTCTCCCACGAGGTGACCGACCCGAAGAACAAGATCACCCGCGGGTTCGACGATGTCTTCCTCGCGCCGCACTCCCGGCACACGACGGTCAAGGTCGAGGACATCGAGGCCGAGCCCGACCTCGAGCTGCTGGCGGTCTCCCCGGAGGCCGGTGTCTTCCTGGCCGCATCCCGAGACGGCCGCCGCGTCTTCGTGACCGGGCATGCCGAGTACGACGCCGACACCCTCGATCTCGAGTACCGCCGCGACCTGGCCGCGGGGCTGCCCATCGAGATGCCGCGCAACTACTACCGCAACGACGATCCCGAGCAGCTGCCCATCGTCGGCTGGCGCGCGCACGGGGACCTGCTGTTCACGAACTGGCTGAACTACTGCGTGTACCAGGAGACCCCGTACGACCTGCACGAGCTGGGAGCCCGGCAGCACTGAGGCGCCCATTCGGTGGCCCGATCGGCTCCTCCTGGCTCAGCGTCACAGCCGCCATCGGGTGCGGGGGGTTCGGGTGATGGTCCAGGGGGCGTTGTTGTTGGCGGGCCAGGGGGTGCCGGGTGGGGCTCCGGGTTCGGGTCGGGGCACCGGATCGCGGCCGGTCGCGGGTTCGATGGTCCACATGCCGAGGTCGACCTGGCGGTGGTGTGCCCAGCAGAGCAGGGCCAGGTTCGGCAGGTCCGACGCCCCGCCGGCGGCCCAGTCCTGCACGTGGTGGGTCTGGCAGGCCTCGGCGGGGATCCCGCACCCGGGGATGATGCAGCCCCGGTCGCGGGCGGCCAGCGCCCGCCGTTGGGCGGGGGTGGCGGTCCGGGCGGTGCGCCCGACGGCGACCGGGATCCGGGTACCCAACAGGGTGGTGGCCAGGGCCGCGATCCGCGCTGGGGCCGCCTGCCTGGTGCTCCCCGCGGCCTCCGAGCAGTTCCGCGACCGTGTCGGGGCAGGCCCCGGCGTCGAGGACGATCGGGGTGACCATTGCGTCGCAGGCGGTGAACCGGGCTTCGGCGTTGGTCAGGGTGTGCCCCCGGGAGGTGGTCCACACCGCGTCGCCCAGAACAGTGGTGTCCAGGGTGACCGACACCGACACGGGCAGCCCGCCGCGGGTCGGGATCGACCCCGACGCGTGTGCGGCGTTGACCAACGCGACCAGACCATCGGCGCGGCGGGCGGACGCGGGGACGTGGTCGGCCTGGGTGCGCAGCCGTTCGGCGAACGCCTCGACGGCGGCGATCACCGCCTCACCCTCCAGGCGGGGCAGGGTTCCGGCCAGGACCACAGTGTCACCGAGCACCGCGAACGACACCGACCGGGACTCATACGCACCGGCCTCGTCCGGGTCCGGATCCGGGGGCGGATGCAGCAGGCGGATCGCAGCGCACATGAACCGGGCCACCCCCGCGGGGGACAGCTCCCCCCACCTGCCGGCCAGCTCCTCGACGACCGCGGCCACCTCCTCGGGCTCCAGCGGGCCGACACCACGGGCGATCGCATCCACATGATCCGAGGTGATGATCCCGGCCGCCCACGCCGCGGCCAGGGACCGGTGCTCGGCGGCCAACGCCCCGGCCCGGGCCAACCGGCGGGCCGCAGGCACCGCCCACTGCCGGGCCGCCAGCACCGCCCCCGGACCCACCAGCGGCAGACTGCCCGCCACGGTGGCGGCGTGCATCCGGCGGGCCAACTCGTACTCCACCACGGCGAACGCCCCGGCCAGCACCTCCACATCCGCGCACGGACGCTCCCCGGCCAGCAGACCCATCGACGGCAGGTCCCCGCCCGCCACCGAGGTGGCCCGTTCCCACAGGCCCACCACCTCCGGCGACGCCGACCCCACCGAACCCACCGCCCGCAGATCCGCCACCCGCGGGCTCCAACGTTGTGCTGCTCACCCACATCCCCCGATCCGAACCTGATCCGAACACCTGTACGAACACTATCGCGTCCGGCTGACATCACGAAGGCCCCCAACCTGATCTGTGGACAGCCCGAGAATCCCTGGGACAGAACAGGCGGGCAGGCCCACCAACGACCACCGACACGCCCCGATCGACACCCCAGCAAGCACCACGCACCACGGATCGGCGAAGTCGGCGCCACGGCCCCAGGTCCTCAGCGAGCCACCGTCCCCGTGGGCGTCGTCGCCGGCAGCCCAGGAGCGAGGCGAATCGCGCTTCGAGTGTCGTTCGCGGGGAGCCGCAGGGAGGATCCATCTCCGCGCCCGGACGGCACTGTGTTCGCCACCCAGCAGGACGGATCGAGCCGCGAGCGCTCAGCGCGGGTCACGGATGTCGCCACGGCCGACAGGCTGGCCGACGCAAGGTGGCTCCTACGATGACCCGGTGGAGAGCACCGAGAGCACCGACGACGTCGTCCAGCGCATCCGCGGGTACTTCGACACCGAGGTCGAGTCCGAGTGGCTGCGCCTCGAGCAGACGCCCGCCGGGCGTGTCTCGTTCGAGATCCACCGCCGACTCATGGCCGCGCATGTCCGCCCGGGGATGTCCGTGCTCGAGGTGGGCGCCGGTCCTGGCCGGTTCACTCGCGAGTTGGCGGCGATCGGTGCGCGCGTGACCGTGACCGACCTGTCCTCCCAGCAGCTGGCCGCCAACGAGCAGCGGGCCAGGGCCGAGGGGTTCGACGCCGCAGTCGCGGCCTGGCTGCCCCTCGATGTGCGCGACGTCAGCGGCTTCGACGACGCCAGCTTCGACGTGGTCCTGGCGTACGGCGGGCCGCTGTCCTACGTCTTCGACCACGCCGAGGATGCGCTGCGGGGCCTGCTGCGGATCACGCGACCGGAGGGAGCCGTCCTTGGTTCGGTCATGTCCCTGCTGGGGGCGTGGCGGCACTTCCTCCCCGCGGTCGTCGAACTCACCGATGAGGACACCGACCACATCCTGGCCACCGGGGACCTGCGCCGCGCCCAGCCGGACGGGCACGTCGCGCAGATGTACCGAGCCTCGGACGTGCGTGCCCTGATCGAGCGGGCCGGAGCGACCACCCTCGCGTTGAGCGCGAGCAACTGGGCGTCACTGGACCACCCGGAGGCGACGGCGCTGGTGGAGGAGTCGCCCGGCCGGTGGCAGCGGTTCCTCGACCAGGAGGCTCGCGCGTGCGCCGAACCGGGAGCCCTCGACGGGGGCACCCACATCCTCTTCGCCTGTCGCTGAGCCCTCGAGCCGCGGCGGCACCGGTTTCATCCAACTTCGGGGCCGAGAACGCGCCCGGGACTTGGCGCAAACCGCAATCAGCGCCCCAGACCCGGATCGAATCGCGATCTCACCTCAGGCGCCGAACCACTCCCGGACGCGCGCGGCGATGGCCCGATCGAACTGGTCGTCGTCGTGCCGGGCGCCCAGCCACTGCACGAAGTCCCCACCAGTCGCCTGGTCGAGCTCGCGACGGCACGCATCGGTGTCGGTGACCGCGCGGTAGAGCATCGCCTCGGCCTCGGCTGGCGTGGTGTAGAAGAACGGGTAGCGCTCCGGCAGGATGGCCCGCGCCCACGGCCGGTCCGGGAACACCCCGACGGCACCGGCAACGAGGGCCTCCACGTACTCCAGCCCGTAGGACTCGTCGCGCGCGGTGGCCAGGAACGCCGTGGTCCGGGCCAGGGCGTGCCAGTAGTCCTCACGCGTTGCGGTCAGCGGGCCGACCCACGCCCAGTCCTTGCGCGACAGGCGCATCGCCCGCTCGCTGATCAGGTGCGACTCGTGCAGGCGCGCCTCGACCTTGATCGGGGTGCGCTTCTGCACCTTCTCGACGGTGTCGAGGAACAGCTGCGGCTGCTTGCGCTCGGACAGGTAGATCGCTGGGTACAGCACCACCGGGACGGAGGTCTCCTTGCGCGGCTGGACGTGCTCGAGGCGGATCCCGAGGTTGACCCACGCGATCCGGGCCTCCTCCCAGATCGGCTTGATGGTCCAGCCGGAGACGATCTCGCGGATCTCGTTGGCGGTGCGCTCCGAGTTGGCGAAGGTCGGGAAGAGCCCGCACGAGAGGCCCAGCGCCGAGCGCTGGACGCGGTGCTCGTACTTCACGGTGTTGAACCACACGAAGTTCATCAGCTTCGGCTCGTCGCAGTGCTCCTTGAGCGTCTGCCAGACCCCGACGGAGTCGATGACGTCCATGTTGATCACCACGGTGTCCGAGCCGTCGACGAACTCCAGCGGGATGACGTCGAAGCCGTCGCCCTGCCGCGGGCCGGCCCCGATGAGCCGGGAGCCCGGGAACACCCTCAGCAGCCGTCGGACGAGGGTCGCCCCGGCGTCGTGCCCGCTGACGTGCCCGTCCGCGTCGACGATCGCCGCGCCGTACCGGATCGCGATGTTGCGGTTGCGCTCAGTGCTCGACTTGGAATTGTTCACCTGACCCCACCTCCCTGGAACGTCAATGCCGATTCGCCCTCAGGAAGGGCACCACTGCCACCGAACCCACCCGAGCCGTCGGGCTCCTCCGGGTACTCCTCGTCGTCGACCAGCGGGACCTCGATGCGCATCCCGTAGAACGAGCGGTGCACGAAGAACACCGACACCGCGAAGAACGCCGCGGCCAGGACCTTCACGAGGACCTGGTTGCCCTGGCTGTCGAGGCTGACCGCCAGCTCCACGGCCAGCAGGCCGAAGAGGGTCGTGAACTTGATGACCGGGTTCAGCGCCACCGACGAGGTGTCCTTGTACGGGTCGCCCACGGTGTCGCCGACGATGGTGGCGTCGTGCAGCGCGGTGCCCTTGGCGTGCAGGTCGATCTCCACGATCTTCTTCGCGTTGTCCCAGGCGCCGCCGGCGTTGGCCATGAAGATCGCCTGGTAGAGCCCGAACGCGGCGATCGAGATCAGGTACCCGATGAACAGGTACGGCTCGAGGAACGCGAACGCCAGCGTGGCGAAGAACACCCCGAGGAACATGTTGATCATGCCCTGCTGGGCGTACTGGGTGCAGATCTCCACCACCCGGCGCGAGTCGGCCTCCGAGGCCTTGGTCACGCCGTCGAGCTTGATCGTGCCCTTGATGAACTCCACGGCCCGGTAGGCGCCGGTCGTCACTGCCTGGATCGAGGCGCCGGTGAACCAGTAGATGATCGCGCCACCGGTGATCAGCCCCAGCAGGAACGGCGGGTAGAGCAGGGACAGGTTCTCCATGCCGGTCGTCAGGCCCTCGGTCAGGCCCATGATGATCGAGAAGATCATCGTGGTGGACCCGACCACCGCTGTGCCGATGAGCACTGGCTTGGCGGTGGCCTTGAACGTGTTGCCGGCGCCGTCGTTCTCCTCGAGCATCAGCTTGGCGGTGTCCCACTGCGGGGTGAACCCGAAGTCGCGGGAGAGCTCGGCGTCGATGCCGGGGACGTCCTCGATCATCGACAGCTCGTAGACGCTCTGCGCGTTGTCGGTGACCGGGCCGTAGGAGTCCACCGCGATCGTGACCGGACCCATGCCCAGGAAGCCGAAGGCCACGAGGCCGAACGCGAACACGGCCGGGGCGATCATCAGCTCGTCGAGCCCGCGCTCGCTGATCAGGTACGCCGCGCCCATGAGGCCGACGATGGCCATCCCCAGCCAGTACGCGGAGAAGTTGCCCGCGACCAGGCCGGAGAGGATGTTCAGGGAGGCCCCACCCTCGCGCGAGCTCTTCACGACCTCCTTGACGTGCTTGGAGTTCGTGGACGTGAACACCTTGACCAGCTCGGGGATCAGCGCCCCGGCGATCGTGCCCACCGAGACGATCAGCGCCAGCTCCCACCACAGGTCGCTGGTGGCCCCCACCCCCAGCACGAGGTAGGTCGTGGCGAAGGTCGCGAGGATGCAGACCACCGAGGTCACCCACACCAAGGAGCTCAACGGGGTCTCGAAGTTCATCCGGTCCGCGGTCGCGTAGCGCCGGCGCACCCATGCGTCGTTGAGCAGGTAGGAGGCCCCGGATGCGATGACCATCACGGCGCGGACCGCGAACAGCCACACGAGCAGGCTGGCCTGCACCGCGGGGTTCGGGACGGCCAGCAGGATGAACGTGATGAGGGCCACGCCGGTGACGCCGTAGGTCTCGAAGCCGTCCGCGCTCGGGCCGACGGAGTCCCCCGCGTTGTCGCCGGTGCAGTCGGCGATCACACCGGGGTTGCGGGCGTCGTCCTCCTTGATCTTGAACGCGATCTTCATGAGGTCCGAGCCGATGTCGGCGATCTTGGTGAAGATGCCGCCGGCGATGCGCAGCGCGGCAGCACCCAGGGACTCACCGATGGCGAACCCGATGAAGCACGCGCCGGCGATCTCGGCGGGCAGGAACAGCAGGATGACCAGCATCATCATCAGCTCGATGCTGATCAGGACCATGCCGATCGACATGCCGGACTTCAGCGGGATCCGGTGCACCGGCAGGGGCTTGCCCTGCAGTGAGGCGAAGGCGGTGCGGGAGTTCGCGAACGTGTTCACCCGGATCCCGAACCACGCGACGACGTATGAGCCGCCCATGCCCAGCAGGCTGAAGGCCAGGATGATCGACACACGTTGCCACGTGAACCCGACGAGAACGCCGTAGTACACGACGATGACCGCCGCGATGAACCCCCACAGGATGAGCAGGAACCGACCCTGCTTGAGCAGGTAGGCCCTGCACGTGGAGTAGATCAGCTCCGAGATCTCGCGCATCGAGGTGTGCACGGGCATCCGGCGCAGCTGCAGGTACACGATCAGGCCGAAGCCCAGCCCCAGGGCGCACACCAGCAGTCCGAGGATCAGCAGGGCCCGGCCCGACCCGCCACCGACGATCTCCACCACGGAGAGGTCGGGCAGGACCAGGCTCGCCTCACCGCCCCCCGTGCTCTCGCCCTGCGCCCCACTCGACGCGCATCCAGCCAGCGATGTGGCCGAGAGGAGCACTGCAGCACTTCGGGCGACTCGGCCCGGGGACTTCACCATCGGGGGTTACCCCTCAGCTCGGGGTGCCGATCGGACAGGCACCAACGCCCGACACGCTAGCCACCCGTCCGGCACGCCACGCCGGGCAAAGGTCCCGCTCCGGGGGGCATGCGTCCCGAGGATCCCGCATGCAGGCACCGCCGTTGGACCTTACCGGCCGGTAGGGAACCCGACTGCGGTCACGGCTCCCGGGGCCGGGAACCCTCCAGGGGATGCTCCAGCGGCGCGTCCTCGACGTGGCTGAGGTGGTCGGGGTCCTCGGCGACCAGGTGGACCTGGTGGGCCGCGTCGAGGTCGTCACCCGTGGCGTAGGGATCAGCGGGCTGCTCACCGGGCCCGGCCCCCGGCTGCCCGGGCACCGGGGCCGAGGTGCCCCCGGCCTTCCATGCGACCGCCTCGGCCTGGGCCGGGAGCCAGATCAGGATGATGGCCAGGGCGATCAGCAGCAGGCCGAGGCCCATGTACGCGGCCACATGGAACGCGGGGATGAAGGCGGCGTCGGCGGCTGAGCGCAGCATGTCCGCCTGTTCGACGGTCGCCCGCCCCGACGCCTGGAGCCCCGCGGCAACCTCGTAGGTCGCCCCGACGCTGTCCGAGGCCTTCTCCTGCAGGTCAGCCGGCAGCGGGCTGCCCTCCAGTGCGGTGGACATCGCGCCCGAGTACTTCGTCGCCACGACCGACGAGATGACCGCGACCCCCAGGGTCGCCCCGACCTGGCGGACCGTGTTCTGCACCGCCGACCCCGCGCCGGAGCGCTGCGGCGGTGTCGCCAGCGTCATCCGGGTCGTCGATGGGGCGATCACGTTGCCCATCCCGAACCCGAAGACGAACGGGATGAGCACCAGCAACCACACCGGCGTGGTCAGCTCCAGCGTCGTGAACCCGAACATCGCCACCGACGCCAGGACCAGCCCGAACGGGATCACCCGGCGGGCGCCGAATCGGGCCACCATCTTGCCGCTGCGCGGGGCCGACAGCAGCTGGCCGATCGCGAACGGGACGGTCAGCGCGCCGGACTGCAGCGGCGACCAGCCGCGCACCACCTGGTGGTAGAACGCCATGAAGATCAGCGACCCACTCAACGCGGCGAACGTCAGCGAGGTGGCCGACAGTGGGACCGAGAACGAGCGGATCGAGAACAGGCTCAGGTCCATCGAGGGGTGGTCGGTGCGCGACTCCCAGAACAGGAACCCGGCCAGCACGGCCACGCCGAACGCGATCCACGCGTAGGTCGCCGGCTCACTCCATCCCGCCTCCTGGATGCCGTAGACCAGGGCCAGCAGGCCGACGATCGACAGGACGAGTCCCAGCGGATCGAGCCGACCCGGGTGCGGGTTGCGCGACTCCGGCACGTTGCGCAGGATCCCGACGATCCCGATGGCGATGATCGGGATGTTGATCAGGAACACCGAGCCCCACCAGAAGTGCTCGAGCAGGAAGCCGCCCAGCAGGGGGCCGAGCGCGACCGCGCCACCGACCGCCGCGGCCCAGATGCCGATCGCCCTGCCACGCTCCGCGGGCGGGAAGATCACGGTGATGATCGACAGCGTCACGGGAAGGACCGACGCCCCACCCACACCCATGAGCCCCCGCGCGATGATGAGCTGCAACGGGGTCTGGGCGAACGCGCTGAGCAGGGATGCGGCAGCGAACAGGACCAGGCCGATGATCAGGATCTTGCGCCGCCCGTAGCGGTCGCCCAGCACACCCCAGGTGAACAGCAGCGCGGCGAACACCAGCGAGTAGGAGTTGATCGCCCAGATCAGCTCGCTCTGGGTGGCGCCGAGGTCGTCCTGGATCGTCTTGAGCGCGACGTTGAGCACCGTGTTGTCCAGCACCACCACGAGCAGGGTGACGACCAGCGCGGCCAGGGCCCGCCACCGGTGCGGTGCCACGACGTCGGGGGTCATCGGGGCGGCCGGGCTCGGGGTACTCACGGGGGCACAACCTACTCCGCCCCAGGGGCATTCCCTGCCGCGCGTGGGCCGGAGTACTGCGCCTGCGGTAGGTGGGGATACCGCGCGCGGTGGGCGCGCCGGGGTGGCCCATGCCCCTATCGTGATCCGCATGCAGGGGTGGGCTGATCGGATGGCGGCGCGACTGGGTTCCCGCGTGGCCCCCGTCGACCTGGTCATCGCGGCGGGCGTGTTCGTCGCCTGCCTCTACCTGCCGCCGGCCGGCCGGGCGGTCGAACGGACCGCCGCGTTCGACCCCGCCGAGCTCGCCGCCCGGGGGTGGGAGTCGATCGCGCTGGTGGCCGGCGCGAGCGCCCTGCTGGTGTGGCGTCGCCAGTGGCCGGTGGCGATCTGGCTGGCCATCCTCGCGCTGACCGCCACCGACACCCTGCTCACGCATCTGCCCTCCCGCTGCCTCGCCGCGCTGATGGTGTCGGTCTACACGGTCGCCGTGCGCACCAACCGCCGGACGGCGGTGATCGTGGCGGCGGCCACGGCCGTCACCCTCATCATCCCCACGTTGTTCGTCATGGAGGGCTCGATCGGCAGCGACGGCACCTACGCCCTGGCGGCGTTCAGCGCCCTGGCCGCAGCGGTCGGCGACTCGGTGCGCAACCAGCGGGAGTCGGTCGCCTCCGCACTCGCGCGGGCAGAGGCAGCCGAGGCCTCGCGCGAGGAGGAGGCGCGCCGCCGCGTCGCCGAGGAGCGGCTGCGGATCGCACGCGAGCTCCATGACGCGGTCGCCCATCACGTGTCGGTGATCAACGTCCAGGCCGGGCGTTGCCGCGCACCTGGTCGAGTCCGACCCCCCGGCCGCCCGGGAGGCGCTCGTGCACGTGCGCGCGGCCAGCCAGCAGGTGATCGAGGAGATGCGCGTGATGGTCGGGCTGCTGCGCACGGAGGGCAACGCCCAGCTCGTCGAGCCACCCACCCCGGGGCTCACGGAGATCCCGGGACTGGTCGCCCGGATGCGCTCGGCCGGGCTCGATGTCGATCTCGATGACCGTGTGGGCGCGCGCGACCTCCCGACCACGACCGGGCTCGACGGCGTACCGCGTGATCCAGGAGGCGCTGACCAACGCGGGCAGGTACGGGACGGGGACGGCCCGCGTGGTCCTCATGGAGGAGGGGCAGACGCTGCACGTCGAGGTGAGCAATCCCGGTCGCCGAACCTGTCGGCGCCCGGCGCCGTGCCACGCCCCCGGCAGGACCACCGGTCACGGCCTGATCGGGATGCGCGAGCGCGTGGCCGCAACCGGAGGGACGCTGACCATCACCGAGGGCGAGCGGTTCCACATCCGAGTCGACCTGCCCCTGGAGCGCCCATGATCCGCGTGCTCATCGCCGACGACCAGGCACTCATCCGCGCCGGCTTCGCCGCCCTGATCAACTCCGCTGCCGACCTCGAGGTGGTGGGCGAGGCGATCGACGGGGCCGACGCCCTGCGCCAGTGCATCGCCCTGGCCCCGGATGTCGTGCTGATGGACATCCGGATGCCGCAGCTCGATGGCCTGCAGGCGACCGAGCAGATCAGCGCGAACCCGGATCTGGCCGGCGTGCACGTGCTGATCCTCACCACGTTCGAGGCCGACGAGTACGTGGTCGCCGCCCTGCGCGCCGGGGCGGGTGGCTTCCTCGGCAAGGGTGTGGAGCCCACCGAGCTGCTCGACGCGGTGCGGGTCGTCGCGGCGGGCGACTCGCTGCTGTCCCCGCGGGCCACCCGGGCGCTGATCGACCGGTTCCTCGCGCAGCCCTCCGAGGTCCAGCTGACGACCAGCCCGGCGGAGCTCGAGGTCCTGACCGATCGGGAGCGCGAGATCGTGGCGATGGTCGGGCGCGGGTTGAGCAACGACCAGATCGCCGAGCAGCTCTACCTCTCGCCGCTGACCGCCAAGACCCACGTGAACCGCGCCATGACCAAGCTCGGCGCCCGCGACCGCGCCCAGCTGGTGGTCATCGCCTACCAGAGCGGCCTGGTCCGGGCCGGCGACGCCTGAACCCACTGCGCACTACCGCAGCCGCAGTACCTGCAGGAGCCTGCATCTGGCAGACGCGGACTCGCTGCCCCGATTGCGAACCTTGATCCATGCCCACCGGAGCCGCCGGGGGCCAGGACCAGGGAGAGATCGTGATCGAGGTTCGCAACCTGACCAAGCGCTACGGCGACGTCCTCGCCGTCGACGACATGAGCTTCACCGTCCAGCCGGGCATCGTCACCGGATTCCTCGGGCCCAACGGCGCTGGGAAGTCCACGACGATGCGGATGATCCTGGGCCTCGACCGGCCCACGTCCGGGACGGCCACCGTCAACGGCCATCCGTACATGGAGTCCGCGTCGCCGCTGGCTGAGATCGGCGCCCTGCTGGAGGCCCGGGCGATCGACAAGGGCCGCACGGCGCGCAACCACCTGCTCGCCCTCGGGGCGACGATCGGAGTGGGCGCGAACCGGGTGGACCACCTGCTCGAGCTCGTCGGCCTGGCCGAGGTGGCGAGCAAGGGTGCCGGCGGGTTCTCGCTGGGCATGGGCCAGCGCCTGGGCATCGCCACCGCCCTGCTGGGCGACCCGCAGACCGTCATGCTCGACGAGCCGGTCAACGGCCTGGACCCCGACGGCATCAAGTGGATCCGCACCCTGCTGCGCGAGCTGGCCGACGAGGGGCGGACCGTGTTCGTGTCCTCGCACCTCATGAGCGAGATGGAGATGACCGCCGAGCACCTGATCGTGGTCGGCCGTGGCACGGTCCTGGCGGACATGTCCATGGCGGACTTCATCGCGGCCTCCTCGCAGAACGCGGTCCGGGTCTCCTCCCCCGACGCCGTGCGCCTGCACAACCTGCTCGCCGGCCCCGGAGTCACCGTGTCGTCCAACGCTCCCGGACACCTGGAGGTCTCGGGGATGCCGGCCGCACAGGTCGGCGAGATCGCAGCACGCGAGGGGCTCGTCCTGCACGAGCTCGTCGACATCGCCCCCTCCCTCGAGGAGGCCTTCATGGAGCTGACCCGCGACGCCGTGGAGTACCACGGCTCGACCGAGACGAACGAGAGGACGGCAGCCTGATGAGCGCCGCAACCCTGAACCCGCCAGCCGTCCGCACGCACGCGATCACGGCGGCCCGAACGACCACCCCTCGGGTGATCCGCAGTGAGTGGATCAAGATGCGCACCCTGCGCTCCACCTGGCTGACGATCGGCGGGATGCTGTTCGCCCTCATCGCCTTCGGACTCATCTCCGCCCTCACCGCAAGCGGGCAGGTCGAGGTGACCGCGGGGCAGGGAGGCCCGCCGGGGTTCGCCGGGACCGACCCGGTCTCGACGGTGCTCTCCGGCGCCAACTTCGCCGTGCTGATCGTGGCCGTGCTCGGGGCGATCGTCGGCGCCCGGGAGTACTCCACCGGGATGATCCGCACGACGCTGGCCGCGGTCCCCAAGCGGCTGCCCGTCCTGTGGGGCAAGCTCACGACGTTCGTGGGCGTGGTCGCGCCGGTCGCCCTGGTCGGGGTCCTCGTCTCGTTCTTCGGTGGCATGGCGATCCTCGAAGCCGGCGGCGCGGCGACCGTCTCCTGGTCCGACGACGGCGTGGCGCGGGCCGTTCTCGGGACGGCGGCCTACCTGGTCGGGCTCGGCGTGATCGGGGTGGCCCTCGGCATCCTGCTGCGCAGCACCGCCGGCGGGATCGGCACGGTGATCGGGGCCGTCCTGTTCGTGCCGACCCTGGCCTCCGCACTGCTGCCCGACAGCTGGGACGACGTGCTGAAGTACCTGCCGTCCAACGCCGGCCAGGCCTTCACCTCGCTGGATCCCGGCGACACGCTGCTCAGCCCCGGTGTCGGCATGGCGGTCTTCGCCGGCTGGGTGGTGCTGGCCATCGTCGGCGCCGCCGTCGCCCTGAAGCGCCGCGACGCGTAGTCGCAGCGCCCCATGAACCCGGCCCCCCGGCCATGACCCCGGGGGGCCGGCCCATGCGCGGGCAGGGGCTGGGGCGCGAGTAGCGTGGAACGGCCAGGCCAGGGGCAATGAGGGCCGGCATGGCCCATGGCCAGGAGGTTCGCATGACGCCAGGTGATCCGCAGCCCGCCCTGTCGACCCCATCCACGCCCGGCACCCCCCACCACCGCCGGACCATCGTCATCGAGGTGCGTGATGCCCCCGAGGGCCTCATCGAGGTCGCCGGCCGCCTGCGCGACGAGCGCCCGTGGGCCACCGATCCGCTCGACCTGCCGCTCGTCCACGACCTCGGGCTGGCCGTCACCGTGTCGCTGGCGGACTTCGTCGTCCGCTCGGTCACGGTCGACTTCGACACCTACCCGCATGCCGAGTGCGTCGAGATCGCCGATGCGCACCAGGCGCTGGTCGGCGTGACGCTCGGCCGGGGCTGGAACGCGGCCCTCCGCGAGCGGCTCGGGGGGCCGGCCGGCTGCACCCACCTGCGCGAACTGGCCAGGTCCATGGCCCCGACACTGCTGCAGGCAGCGTTCTCAGCCCGGCTGCGGCAGGGCGGCCGGGATGCGCCGGAGTACCGCGAGGCTCGCGAGATGCTGCCCCTGATCGCCGACACCTGCCATGTCTGGGCAGTCGGCGGCGTGGCCGAGCAGAAGCTCGAGCGCGGCTGGCGGCCGGGACGAATGCTCACGCCCATCCCCGCACTGGCAGACCTCGACGAGGCACAGCTCGGACCCGTGACGCGCCGCGTCCTGCCGCCGAAGCAGAGCCCGAACCGGGTGATACCGTCCGGTTCGAGCAGTCAAGCCGCACGGTGGATCGATCGAAGGAGTCCTGGACATGCGCGCTCGAACCATGGTGGCGTTGGTTGTCGCACTGGCCCTCCCGCTGGCGGCGTGTGCCAGCTCGACCGATTCCGGGTCCGGCGGCGACGCCCCCCAGTCGCTGGCGGGGACGGCCTGGGACCTGGCGCAGTACGCGCCGGCGGGCGCCTCCGAGCTCTCCACGGTCCCTGAGGGCGTGACCCCGACGGCGGAGTTCACCGCGGACCAGGTCTCCGGGTCCGGTGGCTGCAACCGGTTCACCGGCGGGTACACGACGGACGGGGACACCATCACGATCGGACCCCTGGCCAGCACCCAGATGGCCTGCGAGGGCGATGCCGGCACCGTGGAGGCCGACTACCTCGCCCGGTTGGGCGAGGCGAGGACCTATGCGATCACGGACGGCACGCTGACGCTCAGCGACGGAGCCGGTCAGGTCGTGCTGTCGTACACCGAGTCGGTCCCGGTCACGCTCACGGGCACCACCTGGTCGGCCACCGGCATCAACAACGGCAAGGAGGCCGTCACCTCGCTGGTGGCCGGAACCATGGTCACCGCCGAGTTCGCCGAGGACGGCACCCTCTCCGGCAACGCCGGGTGCAACACCTACAACGGGACCTACGAGGTGTCCGGCGACTCCTTGACGATCGGCCCGCTGGCCACGACCAGGAAGGCGTGCGAGCCCGACGTCGACGAGCAGGAGGCCAACTACCTCGCCGCGCTCGGGAGGGTCACCACGTACACGATCCGTGGGGACCAGCTCGAGCTGCGCGACGATGCCGGCGCCCTGCAGGCGGGTTACGTCGCCGGCTGACCCTGCAGCCGGGATCCCCGGCGGGCAGGGTGTTCGGTGCAGTCCCGCGGGCACGCGCTGTCGCCTGCCCCGGGTCGATCGCCTCCGATCGGAACGGCACAGTCAGCTGGTTGAGAGTGCCCGAGCCCGCTGGGTCGCAGCGGCCAGTGCCTCGTTGACCGTCGGGGCGAGTCGCGGCAAGCCCGCATCCTCCCTCGCCGGTACTCCAGACCTGCGCTACAATCGATCCAGAACTGGATTGCAGCTGCAAGGAGGGATCACCATGACCGCAGTGGCAGCATCGGTCCGGTACCCCGCGAGCCGGTTCGAGACCCAGGCGTGGGTCGACCTGCGCGACCCGGCCGAGCAGGCGCGCCTCACTCCCGCAGCCGTGCGTGGAATGGGCCGTCTGGCCGACGCGTGGGGTCTGACCGTGCCCCAGGTCTGCGCACTCCTCGGCGATGTCTCCCCCAGCAGCTGGCATGCGTGGGTGCGGAACCCGCCGAAGACCCTGGGCGTCGATCGCCTGACCCGGGCGTCCTACCTGCTGGGCATCTACACCGCCCTGCACGTGCTGTATGGCGGTGAGCTGGCCGACGAGTGGGTGCACCTGCCCAACACGAACGCCCTGTTCAACGGTGCGACCCCGCTGGACGTGATGCTGCGCGGTGGCATCCCTGCGATGGAGCGCGTCCGAGCGCTACTCGACGCACGGCGCGGCGGCGCGTGAGCCCAGCGGCCCGGGTGTGGCCCCCCGTCAGCGACGTGCGCTGGGACGACACGCACCGACTCATCCCAGCGACGTACGCCGACACCGATGAGCCGATCCTCGCGAACCTCGCCCACGAGGAGTCCGACATCCCGGCCCTCGTCGCCCTGACGGCTGCCACGAACGCACGGCTCCAGGCCCAGGCCGACGCCCTGCCCGGCGGGATCCACCAGGACGAGCTCGTGTTCGCGGTGCCGCACTGGCGGATCATCAACGCCTCCTTCTGCCACCCCCATCCGCTCGGATCCCGCTTCAACGGCCCCGACCGTGGTGCCTGGTACGCAGGCCAGCACGTTGAGACCTCGCTGGCTGAGGTTGCTTACCACCGGAGCGTTGAGCTGGCGGAGATCGACCGCTGGGAGCTCGTCGCCGACTACCAGGACTACCTGTCGGACATCCACGCGCCCCTGCACGACCTGCGTCGACCGCGTGACCGGCGAGCTCGGCAGTGCCTCGCGTCCGACTCCTACGCAACAAGCCAAGCCGTGGCCGCCGATCTCCTGGCCGCTGGTTCGATCGGGGTCGTGTACCCGGCCGTCCGCGACCCGGGCCGCGAAGCCGTCGCGTGCTTCCGCCCCGCTGCCGTGGCGAACGTACGACCCGGCGGACGGTTCCGGCTCACCTGGTCCGGCGGCCCGGAGCCGGAGGTCAGCACGATCCGCTGAAGAGCCGCCCACCGGCTCGAGGCTCGCGGGCACGTGGCCCCGCACAGAGCGTTTCCGGCTCAACCCAGCGACCCTCACCCATGATCCGTGCAGGTTGACGCTCCTCTAGCGTCGGGAACCTGCACGGCTCCCGGAGGAGCGGATCAAGGGAGCGCACGGACGCTGCGGCTCCGGTGCGATCCCGCCGACGTCATCCCCTCAGCCACTGCGAGGCGGTGTGATTCCCGCGTCCTTGGCCTTGATCGCGGCCGCGGTGCGATCGGGGACCTGGAGCTTGAGCAGGACACCGGACACGTGATTGCGCACTGTCTTCTCCGACAACCCGAGGCGGGAAGCGATCTCGTGGTTGCGCGCACCGCCGGCGAGCTCGCCGAGGACCTCCCGCTCCCTGGGGGTGAGGTCGGGGAAGGGATCACCGCCGAGCGTCCCGGAGTGGAAGGCGAGGATCCGGCGGGCCACCGATGCGCCGTAGACCGCCTCCCCAGCTGCGACCGCGCGCACGGCCCGGACGATCTCGGCCGAATCCGCGCCCTTGACCAGATACCCGAGGGCGCCGGCCCGAAGGGCTGCGAACACAGACTCGTCGTCCTCGTGCATGGTCAGCGCGATGACGCCCGTGGCCGGCGCGGTGTCCCGCAGCCGGTGCATCGCCGCGATGCCATCGAGTCCGGGCATCGTCAGGTCGGTGACCGCGACGTCGGGTGTGTGCTGGGCGACGGCTGCCAACAGCTCGTTGCCGTTGCTCGCCTGGGCCACGACGTCGATGTCGTCAGCCTGGGCGAGCACGGCAGCCAGGCCCAGCAGGTACATCGGATGGTCGTCGGCGACCACGACGCAGATGCTCATGCGCTCACCAGCGCGACGGGGAGCATGGCCGACACCTCCGTGCCGGTGGGGTCGACCGGGAGGACGGTCACGCGCCCGCCAAGCATGGCTGCACGTCGACGCATGGACGCGAGCCCCACGCCTCTGGTCGACCGCTGATCCGGGATGCCCCGGCCGTTGTCGCGAACCGAGAGGGAAAGTCCCTCCGGGACGCGACCGACACGCACCCAACAACAGGTGGCCCCCGAATGCCGCGCCACGTTCGTCAGCGCCTCGGCAGCGATCCGGTAGGCCGTGGACGCGACGTCGGGCGGCAAGGTCGTGAGGTCACCCTCCAGCTCGACGCTGACCTGGGCAGCCACCCGGTCCGCAGCCAGCCCGATCGCCTCGCCGAGTGCCGCGGAGTCAAGGGCGGATGGGCGCAGGTCGTCGATCACCCGACGCACCTCCTCCGTCGCCGCAGTCGCCTCGACACCGATCCGATCGATCAAGGTCACGGCAGCGTCGGGGTCGGTCCGGACCAGGCCGTGCGCGGCCTCGGCCCCGAGGGCGATACCGCTGAGCGCCGGGCCGAGGCCATCGTGGAGGTCCTGGCGCAGGCGGGCGCGCTCGGCCCCGGCGGCGAGCATGACCTCCTCCCGCTCGGACTCGAGGTCCCGGGCCAACGCCTGTGCGCGCAGGGCCGCGACCCAGTAAGGGGTCACTGCGGCGAGCAGCCGTTCATCTGCCGGATCCAGGGTTCGTTCACCCCGCCGGGGCGAGACCACCAACTCCCCCGCGGACCCGTCTCCGAGAGGCACCGATTGGGCGCGCTCGGTGAGCGTGCCGACGCATGCCACGGGCGCCCCGGTCGCGTCGCGCAGCTCCACCCCCGGGGAGCGCACTGATTCGGCCAGGACGCGCAGCAGCACCTCGGGAGCTTCGGGATCAGCGCTGCCGATCTGGCCCATCACGGCAATGGGGTCGCTGCGCCGGCCGTAGAGAAGCCGATCCGTGACCCGCATGAGCGCGTCCCGGAGCGGCAGCACCAGCACGGCGATGGCGACCGCCGCAACGACAATGCCGTACTGCGACCCCTCGGTCCGTTGGCTGATCAATGCCGAGATCGCGCCCACCAGGAGCGCGACCACCAGGGTGAGCGGCAGGTAGACCAACGCACGGCGCACCGTCACGTTGATGCCCAGCAGGTCATAGCCGAGCACACCGATTGCGACCGCGACAGCGATCAACGGGTACCAGACGCGCAGGATCACGTCCTCGAAGGGCAGGAAGGCTGAGATCGCAGCCA
>CAVPNX010000010.1:0-25411 GCA_963706885.1 uncultured Actinomycetes bacterium | reverse complement strand
CGGCTCAGCCCTTGATCCCGCTGCTGGCGACGTTCTCCACGAAGTAGCGCTGGGCCAGCAGGAACACTGTGACCGGGGGGATCATCGCGATCATGACCCCGGTGAGCACCAGGTTCGGGCTGTCTGCTGCCCTGCCCCCCAGCGTCGCCAGGGTGAGGGCGAGCACGCTGTTCTCCTGGTTGCCCGAGTCGATGACGATCAACGGCCAGACGAACGAGTTCCAGGCATAGAGGAACGAGAACGTCGTCAGGGTCGCGATGGCCGGGATCGACAGCGGGACCATCACCTTCCAGAGGATCTTCCATCGTGAGGCGCCGTCCAGGATGGCCGCCTCCTCGAGCTCCTTGGGGATCGTCACGAAGAACTGGCGCATGAGGAACGTGCCATAGGCCGTGAACGCGAACGGGAACACCAGCGATACCAGGTCGTTGACCCACCCGATCTCGACCATGAGCCGGTACAGCGGGATGATCATGACGACGAACGGGATCATGATCGATCCCAGGTAGAACAGGAACAGCTTCTCCCGGCCCCGGAACCTCAGGCGGGCGAAGGCGTAGCCGCCGAGGATGCTGGTCAGCACCTGCCCGACCACCACGAGGATCGTGACCAGCACGGTGTTCGTCAGCGCCCGGGCGAAGCTGTTGAGGCCGAGCACGTTGGAGTAGTTCTGCGTCTGGAACTCGACCTCCTCGACGGCGACCACATCCGCGGGCACCGCGAACACCGGCGGCGCGCTCGGGTCGGCGGGGTCGATGTACGTCCCACCGATCCGGGAGCGGTTGTCGTAGACCTCGACCTGCTGGCCGTCGATGGTGACGATGTAGACGTCCTTCTCCTCGCCGTCCACGACGACGGTGGTACCGGTCGGCTCGAGGGCGTCCTTCGGGGCGACCAGGACGAAGTCCGGGTCGTCGACCTGCCGGAACTCCCGCAGGCTCGTCCCGTTCTCCACCCGTGGCCAGTTCCGCCGTCCCGCCCGAGGGCAGCGGAACGGTGAACAGGGGCAGCTCCTCACCGTTCACGGTCGCGGTCGCGGCCACGTAGGGCAGCATCCGCGGCGGGTACGTGAAGACGTCCTCGGCGGTCTTGAACGACCCCGAGAGCGCGAACGCGAACGGGATCAGGACCACCAGGCCCGCGATGGTCAGGCTCGCGTAGACGAAGATGCGGGCGAGCTGGCCCCTCCACCCACGGATGGGACGACGTGACCCGGCCATCACTTCACCTCCGCGTCAGCGCGCTGGGCTCGGAACTGGGCAAGCGTGAAGATGAAGATGATCACGAAGAGCACCCAGGCAACCGCGCTGGCCCTCCCGAAGGAGTCCTGCTGGAACCCGAGCTGGTAGATGTAGATGACCGGCGTCAATGTGGCGTTGTCCGGGAACCCAACGGGGTTGGGCTGGTTGAGCGCGTAGACGATGTCGAACAGCTGGAGCGCGAGGATCACAGTCGTCACCGTCACGAAGAACGTGGTCTCCTTGAGCTGCGGGACCGTGACATGGCGGAACTGCTGCCACGCATTGCAGCCGTCGAGCTCCGCCGCCTCGTACAGGTCTCGGCCGATGCCCTGCAACCCCGCGGTGAACAGGACCGTGTTGAAGCCGAACTGCGACCACACGAACACGATGCACACCGCGAACAGTGCAACGTTCGGGTCCGACAGCCAGCCGATCTCGATGCGCTCTGCGAACGGGTCGCCGGGCAGCACCACGTTGAGGCCCTGGCCGATCGTGGTGATCGCCCAGTTGATGAACCCGACCGTGGCGTTGAACATCTGCTTCCAGATGAGGGTGACCCCGATGACCCCGGCGACCGCGGGCACGAAGAAGACCGTGCGGTAGGCCTTGGTGCCCCGATAGCCGGCATTGATCATGACCGCGAGGAACATCGCGGACAGGACCGATGCGGGCACCGCCACGATGAGGAACACGAAGATGTTGGTCAGCGACTTCCAGAACAACGGATCGGTGCCGCCGACGACGTAGTCGCTGAACGGCAGGCCGAACACCTCGGTGTAGCCGGCCGGAAGCTCAGCGGCCGTGGCGGCCACGCTCAGCGACAGGGTCTCGATGTAGTTGTCGAGTCCGACGTACACCGCCTGGGTGACCCCGTCCCAGTCGTAGAACGAGATCACCATCGAGAAGACCAGGGGCCCGGCGAAGAAGGCGAGGAAGCCCAGGAGGTTCGGCGAGAGGTAGAGCCAGCCGGTCAGCGCCTCAGCCTCGGCGTTCTCGACCAGGAAGTAGCGCGCGGAACGCTCGGAGATGATCGTCCTGAGCGCCCATGCGGCCGCGAGGAAGATGACCAGGGCGACGAGGAAGCGGACCGGGTCCGAGCGGATGGCATCACCGAAGAACAACAGGGCACGCTGCGCGCGCATCAGCACCAGCCACCAGGCGGTGCCCACGGCAACGATCGCCAGGCCGGCCCACATCAGCCACTGGGTCGCACGAACGGCGCCGGCATTCACGTTGTCGTCGGTCACCAGGGACCCGACCGGCAGCAGCCGCTTGTGGATGCGCCGGGCGACCACCCACCAGACCACCCCGACCGAGACCAGGATGAGCGCGGGGAACGCCCGCTCGAACGCCCCGGCGAAGACGTCGAGCCCCTCGGCGATCTGCAGCTGGCCGAACAGGACCACGAAGGCGCCGATGGCCACGAACAGGCTCACCAGGAAGGACATGGTGCGACCCACCCGGGCGCGACGCCCGAGCAGGACCACGGCAAGGAGGTTGACGCCCAGGCCGAGGGCCCCGATGACGCCCAGGCCCGTGCGTGGCAGGGATTCCAGCGCCCAGATCCCGGCCCCGACGTTGACCAGCACCCAGGTGCAGACGCCGGCGAGGAACAGGTGCCAGGCCTGGACGCCCCTCAGCAGCCGCTCGAAGCCCTCGTCGTCCTCCCACATCGGGCTCGGCCGAGTGGGCTCAGTCTCGGTGACCATCGCGGTCATGTGCAGCTCCTTGAGGTACTACGTGGGCGCTCGGTGCAGGGCGCTTGGTGCACGCGGCAGGGGTCCCGGGTCCCGCTCGGAACCCGGGACCCCTGTCGCGTTGTGGTGCCGCAGCCGCTACTCGAACGCGGGTGCGGTGACCTCACAGATCGTCTTCTCGTACTCGTCGATGTCGATCGTGCCGTTCATCAGTGCCGTGACCGTGTCACCGGCCGCCTTGTCGAAGGCCGGCCAGTTGCCCTGCCACAGCGGACCCTCGGCGACGGCGTCGTTCTGGATGCCGTCGATGAAGGCCTGGTTGTTCGCCGGCGGGGTGTAGGTGAGGAACTTGTCGACGGCCTCCTGCGACACCCGCGACGGGATGTTCGCGCCGAGCGAGGCGATCTGGTCCTGCACCTCGACGCTGGTGAGCTCGGCGACGAGCTTCCAGGCGGCGGCCGGGTCGGCGGTGTCGGCGTTGATCACGTAGGCGCCCCAGAACTGCCAGTTGTTGCCGGGCGCAGGCCCGGTCGGCAGCGGTGCGACGTCCCAGTTGAAGTCCGTGATCTCGCGGGAGCCGGGGGTGGCCCAGCGACCGTTGATGAACATGCCGAGCTTGCCGCTCTTGTAGACCGGCTCCGGGTCCTCACCGAACGCGACGCCGAGGTCCTGGCCGTACAGGTTCTGGTAGTACTCGATGCCGTCGATGGACTCAGGTGAGTTGAGGTTGCACGCGGTGCGATCCTCGTTGAAGAACGAGCCGCCGCCGGAGTTCACGAAGTAGCCCCAGTTGGCCCACCAGCCGCCGGCGCCGAAGCCCTTGACGCCACCACCGAGGTCGGTGATCGCCTTGGCGGTCTTCTCGAAGGCATCCCACGTCCACTCGCCGTCCGCGGCGAGCTGGCGGGGATCGTCCACACCGGCCTCGTCGATGAGGTCGAGGTTCAGGTACAGCGCGAAGGTGGACACGTCACGCGGGACGCCCCACACGAAGCCGTCAGCCTTCTGGCCGGTGGCCGGGTCGACGAGGAGCTGGTCCATCGGGCCGGCGTAGAAGTCGGCCGCGTTGAAGCCCGCGGCCGACGACACCTCGCTCGCGTTCAGGATCAGGCCGTCCTTCGCGAAGTCCGCGACGTCGGTGCCGGGGATCCAGAACACGTCGGGAGCGGTTCCCGCGGACAGCTCGGTCTTGAGCTTGTCCTGGTAGGGCGATCCCTCGGAGTTGCCCGCCTCGTAGGTCAGGTTCAGCCCGATGCCCTTGGCCGTGATGTCATCCGAGATCTGCTGGTAGACATCGGCCTCGGCCTGGTTGTCCGGCCGGGTGCGCCAGCGGAGGTCGACGGTCTCTGCCGCCGCCTCGCTCGCCCCCGCGCTGGCATCCGTAGTTGGTTCACTCGTGGTGCTGGAGCACGCGCTCAGGGCCAGGGCAAGCCCTACGGCTCCCACCACCCCATGACGAATTCGCATTCGTGTGGATCCTCTCTTGTTCTTCAGCGGCTAGTGCCGGACCTGACTGTGACTTGTGGCACGTCGGACCATAGGGGCCCAGTCACCAGACAACTGTCACATCGGCACCATATCCGACCACGGGTGCGGATGTGCAAGACTGATGCACAGATGTGCACATCTCGGGAGGTGGCCGTGATCGAACGTGAGGAGTCCATGCGTGTCGCGGCCACGATGTACTACCTGCAGGACGAGCCGATGGACGCGATCGCACGTCGCCTGGGCACCTCGCGATCGACGGTCTCCCGCCTGCTGAAGTCCGCCCGCGAGACCGGGCTGGTCCAGATCGCCGTCCGGCCCGAGCCGGATGCCGCGACAGGCGTGGCCGCCCACCTCATGGCCGCCCTCGGGGTCCGTGCGCACGTGGTGCCCGTGCGCCCCGGGGCCAGGGACGTCGAGCGGCTCGACCAGGTGGCCACTGTGGCCGCGCGGCTGCTGATGGACCTGTTCGAGGACGAGATGGTGCTCGGCGTCGCCTGGGGCACCACGGTGAGTGCCGTCGCCCGCAAGCTGGGTCGCAAGCCCAGTCGGGGGGGCACCGTGGTCCAGCTCAACGGTGCTGCGAACACCGTCACCAGTGGTGTGGACTACGCGAGCACGATCGTCACGGCCTTCGGCACAGCCTTCGACGCCGAGGTCCGGCACTTCCCGGTGCCCGCCTTCTTCGACTTCGCCGACACCCGCGAGGCCATGTGGCGCGAGCGCAGCGTCCAGCGGGTCCTTGCCGTCCAGCGCCGCGCCGACATCGCCCTGTTCGGGGTCGGCGCCCTCGGGGGCCAGGTCCCCTCGCACGTCTACTCCTCCGGCTACCTCGACGAGAGCGACCTGGCTGCGCTCTACGCAGCGGGGGTCGTCGGCGACGTCTGCACCGTGTTCCTGCGGGAGGACGGCAGCTACCAGGACATCGAGATCAACCGGCGGGCCACCGGGCCCACCCCAGCGGAGCTCGCCCGCATCCCGCGCCGGCTGTGCGTGGTGGCCGGCGAGGCCAAGCTGCGTCCGCTGCTGGCAGCCATCCGTGCCGGCGCGGTGACCGACCTCATCATCGACGAGCCGACCGCGCGTCGCCTGGCCCCGCGGCCCGGGCTGCGGGCCACCCGCGCATGACGGCCCCCGCGGAACCGGCGGCTCAGTCGTCCGACGCCGCATGCGCCTGGGACCAGTGCACCCACGCGAAGCGCAGGAACAGCACGCAGACATAGCCGATCACACCGGTGGCCACCCACAGCTCGAACACGGCCAGGGCATGCACCTGGTCGATCAGCTCCTGGCTGACCTGCCACTGCGCCAGCTGACCGGACACCTCGAACTGGGCGGTGGCCCCGATGGCCATCGGGAAGGTGTAGGCGGCGAAGCCGGGGGTGAACGGCAGCGCCAGGAGTCGCACGAACGCCACGTAGACGATCGCGGTCATCAGCACGGCCACTCCCTCCAGCAGGATGACGGGGAGCGGCTCGGGGTCCTCGATCAGGGTCAGGTAGCCCACCAGCGAGAGGCTCGCCGGGGCGGCGAGGATGCCCACCGTGGGCAGCGCGGCAACCGGCAGGTTCTCGGTGAAGATGAACCGGAAGAACATGATCGGCAGCATCACCACGTAGCTGAGCATCCCGAAGTACAGGGCGAGGACCGCCAGCGCATTGAGCAGTCCGTCGTCCGGCCCCCGGTAGCTCACGGCCGCGACGATGATCCCGACCGGCGGCACGAACCAGCTCGGCGCCATCCGGGACAGGTGGAACGACCGCCGCTGGTGGCGTGCCCAGGCCACCAGGAAGGCGACGTGGATCGCCAGGGCCACCAGCCACACGAGCATTCCCAGCACTGCGCTGGCCTGGTGGATCGAGATCGACACGATCATCCAGCCCATGGCATAGGTGGGGACCACCCCGCCGACGACGGGGTTGGCCAGGTCCCGGCCCAGCGTGCCCGGGTGCAGGACGAACCGGACCGTCATCAGCAGCAGCAGCGCTCCTGCCACCACTGCGGCGGCCTCGGCGATGGCCGTCCCGGGGAGCACTCGCTCCCACGCCAGGCCCAGGCTCGCGATGCCCAGGGCGAGCCCGCCCACGGGTGTCGGGTAGCGGCTCAGCCGTTCGGGGATCGTGTCCAGCCTGTGGACGGGAAGGCCGGACTCCGGACCCTGCATGGTAGGTGAACACCTCGTTCCCCGGTCGACCCTCCGGGAGCACGGCTCCCGCAGCCACCGCGAGGCTAGCGCCCGACAGGGCCGGTGCGCCCGGCGGATCGCCGGGCCGGCCCACGGGGCGCTAGAGTATGACCACCCACGGCGATGGCGCCGGTCCCCCGGGGCGGCTGGTCTCCAGCCGTTGAGATGGTCCTCGGCTGCGGCTCACCGAGTCCGGCCGACATCGAACCGGCGGGTCCCGTCGCGTGATGGCGGGCTCGTGGGGACTCATGGCGACGCGTTCGCGCGCGCACGGCACACCAGGGAGGTGTGGTGGCTCGACGAGGCCAGCGCCAGACGGCGGAGCGCAACGGCGCCCCGCGGACCCAACGGCGTGGTCGCACAGGTGACAACGAGGGCATCATCCCCGTGCTCGCCCAGGTCGTCACCGAGGTGCAGTCCGACGTCGCCCGCGGGTCCACGCGACCCTCGGTGCGCACGAAGTTCCAGGTCGTCGCCCTGCTGGTGCGCGAGGAGCGCGCCCGGGTGCGGGCCGATGGGACGAGCACGGAGGCGTACAAGGCCAACCAGCTCAAGCGCCTCGACGGAGTGGCGACGATCCTGGCGCGGACAGCGGCCCGGGACACCTCGCTGCTGGCGCTGATCGCCGACGACTCCGAGCTCTCGGAGTCCGGCAAGCGCCTGCGCCGCGAGCTGCTGGAGTCCGCCGGGGTCGACGTCCCCGCCGAGGAGCCACCTCCCGCGGCGGCCGAGCCGAACGCCCCCACCAAGCGGCAGGTCGTCCCGCGCTCGGTGATCTCCCGCCAGCTGGCCAACCCGTTCCTGGCTCCCGACCTCAGTGCCGCCCGCCCCGTCGAGGTCCGCCCCCAGCGGCTGGCCGGCTGGGAGCTGCTCGGCCCGCTGCTGCGCTCCTTCGAGGACGCGGGCTCCGGCGCCATCTCGTGCATGCCCCTGCCCGATGCGTCCACGGCCCTCGTGCCGCTGCCCGACGGCCTGGAGCTGATGGACCACCAGTCGCAGGTGGTCGCTGCAGCCGCGGCCGGTCACCGCACCTTCCTGCTCGCCGACGAGCCTGGCCTGGGCAAGACCGCGCAGGCGCTGCTCGCCGCCCAGGCCGCTGACGCCTACCCGCTGCTGGTCGTGGTGCCCAACGTCGTCAAGACGAACTGGGCCCGGGAGGCCCACCTGTGGACACCACGACGCTCGGCGACGGTCATCCACGGCGACGGCGACACGATCGACGGGTTCGCCGACATCGTCGTGGTCAACTACGAGGTCCTCGACCGGCACGTGGGCTGGCTGGGTGACCTGGGCTTCCGCGGCATGGTCGTCGACGAGGCGCACTTCATCAAGAACAAGGCCTCGCAGCGCTCCCAGCACGTCCTGGAGATCTCCGAGCGGATCCGCGCCCGGACCGGCCGACCCCTGCTCATGGCGCTGACCGGGACGCCGCTGATCAACGACCTCGAGGACTTCCTGGCCATCTGGGCGTTCCTCGGGTGGATCGACGAGACCCGGCCGCGCGGCGAGCTGATGGCCGCCCTCGAGGAGACCGGGCTGGTCCCCGGCGACCGCGGCTTCTACCCGTCGGCGCGTCGGTGCGTGATCGACATGGGGATCGTCCGGCGCCGCAAGATCGACGTGGCCGCCGACATGCCCGCCCGCCGGGTGGCCGACATGCCCGTCGAGCTCGATGCGGAGGCCGCCCGCTCGATCCGCGCCGCCGAACGGGTCCTCGCCCGTCGCCTGGTGGCCCGCTACAACGAGGCCCTGCAGCGACGAGTCCTCGGGCCCGGAGGTCGAGGGCATCGACCACGAGCTGGTGCGCCGCGTGGCGACCTGGGAGCGGCGGGACACGGCCAAGGCCGAGACCGGGGAGAACGTCTTCAGCATGATGCGGCGCATCGGCCAGGCCAAGGCCGGGCCGGCCGCCGACTACACCGCCCAGCTGGCCCGCAACGTCGGCAAGGTGGTCTTCTTCGCCAAGCACGTCGACGTGATGGACCGCGCGGAGGAGCTGTTCGCCCAGCGTGGGATCGGGTACGCGTCGATCCGCGGGGACCAGACCACCAAGGTCCGCCAGGCGAACATCGATGCGTTCACCAATGACCCGGACGTCGCCGTCGCGGTGTGCTCCCTGACGGCCGCCGGCGTGGGGATCAACCTGCAGGTCGCCTCCAACCTGGTGCTCGCCGAGCTGTCCTGGACCGCTGCCGAGCAGACCCAGGCCATCGACCGGATCCACCGCATCGGCCAGGAGCAGCCCGTCACCGCGTGGCGGATCATCGCGGCGCAGACCATCGACTCCCGGATCGCCGAGCTCATCGACAGCAAGGCGGGGCTCGCCGCCCGGGCCCTCGACGGGTCCGCCGAGGAGCCGGTGACCTCCGCCGACATCCAGCTCGAGGCCCTGGTCACGCTGCTGACTGAGGCCCTGTCCGACCCGCTGGTGTCCGCGCTCGCGACGTAGTCCCAGTCTCAGCCACGACCCGGCGGTCGTCCAGGCATGCGGTGACGAGGTCGCGGCGCTGACAGAGTGCCGGGGAAAGAATACGCCGGAGGTGAGGATGGTGATGGCGGCCAGGTCGGCCGCCCACATGAGGGACATCTGAGCTCATTGGGTGAGCGCAGAGGCGGTCCGCCGCATCCTCGAGCGCGCCGGCCACGCGGCCGATCAGGTCCACGCGCGTGCCGGCCACCCGGCCGATCAGGTCCACGAGACCACGGTCACCGCCTGAGCAAGGACCCCGGGGCGGGCCGCGGCTGCCGGGACTCGAACAAGTCCTCGGCGGTCCGGCCCTGCCCTCAGTCCGGGGCCTCGTCGTTGGCCACGGCCTCGATCCAGTCGACGTCGGCATCTCCCAGGGGCTGCCCGGCGATCGCCGTACCACCAGCGCTCACCACGTGCTCGGCGATCTCCGCCGGAAGGCTGTCCCCGTTGTTGTCCATGAGCCAGCTCTGCACATCCGGGTCAACCTGGCTCCACCACGCAGCGGCAGTCATCTGCCGACGGTAGCAGGGCTGCCGACGGCAGGCCGACTTGCCAAGGCGGCGGTATTCAGTGTTACTATCTACCAGTAGTCAACCAGACTGAGTAGCAGCAGGTGAGGCTCCGTGGGCAAGCTGGTGACCGAGATGCTCAAGGGAACGCTGGAGGGAATCGTCCTTTCGTTCCTGGCCGGGCGACCCGCCTACGGCTACGAGATCACCGCGTGGCTGCGGGAGAAGGGCTTCGCCGACATCGCCGAGGGCACCGTCTACGCGCTGCTGATCAGGATCGAGCAACGTGGCCTGGTCGATGTGGAGAAGGTCCCCTCCGAGAAGGGTCCCCCGCGCAAGGTGTACTCGCTCAACGCTGCCGGCCAGGACTACCTCGACGAGTTCTGGAGGACCTGGGGCTTCCTCGCAGACCAACTGGAACAGCTCCGTCAAGGAGGTCAGTGACCATGGGCATCTCGGAGATCACCGCGAGGTGGTGGGCGACAAGCGTCGTTGGCGGGCGTACAAGGCGCGGTCACGGGCGCTGCCGGAGAACTACCGCACCGCGATCCTCGGCGTCGAGCGCTACCTGATGTACGCGGGGGCGCGGATCGGGCGACCCGGCCATGATGGAGGACCTGGTCGACCTGTTCGAGCAGGCAGCCGCGGCCGGGACGCCGATCCGCGACCTGGTCGGGGACGACCCCGTGGAGTTCGTCGAGGCCTTCGTCGCCAACTACCCGCAGGGCAACTGGATCCTCAAGGAGAAGCATCGACTGGACGACTCGATCCGGCGCGCAGCCGGCGAGGAGCCCGCGGCCGACGAGGATCGGACATGACCGACCACGCCGCCCCGGCCCTCTCGGTCTCCGGCCTGACGAAGTCCTTCGACGACCTCGAGGTCCTCCGTGGCGTCGACTTCGCGGTCGAGCCGGGAAGCATCTTCGCCCTGCTGGGGTCCAACGGCGCAGGCAAGACCACGGTCGTGCGGATCCTCGCCACGCTGCTGCGGCCCGATGCCGGGACGGCCACCGTCGACGGCTTCGATGTGGTCGCACACCCGGCGCACGTCCGGGAGTCGATCAGCCTCACGGGGCAGTTCGCGGCCGTGGACGAGATCCTCACCGGGCGGGAGAACCTGGTGCTCCTGGCCCAGCTGCGCCGCGTTGCCGACCCCGGGCGGACCTCCGATGACCTGCTGGACCGCTTCGGGCTCACCGAGGCCGCCGGCCGACGGGTCGCCACCTATTCCGGGGGCATGCGCCGACGCCTGGACATCGCCATGAGCCTGATCGGGGATGCGCCGGTGGTCCTCCTTGACGAACCGACCACGGGCCTGGACCCGCAGTCCCGGCTCGAGGTGTGGAGCACCATCACGCAGCTGGCCGGGCAGGGCACGACCGTGCTGCTCACCACCCAGTACCTCGACGAGGCCGAGCAGCTCGCCGACCACATCGCGATCCTCCACGAGGGACGCATCATCGCCAACGGCACCCTCGCCGGCCTGAAGCAGCTCCTGCCGCCCGCCACGATCGAGTACGTCGAGAAGCAGCCGACCCTCGAGGAGGTCTTCCTGGCCATCATCGGCACCGGACCCGAGCTGGAGACACCCACCCCCGATGGCACGTCGAGTACGAAGGACCCACGATGATCACGCGCTTCCTCGGTGACACCTCCGCCCTGACCAGGCGGTCCCTGCGCCACATCCTGCGCAGCCCGGACACCATCATCACCACCGCGATCATGCCGATCGCCTTCATGTTGCTGTTCGTCTACGTCCTCGGCGGCTCGATCGACACCGGGGCCGACTCCTACGTCACCTATCTGCTGCCCGGGATCCTGCTCATCACGATCGCCTCGAGCATCTCCTACACCTCGTTCCGGCTGTTCACCGACAGGCAGAGCGGCATCTTCGAACGCTTCATGTCCCTGCCGATCGCCCGGTCGTCCGTCCTCTGGGCGCACGTGCTGACGTCGCTGGTCGCCACCCTGGTCGCCGTCGTGGTCGTGGTCCTGGTCGCGCTGCTCATGGGCTTCCGCTCCGGCGCCGGGGTGCTGGCCTGGGTCGGCGTCGCGGCGATCCTGCTCCTGTTCACCCTCGCCCTGACGTGGCTGGCCGTCATCGCCGGCCTGTCCGCCAGGACCCTCGACGGGGCCATCGCGTTCTCCTACCCACTGATCCTCCTGCCGTTCATCAGCTCGGCCTTCGTCCTCACCGAGAACATGCCCGGTCCCGTCCGGGCCTTCGCGGAGAACCAGCCGGTGACCTCGATCGTCAACACGATCCGCGGCCTCCTGGCGGCCCAGCCCGTCGGCACCGGACTCTGGACCGCCCTGGCCTGGTGCCTCGGCATCGGCCTGGTGGGGTTCGCCTGGCCATGATCACCTACCGCCGCCAGAGCGCCTGAGCCACGCTCAGCCGCGGCGCCCCTACCACCACTGCCGGATGAACCACACCCCGATCCGCACCGACGGAGGCCAACGCCTCGCCCGACGGTGAACCACACCTGTCGCACCCCAGGCAGGCGGCCCACTCCGGGCCCCGCAGGCAACGCCTCCTCATGTCGGCCGTCGCACCAGCCGCCGAGGTCGCGGATGGGCCAGGGAGCTGCGGCTAGCATCCGCGGTATGCCCACTGCCCCCGCCGCGCCCGATGCCCCGGAAGCTGCCCAGGAGGCTGTCCCGGCCGCCCTGCGGACGGTCGCGGGCTGGTCGTGGCGGATCCTGGTCATCCTCCTGCTGTGCGCGGCGCTCATCGCGGTGATCGCCCGCCTCGAGGTGCTGTTCGTGGCCCTGTTCGTGGCCCTGCTGATCACCTCCCTGCTGCAGCCGGGCGCGGCCGCGTTGCGGCGCCTGGGTGTCCCGGGGGTGCTGGCCACCGCAGGCGTCCTGCTGGCAGCCCTGGGGGTCTTCCTGGGGGTCCTGTTCCTGGCGGTCAGGTCGGTCGTGGACCAGTTCGACGAGCTCAGCGCCGCAGTGCTCGATGGGTTCGAGAAGGTTCGGCTCTGGATCCAGGGGACCCTCGGCCTGAGCCTGGAGCAGTTCCAGGACCGAGCCTCCGACCTGCTCTCCGGGCTGGGCGGCACTGAGGGTGAGGGTGGCGGCATCGCGTCCTCCGCGTTCGGTGCAGCCTCCACCGCGCTCGAGGTCGTCAGCGGGGCAGGCATCGCCCTGTTCGCCACCATCTTCTTCGTCCACGACGGCCCGCGGATCTGGGGCTGGGTGACCTCACTGTTCCCACCCGGGGCACGCACCCACGTCGAGGAGGCCGGCACGCTCTCGTGGTCGACCCTGTCCGGGTACGCGCGGGGAACGGTGGTGATCGCCGCGATCGACGCCACGGGCATCGGCGTCGGGGCCTGGATCATCGGGGTACCCCTGGCCGGGACCATCGCGGTCCTGGTCTTCTTCTTCTCCTTCATCCCGATCGTCGGGGCCCTGCTCTCGGGCCTGGTCGCAGTCCTCATCGCCCTGGCGACCCAGGGCCTCACGGCCGCCCTGCTCATGCTCGTCATCGTGATCCTGGTCCAACAACTCGAGGGCCACATCCTGCAACCGGTCATCCAGGGCAAGCTGGTGGCGATCCATCCGCTCGCGGTCGTGCTGGCCGTCGCCGGCGGCTCCATCGTCGCCGGCCTGGTCGGTGCGGTGATCGCAGTCCCGATCGTGGCGGTGGCCAACGTCCTGGTCCGCTACATGGCACAAGCCAGCCGCGGCCAGCCCAAGCACCCCGAGCACGGGCCGGTGACCGACGACCCCGATCCGGTCCAGGCCCCAGCAGGCTGAGAGCGGTCGCGGGTGCGCACACCATGTCGCCCGCCACTCGCGTGGCCGCCCACGGCATCGGGATCGGCGAACACCACCCGGCCGACGTCGGTCACCCGACCCGCTGGAAGGGCCCGGTCGAGGGTCACCATCTGGGCCGAGGGGCGGCCGGTGTCACTGGTCGAAGTCGACTGCCACCGAGCCGATGTGCTCCTCCAGCATTCGATGGTCCCAGCCTGCCCTCACGAAGCGGCGGATCAAGGTGCGCGCCCAGTCGTAGTGGCTGGTCGTTGCGGATACCGCGTAGCTGCCCACCGACGTGCTGCCCGTCCAGGCGAAGCGGGCCTTGGTGAACAGGTCGTCCTCGGAATAGTCGGACACGACCGCCCAGATCGCAGTATGGGAGGCGTGCAGCCGGCCCATCACGTCGTCCCACGAGTCGCCGCGGGCCCGCTGCCAGATCTGGTCGTTGAGCACCGGGAGCTGGGACCACGTGAGCCCGGGCGCGGGGATCACGACCGGCTCCCCGGCCCGTCCCGCCCGCTCCCACGCCAGGACCAGCTCGTGCCAGGCGTCGAGGTGGGCCAGGAGGTCCTTGACCGACCAGGTGTCACAGGCACCCTCCGCGCAGCGCCGGTCGGGTGGGACCCGGTCGACCTCGACCAGCAGCGACTCGAAGTCGCTGTTGATGCGCGCCAACAACTCCGAGCGGGTGACCGGGCGGCTCATCCCACCACTGTGCCACGCACCACCCGGCCCGTGGCACGTGACCGCCAGGCAGAGCAGGCTCGGGTCAGGTGGTCAGAATCCGCCTATCCATCTCGCTCCGGGAGCCAGCTCCGTGGTTCGGGATACTGGGTCTGTGGCCCCCAACCCTGCGCAGCTTCGCCCTGCAGAACCCGAGGACTGCCCATTCCTGGCCTGGGGGCTCGACGAGGCCGCGGGCGGGCTGTTCACCACCATGTTCGGGGCCCGAAGCAGCACCATCCTGGGCCGGGTGATGACCCAGCCGGGGCACACCTACTCGTTCGAGCACGCGACCGTGGCCGAGGTCGACGGCCAGGTGCGCGGCTTCTGCTTGGGCTGGCCGCAGGGCACCCACTCGGGCGACGGGGCCCTCCTGCGCGCAGCAGGGCCCCGAGCGGCCCGCGCCGCCGCGGTCACCCTCCTGGGCTGGCCCGCACTGGCCACCCTCGACCGGCACGCCCCGGGCGAGTGGTACCTGCTGGCGATCGCCGTGCACCCGCGGGCCCGCGGAACGGGAGTCGGGCACACCCTGTTCGCCGACGCGATCACCCGGGCTCGTTCGGTCGGGTGCTCGGTCTTGACCCTCGACGTCGACGTGAAGAACACGCGCGCGAGGGGTCTGTACGAGCAACTTGGACTGGTGGTCGAGTCCACCTCAGCGCGGGCGGTGCTGCTGGGCGGCACACGGGTGCACCGCATGGGCGCCCCACTGGCTGACCTGCCCCCCACCGCTTGACCACACCCACCCTGCCCCCGATGGTCACCTCGGCCAGCGGGGTCTGGGCGGTTCTGTCCCTGACTCGACCCACCACCGTTGACCGTGAAGGGCTACCCCCAGGACTGGTGGCTCCAGTGGGCCGCCCACAGCGGACCGGCGACGTCCCAGACAGGCTTCCAGACGGTAATCGTGCCGACCTGCGGGCTTGCGCAAGCCAGCCTCACGGCGGAACGCCAGTAGAGGTACGTCTGCTGGGCCTCGCGGATCTCGCCCCACGGCACGAGGATCGCCGCCTGGGTTCCCTGCAGCGGCGGTTTGGCCTGCACCCACAACCCCTCGTTGCTGACAATGATCGTCACGCACCAGTCGTAGCGCACCGTCCGGGCGAACTGGACGCAGGTCCGGTCCCAGCGAGCCCCCAGTGGCTCAGTCCCGCCCGGGAACCGGGCCGCCAGCCGGTCGTAGCCACCGGCCCTGTTGAAGGCACGCGTGAAGATGCTCATCTCATTGTCAGGTTACTCGGACATGGCCCTCGAGTTCCGCCTGCCGGGCATTCCCACGGGCGGGCGGTGGCCCCGGCCTCCCCGGGACTGCCGACGTGGAGGGGGATACGCTGAATACGGAATGCGGGCCACGTGCAGGCCCGTCGATCGGGCAGGAGGCTGCCATGGTTGCCCTGGTCAGAAGGCCGATCCAGTCCACGCATCGAGGGTTCCCGTGGGGGTTGGCGGTCGTCGCCCTGTTGGTCGCTGGCGGGTGCGCCGGTCCCGCACCCGAGGGCCCTGAGGCGGAGAGCCCTTCCCAGGTGACCGCCGAACGGAGCACGGAGGAGTTGGCCGCTTCCATCGTTCGGATCGCGCCGGCCGACGCCGAGGGCAACGAGTGCTGGTGGGGATCGGGCACCGTCGTCGACTCCGCGGGGACCATCCTGACCAACTTCCATGTCGTCGAGAACGTGGCGGAGTTGTGCGACTACCAGCAGTTGGTGATCAGCGTCACCGACCACAGCGACCGTCCACCGACACCGACCTACGTGGGTGCGGTCCATGCGGTGGACCCGGTGGCGGACCTCGCAGTGGTCCGAATCGCTTCGGGACTGCACGGCGAGACGGTCGATCCGGACCTGGCCTACATCGCCGTCGGGGATTCCGACACCGTGAGCCTCGGCGACTCGCTGCGTATCCTCGGGTACCCGGGCATCGGCGGTGAGACGATCACGTTCACCGAAGGGAAGGTCGCCGGGTTCCTGTCCGACTCCGAGCACGGCGACGGGGCGTGGATCAAGACCTCCGCCACGATCGCCGGGGGCAATTCGGGCGGTGCGGCCCTCGACCAGGACGGCCGGCTTGTGGGCGTGCCGACCCAGGCCCGGGCAGGCGAGAGCGCCGAGTTCGTGGACTGCCGCATCATCGAGGACACGAACGGCGACGGAGAGGTCACCGACGCCGACACCTGTGTCCCCATCGGTGGGTTCATCAATGGCCTTCGCCCCGTGAACCTGGCCGCGCCGCTGCTGCAGCGAGCCGCCACGACCGGCCCCATCGCGATCGACGAGCTGGCTGTTCGACCGGAGGGGCAGCCTGAACCGTCCGACGAGCCCTCCGTGATCCGCAACATCGTGTTCTCCTCCGGGGTCAGCGACGAGGACACCCCCATCGATACGCCGGTCAGCCTGCCCTCGGGCTCCCCCACCGTGTGCGGATTCTTCGACTACGAGAACATGGTGGACGGAACTCCCTACGACCTGATCTGGACGGTCAACGGCGAGATCTCCGAGCAGGCCAGCGTCCAGGCCTCACGATGGTCAGGTGGGGCTTCGGGCTCGTGGTACGTGTGCGCCGTCGGAGCCCAGTCCGGCTTGGCCGATGGATTGTGGGAGCTGGCCGTGTATGTCCTGGAGGAGACCCCGATCCGGACCGACTCGATCTTCGTCGGGGACGCCTACCCGCCGGCGAGCCTGGAGGTCCGCAACGGCATGGCCGAGGAGGTGTGCTACCTGCGTGTTTCACCCAGCGAGTCGTCCTGGTGGGGACAGGACGAGTTGGGCGAAGCAACCCTGACGCCCGGCCAGAGCGTCACCGTCCAGGTGGGGGCATCCACCTACGACGTGCGCGCCAGTGACTGCGACGGGGAGGTCCTTCAGGATCTGGACGACATCGAGGTGATTGGCGAGAGCACCGTCACTCTCCAGTGATGGGTCGGTCAGTTGCCGCCGAGGTCACGCTCGGACGCGTCGACTTTGAATGCCGGAAGCCCGGACCGCCGGGGTCGGGCGCGGTCAGGCGTCGCGGCGCAGGAACAGAACGCCGGCCACGCCCACGACCACCACGGCCCACACGACGGCCACAATCGCGGCCCGCCCATCCCCCTGCGCGGACCACGCCAGCGCGTTGGTGAAGGGCAGGTTCTCGGTCAGCCAGGCGGCGCGGCTGACCCCCTCGCCGGTGACCGGGTCCGAGCGTGTGAGCAGGCCGATCGCCACGTTCTCCAGGATCAGGGCGAACACCAGCGAGACGATGATCCCCGCCGCGAGGTTGCGGATCAGCGCGGTGACCCCGCCAACGATGAGCCCCCACCACAGGCCCAGGCCGACCTGCCGCAACGCGATGGCGGCAACCGACCCCCAGCCCTCCGGCGCAGGCACATCGAAGACCAGCGCGGCACCGGCGAGCGAGATGACCAGCGCCAGCACGATCGTGACGACCACGAAGGCCGCCGGGACCAGCACCTTGGCGGCGAACACCTCCGCGCGCTTCGGGAACTGCGACAGGACCAGGCGCATGGTGCCGTCGCGGTACTCATGGCCGAACGCCTGGGCGCACACGGTCGTGATCAGGATGATGCCCAGCGGGCCACCCCCGTCGAAGGTGGCCACACCCTCCATCGAGGGCCCGCTGCCCGGTGCCGCGCCCTCCTGTGTGCCGTTGAAGATCATCGCGGCCCACGCGATGAACACCAGCAGGGCCAGGCCGATCCCGAGGAACCCCCAGGTGGAGCGCAGCGACACCGCCCGGCGCCACTCGAAGGCCAGGATCCGGCTCATGAGGCCTCCCCGATCGACCCGGTCCGGAACTGCTCCTGGCCCTCGGTGAGCTCCAGGAACGCCTGCTCCAGCGACGCCCGCCGGGCCATCAGCTCGAGCACCGGAACCCCGATCGAGAACGCGATCAGGCCGACCGCATCGGACTCGGCATCGACCACGGAGACTGCATCCGGGCCCTCCGCCACCGCCTGGATCCCCGCGGCGGTCAGCCCGTCGATGAGGGTGTGGCGGTCCTCGGGCCGGGTACGCACGAGCACGTCGTTGCGGGTGCTGGTGGCCACCAGGTCTGCCATGGTCCCGTCCGCGACCAGCGCGCCCCTGGCGATCACCACCACGTGGTCGGCCATCAGCTGCATCTCCGAGAGCAGGTGGCTGCTGACCAGCACCGCGTTCCCGCGCTTGGCGTAGGCGGTGAGGAAGTCCCGGAGCCAGTGGATCGACTGGGGATCCAGGCCGTTGGCCGGCTCGTCGAGCATCAACGCCCGCGGCTCGGCGAGCACCGCCCCGGCCAGCCCGAGGCGCTGGCCCATGCCCAGGGAGAAGCCCTTCGGTCGCTTGCCTGCAACCGAGGTCAGCCCGAACACCTCGAGAACCTCGTCGACCCGGGAGTCGGGCACCCTGGCCTCGGTGGCCAGCATCCGCAGGTGGGCCCGCGCAGTGCGCTTCGGGTGGAAGTACTTGGCATCCAGGTGCGCCCCGACGGTGCGCGTCACCGACTCGACCTCGCTGAGCCTGCGACCGTCGAACGTCGTCGTCCCCGCCCCGTGGTCCAGGCCCAGCATCAGGCGCATGGTGGTCGACTTGCCCGATCCGTTCGGCCCGAGGAACCCGGTCACGACCCCATCGGGCACGGCGAAGGACACCGTGTCCACGGCCCGCACGTCCCCGAACGACTTGGCCAACCCCTGGACCTCGATCATCGGCATACCGTAGCCAACCGGGGCGAGGTGGCCCAGTCGACGACCCTATGCTGGGACCGGGCCTCGTCCTGCCGCCGATCGCGGCCACCCCGGCGGGCCCGCGGAAGGTGTGCCATGAGCAGGCAGTTGGCCCAGTCGTACAAGCGCCACCCGATCACCGAGGACTACGACGCCATCGTCATCGGGTCGGGCATCGGCGGGCTGGCCAGCGCCGCGATGCTGGCCAAGCACGGCGGCAAGCGGGTGCTGGTCCTCGAGCGGCACTACACGCCCGGTGGGCTACACCCACGTGTTCCACCGCCCCGGGTACGAGTGGGACGTGGGCGTGCACTACATCGGCGACGTGGCACCCGGCTCGACCACGCGCAGGGTGTTCGACGACATCAGCGACGGCCGCATCGAGTGGGCCGACATGGGCGAGGTCTACGACCGGGTCATCATCGGCGGCGAGATCTACGACCTGCCCAAGGGCCGGCGCAACCTGCGCGACATGCTGGTCTCCCGGTTCCCCGCCGAGGAGGCCGGGATCGACCGGTACTTCGAGGCCGTGCGCACCGCCGTGTGCCTCCTCCCTGCCGTTCCAGGCCGCGAAGACCATGTCCAGCCGAGGTCCAGGCGGAGTCCGGGCCCTTCCTGCGCAAGAACTTCACGGCGTGGGCCGACCGCACCACCCGCGAGGTCCTCGAGGAGCTCACCTCCGACCAGCGGCTCATCGCCGTGCTGACCGCCCAGTTCGGCGACTACGGGCTGCCCCCGGCCGAGTCCAGCTTCGCGATGCACGCCCTGCTCGTCCACCACTACTTCCGCGGCGGCTACTACCCGGTCGGCGGTTCGGGGGTCATCGCCGAGTCGATCATCCCCGTCATCGAGCGGGCCGGCGGACTCGTGCTGATCAACGCCGACGTCGCCCAGGTGGTCGTGGAGGACGGCCGGGCAGTCGGTGTGCAGATGGCCGCCGACGGCCGCGTCGTCCGGGCCCCGATCGTCATCAGCGACGCCGGGGTGCTCAACACCTTCGGCGCGCTCCTGCCACCCGAGGCCGCCGAGGCCGCCGGGCTGCAGGCCGAGCTGGCCGAGGTGTCCCCGTCCATGGCGCACCTGTGCCTCTACCTCGGGTTCGAGGAGACCGCCGAGGCCCTGGGCATGCCCAGGCACAACCTGTGGATCTACCCGAACGAGGACTACGAGCAGACCATCGAGGACAGCCGCACGGATCCTGAGGCCCCCCTGCCGATGGTCTACGTGTCGTTCCCCGCCGCCAAGGACCCGGACTTCACCCGCCGCCACCCGGGCCACTCGACCGTGGATGTGATCACGGCAGCGCCCTATGAGTGGTTCGAGCAGTGGGAGGGGACGAAGTGGAAGCGCCGTGGCGCGGACTACGACGCGTTCAAGAACCGCCTGGCCGAGCGCATGATGGAGGCGCTGTTCGAGCAGATGCCCCAACTGCGGGGCAAGGTCGCCTTCTACGAGATCTCCACCCCGCTGACGACCGCGCACTTCGCCGGCTACGGCCGCGGTGAGCTGTACGGGCTCGATCACACCCCCGATCGGTTCCGCCAGGGCTTCCTCCAGCCGGCGACCCCCATCCCGGGGCTCTACCTCACGGGCCAGGACATCGTCAGCTGCGGCGTCGCCGGTGCCATGTTCGCCGGGGTGCTGACCGCCACGACGGTGCTGGGCGGCAACCTGCTGGCCACGATGGCCGCCTCCGCCGTCGAACGCGTGCAGGGCACGACCCCGTAGGGCGAGGGGCCGGCGTCGTCAGCCCGCCCTAGCTCCGTGGTGACTCCCACGCCGCCCTCATGAGCGGCAGCTGGATGGGCAGCCGCGCCCATGCCGCCGCCTTCTGCCATGCCGGGCGCCGGCTGCGCTGGAGGTCGAGGGCCATCTGGAGGTTCCCGATCCAGACCACTGCCAGGGTCGCGGTGGTCACCGCGGGAGCCCAGGGCGCCCGGGTGGCAAGCCCGGCGGCGCAGACGAGCTCGGCCACCCCGCTGCCCAGCACCCACGGCGCCGGCTCCCCCAACTGCCGTGGGATGAGGGGCGCGAACACACCCGGCCGCACGAGGTGCAGGACACCACTCACGGTGAAGGCGCCGATCACGATCCTGGTCCCGATCGGCAGGGGCATGGATGCACCGTAGTGCCGCCGTTCCCCCAGCAGCACCGGTCCACCCAGGACGCGGCGCCCCGACGGATGTCCAGCCCTTGCGCTGCCCGACAATCGGGGCATGGAACTTGCCGAGCTCTCCCGTGACGAGGTCGCCGCCCTGACGTGGTCCTGGGACCCCGGCTCCCCGCTGATCGGTCCACCGTTCCCCTCACCGGTCCTGGCCGATCCCACGTTCCTGCCGCCCGATGCCACCCCGGACGGCCGCTGGCACCTCTGGGCGCACTCCCTGCTCGGCGTGCACCACCACACGTCCGACGACGGCCTGGCCTGGAAGCGTGAGGAGACCGTCGCCCGCAACGCGCTGCGGCCCCAGATCGTGGACCTCGGCGCCGGAACCACCCCGCGCTACCGGTTGCTGTACGAACGCACCCGCGCGTTCATCCCGTTCGGGGTGCCGTGGCGGTCGTGGATCGAGTCCCGGGCTTCCGACGACCTGCGGCGGTGGTCCGATCCCGTCGTGCTCCTGCGCCCGACGCTGCCGTGGCACCGGGACGCCAAGCAGGGCGAGGCCGTGTCCAACCCGGCCCTCGTGGCGCTTCCCGACTCCCGGTGGCGGCTGTACTTCAGCGCGGGACTGGTGCACGTCCCGGACTGTGGCTTCAACGAGCCGGAGTACGTCGGCGTGGCCGAGGGCACAGCGCCCGACGGCCCCTTCGAGGTGCGCCCTGAACCCGCTCCTGGGCCCCGAACCGGAGGACCGATGGGCCAACCTGGGGGCGGGCGCGGTGGAGGTGCTCGCGGTCAGCGACGGGTGGGTCGCCTTCCAGAACGCGATCGGATGGGACGCCACGACGCGCACCTCGAGCTCAGCCGTGCGGGTGCTCACCAGCACCGACGGCCTGGACTGGCAGGTCACCGGGGAGCCGATCCTGGCGCCGACGGGGTCCGGATGGGCCGCGACCCACGTGTATGCCGTGGATGTGCGCGACACCCCGGCCGGGATCCGGCTGTACGCCAACGGGCGCAACGCCGCGCACTGGACGCGTGGACGGGAGCACGTGGGACTGGCCACCCCGGATCGCAACCGTCCGCCCAGCTGACGGCCTCAGCCTGCGTCGAGGCGCAGCTGCGAGATCACCGATCGCACGACGTCCTCGTCGATCTTGACCACGCGGCGGTCGTAGGTGAGCAGGCCGTTGGTCTCCTCCTCGACGTCGGAGAGCTGGGTGTAGACCGTCGCGGCCAGCCCGCCGGCGATGGCCGGGAGGATCTGCCGCGTGTGCAGTCGGGTGAACGCTGCGGCCAGTGCCGTCGCATCGGGGTAGCGGCGGTAGCCGAACTCCCGGTCGCTCGTCGAGTGCTCGGCAAGCCGCAGCGAGTACCCGCCGTACTCGGTGAGGGCAAGCGCGCGCTGCGCCGTCGCGCGCCGCCGCCGAGGCACGCGGAAGGGCCGGAAGTACACGTGCAGGCTGGTCAGGTCGCCGGCCCCCTGGTCGTGCCACCCGCTGGCGTGGTCGACCGGGCGGGTCGGGTCCAGCTCGCGGACCCGGGCGCACACGGCGGCGGCGTCGAACTGCCCCCAGCCCTCGTTGAACGGCACCCACATCGCCAGCGAGACGACGTTGCCCAGCAGCGCGATGGTGTCGGCCATCTCGGCCAACCAGTGCGCGCGACCCGCGGCATCGGACCGGGCGAACGTCCGGTAGCGCCCGTCGTCCACCGACACCCGGGACGCCACCGCCGGCACGCTGATCACCGCCGGGTTGTACCGTCCCCCGCCGTTGACGATGTCCTGCCAGACCAGCATGCCCAGTCGATCGCAGTGGTGGTACCAGCGCAGCGGCTCGACCTTGATGTGCTTGCGCAGCATGGTGAACCCGATCCGCTTCATGGTGGCGATGTCGTGCACCATCGCCTCGTCCGAGGGCGCGGTGTAGCCGCCGTCCGACCAGTACCCCTGGTCGAGGACGCCGGCGTGGAAGTACGGCTCGCCGTTGAGCAGCAGCCGTGGGACGGCCGCGGAGTCCGGCCCGACGCCCGAACGACCGCATCCCCGCGTAGCAGCGCACCACGTCGGCCCCGGCGCTCACCTCGAGGTCGTACAGGAACGGGTCCTCCGGCGTCCATCGCCGGGCCCCCGGCACGGCCAGCGTGATCGGCTCCCCCGGTCGCCCGGACGCCCGCGTGGCCTCGATCCCGTCGGCACGGACCACGACCTCGACGGCGAGGGCGGCCTGGTCCGTCGTCGGTGTCGCCGTGCTCGGCGGCCGTGGCCGGGCCGCCCAGGTGCACGATCACCCGAAGATCTCGCTCCCGGCTCCCGGCGTCGGCGCCGAGGTCCGCGACGATGTCCAGCCGGTCGATCCAGGGCGCGGCACGGCCTCCACCACACCGTCTGCCAGATGCCCGACTGCGGGGTGTACCAGATGCCGCCGCGGCGCAGCCGCTGCTTGCCGCGCGACAGGTGCCCGGTGTCCGTCGGGTCGCGCACGGCGACCCGCAGCTCGTTCGCGCCGCCGCGCAGGGTCGGTGATGTCGAACGGGAAAGGCAGGAACCCGCCGAGTGCTCGCCGGCCACCCGGCCGTTGACCAGACACCCGGCACCACTGGTCCACGGCGCCGAAGTGCAGCAGCACCCGGTCGTCGGCGGCGGGCAGGAACCCGGCCGGCAGACCCAGCGTCCGCCGGTAGTGCAGCACCTCGTCCGGCGTCAGCAGCCGGCCCACGCCGGAGAGCAGGGTCTCCGGCGAGAACGGCACGACGATCGGGCCGTCGAGGCCTCCGGAGCGTCCTCGGTGGCGCGTGATCGGCATGCTGCCAGCGGCCGTTGAGGTTCAGGTTGCTGTCGCGCACCAGCTGGGGGCGCGGGTACTCGGGCAGGGGGCGGTCCGGGTCCAGCCCCTCACCCCAGGGCGTCAGCAGGCCGCGCAGCCAGCGCCGTGCGCGTCATGCCCCGGTCGCCCCGGCGGGGGCCGGCGACGGGGCTCGCGGCCGCGTCCGCCCGGCGCAGCGCCACCACCGGGATCGCCGACGAGCACCGCGACCACGGCCGCGGCCAGGAAGATCCCCGGGGTCGGCACCTGCCGGAGCTGGCCGAGCTCCTCGTAGTACTCGTCGGCGCCGCGGATGACCGCCGCACCGATGAACGGACCGATGACCATCGGGATCAGCACGAAGAACACCATCCGCAGGCCCTGGACCGCCCCCACCCGGTCCGGCGGCGTGTAGTCGCGGACCGCCGCGATCAGTGGCCAGCAGCAGCATGAAGCCGCTCATCAGCACCAGCCCGGAGGCGATGAGCGGCACCAGCTCGCGCACGACCACCATCAGCAGGAGCCCGGCCAGGTAGATGCCCGCCGCGGGCAGCATGGCCCCACCTTGCCGACGCGGTCGATCACCCGGCCGCCCAGCACGCCGGCCGCCGACGCGCCGATCAGCACCACGGCGAGCACCAGCGCGTACGCGTCGATCCGCAGGTGTACTGGATGTAGATGAGCAGGTACGGGCAGGAACACCTGCGAGGAGACGCCGACGACGGCGAGCGCGACAGCGTCAGGAACAGCCCCGGGTTCCCGCGGACCTCGGCCGGGCGCAGCCCGTCCACCATGGCGCGCAACGACGACTCGAGCGCCGTGGTTCGGGGCGTCGGCCACCAGGAACCACGCCAGCACCCCGGTGCCGACCATGATCAGCACGCCGATCACGATGAAGAACGCTGCCACTGCCCCGATCGCGTCATGCCGTCGAACGCACCGAACACGATGAGCATGGACAGCAGCGGCATGACCGGGAGGACGCCCTCGACCCGACCGCGGTTGTCGACGTCGGTGACGTCGGTGACCCAGGCGTTGAACGACGCGTCGTTCGCGCCGGCGCCGAGGAAGCTCATGACGGCGTCCACGACGATGATGGCGACCACGGCGGCCGCGACGGCGTTGGCGAGCGGGACGAAGCGACCGCGTCTCGACGGTCGCCAGCCCGAACAGCATGGTCGACACGCCCCACAGGACGTACCCGGCCGAGATGAAGACCCGGCGGCGGCCGACCCGGTCGCTGATGGCACCGACGACGAACGCCGCCACCGTCGCGGCGATGGCGCTGACCGCGACCATGGCGGCGATCGCGTTGGGGGAGTCGGTGATCGTGTCGTAGAGGAAGAGGTTCAGGTAGAGGTTCTCGACGGTCCAGGCGATCTGCCCGACGAGCCCCACCACCACCAGCGCCGACCAGGTGCGGGAGGGTATCCGATGCACGGGTCCTCCTCCGCCCACGCGGGGGCGTCGGTCACGATCCTAGGGGCGAGCCATGCGGCCAGTCCCGGCGTGGACACCCCACGCGCGGGCGCCGGGCCAGCCGCCCTCCATCCACATGAGCCGGGGGTCACCCGGTGGGCGAGTTTGAGCCGGACCGGACTCGTATGCTGGCCACGAACCACGGAGGGAGTACCCGTGCAGCGGCAGCGCCACGTGCTGGCCATCGACCTGGGCACGAGCGGGCCGAAGGTCGCAGTCGTGGATGCCACCGGGCGCACGCCGG
>CAVPNX010000009.1:0-178821 GCA_963706885.1 uncultured Actinomycetes bacterium | reverse complement strand
GTGCCGCCCTGGCCGCCCCCAGCGCCCGTCACCGGTTCGCCGGCGTGGAGCGCGCCAACAGTTTCATCGTCGACCCCCACAAGTGGCTGTTCGCGCCCTACGACTGCTGCGCCCTGCTCTACCGGGAGCCCCAGACAGCACGCGCGGCGCACTCCCAGCAGGCCAGCTACCTGGACCACATCGACCGCGAGGAGTGGAACCCCTCGGACCTCGCGACCCACCTGAGCCGCCGGGCGCGTGGGCTGCCCCTGTGGTTCTCCCTGGCCGTCCACGGGACCGACCGCTACAGCCGGGCCATCGAGCGGACGTTGGCGATCGCCCGCGAGGTGGCCGACGGCATCGAGGCCAGCGACCACCTGCGGCTCGTCCAGCCCCCGGAGCTGTCCGTCCTGCTGTTCCAGCGCCCCGGATGGGATCCCGAGGACTACCGGGCCTGGTCGCGGCGGGCGGCCGTGGAGGGGGCGATCTTCTGCGTGCCGACGATGTGGCGCGGGGAGACCGTGCTGCGCCTGGCGTTCGTGAATCCCGAGACCCACCCGGACCGGGTGCTCGAGGCGCTGGAGACCCTCCGGTGACCGACCGGGACCGGGATGCCGACGGACGCCCCCGCCAGGAGCGTCCGCGGGACGCCCTCGGCCGCCCGCTTCCCTACGGCTCGACGGGCGTCGAGCCGGTCCCCGAGGAGCCGCTGCCCCCGGCCCAGACCCTCGACCGGGCACGTGGGCTGATCCGCGAGGGTCGACCGTTCTCCGCCCACGAGGTCCTGGAGGCCCGCTGGAAGGCGGGTCCGGACGAGGAGCGCGACCTGTGGCAGGGCCTTGCCCAGGTCTGCGTCGGGCTCACGCACGAGGCGCGGGGAACGCAGCAGGCGCTGTGACCCTGCTGGAACGGGGCGCCGGTCACCTCGCGGGGTACGCGGCGGGGGACGGGCCGACGTACGGGCTGGATCTCGCCGCCCTCGTGAGCTGCGTGCGCGAGCGCGCAGCGGAGGTCGGCCAGCCCTGAGGCCTGTCGGTCCACCCTGCCACGCTCGCGGGTGCGCCGGCCCGTCGCCGCCCGTCGCCCCGGCGCGGCGCCCTCACCCCCGGTTGGGCCGCAGCTGGTAGTGCCCCGTGCTCGTGACCACCGTCCGGCCGTCGGCATCCCGGCCGACCAGCTCGAGGGTGAAGTCCGCCCGCCCCTCGGCATCCACCTGGGCCCCCAACGCCCGAAGGTCCTGGGGGTCCATCCGCGCCGAGAGGACCACGTCGGTGCGCGCGGCGGCGAGGAACTGGATCTCCAGCGCCGTCACGATCGGGGTGTACCGACCGGGCTCGAGCACAGCCAGGGGGATCAGTCCCCCGGGCAGCTCGGCCAGTGCGAACAGGGCACCGGCGTACATGGTGCCCATGTGGTTGGCGTTGCCGTCGATCGGAACCCGCAGGTCGACAGACCCAGGGGAGATCGCCTCCACGACGACCCCGAGCCGGCCGATCGCGGGCACCGCCTGATGGACGAAGTCGGTGGCCATCTGCGCGGTGAACTCAGTCATGGCCCCACCGTAGGTCAGTCATGGACAGCGAGGACCCCGCGGGCTCCCGGCACACCGCGGCGCCGTCACCGCTCCAGGTAGATGCTGTCGGAGTAGGTCTCGGCGAACCCGAACCGGGCGAGCACGTGGATCCGGTACTCACCCCTGCCCAAGTTGATCACGCGGGTCTCGCGGGTGCCGATGGTCCGGTACGTCCTCACCGTCCGCCAGGACTCGTCACCCGTCCGGCGCTGCACCTGGAAGACCCAGGCCTTGCGGCCCATGTTCGGGTCGATGTCGACCTTGAGCTTCGACTGCTTGCCCATCGGGATGACCTTGGTGGTCGGCAGCCGCACGGGCAGGGCAACGACTGCGCTGCTCGAGGATGCGCAGACCGCCCCACCGTCCAGGGTGGCCCGGTACTGGGTCTGGGTGAGTCGATAGGTCGGGACCATCGCCACGTAGGTGCCGTCATCGCGCAACTCCCCGTATCCGACGGACTCCCAGCCCTCCCCGGCCTGGAACTCGATCCGGACTCCGGCGTACCGGCACTTCCCGAACGTCCCGGGAACCGGGGCGGAGGGGACAACGCGCCCGGCGAACGCCACCTCAGGTCCTTGCACGGTGACGGCATCGAGGGTCGTCGTGGTCGGGATACCCGACACGGTGAACGTGGCCCGGTACGGAAGCCACGACCATCCCGCAACACCCGTCTGCAGGACCCCGACCTCGCCCACCACGTCATACACGCCGGCGCCCTCGTACTCCGGGCACAGCATCACGGCGTGCCGGAAGGTGAAGGTGCCGACCCCGTCGGTGACCTTCGTGTCGTAGTCGATGTACCAGTCGGGGCCCTCGTCGTCATCGTTGCGGGCAGCCACGAAGCCACCGAATGTCCATGACTGGACCGCGGCCCCCGAGACAACGGCCGTCACAGGGACGAACTGGCAGCTCTCCGAGGTCCACTGGTGGTCCGGGAACGTCAGGGCCACCGACCAGCCTGACTCCCCCACGTTGACGGAGTCCGCCGCAGCAGGTGGTGCGGGTGCCACCGCGAGTCCGATCATGCATGTCACGGTCGCCAGCACGGCAACGAGTCTGCTCATGTCACACCTCACTCCCACGTCGAGGGGACGCCCGCGGAAGGTCGGCGGGCGCAGGGATGGAACCGATCGGCCGGGTGTCAGTAGACGGTCTGTCCGCGGGGTCCGGGCGCACCGGACCTGGCCGGTTGAGTGCGGCGTCACGCCACCACAGTCGGCCCGACTTCGCGCCCTGGTGGTGGGCATGTACGCCTTCCCCCATCTGACGGCGGGACCGGGTCCCGCCACCACCTTGACGCCCCATCGCCGTTCGCACCAGAGGACAAGGTCCCGACGTGGTCGCGCATCCCGCCCATGCCGCGCCCCGGTCCGGACCGAGCTTCTTGCCGAGAGCGGGGGCCCTGCGGCCGCCGCGGGCGCAGGAGGATGATCGAGGGGTGGACTACGCGGACGATCGGCGGCGCGACACCTACGTCGCGCTGCACGAGTGGCACACGCGGACGGGCGAACCGCTGGACTGGGAGCAGGTGATCTTCCCTGATGAGGTCCTGACGTGGGCCTCGGCGGATCCCGAGGTGTCGCTCATGCTCCGGCACCACTACGGACCCCATCACCCGGACCAACGAGAGGATCGGAGGATGCCCCGATGACCCCGACCCCATCCGCTCGCACGCCCAAGCCGGTGGTCACGATCTACGGGACCTACGGGGCAGGCGCGAAGCAGGTCGGACGCGCGGTCGCCCACGAGCTCGGCCTGCCGTACTTCGGTCCGGCCTTCAGCTCCGAGGCCCTCGAGGGGGACTCCGATGAGGTCCGCGAGGAGGAGGCCCAGTTCCTCAAGCGGATGATGGCGGTCCTCGCATCGACCTTCGGGGCTGGCGCATCCAGCTTCGGCGACACCGTCGAGCAGCACCGGCAGGACCTTGTCGACGAGAACGTCCGGCAGGTCCAGGGATGTGCCCACCTCGGTGGGGTGATGGTCGGTCGCCACGGGGCACTGCTGCTCGCCGAGCGCCCGAACACGATCCACGTCCTGCTCACCGGCTCGGTCGAGGACCGGATCGAGCGGGCCGCCGCGGAGTCGGGGATCACGCGGGAGCATGCGGCCCACCGCGTGCATCGGGAGGACCACGTACGCGCCGACATGGCGATCGCCCTCTTCGGGTGGGATCCCCGAACCCCCGATCGCTACGACCTCGTGATCAACACCAGCCGGGTCCCCCTCGACGGGGTCGTCGCGGCGATCCTGGCTGCCGTAGGCGCTGTGGTGCGCTGAGGACCAGCCGGCGCGGTCGAGGACCGCACCGACCGGCAGTCCACCGAGGTCGTGTGGACCGCGCTACCCTCCCGGTGTGGTGAGCGGAACCGGGAGTGAGCCGAGGACCGAGGGCGTCGGCGACGCGCGGGCCGAGGGCGACGACGCCGAGTGGCTCCGCAGCTTCCTCCTCACCCAGCCCGGGAAGACTCATCGGATCGACGCGACCGACGATGGCCACGAGGAAGCGGCGCGTGAAGGACTCGCCGTGGCTGCCCGGATCCTGACCGACGAAGCCGTCCGCGGGTCGCAGGCCCCGGGGTCGGCGGTTGCGGGGACCGACGACACCAGGGCGCCCGGCGAGCCCTCCTAGGGCTCCGGGACCCAGCCCCGGGATACGGCGAGCATCGCTGCCCGGGTGCGGTTCGCGCTGCCTGTCTTGATCAGGATCGACCGCACATGGTTGGCCGCGGTGTTCTCGCTGATGACCAGCCTCTGGGAGATCTCGCGGTTCGTGGCCCCCTCACACACCAGGCGCAGCACATCGAGCTCGCGTTCGGTGAGTCCGGCGTCCACCCCCGGCCGGGGACCTGCGGCATTCGCGGTCAGGCCCTGGAGAGCCCGAAGCACCCGGCGCTGTCCGATCGGCTCGGCGATGGCGCGCGCCTGCTCGACCCCGTCGAGGACGTCGGGCGCCCCGGGGCCCTGTGTCCGGGCGAGGTGGCGTGCCCGGGCGGTCAGTGTCAGCGCGAGGTCGACGACGAACCCAGCGCGGTGCGCGAGCTCGGCGGCGGCGTCGAAGCTGGGGATCGGATCCGCATCGCCGAGGGCCGCGTCGATCATGCCCAGGTAGCGGTCCGCCGCCCCGCTCAGGGCGATGAACTGATCGGACACCAGGTTGAGGCCCCGGTGCTCGGCAAGCAGGGGACGCAGCCTGCGCAGAGTGGTCGGGTCGTCGAGGAACAGCGCGGCCTCCACCATGTAGGCCAGGGCGGTCGGCATGTACTCGGTCCGCCGGTTCCGCTCGAGGACGGACTCGTCGGTGAGCACACCCAGCAGCCGGCGGGCCGGGTGAGTCATGCGCAGCTCGGTGTAGAGGGCCAGGAGGGCCGGCGCCCAGCTTCCGGTTGCGGGTTCCGTGCCGGTGACCAGGTCCCGGGCGCCGCCCAGTCGACCGGTCTCGCGGTGGATCTGGAACATGTGCACGCCGTAGTGGGCCACCTCGTCGGCCCCGTGCCGTTCGATGACCCAGTCCCTGAGCCACGCGGCCACCTGGGTCGCACCGGCGAAGTCGCCGCGCATGAACCTCAGGTCGAACTCGACGACCTCGGGCCAGTACTCGAACCACAGGTGCCCGCCCAGGTCGTGGGCGAGCCGGTAGTCGACCACTCCGGCGCGAACATCATCCATGCTCCCCGAGCGCAGGCCGAGCAGGCACCGGAAGAAGCCGGAGGCCCCGAGCGCCTGGGCATCACCGGCACGCGCCAACGCGGTGAGCTCCCGCGCGTCCTGCAGTGCCTCGTGCGTGCGACCGGGCCGTCCGAATGCCAGGGGAAGGCCTGCCGCCAGGACCGCCGCGAGGGTGCCGCTGTCGCCCAACCTCCTGGCCGCGGCGAGGACCACGTCGTAGAGACGGATGGCGTCCGGCGAGTCGAGGACCTGGCCCATGCCTCGGCTCAGGCCGACCAGCCCGCGCAGGTAGTGGGGGTCGCGCATGTCGCCGGGGTACTGCTCCAGGGCCTGGATGAGCAGCTGGACTGCGTGGATGTCCCCACCGAGGAGGGCAGCCTCGGTCTCGACGAGCGTGGCGGCGGCCAGACGCGTCCCAGCATCGACCGCCTCACTGCCCACCCCGGCCGCGACCTCGAGTGCGGCGGCGTAGTCCCCGGAGCTCTGCAGGGCATCGGCCGAGCACAGCAGGAGCCTGTGTCGCTCGGCCGCAGTCCCGCACAGCTCAGCGGCGTGCTGGTAGTGCTGCGCCGCCTCCGCATATGCCCAGGAGCAGTCGGCGAGCTCGGCGGCGGCGATCAGGTGGTGTCGGGCCTTGTCCAGCCGGCCATAGGCATTGAGGTTGTGGTGGGCCAGGCGCAGCACCTCCGGCAGGGTGTGACCCGACCTGGCCTCGAGCACATCTGCCACACGCCCGTGCCACTCAGCTGATCGGGCCGGAGGAGTGAGGTCCAGGACGGACTGTCGCGCGAGGGCATGCGGGAACCCGAAGCCCTCCTCGGTGGGCATCGCCACGAGCAACCCCAGGTCGAGTGCGCGGTCCAGGGTGGCCATCGTCTCAGCCGAGGTACCTGTCACGGCATCGAGCAGGGAAGTGGGGAAGCGATCGCCGAGCACGGCCGACAGCTCGAGGACCCGGCGCTCCCCGTCCGGGAACTGCCGGATCCGGGAGCCGTACAGCTCCCGGACGGAATCCGGCACGCGCACCGCGGATCCGGGCGCACCAGCATCCCCACGTCGGCGCAGGTCGCGGCAGATCTCCTGGAGCAGGAAGGGGTTGCCCCTGTCTGGGCCAGCAGCCGATCGGCCAGCTCGGGGGCCCGAGCAGGGTCGATGTCCGCGTCGACCGCCACCATCCGTGCGATCTCGACGGAGGTCAGTCCGCTCAGCTCGAGCGCGCTGACCCCGGGTTGCCGGTACAGCTCAGCCAATGCCCCTTCGAGGGCGTCTGAGAGGTCCGGCACCGTGTTGCGCGCAGTGACGAGGATCATCAGTTGTGCGTCGGGGGCCCGGCGCACAATCCAGCCGAGGAGGTCCAGGGTCGACTGCGTGGCCCAGTGCAGATCCTCGACAACCAGGATGAGTGGACGACCGGCTGACGCCCTGCGGATGACCGAGACCACGGCATCCGAGGCTCCGGGCGCACTCGCGGGGGTCTCTCCCGGAGGGCGTGCTGCCTCATCCCGGCCCGCGGCAGCCAGCAGCGCACGCACAGCTTCCCCCTCGTGACCGGCATCGTGACCTGCGAGGTCCTCCAGCAGTCGGCTGAGCGGCGCGCGGAACGGCTCGTACGGGACCGGCGCATCCGGCAGGCAGCAGCCGACGAGCACCGCAGCACCGCGCTCCGCGAGCCGCACACTGGCCTCCGCGACGAGCCTGGACTTTCCCGCGCCGGCCTCCCCGAGGACGAGCACCACCTGGCGTCGACCTGAGACGGCAGAGCGCCAGGCCCCGTCGATGGCGCCCAACTCCTCAGCTCGGCCCACGAACGTCGGACCCACGGGATCCGCCCACCACGGGGGCGGGGCAAGGGGGACTAGGGCACGTCGGCGGCCAGCCACCGTCATCGACGACCTCCTCCCGAGGCGCGTGGGGTCAAGGCTCGCATAGTCAATCCTGACTATCAATCCCCCTCACGGTCCGATCGGGGGATGGCCGGATGTGGTCATGTGCCGGCTCGGCCATGCGCCTACGGTTCAGTCACCACCAACGTGAGGAGTCGCTCATGGGGACGTACGACACCAGCGACCTGCATCGCCGTCAGGACTCCAGCGACGTGGGACACGCCGTCCTCGGCCCGACGACCAGGTCCACGTCGCGAAGGTGGCGGGCCTTCCTGGTCCCCGTCGTGGTCCTCGCCCTCGGGTTCCTGCTGGCGATGTGGGGCCCGCTGCCCGGACTGGGGTTGATGCTGGTGCTGGGTGGGGCGATGGGGCTGGTCGTCACTGCCGGTCTCGTGCTGACCGACGGGTTCTCCTGATGCGAGCGAACCGCCCCCCGCTCCCTGGCCGAGCGCGCCTGGGAGCATCGATCTGCACGGTCGCCCTGTTGACCGGATGCGTCGCGGCGGGTCCTGACGAGCCTGCCCCCTCCCCCTCCGGATCCATCGGCGCGGAGATCTCGGTCGACGCCGTTGCCGACGAGCTCCCCAACGACCTTGAGGCCGAGACCTTCTGGGGCATGGACCAGCCCGCCTGGACGCAGTGGAGGAAGGAGGCCACTTCGATGCCCTGGCACATGGTGTCGGCAGGCGGAGTGGAGCAGGCGGCGGCGTGCACCGGCGAGGGCTCGCCCACGGTGGTGTACATCGATGGGTTCAACGCGGCCGCGGCCATGTTCTGGTCGATGGCCGCCAACCGGCAGTCCGAGTCCAACCGCGTCTGCACGTTCGACCGACCCGGGATGGGTCTCTCGCCAGCCCGGGCAGGCGCCGCCCCGCACAGCACCCCCGAGAAGCACGCACAGGAGATGCTGGACATGCTGTCGGTCCTGGGCGAACCGGGTCCCTACCTGCTCGTCCCCTGGTCCTACGGCGGGCTGGTCGCCCGCGCCGCGTCGGCACTGCACCCCGAGCAGGTCGCCGGAATGGTCCTCGTCGACGCCTCGTCACCGCTGCAACCCGGACTCGAAGAGCCGACGAACGGCGAGAACGGGTTCATCGACACCGACACCATCGCTCGCACCATCGGCGAGGGCTTCGGCATGGGGAACCGGCCTGTGATCGTGCTGCAGGCCGGTCAGGCCGGCGAGGGCACTCCTCCCGAAGACCAGCAGACCTGGAACGACCTGCAGCGCCAGGCGGCCACGATCTCGGACAACGCCATCCACGCGGTCGTCGACGATTCGGACCATGCGATCCCGCTGCGAAACCCGGCCGCCGTGGTCGCAGCAACGACGGCAGTCGCGGAGTCCATCCGTGCCGGCAACGCCGACCTGCCCACATGCCCTGTCGACCTCGCGGCCGCCGGGGCCACCTGCACAGGCACCTCACGATGAACCCCGGTCGGCGCCGCGCCTCAGCGTCAGTGGCGCTGCGCGGCAAGTGGGCGCCTTTGAGCATCCACCTCAGTCTGCTTGTGGTGGGACTCGCATTCCGCGTGGTGGGCACCCTCCCAGGTTGGGGGACGCTGCTGATCGCGTGCGGACTCATCGGTGGGGTTCTGGTGGCCTACTCGGTGGCCTATGGCAGTCACGAGAGACCTCTGGACCGCGAGTCGCTACGGACCGCGGACGATGCCAAGTGGTGACCCGGACAGGGGCACCATCCGTCACTGGACAGGAGTGAGACCATGAAGGATCTGCGGTGCCTGATCGGCATGCACCACTACGCCCAGCACCAGATCGAGGACGGAAGTGGCACCTACATGGAATGCCGCCGCTGCGGGAAGGCCGACGACAGCTTCGACCCCAAGGGGAACGGGGTCATCAAGACCATCGGGTTCTGACCCCGCGCATCCGCCGGTCAGTCGCTCACCGGGTCGAGCTCGAGTCGCGCGCGTGTCGCCGAGCGCCGCTCGAGGTAGCGCACGAACCGCCGCGGCCGCTGGGACGGGATCGCCAGGCTGATGGCGCACGCCGAGGCAAGCAGCACCAACGACACTGCCGCATCCATCAGGTAGTGGTTGCCGGTCACCACGACCACCCACACGGTCGCGATGGGATGGACCAGAGCCAGCCACCGCAGGGGTGAGCGTGCGCAGACGATGACCAGAAGCGCGACGGCCGCCGCCCAGGCGACGTGCACCGAGGGCATGGCGGAGTACTGGTTGGCTCCTGGGATCGCGGCGTAGACCGACAGGCCCGTGCGCGCGGCCGTGTCGACCACGCCGAGCTCGGGAATCAGCCGCGGGGGGGCCACCGGCTTGTACTGGATGAGCAGGCACGCCGCCGTCGTGAGGAACACAGTGGTCCTGGCGAACGGCCAGTCCAGGCGGTGCCGGAGGAACAGCCACGTCAGCGTCACGACGAACACGGTGAGGTGGGCCGAGGCGTAGTAGGTGTCGGCGAGGCGCATCAGCCACTCGTGGCCCAGGACCGGGGCCTGCATCGCCGCAACGCTGGGCCATCCCAGGATCCCCTCCAGGCGGGCGATCGTCAGCCCGGATTCGACCGCCCTGTCCAGCCCACCGAACGTGAGCGCGGTGGCGAACTGCCACGCGGTGTAGGCCGCCATCAACAGCGCGATCTCCCCCGCGCTCCCGGACAGTGCTCGCCACCGCGGCTGCAGCCGGGTCGCGAGCCAGACCGCGCACATCACGACCGCGATGGCCAGCGCCCACCGCCACGGCAACCAGCCGAACCCGTTGCTCACGAGCCAGCCCATCGCCGGATCACCCCCGCTCCGACGGCTGCGTGGCACCAGCCGGGCCACGCCGACGCCTGCACGTGACGGAGGAACTCAGGGCAGGTGGCACGACTCCATCATGGCGCAACCGGACCCACCCCAGCGACGCATCCGCGGCGCAGGGGGCCACCTCGTCCACGACACCTCGCCACTCCTGCGCCGATCAGGGGGCGGTGGTGGGTGCTGAGTGCGGCGAGGCGGCATCCCCACCGGTCCGAGGCGCCCGCTGAGCCTCGGCAACGGCGATGAGGATGACCAGGATCACGACGTCCTGGAGGAAGTGGATGCCCCAGGCCCAGGCGATCCCCCCGGTCTGGATCATCGACGTCGCCATCAACCAGCCGAGGAACCCGGCCATCAGAACGCCGGGGAACCGGCCGGGGTTGCCGAACCAGTGCGGCACCCCGAACAGCAGTCCGGAGAGGATGGCGATGGTGCCCCCGGCGGCCAACCCGGACAGGCCCTGGCCGAGCGCCACCCGGAAGATCACCTCCTCGACGCCGGAGTTCACCACCGAGATCCCCACGGCCCACGGCAACACTGGCAGGAGCGCGCGCAGCGAGGGCCGGGGCTTGGCTTGCGCCCATACCACGACTGCGGTGAGCGCGGTGGCGACGACCGCAAACGACAACCCGACCTGGGCCCAGTCATCTCCCGGGTTCGCCAGGATCCCCAGCCCGGTCGCGGGCTGGCTCAGGTCGCCCACCTCCAGGTACTGGCTCGGATCGACAGGCTCCCCCGCGAGCAGGCGCAGGATCCACACGGCGGCCAGGGTCAGGGCGGCCACGCCCATCGAGGCAGGTTGGTAGCGCAGGTGCAGCGCGATGGTCCGGTTGCGTCCTGGCTCCGCGTCGGCGCGAGAGCCGGCCCACCGGGCCAGGCGAAGCAGCGACCAGCCGGCCACGGCGATGACCGGGACGACCATCCACGCGATCACGCGGCACCGGCCACGACGGCCTCAGCAAGGGAGCGGGCAGGACGCGCGCGCCACAGGCTGTACGCCAGCACGGCGACCACGGGGGTCCAGATGGCCTTCTCGACCATCGACGGCGAGATCGCATTCATCACCGTCCCGACCGCGAACACCCCGGAGAGGGCCGCGTACCCGCGCCGCTGCGCCGGGGGGTCCAGCCGGCCCGACCACACCACGTACGCGAGACCGGAGTAGACAACGACGGCTGCCGCGCTTGATGCCCTCATGGACGTGGGAAGGACGCCGGGGTTGCCACCTCCGTACGCGGCCGCCCCCCACGGGGCCCCCAGGGCCAGGGATGCCTGGAAGCCCGCGGCGACGAGCAGGAGACCAGTCGCCAGATTCTGTGCCTGAAGTCGGTTCATATCTAGAAGATATATGCATCTGTCAGATATAGTCAAGTCCATGACATCACGGAAGTCGCAGACCCAGGTGGCAGTTCTCGGAGCGCTGGCCGTCGAGGACGCCACCGGTTACGGCGTTCGCCAGTCGATCACCGAGACCCTCGGCCACTTCTGGCACGAGAGCTTCGGCCAGATCTATCCCACGCTGGCCACGCTCGAGGCCGACGGGCTCGTGGGCCGCACCCCCGCGGGCCAGTTCTCGATCACCCCGGCTGGCCTGGAGCGCCTCACGGAGCTGCTGGCGGAGCCCGTCGAGCCGACGCGGCCACGCAACGGGCTGCTGCTCCGGTTGTTCTTCGCCTCTCACCTGCCCGACGGGATGGCCCGTCACCTCGTTGAGGACGCGCGCGTCCAGGCGCGAGCGGCCCTTGCCGAGTACGGCGCGATCGAGGCCGCGCTAGCCGCCGAGGATCATCCCGATGCCGACCACTGGCTCGCGACTGTCCGCTACGGCATCCATCACGCTCGGGCCACCCTCGACTGGGCCGAGGAGACCCTCGCCCGACTCCCGTGAGGCTCAGCTCACCGCTCGGCGCACGAGGGCTGTCAGCTGCTCCTCGATGGCGGCGGTCATCGCCGTGACGGCGAAGGCCGTCGGCCAGATGTCGCCGTCGTCGAGGTTCGCCCACTCGTTGAAGCCGACCTCCGCGTAGCGCACCTTGAACTTGGCAGCGGGCTTGAAGAACACGATGACCTTGCCATCCCGGGCGTAGGCGGGCATGCCGTACCAGGTCTTCGGTGCCAGGTCGGGGGCGGTGGCCGCCACGATGGCATGCAGCGCCTCGGCGATCACGCGGTCCGAGTCGGGCATCCCCGCGATCACCTCAAGGCAGTCCTTGGCGTCGGCCTCGGCCTTCTTGGCACCTGTTCCCCGTCTCGATGACGCCTTGAGCTCGGCCGCCCGCTGCTTCATCGCGGCACGTTCCTCGGCCGTGAAGCCGTCCTGGTCGTCGTCTGGGGTCATGGGCACCTCTCCTCCGCGCGCCGGCTGGTGCCCGGAATCCTAGGCTGGGTCGGCCTCGGCAGGCGCGGCCCGCACCGGGATGATCAGTCGGGTTCCGTGTCCCGGTCCCACTCCGTGCGGCGGATCAGGAACAGGTTCTTCTTCAGCTTGCGCGCGTCACACGCGACCAGGACATCCAGGTCGGGCAGGACCACAACGCCCTCCGGCTTCTTGAGGCCCGACATCCGCCACACCCTCGTGGCCTCGAAGGAGCCGCCGAACGGGTCGGGGGCGGGTGACCCCGCTCCATCCGGCACGACGGCGATGCTGCGGCCCTGGTCGCTGAGCAGGACCAGGGCGCCGTTCGGGGCGGCGGCCGCATCGCTGAGGTCCGGGCACACCTCGGCCATCGCGTCGGTGGGCGCCCACGCAGCCACAAGCACCAGGGTCACGTCCTCGGCCCTGTCTTCGCCGATCCCCTCCCACCACGACTGTCCGGCTTCGAGCCACCGGTCGCCGCCGAAGCCCCGGGCAGCGTTCCCTGCCGGGGCGAACTCCAGCAGGGCCGCAGGGTTCCTTCTCCTTGACGATCAGCAGGTGCCTGTCCCTGAGCATGACGACGCCCTCGGCGTGGGATCCGTCGGGGTCGCGCCACGACTCCCGCAGGGCCGCAGGGCCCACCCCGTCGGGGATCTGGAGGTCGATGTGTGCCAGGACCCGTCGGCTCCGGGCATCGACGTATTCGGCCCGGCACGGCCACTCCTGGACCAGCAGGACCCGGACGTCGGCGTCCACCGCGATCGCCTCGAGCTGGGGATCGGTCGTGGGGATCCGTGTTCCCTGTGCCTCCTGCAGGCTCAGCGTCTGCCACTGCAGGTCCTCGACACCATCCCCCAGCTCCGCCCAGGCGATGGTGGCGGCGTGGTCACCGATCGCGGCCACCGTCATCCGGGCGTCGCGGTTGAGGCCGAGGGCGAGCCCGGAGACCTCCGGCAAGGGGATCGCGCCCAACTCCTCGGCGTCGACGTCACGGATGCGCATGGCGCCCATAGTGGCCGACCGCCGCCCGCCGAGCGACTTCTGCGATCGTCGCATTGCCTCGCTGGAGCGAGTCCGCGATGCTGGGCGCCTGATCTGGGAGCCTGAGAGGATCTGCTGATGTCCACGTTCGTGATCGTGCCTGGCGCATGGGACACGCCCGCGACGGTGGAGCCCGTCACCGAACCGTTGGTGGCGGCTGGCCACACCGTGATCATCGTCGACCTGCCGTGCGCGGACCCGGACGCGACGCTGGCGGAGTACGCGGACGCCGTGCGCGCGGTCCTACCCGACGACCTGAGCCAGGTGGTGCTGGTCGGCTACTCCTTCGGAGGCTTCACCGCCTCGAGGGTCGCCGTGGACCTCCCCGAGGTGCCGGTGGTCTACGTCGCGGCCTGGATCCCGCGCGATGGAGCCTCGGTGCTCGACCTCTTCGCAGGTGGTGACCCCTTCGAGGCCGGTGAGGAGGCCGGGATCGCCGCCTTCGACGACCTGATCCTCGGCGCCGGTCCCGGCCTGTGCGCCCTGAACGTCGAGCTGTACGTCTCCGCGGCCGACCCCGGCGAGCGCGATGCGGTGCGGACCTACCTGGAACGGACCCAACGTCCGCAGGGCATTGCTGCGCTGCGTGAGAAGTGGCGCGGGGACCCTCCGGCCTCCCACCGCCGCACCTACATCCTGACGACCGTCGACACATTGGTGGCCCCGGAGAAGCAGCGGGTGATGGCGGCCTCGGTGGGTGCTGACGTCGTCGAGATCGCTGCCGACCACGGGATCTTCCGCGAGCAGCCCGCGCGCCTGGCCGAGCTGTTGGTCGCCGCCTCCCGATGAGCCGCTGGCGGAGGGCTCCGAGGATGCATCGCGACGACCCCTATCCTGGCCCACTGCGCGAGTTGGAGGCACCGTGAAGCTGCTGCTCACGTCGGGCGGTGTCACGAATCCCAGCATCGCCGCGGCGCTCGTGGAGCTGCTCGGCAGGCCGATCGCCGAGAGCCACGCCCTCGTCGTCCCGACCGCGCAGTGGGGTCATCCGATGTGCGGTCCGACATCGGTGCGTGGGCTCGTCGCCGCTGAGCCCAGCTGGCGGAATCTGACTGGCCTGGGATGGGCGTCGCTCGGCGTCCTCGAGCTCACCGCGCTGCCCAGCATCGGCGCGCACAGATGGGTCCCCTGGGTCCAGGCCGCCGACGTGCTCCTGGTCGACGGCGGTGAGGCGACGTACCTGTGCCACTGGATGCGGGAGTCCGGTCTTGCCGATCTCCTGCCGACGCTGACCGACACGGTCTGGGTCGGCGTGAGCGCCGGGAGCATGGTGATGACGCCGCGCATCGGCTCGGATTTCGTCGAGTGGGCGTCCGCCCCTGACGACCGCACCCTGGGGGTCGTCGACTTCTCGATCTTCCCGCACCTGGACGCATTCCCGACGAACACCATGGCCGACGCGGAGCGCTGGGCTGCCGAGATCGGGGCGCCGGCCTACGCCATCGACGAGCAGACAGCCATCAGGGTCGTCGACGGCGCCGTCGAGGTGGTCTCCGAAGGGCGATGGACGTCGTTCGGGATATGAGCCGTTGCCTGTTGCCGCAGTGGTGACCGGCTCCGCCAGCCGAAGGCGCGGGGGCACCCGACGAGCGCGCCTGCCTCCGCCGACTCAGCCGACCCGCCCCGACGCACCAGCCGCCAGCAGCGGGTCACCCTCGTCGAAGTGCACCGCCGCCGGGACGAACCTGACGACCAGCGTCCAGAGGATCGTGTTGACGAGTTGGTCGAGGTGTCCGATCGGTCGTGAGCGCCTGGTCCGGGTCATGTCGGCCCCCTCCGCGTTCCGCCTCGGCTGGCGTTCCTCCACGGTGACACGTCCTCGATGGACCCGGCAACGGGGTTCGGGAGCTGTTAACAGCATCGTTTCCTGATGGTGACCTGCAGGTCGTCCCTACCCCAATCGGTGCAGGACGGTGCGGGCAGCGTTCCAGCCGCACATCCCGTGGACGCCGCCGCCCGGCAGGGTCGAGGCCGAGCACACGAAGATCCTGGGATCCGGGGTGGCCCACGGCGCGATCGACGGGATGGGCCGCGCTGCGAGCTGGCGCCAGTCGGCCGAACCCCCGCCGATGTCCCCGCCGACCTCGTTGGCGTTGTGCGCCTCCAGGGCCGCCGGGCCCATGGAGTGCCGCCCGATGATCCGCTCCCGGAACCCGGGCGCGAACCGCTCCACCTGCGCCTCGATCGCCGCTGTCATGTCGACATTGCTCCCGTGCGGCACGTGGCAGTACCCCCAGCCGGTGTGCCTGCCCGCGGGGGCTCGGCTCGGGTCGGCGACGGTGGCCTGGGCGAACAGGACGAAGGGACGGTCGGGGATGCCCCCGCGCGCGACGGTCCGTTCCGCGGCCATGACCTCCTCCGAGGATCCTCCGATGTGCACGATGCCCGCGTCGGCCAGCGTGGGATCCGCCCAGGGAACGGGTCCATCGAGGGCCCAGTCGACCTTGAACGAGCCGGCCCCGTACCGCCAGCGCTCCAAGCGCCGCCGGTAGCGACCAGAGAAGCGATCGCCGGTGATCGCCAGAAGCTGGCGGGGTGTCACGTCGAACAGCACCGCCCGGCAGGCCGGGACATCAGCCATGGAGCTCACGCGATGCCCGCAGCGCACCTCGCCGCCGAGCGAGGTGAGCCGGGCCACCAGGGCGTCGGCGATGGATTGGGACCCACCCACCGCGAACGGCCACCCGTGCGCATGCCCCAGCGCCAGGAGCAGCGCCCCGACCCCGGTGGTGAGCACGGAGGACAGATCCAACATCGAATGCCCGGCCGAACCGGCCAGCAACGCGCGTGCCGAGGGGTCCCGCAGGGCCACCCGGTCCACCCAGCTCGCCGGCCACACCCCGGTCGCCCCGAACGCCAGGGTCCACAGCGGCGCGTGGGGAGGCAGGTGGGTTGGGTCGAGGACTCCAGCCAGCATGCGGTCCGCGTCCTTTGCCAACGCATTCATCACCCTCGACCACCGCGGCCCGTCCCGACCGAGGGTGGCCGCGGTCGCAGCCACGTCACGCTGCAGGAGCGCCGACTCGTGGAGGCTCAGCGGATGCCCCAGAGGGGTGGGGGCGTGGGCGAATGCCAACCCCTCACGAGCCAGGTCCACGGCCCGAAAAGCTGGGGACGCCATTGCCATCGGGTGCGCGGTCGAGCAGATGTCGTGGCGGAACCCGGGGAGGGTGACCTCCTCGGTGCTCAGCCCACCGCCGGGCGTGTCGGCGGCCTCCAGGACCAGCACCCGCCACCCGGCCTCCGCCAGGGCCACCGCGGCGAACAGTCCGTTGGGCCCTGCGCCGACCACGACCGCGTCAACGTCCGGGTGCATCAGATCGTCCTCGAGTGGACCACCACACCATCGTGGCAGTCCCCCACCGACCGCGCGCGGGCTGCGCGAGCGACCGCGCCAACGGGCGCGCCGGGCCTACCCAGTGCGCGAGGAGAACGTGGCCCTGACCGACAACGTCCCCTGCGGGAACCTGCGCCGGTGGGTCCTCGAGGCCGGGGTGCGCCTGGTCGGCCGAGGTCGGCTCCAAGGGCCCCGGAGCACCCACCTGGCGACTCGACCACCCCGCGCCGATCCGCCAATGCGGAGGCAGGCACCGAAAGGCCGACTGCTTGCGACCACACCTGCCGACGCTGGCCAGGTGATCCCGCGTCAGAACGTGATCCGCTCCAGTTCGTGCTCCTTGAGGATGTCGCCCATGCCCCAGAAGAAGGCCTGGCCGTGGGGGATCCGGAAGACCTGATGCAGCGGGTCATCCGCGCCCTTGCCGAGCGGGGCCAGGAAGGGCATGTCCTGCTCGAGGAGGCGGTGCTTGAGGGCCGGGTCGTCGAGGAACTCGACTGATCCGGTGACCCTCAGGGTCCGCGCCGTGGCCAGGTCGCCGCCGTTGAAGAAGCAGACCTCCGTCTTGGGGTTGGCCTTCAACTGGCCGAAGACGTCCTTGGGCGCCAGGGTCTGGAAGTAGAACCCGGTCTCGTCGGCGAACCAGAACAGCCATCCCCGGACGTGGGGCTGGTCTGCGTCGGTGGTGGCCAGGAAGCACACCGGGTGCTCGGTAGCGAACGCGATCGCGTCAACCAGGTTCATCGGACCCTCGCCCCCGCGGCAACACACGCACGACTCAACGTCAGAGTGCTCATGATGACTCCCTCGTCAAGGGGAAGGGACGATCCCTTCCCCCCTCCAGCCTCCTCGCTCCACTCGCAGCAGCAGGGCCGATGGTCACAACGAAGCGCCCAGGCTCGACGCCGCGTCAGGGCCCGCGCAACTGACGGCTCCAGCCGGACAGGGGGCGCGGCCGTGTGCGCCGACCTCATGACGCGGGTTCCATGAGGAGTCGTCGCCGCAATCTCGCCTGACTTCTCAGCAGGTAGCCTGCGAACAGTGCCCGGCGTCCGAGATCACCGGGTGCGTTGCGAGAGCTGAGGATCCTGTGGTCGCATGTCCAGCCCGGATGTTGGCCGTCGGCGCAGTGGCCCTGGTTGCGCTCACCGCGTGCACGTCGGATCGCGAGCCGGGGCCGGTGGCCAGTGATGCGCCGACCTCTTCGGGGTCGGCTTCGGCCAGCGAGGACCTCACCTCCTTCTACAACCAGAACGTCGGCTGGGAGGGGTGCACCAGCGACGATGAGTTCCTACCGAGCAAGGACACCTTCGAGTGCGCGACGATCAAGGTGCCGCTGGACTACGAGAACCCCGGCGATGGCAGCACCGAACTCTCGGTCCTGCGACGGAAGGTGAGGAACCCGCGGGGTTCTCTGGTTCTCAATCCCGGCGGGCCAGGAGCCTCAGGTGTGGACTACGCACGAGCCGCACGTGTGGCTCTCACCCGCCAGCTCTACCGCGCCTACGACGTGGTGGGCTTCGACCCCCGTGGGGTGGTCCGCTCCGACCCGGTGGACTGCCTCGAAGGCCCCCAGCTGGACAAGCTCTTCGCCGCGGACGGGACGCCGGACACACCTCAGGAGGTCGCCGATCTGGCCGCCAATTCGCGATTGGTGGGCGTCGGCTGCAAGTCGAAGTCGCCTGAGATCGCTCCGTTCATGGACAGCGTGTCCGCGACGCGCGACATGGACATCCTGCGCGCGGTCCTCGGCGACGAGAAGCTGAACTTCCTCGGCAAGAGCTACGGCACCTACTTGGGCGCCCAGTACGCGGAGCTGTTCCCCGACAGGGTGGGCAAGCTCGTGCTCGACGGCGTGTTGCCGAGTTCGTTGAACTCCGACGAGATCTCCCTCGGCCAGGCCAAGGCCTTCGACCTCGCGCTGCGCCGGTTCGCGCAGGACTGCATCACGCAGGAGGACTGCCCACTCCCGCGCGATGTGGATGCGGGTATGGCGCGGATCCAGCAGTTCATCGCCGATCTTGATCAGAACCCGCTTCCGGGCGTCGACGATCGAATGCTCACCCAAGCACTGGGCACCTACGCGATCCAGGCCTGGCTGTACGCCCCACCGATCGAATGGGAGGTGCTGCGCTTCGGCCTTGACGCGGCGTTCCAGGGCGACGGCAGCGTGCTGATGGAGATGATGGACGACAAGACGGACCGCAACCAGGACGGCACGTTCGCCAACAACGGCAACGAGGCCTTCTACGCCGTGTCGTGCCTGGACCGGCCCGCAGTTGGCGGGGTCGACCACGCGGCGGGGCTGGCTGAGCAGTGGGCCGCCGAGGCGCCGGTGTTCGGTGCGTACATGGCGTGGGGCAACCAGCCCTGCTGGCAGTACCCGATGGGTGCGGGAACGGCGCAGGCCGCCGGTGATCCGCCGGTGTTCCGGGCCCAGGGCTCGGCACCGATCCTTGTGGTGACCACCAGATACGACCCCGCCACTCCGTACGAGTGGGGCGTGCAGGTGGCCGGCGAGCTCGACAACGCCACACTGCTCACCTACGACGGCGATGGGCACACCGCGTACACATCAGGATCGAGTTGCATCGACAACGCGGTGGACGCGTACTTCCTCAACGGGACGCTGCCCATGGAGGGCACGGTGTGCCAGCGCGACCCGGACAGCGGGGGCACCGGTGTCTAGCGAGGAACCCAACCCCAGGGGGCACACGGCAGCCGCGAGGCGGACCGCGGCCCGGAGCAGCCATCAGGGGCCACCTCGAGCCTCAAGCCGATGCCCGCGACCCCGGCCATTGACTTGCCGCTCCTGCGAGAGGACGCTCGGATTGTAGGAGTCGTCCTGGCGAACGGCACCTAGTGGTGCAGGGGCGCATTTCCGAACGGCAGGGTCGGCTTCCGCAGAGGAGCGACCCATGGCGCACACGATCTGGCGGCCGCTCATCGGCGTGGTGGTCGCTTCACTCACGGTCCTCGCACCGACCCCCGCGTCAGCGGCGGGACAACCCCATCCGCCCTACACGGAACGGCTCTACTGCCACCGGCTGATCCATCCTGTGGCCATGCACGGTTACCCCTGGGAGTTGCCCAACAGGGCCTTCTGCCTGCCACGCCCCGCTGTCCGCTTCCCCGATTCCCAGACACGACTTCCAAGCCGACCGCCACGGTGACCGGCATCGCCGGCCCTGACCAACGCCCGCGATTTCGGCGTCGACATCGGTGCCGCCATGCCCGCCCCGACTCGTATCGGGGGGGACTGGCCATCCGCCCGCCAACGGGGGAGGATCGAAGCCCAAGCAGGAGGTGACCGCATGTCCGACGACCGCTCGGTCCCAGGCAGCGCCGAACGCGGGCCGGTACGGCTGACGACCGTTGCGACGGTTCTCTCCCATGCCGAGGCGGACCTGATCGTCGGGCTGCTCCAGGCCTATGGCATCAACTCGTTCACGGCCTCCGACGATGCCGGCGGAGCCTACCCGGGACTCGGCTTCGCCGGGGTCCGGGTGATGGTCGATAGGGCCGACGCCGCTCAAGCCAGGTCGGTCCTGGAGCAGACCACAGGTGAGGCGTCGGGCTGAGCGCGGGTCCCTGTCCGTGCGAGCCGCGCGGGTCGCGTCCTCGGAACGCACAGGATCGTCCTGACGCCGCACACGTGCCCCACCGACAGCACAGTTCCGACACGCGTGCCCCCTTGGCCGTGGTTGTCCACAGTGTGGTGGTGGGCCGTTGGCGTTGTCGGTGGTCCTTGATAGTGTTCGAACAGGTGTTCGGACGGGGGGTGGAGAGGTGAGCAGCACCATTCGAGGATCAGCACCGCCGGGTGGATCCACGGGCCATCAGCGCCCTGCCGGGGGCCTCACCGGAGGTGGCCGGCGTGTGGCAGCAGGTCACCGGGTGCGCGGCCGGTGACCTGCCCGCGATGGGCCTGTCCGCCGGGGACCGCCCACACGCCGATGTGGAGGTGCTGGCCGGGGCCTACGCCGCGGTGGAGTACGAGCTGGCCCGCCGGATGCACGCCGCCACCGCGGCCGGTGCCCTGCCCCTGGTCGGCCCCGGTGCGGTCCTGGGTGCCCGGGGGTGGGGCTCCGGCCACGCCCGCCGGCTGGCCCGCACCGGGGCCCTGGCCGCCGGACACCCGACCGTGGCCGCCGCGTGGGCCGCCGGGATGATCACCAGCGAGCACGTCGACGCGATCGCCCGCAACCTCGGCCCACTGTCCCCGGCTGAGGTGACCGCGGTGATCGCCACCCTGGCCACCAGGTGGGGGCAGTGGTCCCCACCGATGATCACCCGGTTCGTGCTCAGCGCGATCCGCCTGCTGCACCCACCGGCCGATCCGAGCCCCGGGCGGGACGAGGCCGACGCGCACAGCACCCGCGACCTGTCCTTCGCCCTGCTCGGCGACACCGTGATCCTGTCGGGCACCCTGCCCCGCCTCGAGGGCGAGGCCGTGATCGCCGCGATCGACGCCCTGGCCGACCGGTTGCGCTCCACCGCCGAACACATCCCCGCCGGAGCCCGACGCGCCGACGCCCTGGTCGAACTGGTCAACACCGCCGCCACCACCGGAACCCTGCCCACCCGCGGCGGGCTGCCCATCGCGCTGACCGTCACCCTGGACCACACCACCCTCGGCGACCCGGTCTGGGCCACCAGCCGCGGACACCTGCTCACCCCCGCCGAACAACGATTCACCGCCTGCGACCCCACCATCACCCCGATCGCCGTCACCACCCCCGCACAGTCACCGGACCCCGACAACCGGTGCCCAGACACCCCCGCAGCCCTGTTCAACCACCACAGCCCACCGCAGCCCGGGAGCACGCCGCCCGCCGGAAGCACACCCCGAGCCGATCCGGACCCCACCCCGGCGGCCCGGATCGCGGCCCTGGCCGCCCTGATGTTCCACGGCCCCCGGATCCCGCTGGCCGTCGGACGGACCTCCCGAACCGCCACCCCCGCCCAACGACGCGCCCTGGCCACCCGCGACGGTGGCTGCATCATGCCCGGATGCCAGATCCCGGCCGAGAGCTGCCAAGCCCACCACGTCCACGACTGGGCCACCGGCGGGGCATCAGACCTGCAGAACCTGGCCCTGCTCTGCTGGGCCCACCACCGCCAAGTCGACCTCGGCATGTGGACCATCACCCCCACCGACCCCAACACCCCCGTAGAACAGCCCCACCCCGGAGCACCACCCGGCACCCCCTGGCCCGCCAACCACAACGCACCCTGGACCATCACCCGAACCCCACGCACACGATGGCGGCAGTGAGGACCGAGCTCACCACCCAGCCGGGCGAGAAGACTCAGGCCGGCCAGAAGAGGACCGACTCGTTCCACCCGAGGACGAACGTCCATCCGGAGTCGAGCGTGACCGTGTACCGGGGGCATCCCGGCGTGGCCCGCAGCGCCTGGATCCGACCGGTGCCCCTCCCGGGGACGTCGATCCAGCCGCCGGGTTGGATCTGGCGGGCCCTCATCGCCACGCTTCCTCCTCCGCCTTCACAAGCCGGACCAGCAACCTGCAGTGCTGAATGACAGGATGTTACCGCTAACATCTCTGCCACGCAAGGGTGCCGCGCCACTTCGATGTGAGCCGGACGGGGCGACGCCTCCCACGGCCGTCACCTCACTGTCGCCGCCAAGCCCGGGCTCAGCCCGGCACCGGAACCGGCCCGGCTGATGCTCGAGTGGAGCAACCAGCCGGGCCGGGCATCCAGCGCGGTTCAGGACTCCATGGGGCTCGGCGACTCGGCGTGATCGTGGTCCATCTCCTCGGAGTGGTCCATCCCGTCCATCCCGTCCATTCCCTCGCCCGCGTACTCCTCCTCGGCGCCGGTGAACGGCTTGGCCGGGGCCGTGAAGGAGGTCGTCGACCCATCGGCGCAGGTGAGGGTGATGTCCACCTCCTCCCCCGCTTCGATCGGCTCGGGCAGGCCCATGAACATCAGGTGGTACCCACCCGGCTCGAGGTGCAGGTGTTCACCGGCGGGGACGATGAACCCTCCATCGACCGGCTGCATCATCATCTCCCCGTCCTTGTCCACGACTTCGTGGAGTTCCATGGCCGTAGCCGAGGGCGAGGATGCCGCCGTAATGGTGACGTCCTGATCGGTTGGGTTGTCCAGGTGCGCGAACCCCGCCGTCATGCCGGAGTCCGCGGCCTTGACCCACTGGTCGGTGATCAGGACCGGGCAGCCCGTCGGGGTGCTGCTGCTCGGGGAGGCGCTGGGCGCCGAGGCCCCAGCGTCGGTGCTGGACGTGCTGGCGCACGCGGACAGGCCGCCGCCCAGCAGCAGCGCTGCGGACGTGACGGCCATTCGTCGGATGAACATGGAAGAGCCTTTCTTCTTGGTCTCACAGATGACAGTGGCCCGCCCCACGGGGACCCCGACGCCCCATCCCCACGAACGGGGTGGCGTGCGGAGGACGTGGTGCGGCAGGTCGACCGAGCACCCGTGGGTCGCTCAGGTCGGCAGGACGTGCTGGATCCAGCGCCCGAGGGGCGGGCCGCGTCTCTCAAGGGGTAGCAACGTCACCCGCAGCCGTGGCCGGGAGTCAACGGCGCCCCAGGACCAGGACCGACCGCCGGGCTCCCCGGTCGGCACGGCAGGAAGCACCCGGACCGATGAAGCGAGCGCCCCGAGGCAGGCGGCCATGGGCTCGCGCACGACTCGCAGGGCGCGGATCAGGCCAAGGATCGCGGACTCGACCCACCGCAGGGCCAGGGCCACCAGGAGGCCGGCCACGGCATGGACGGTCAGCATCCCCAGGCTGGTGGCCATCCCCGTGTGGTGCGGCACAGCGATCCCGGCGGGACCTGCGCTTGCGTGGGAGTGCCCCACGACGCCGGCCACGGCCACCGCCTGCGGGGCTGCCGGCAGGATCAGCCAGTGCACGAGGGCCTGTCCCACCACGAGTGCCACGGCACCGGCCACATCCTCGAACGGGAACGACCAACCGTGGCGCCCGACCCACCGTCCCGCGGACCGACCCACGGCCAGCAGCGCCCCGACCATCATCAGCACCAGGACCAGCACCACGAAGAGGGAGCCGGGCCCGGGAAGGACGTCTGCCACCGACCCGTGGGCCACCACACCCAGGACGACCGACGCGCCGGCCACAGCGAGAACCCGCACGAGCAGCGGGGACGCCGAGAGGGGGTCGGGCAGCACCGGCGCAGCCTAACGGCTCGCGGCCGGATCGGCATCCCACCTCCCCGCGCGGATGCATTCCCAGCGTTCGTGCGCCCGAGCCTGGCTCAGCCGTCGTAGGGGTTGGCCGGGACCTCGGTGGGGACCGCGGTCTCGACCTGGATTTGCGGGATGGCACCGGGCTCCTGCGTGCCACCTCCGGGAACCCAGGTGCCGGTGATCTCGAGCCAGGTGTCGGCCGGGAAGTCGGGGGCACCCAGCGGGCGGACCTTGAGCGCATAGGCATCCGCCGCGCAGCACGACAGGCCCAAACGGGTCAGGTACCAGCCCTCTCGGCCCTCGTCCGGGCTGACGAAGCCGACGAGCCGTACCCGTTGGCCGGCCAGGGTCCGCCCGTCATCCCAGACCGCCCGGGCGACGAAGTCCCCCATGCCCAGGTCCGCCGGATCCCCGGTGAGTGCCGGGTACAGCTCACCGGAGGCAGCAGCCGGCGCGAACGCATCAACCCGCGCGGCGGTGAACGCGCCCAACGGGGCCGCCGGGACGAGCAGGATCGCCGCCACGGGGAGCAGCAGGCCCCAGGCGGCCCGTGGTCCGAGTTGTCCGTGACCATGACCGTGGTCGTGGGACCCGCTGGCTCCCTCAGCCCCGTCCCCGACATCGGCGCTCGCCCCGCCGTCCGCATCAGCCGGATCGACCCCTCCCTCGGCCCCGTCTCCCTCGCGGAACACTTCCACCACCGCCAGCGCACCAAGGACCAGGAGCACCGCACCGGCAATGAGCAGCCACGGCCCCATCGAGGGCTTCACGTAGTTCAGGTGGGCACCGTCGACCACCACCCGGATGACGACCCCACCGAAGAGGACCATCAGGACCGCCTGCACGGATCGGTTCACAGCAGCAGCCCGCCCACGATCAGCGTGGCCGTCACGGCAACCACGAACGTGGCCGGCGCGAACCGGCTGGCGAACGCCCGCCCGAAGGCCCCGGACTGCATCGCGACCAGCTTGAGGTCCACCATCGGGCCGACGACCATGAACGCCAGCTGGGCGATGGGGCTGAACCCGGTGAAGCTGGCGGCCACGAAGGCGTCGGCCTCCGAGCAGATGCACATCACCACGGCCAGCAGCGCCATGGCGAGCACCGACAGCAGGGCCATCCCGGCGACGCTGTCCATCACCGTCCCGGGGACGACCACGTTGAGCACGGCCGCGGTCAGGCCCCCGACGACGAGGAACCCGCCGGCGTGCAGGAAGTCGTGGCTGGCGTTGCGGTGGAACGTGACCCAGGGGTTGTCGTGCTCGAGATGGCTGCGCCCGGGCAGCCGCAGCCACTCCCCACGGCCACGGGCCAGCCACAACCACCCCATGGAGATGGCCGCCAGCATGGAGGCTGCCAGGCGCGCCCACATCATCTCCGGGTTGTTCGGGAACGCCACCCACGTGGAGGCCAGCACGATCGGGTTGACCGCGGGTGCGGCCAGCAGGAAGGTCAGGGCCGCCGCCGGGGCCACACCACGGGCCATCAACCCGCCAGCGACCGGCACCGACGCGCACTCGCAGCCGGGCAGCGCCAACCCGGCGCAGCCGGCCACGGGCACGGCAAGCACCGGGTTCCTGGGAAGGGCCCGGCGCAGCAGCGTCGGGGACACGAACGCGTTGATCGCCGCGGACAGCAGGACGCCGACGACCAGGAATGGCGTTGCCTGCAGGACGATCGAGAGGAATACCGTCGTGAACGCCGACAGGGCGGGGTCGTCGGCCGCTGCGGCCAGCCAGCGCTGACCGATCAGGAAGGCCACCAGCCCGACCGCGAGCACGCCGAGCGAGGACGGCCGCATCGTGCGGACGGACGCCGAGGTGCTCACCACCTGATTGTCCCCGGTACCCGCACGATCCGGGCGCATCTGCCCACGATGCTGTGGATGGCGCCCGGTCCGGCGGCTACTTGACGGCCGACTTCAGGGTGGCTCCCGGAGCGATCCGCACGACCCGTCCGGCCGGGATCGTGATCTGCTCACCTGTGCGCGGGTTGCGCCCGGTGCGCTGCGGACGGTCCGAGGTGCTGATCGACATCAGGCCGGTGAGGCGCACGCTCTCGCCGGCGGCCAGCGCAGCACCGAGGACGGGCGTCAGCGCCGCGAGCACGGCCTCAGCATCCACCGCCGTCACGCCGGACTGGGCGGCGAGGCGGGCGGCAAGTTCGGCTCTCTGGATGGTCATGTGGTCCTCCGGTGGGGATCGCGGTGTGGTGGTTTGCGTGTGCGGGGCGGACAGTATGTAATGGGAATCACTCCCGTCAAATCCCCCTCTCCCCGGAAGGCTCCATGTCCGCCTCGCCCCTGATCCCGATCGTCGTCCTGGCCAGCGTGGACCCCGTGCTGCGATCCTCGGCCTCCTTCGCCGCGCTGACCGACATGCCCGACACGGTGGTGATCACCCAGGACATCGACGGTGACCGCGACGAACCGATCCACCGCCTCGTGTCGGACTCCACGGGGGTCCTGCTCGACGAGTGGGTGGACCTGGATCACGCCTGCCTCAGCTGCGCCCTGCGCGAGGACACCATCCCGCTGATCGAGCGCCTGATCGCCGGGGGTCGGCACCGCAACATCCTCGTGGCAGCCCCCGTGGGCGCTGAGACCGTCCCGATCGCCCGGGCGCTCGACGCCGCGACGGCCGCCGGCGGGCCACTGTCCACTGCCCGACTGGCGAGCGTGGCCGCAGCGTGCGACGTGGGGACCCTGCGCCACGACCTGCTCGGCGACGACCTGCTCTCCGAGCGCCGGCTGGGCATGGGCGCCGACGACCACCGCTCGGTCGGGGAGGTCCTGGCCCATCAGGTCGGGCACGCCGACTTCATCCTCACGGCAGCACCGCTGGCCGACGCTGCGCCCGCCGACTCGGCACTGCTCGAGCATGTCCGCGGCCAGGGGTCACACATGGTCGAGGACTACCTGTCGGCGCACATGCGCACGGTCTTCGACCACAGCCACCTGTGCGAGCACGCCCTGCGCCGGGTGCACCCCCTGCACGTCGCCCACAACGGCGCGCCCGAGCGCGACGGCGTGTGGACCATGCACCTGACCTCCTCCCGGCCCATGCACCCGGAGCGGATGCTCGACCAGATCGAGGCGCTGGCCAGCGAGCAGGTGTTCAGTCGCGGGCACTTCTGGGTCGCGACGCGCCCACTGACGGCCTGCGTCTGGGACGGCGCCGGCGCCCAGCTGTCCATCGGGACCTTCGGGGAGTGGGGCGCCCACTCCCCGCGGACCAGCCTGGTGTTCACCGGCCTGGCCGACCAGCGCCGGGACATCGTCGAGGCCTTCGACGACGTCCTGCTCACCGCCGAGGAGGAGGCCGCCGGCCTGGGCCAGTTCCTCGGCCGGGACGACGGGCTGGACCCCTGGCTCGGCCGCAGGGGGGACGACTCCCTGGCCTGAGCCCCCCACGGCGCGGGAGCCTGAGCACGCCTCAGCCGGCGCTGCACCACTCCCCCGGCGTGTGCACGGTGTGCACCACGCGCAACTCCGCCTCGACATCGTCGGAGACCTCAGGCCGGAGGTCCGGCGCGACACGCCACTGGAACTGCTCATCGGCGCCGACCCACTTCGCGCGCTCGGCGAGCGCGAGCGGCACCAGCCGAAGACGTGCCTGCATCCACTCCGGCGTCCACGGGCCGTCCTCGAGGATCGACTGCGCCGCGCGGAACTCGAAGTAGATGGTGCGGCGCAGGGCTGCTCCCGAGGTGGGCGGCGACCCGTGCACGATCATGTCGTCGTGGACGAGCACGTCGCCGGCCTCCATCTCGACCTCGATCGCCCCGGGCAGCGCCCAGCCGTGGGTCTCGGCCAGGGCACAGGCATCGGTGCGGCGCACCTGCGACCCAGGGACCACGTGCAGCGCCCCCGCCCCCGTGCGTGAGTCGTCGAGGTAGACGTCGACGTTGAACAGCCGGTGGCGACGGGCATGAACGGCGTCCTGGTGCCACGGCACCGGGGCACCATCGCCTGCCGTCTTCATCACCATCGACTCGTAGGTCGGCACGAAGTCCGAGCCGGCCAGGCTCTCGGCGATCCCGAGCACGGCCCGCGACCCGAGCAGCTCCAGCGACGCCGGCTCGCCCTTGCCGTGGATGTAGTCCACCCGCCACATCACCGTGCCTGTCGGACGGTCGGCGAACAGCCAGTCACTGCCCGCCTGGGGACCTCGGGCGATCCCGTCGGCCATCCACCGCTCGGAGGCACTGCGCAGCCTGCCGAGCAGGCCCGGGTCGATGCGCTCCTTGAGCACGAGGAAGCCGTCGCGGTCGAACTGCGCGACCTGCTCGGGCGTGAGCAGCCCCCGGTCGAGGGATGTGCGGGGCTGGGTCGGCGCGCTCTGCTGCATGCCCACGAGACTAGGTGGTACGGATCCCGGCATACTTCCGCCATGATGGTCGTTTCTTCCCGGATCCTCGCATGAGCAACGTCGCGCCCCTCCACGAGGTCTTCGGCCTGGCCAGTGGCCTGTCACTCGTGCCCGCGATGGCCCGCGCCCACCGGCACGACGACGTCGAACTCGTCCTGCCCCTCGGCGGCGCGGCCGCGCTCGAGCACGCCGGGGCACGGCACGACCTCGCCGATCGCGGATGCGCGGTGTTCTGGGCCGGCCTCCCCCACCGCGTCGCGGACCACGACGACGGCGTTGCCGTCGCCTGGTTGACCGTCCCCCTGGTCGAGGTGCTCGCGTGGCCACTTCCCGCAGCGTTCACCGGTGGCCTGTTGCGCGGGGCGCTGTGCACGTTCACTGCCCCGCCCGCACTCGTCGCGTCGATGGACTCCTGGCAGCACGACATCGGCGCCTCACCGGCCCTGACGCACGCCGTGCGCCTCGAGGCCGAGGCCTGCCTGCTGCGCGCCGCGACGATCGGCCACGCAAGTGCCCCGACCGGGCCGCCGGATGTGGCCGCACAGATGGCCTCCCACATCTCGATGCACTTCCGCGAGCCCCTGGTCGTCGCCGATGTCGCCGCGGCGGTGCACCTGCACCCCAGCACCGCGGCGGCGGTGTTCCGTCGGGCGATGGGGGTGACGATCGGCGAGTACCTGGCCCAGTGCCGGGTCGCCGAGGCGCAGCGACTGCTGATCTCCACCGACGGGACCACGAGCCAGATCGCCGTGCGCGCGGGGTTCGGATCCACGAGCCGGTTCTACGAGCGGTTCGGCCACGATGTCGGCATGGCCCCCGCCGCCTTCCGCAGGGCGATGCGCTGAGGGCCCGTCGCCAGGCGCCGAACCCTGGAGCTCTCACGTTCGCCCACGCTCCCGCCCCATCCGTGCACGTGCGTGCACGGAGGTTGCACGTGTGAGCGCACGCGGTCGATGATTCAGGTATCGGCCGATTTGAGGAGCCCCACAGATGTTGAGCTCGATCATGACCCCCGCGACCCGCGCCGAGGCGCTGGCCAAGATGAGCGACGACGAAGGGCTCGACATCCTCGTGATCGGCGGCGGGGTGACCGGGGCCGGAGTGGCGCTGGAGGCCGCCACACGGGGCCTTCGCGTGGGCATCGTGGAGGCCCAGGACTGGTCCAGCGGCACGTCGAGCCGCTCCTCGAAGCTCGTCCACGGCGGCCTTCGCTACCTGCAGATGCTCGACTTCCACCTGGTCCACGAGGCCCTGACCGAGCGCGACCTGCTGATCAATCGCCTTGCACCCCATCTGGTCAAGCCCGTGGCGTTCCTCTACCCCCTGGAGCACCGGGTCTGGGAGCGTGCCTACGTCGGGGCCGGCGTGGCGCTCTACGACACCCTGGCGACGGCCTCGGGGCGCCGGCGCGCCCTGCCGTTCCACCGGCACCTGTCCCGCACGGGGATGCTGCGCAAGTTCCCGGACCTGCGCCACGACGCGGCCGTCGGCGCCCTGCAGTACTGGGACGCCTCCGTCGACGACGCCCGACTGGTCCTCACCCTGGTCCGGACCGCGGCGGCCTACGGGGCGCTGGCCGCCTCGCGCACCCAGGTCGTGGGACTCACCAAGGACTCCGCCGGGGCGGTGGACGGGGCGGTCGTGGCCGACCTCGAGACCGGCCGCGAGCTGAAGATCCGCGCCCGCGCGGTCATCAACTCCACCGGGGTCTGGACCGAGGAGACCGAGTCGCTGTCCGGGACCAACGGTGGCCTGCGCGTCCTGGCCTCCAAGGGCATCCACATCGTCGTGCCCCGGGACCGGATCCGCGGCGAGGTCGGCCTGATCCTGCAGACCGAGAAGTCGGTCCTGTTCATCATCCCGTGGTCGCGGTACTGGCTGATCGGGACCACCGACACACCCTGGACCCAGGAGCTGCAGCACCCGGTCGCGACCTCGGCGGACATCGACTACGTGCTGCAGCACGCGAACACCGTCCTGGCCCGGCCGTTGACACGCGAGGACATCATCGGCACCTGGGCGGGCCTGCGGCCGCTGCTGCAGCCCGGCACGAAGGCCGGGACGTCGTCGGCGAAGATCTCCCGCGAGCACACCACCGCCTCACCCATCCCGGGCCTGACGGTCATCGCCGGAGGCAAGCTCACCACCTACCGGGTGATGGCCAAGGACGCCGTGGACTTCGCCCTTGGCGACAAGTCCCAGGACCTGCCCTCGATCACCGAGCGGATCCCGCTCGTGGGCGCCGTGGGCCTGGAGGCCCTGGGGAGGCGGGCCACAGTGGTCGCGCGCACATACGGCTGGAACGGGCACATGGTCGACCACCTGCTGCACCGCTACGGATCACTGCTCGGTGACCTGGTGGACGCGATCGCCGCCCGGCCGGACCTGGCCCGCCCGCTCGAGCATGCACCTGCCTACCTGCGCGCCGAGATCGTCTATGCCGCCACGCATGAGGGCGTCCTGCACCTCGAGGACGTCATGCTGCACCGGACCCGATTGAACTACGAGATGCGCGACCGCGGCCTGGCCGCGCTGCCGGAGATCGCCGCCCTGGTCGGCGAGACCCTCGGCTGGGACGAGCAGCGCATCGCCGCCGAGATGCAGAGCTACACCGACCGGGCGCACGCCGAGGAGGCCGCCGAGCGGGAGCCCGACGACGCCAGCGCGGAGACGGTGCGCCTGCGCATCACCGACGTCGCCCCGCTGCGGAGCATGGCCGCCTCGGAGGCGGTCCCGGGCTGAGGTCAGATCCACGCAGGGGTCCTACGCTCGGGGCATGAGGCCGGACGTGCTGCTCGTGGGATGTGGCAGTCTCGGTGCGGCGATCGGCCTGCGCCTGGCTGCGCGGGATCACACAGTCCTGGCGATCCGACGCCGAGCCGAGCTCGTGCCCCCACCCCTGCACGGTCTCTCCGCGGACCTGACGGCCGAGGTGCCCCACCTGCCGGAGCTCGACCTGCGGTACCTGGTGGTCGCCCTGACCGCCCGGCCGCGCACCGAGGAGGCCTACCGGGCAACCTACGTCGACGGGATGCGCCGCGCCCTCGAGGCGCTCGACGACGCCGGCCAGGCACCCCAACGCGCGGTGCTGGTCTCCTCCACCTCGGTCTACGGCTCCCAGCCCGACGGGGCCATGGTCGACGAGGCCACCCCCGCCCTCCCGTCGGACGGACCGGCCCGGATGCTGCTCGCGGCCGAGCAGCTGTTCTCGAGCCGGATCCCGCACGGCACGGTCCTGCGGTTCTCCGGCCTCTACGGGGGTGCCCCCGGCCGGCTGCGCGCCCAGGTGCTGGCCGGTCAGGTCCGGGAACCCAACAGGTGGACCAACCGGATCCACCGCGACGATGCCGCCGAGGCCGTCGTCCACCTGCTCACCGGGGCCGACGCCCCGGGCCTGCTCTACGTGGGCACCGACGACGAACCCGCCCTCCTCGGGGACGTGGCCGCCCACCTGGCGCAGCACCTCGGGGCACCCGCACCGCCACCCACCGATCCCGCACGGGCCACCGGCAAGCGCCTGTCCAACGCGCGGCTGCGGGCCACCGGCTGGGTGCCGGCGTACCCGACCTACCGCGAGGGCTACGCCTGACGCACGCCGCTCGACTCGCGATGCGTCCGGGCAACCACCTACCGGCGAACGGCCACGCGGGCCTCGTGCTCGGCGAGGCGCCTGAACCCCTCGTCCAGGCTGACCCGGGGCGCCCAGTCGAGCACCTCTCGGACCCGCCGCTGATCGAACCAGTGCGCCGTCGCCAGCTGGCTGGCGAGGAACCGGGTCATGGGCGGGTCATCCGTGCGGCGCCCGAGCCGCCACACGCCCTCAGCCAGGGCACCGCCGGTCCACGCGACCGGGCGGGGCACGGAACGCGCCGGGGCGGAGACCCCACCCGCGGCACAGATCCGCTCGACCAGCTCAGCGACCGTCCGGGGTTCACCGTTGGACACCACGAACGCCTGCCCGTGCCCCTCGGGCGCACGGTCCACCGCCGCCACCACGGCGTCCACCGCGTTGTCGATGTAGGTCGTGTCGATCAGCGCCCGCCCACCGCCCACGAGGGCCAGCCGGCCGGACCGGGCACGCTCGAGGATCCGCCCGACCAGCTGCGTGTCGCCCGGACCCCAGATCAGGTGCGGACGGATCGCGATGGTCGTGAAGCCGGGGGCGTCCGCGGCCAGGACGTCGAGCTCGGCCTGGGCCTTGCTCCGCGAGTAGTGGCCCTTGGCGCGCGCGGGGTCCGCCGGGTCCGCACCCATGCCCGCGAGGGCTGAGCCGGAGTGCGCCACGGACGGCGAGGAGATGAACACGAACCGCGAGACCGCGCTGGCCCGCGCAGCCTCGAGCACGGTCCTGGTCCCGGTCACGTTGGCCGCGTGGAACTGCGCGGCGCTGCCGACCACGCCCACGCGGGCCGCCAGGTGGATGACCGCCTCCATCCCCTGCGTGGCCCGCGCGACCGTGGGCGCGTCGGTGAGGTCGGCGAGGTGCTCGGTCAGTCCCGAGCTCCGCTGCCACCGCCGACGGGCGGCGCTGCAGGACCGCGACCTCGTCCCCCCGGGCGTGCAGGGCACGCACCACTCCCGTACCGAGCAGGCTGCTGCTCCCCGTGAGCAGGACCCTCATGGGCGCCCCGGCCGACGTCCGTCCAGGACCCGCTGCGCCCAGTGCCCCACAGCAACCCGGTCGATCTTCGAGTTGTGCCTGATGTCCACGGGAAGATGCCCGACCACGAGCACGGCAGCGATCCCGGGGACCGCGGCGGGCGTGTCTTCGGCAGCCGCGCGGACGGCGTCGCGCAGCGCCGCCGGGGCCAGGCCCGGACGACGGATGTCCACACCCTCCACGACGACGACCACTTGCGCGGCACCCCGCGGGCCGACGCCGACGGCTGCCGCCCGGCGAACTCCCGGCACGGCCTCGACCCGGCGCTCGATCCCCACCGGCGTGACCGGTCCCTGCGCGGTGACGATCACGTGGACCAGGCGGCCCTCGATCCACAGCCGTCCCTGCGCGTCGAGGTGCCCGACGTCACCGGTGCGATGCCATCCCGGGGCCGGTGTGGCGGCCCTGTCGGTCACCCACAGGCGGTCGTAGCGCTGCTTGAGGTGCGCGGCCCGGACGCACACCTCGCCGGTCACCTCCGGGTCGGTGGTCCACTCGTCGCCGGGCACGCCGTCGACATCCAGGGGGGACAGCTCGACCTCCACGCCGGGCACCGGAGTGCCCACGCACACGCCGTTGCCGAGGCCCGCGTCGTCCAGGCCCGGCAGGTCGATGTCCGCGACGGGCAGGACCTCGGTCATCCCGTAGGGCGCGTGCGCCTCGGCCGCGGGAAGCAGCAGCTGGCGCATCGCGCGCAGGGTCTCGGCGGGCACCGGGGCCCCGGTGGACAGCAGGAGTCGGACCCGCGCCAGCGCCTCCCGGCCCCTGGGTTCCACGCCCTCGGCGGTGGCCACCACATTGGCCAGGGCAGCTGGGGAGGCGAAGACCATGGTCGCGTCGATGGCAGCGGCGGCGTCGGCCATCGCGCGCGCCGTGAGGGTCCGGGGCGCGGTGAGGTCCATGTCCGGGACGGCCGAGGGGATCCCCAAGGCGGCCCCGAAGAGCGCGAACGGCCCGAAGGCCGCCACGAGCCGATCCGACGTGGTGATCGAGTAGAGGGTCGCCAGCTCGTCGCGCTGGGCCTGCAGCTGGCCGTGCAGGTACAGCACGCCCTTCGCAGGCCCCGTGGCCCCCGAGGTGAACGCGATGGCAGCCGGATCCCCCGACCCGGGCGGCTCCGGGGCAGGCGAACCGGCCCCGCGGGCCTCGATCTCCTCGAGACTGGTGCGCACGCCGAGTCCACGACGCGCTGAGGCGCCCAGCGGCCCGACCGAGATGAGCCTCGCCCCGGTTCCCATGAGCCGGGCGGCGGCCAGTCCCTTGGCCGAGCCGATGACGTGGTCCGGACCGGCGCTGCGCAGCGCGACCCGCATGCCCCGGATCCCGAGACCCGCGTCCACGACCACGGCGACCACCCCGGCGCGCCACATCCCGTACAGGGCGGCCGTCAGGTCGGTTCCGGGAGGGACCAGCAGGGCGATCCGCTCCCCGCGCCGGACACCCATGGCCGCCAGCCCCGCGGCCACGTTGGAGACGCGGGTGTCCAGGTCGGCGAAGCTGATGCTCGCCGTCACCCCGGCCGGCCCGAGCTCGGTGACGGCCGGGCTCGCACAGGTCGCTGCGTCAGCGGCGCGTTCGCTGATCCCGGCCCAGAGCGGGCGGCCCGAGCCGGGGACGGTGGCCACGGCCGGCCGCCCCTCCGCCTGCTCACCGGGCTCCGGGACGGCCACCAGGCTGCGGGTGCGCACCCAGGTCGCGACATCGGCGGCGAACGTCGGCGCGTCCTCGGGGACGAAGTGGCTGGAGCCCTCGTAGCGGTGGACGTCGGCATGCGGCAGACGACCGATCAGGTCGCGCAGGTACAGGTCGGAGAAGACCGGATCCCGCGGACCCCACAGCAGGAGCACCGGGACGTCGGCCAGGGCACCGAGGCCGTCCGCGATCCCGTCGAGGGTCGCAGCGCTCACGTGGTCGGGATCCAGGGGGATGTCCGCGACGAAGCCCTCGATCGCGCTGCGGCGATCGGCCTGCGCGTACGGGGCGTAGTACCCGGCCCGGACCTCGGGCGGCGGGACCGGGCGGGAGAAGAGCAGCCCACCGCGGATGAAGGTCCGTGTCCGTGACGTGATCGCGGGCAGGAGTCCGGGCAGGCGGGCGGCCCGGATGACGGTCGGTGCGCTGGCAGTGGCCGGCTGGTGGACGGCGGTGTTGGACAGCACCACGCCGGCCATCCGGTCGACGTGGCGCAGCACCCAGCCCAACGAGATGGGCCCTCCCCAGTCATGGGCGAGCGTGATGATCGGGCCGGTCGCCCCGGCCCCGGTGAGGCCGAGCGCATCGGTGAGCGAGTCCAGGTCGTCGACGCGTTGCGCGAGCGGGCGGACCGTCCCAGTGCGCTGCGAGTACCCCATGTCGAGGTGGTCGATGGCCACGACCCGCCACCCCGCCGGCGGCTGGGCCACCACCCGCCGCCACAGGTAGGACCAGCTGGGGTTCCCATGCACGCACAGCAGCGTCCCGACCGGCTCGGGCGTGCCCTCGGGCAACCCCGCGTGCGAGTCGAGGACGTGCCACGTCCGCACAACGCCGGTCGAGTCGGGCGCAGTCACCTCACGGGACCACCGGGCATCGAGCCCGCTGAGTCCGGTGGGCGGCAGGCTCACCAGCGGATCTCGGCGGCGGCCGCGTTGATCCCCGAGCCGATGCCCAGCAGGATCACCCGGTCACCACGCGCGATCTGGTCCTGGTGCTTGGCCAGGGTGATCGGGATCGCCGCGGGCCCGATGTTCCCCAGGGTCGGGAACGTCAACGGCACGAGGTCCGCGTCGAGGTCGAGGCGCTCGATCAGGGCGTCGCAGTGCACGGTGGACACCTGATGGATGACGTAGTGCTGGACGTCGGTCCAGTCGAAGTCGGCCAGGGCATCCTTCCACCCGGCCTCGGCCACCTCCAGGCCGGCGATGAGCAGGCCCCTGCTGTCGGTGACCATCCGCTCCATGTCGCCCTGGCACAGCGTGTTGTGCTCCGTTGCCGCCCGGCCCACCCCGCCGACGAACACGTGGCCCTCCGGGTGCCGGTCGGCACGGCCCATGACCATCCCGGCTGATCCGGAGCCCAGGGTGAGGGTGGCGAAGTCGGAGAACAGGTCGGCGACCGTCGTGGACTCGGACTGCAGCCGGGCCAAGGTGCGCTCCTGCACGGTCCGGCTGCCCTCGCCGTCCACGATCAGCGCGTACTCGATCTGGCCGGCGTCGATCATCATCGCGGCCAGCTGCATCCCGTTGACGAATCCGAGGCACGCGTTCGACAGGTCGAAGTTCAGGCAGGACGAGGGCAGGCCCAACTCGTGATGGACCGCGACTGCCGCTGACGGCTCGAGGCGCGCCCGGCACACGGAGGTGTCGATCAGCAGCCCGACCTGCTCGGGCGCGATGCCGGCCGCGGCCAGGGCCTGCGCGCCGGCCTGTGCGGCGGCGTCGGTGAATGACACGTCCGCCGGCCACCACCGTCGCTCCTTGATCCCGGCCACCTGCTGGAGCATGCCGGGGCGCACGCCGAGGCGCTGCAGGGTGGGCGCCAGTTGTTCGTCGAAGTAGTCCGAGGTGATGACCTCGGGCGCATCGACGGCAGCCACCGACAGGATCGCTGCATTGTTGAACCGGTAGACGGTGTTGCCACTCACGTGCACTCCTCAGCCAGGGAGGACAAGTTTCGCACGGCCGACTCGGGCCGGCAGCCAGCGCCCGGTGCCCGGGCCCCCGCCGCCAGGGCTGAGCCTGCCCTCCCCTGATCAGTCCGGGACCCGCCCCGCCCGACTCAGCCCCGGTCGACGGTGCCGTCCAGCTGGCGCTCCCACGTGGTGCCGGTCGCCAGGGCGACGCACTTGTACGCGCCGTCGTAGACACCGATGCGCTTGTTCTTCACGATGCAGTCGCAGAACATCTCCAGCAGGTCGTCCTCGCTGGTGATCAGGTCGATGGCCTGCAGCGTGCGCGGGATGGTGCGGGTCTCGATCGTCCCGTCGCCCAGCTCGGCGCTGCGGATCGCACCCCACGCCTCGTGTGCGCCGACCCGCGCGTTGAAGATCTTCGGGATCGGGTAGAACGCCAGCTCCGAGGGCTTGGTGATCAGCACGTCGCTGACCCGCATCAGGTAGTTGGTGGCGTAGACGCCGTGGAACGTGTTGTCGAAGATGAACACGTGCAGGCCGTGCGCCTGGCCCTCGCGGATCTGATCGGCGAAGTCCCGGGCCTCGTCCCACGTGCGGTGGGTCGTGACCGAGGCCGCGGCCGGACCGAGCTCGGCCTTGAGCCAGTCCCAGTTGTCGGCATGGTCGCCGAGGTTGACGAACAGCGTCAGCTCGTCGCGCTCGATCATCGGACGGCAATGGTCGATGATCGCCTTGAAGAGCTCCCGCTGGGCACCGGCGCCACCCATCGTGAGGATGAACCGGCGCGGCTCCCCGTTGCGCATGCGGGTCAGGCGCGCGGCGCAGTCGACCTCGATGTTCTCGACCAGCTCATGGTCGACGTGGTGCCCGACGTACTTGATCGCATCCGACGGGGTCGGCTTGAGGATCTTGTCGTCCTCGTCGAACTGGTTCATGATCCGGAACCCGTAGTAGCCCGACGGTGACTGCACGGCGTGGGTCGCGCCCTCGGTGAGCTGGAAGGCCATCGGCCAGTTGTCGAACATCATGTCCACGACGTTGGTCATGCCGCCTGCGACCGCACCCATGCAGTTCCACATGTGGGCGGTGAGGATCGGCATGTCCTGGGGCAGGGCGTGGTGCAGGTTCGCGAACAGCTCGCTCTTGCGGTAGTCGCGTGCGTTCGCCTTGAGGAAGCGCCACGGCCACCCCATCGCCTGGTTGTTGAGCAGCCAGTTGAGCCCGGGCAGCGTCTTGTCCCCGGAGGTGACCGACTCCCACACGTACTTGTCGAACAGCTCGTTGCGCTGGGACACCCGCGAGTACTTGCTGTAGTTGGTGTTCCACCAGTTGATCGCATCCTGGGTGATGCCCGGGATCGCCAGCAGGTCCATCCAGTACGGGGTGCGGCCCATCGCCCGCGCAGCCGAGGCACCGGCCATCGCGATGCGGTAGTGCCCGAAGCCCATCCGGATCGTTGAGATCACGATGCCGGTCTCCGGGTCGATCGGGTCGCCCTCGGAGTCGCGCCGGAGGTCGCGGATCCCGAGCACGTCACCGAGCTGCGGGTTGTCGTGGACGCTGAGCTCGTAGGTCTCGTTGGGGTCGTAGGCGAACTTGTCGACGAACATCTTCTGCCACGCCAGCGCCTTGCGGTCCTGGTCGGGCGTGATGGTGTTGCCGTACAGGGAGAAGTGCTTCGGGTCCATGGGGGCTCCTCTTCTGGGTCGGTTCAGCTGGGGTGGCGCACAACGTCGCCGACATCGGTGGGCACCTGGACCGCGTGGATCAGCACGAGCTGGTCGACGCCGAGCAGGGGGGCGTGGATCCCCACCTCGGCCAGGACCCGGCCGGGCAGGGTGACCTCGGAGCGCACCCACCCGGGGCGGTGGTCGCGTGGTGGCAGCTCGCTGGCCGGCGGGTCCGTCGGCGGCGCGCCGGTCTGTGCCCCGGGCGGGGCCTCGGGCGGGGAGCCGAGCAGCCGGTCCGCGGTGGCGGGGGTCAGGGCGGCCACCCGATAGGACCGGTGCGGGTCCAGCCCCGGGAGGGTGACCCGACCCGGCGGCCAGGTGAGCGAGTGCTCCACTGCAGCCAGTTTGTAAAGTGCCTCGGAGCCGTCCATGGCCACGACCCCGTCGAGCAGGAGCGCGGCGTTCGCCGGGTCCGCGTGGACCACGCGACCGGTGTGCAGCAGGGGGCGCAGCCGCTTGTGCAGCGCGATCCACTGGGCCAGCTGCGACCGCTGGGCCGGCGATGCGGCTGTCAGGTCCCACTCCACTCCCATGTGGCCCCACAGTGCGGTCCCGGCACGGAAGGCCAGGTCGTGGGCACGCTGCGTGGTGTGGTCCGCCCCGGCCCCCACATGCGTGCCCATCAGCTCGGGGGGCAGCGTCAGGCCGGTCCAGCGGACCATGCGCTGGCGCTCGTGGGCATCGATGCAGTCCGAGACCCACACCCGGTCCGCGTGCTCCATGATGCCCAGGTCCAGGCGGGCACCTCCGGCGGCGCACGACTCGATCTCCAGTCCGGGGTGCCGGGCCTTGAGCTCGGCCATCAGCCGGTAGGTCGCCCCGGTCTGGGCATGCACCCCGGGGGTGCCCTGCGGTCCGTGTCCGGCGTCCACGAGCGGTCGGTTGTGGTCCCACTTGATGTAGGCGATCCGGTACTCGCCGATCAGGCTCGACATCCGCTCCAGGATGTGGGCGTAGGCGTCGGGATTCGCCAGGTCGAGGACGTGCTGGTGGCGCGACGCCGGCCCCGGGCCGTGCTCGGTGCCCAGCAGCCACTCGGGGTGCTCACGGGCCAGGTTCGAGTCGAGGTTGACCATCTCGGGTTCGAACCAGAGCCCGAACTCCATGCCCAGCTCGTGGACCCGGTCGACCAGCCGGTGCAGGCCGCCGGGCCAGACCGCCTCGTCGACGTACCAGTCCCCCAGGCCGGCCCAGTCGTGGCGCCTGCCCAGGAACCACCCGTCATCGAGCACGAACCGCTCGATGCCCACCTCGGCCGCACTCTCGGCCAGGGCGATGAGCTTGTCGGGGTCGTGGGCGAAGTAGACCGCCTCCCACACGTTGAGCAGCACCGGCCGGGGCCGGCTGGGGTGCGTGGGACGCGCCCGCAGGGTCTGGTGGAACCGGTCGGACAGCTCGTCGAGCCCGTCGCCCCAGGAGCCGAGCAGCCACGGCGAGGTGTAGTGCCCTGCGGGATCCAGCCGGATCTCACCGGGCAGCAGCAGCTCGCCTCCCCGCAGCAGCTGCCAGCCCGTGGGCGAGCGCTCGGCGGACACGACCTGGTTGCCGCTGTACGCCAGGTGCACGCCCCACACCCGGCCCGCGCGGAAGCCGAACCCGGGCTCGCCCGCGCACAGCAGGGTTGCGGAGTCGTGCCCCGGCCGGCCGCCCCACGACTCGCGCACCCAGTGCCCGAAGTCGAACGGCCGTCGTTGCGGGGTCCGCTCGCGCACGTGCCGCCCGGTCATGTCCAGCAGCTCCCCGGCCTCGGCCGGGACAGGCAGGCAGGGCTCCAGGTGGCGCAGCTCGTACACCCCGGTTCCCAGGTTGCGCACCGTGGCGCGCACCCGGACCAGGCCGCTGGCCAGCACCTCCAGCTCGACACCCACCTGGAGGTCACAGGCGCTGTCGGTGCCCACGGACAGCAGGCGCACGGCCCCCTCGGGACCGTCGGGCCAGCCCGGCATCGCCCGGCCTCGTGGACCACGTGGGTCACCTCATCGAACGCGACCGACCACGCGCGCCCGTCCCGGCTGCCCAGCAGGCCCGGGCGGCCCAACCAGCCCGCGGAGTGCTGCGGGAGCACGGCCACGGCATCGAGCGCCGACAGGGGGCTGTCCAGGTAGGGCATCGCCAGCGCGACCAGGACCTGGTCGAGCTCAGCGGGATCCAGCTCGCCGAGGTCGGGGCCCCAGTGCAGGACGCAGGGCAGCTGGTCGGGGTCGCAGCGCAGGACGAGGCTGGTCCCGCCACGGCGCACGTGCACCACCCGTGTCGTGCTGGTCATCGCCCACCTTCGGGGCCTGCGCCGACGAGCACGCGGCTCAGCCCTTGATCCCGCTGCTGGCGACGTTCTCCACGAAGTAGCGCTGGGCCAGCAGGAACACCGTGACCGGCGGGACCATCGCGATCATGACACCGGCGAGCACGAGGTTCGGTGCGTCGGCTGCGCGGCCACCCAGGGTCGCCAGGGTGAGCGCGAGGACGCTGTTCTCCTGGTTGCCCGAGTCGATGACGATCAATGGCCAGACGAAGGAGTTCCAGGCATAGAGGAACGAGAACGTCGTCAGCGTGGCGATGGCGGGGATCGACAACGGCACGAACACCTTCCAGAGGATCGTCCACCGAGAGGCGCCGTCGAGGATGGCCGCCTCCTCGAGCTCCTTGGGTATCGTCACGAAGAACTGGCGCATCAGGAACGTGCCGTACGCCGTGAACGCGAACGGGATCACCAGCGACACAAGGTCGTTGACCCACCCGATCTCGACCATGAGCCGGTAGAGCGGGATGATCAGGACGACGAACGGGATCATGATCGAGCCCAGGTAGAACAGGAACAGCTTCTCCCGTCCGCGGAACCTCAGCCGGGCGAATGCGTAGCCACCGAGGATGCTGGTCAACACCTGTCCGGCGACCACCAGGATGGTGACCAGCACCGTGTTCGTCAGCGCCCGGGAGAACCCATTGAGGTTCAGGACCTTGGTGTAGTTGCCCGTCTGGAAGTCGACCTGCTCCACAGCGACGACCTCGGCCGGGACGGCGAACACCGGTGGCGCATTCGGGTTCGCCGGGTCGATGTACGTGCCTCCGATCCGAGAGCGGTTGTCGTAGACCTCGACCTGCTGGCCGTCGATCGTGACGAGGTAGACGTCCTTCTCCTCGCCGTCAACCGTGACGGTTGTCCCGGCCGGCTCGAGGGCGTCCCTCGGGCTGACGAACACGAACTCGGGATCATCCACCTTGCGGAACTCGCGCAGGCTAGTGCCGTTCTCCACCCGCGCGAGATCCGCCGTCCCGCCACCGGGGAGGGGCACGGTGAAGACCGGCAGCTCCTCGCCGTTGACGGTGGCAGTCGCTGCCACGTACGGCAGGATCCGGGGCGGGTAGGTGAAGACGTCCTCAGAGGTCTTCATCGACCCGGACAGCGCGAAGAGGAACGGGATGAGGACGACCAGCCCCGCGATGGTGAGACTGGCATACACGAAGATGCGGGCGGACTGGCCGCGCCACCCTCGGACCGGACGACCTGACCTGGCCATCACTTCACCTCCGCATCGGCACGCTGAGCTCGGAACTGGGCAAGGGTGAAGATGAAGATGATCACGAAGAGCACCCAAGCCACCGCACTGGCCTGCCCGAAGGAGTCCTGCTGGAACCCGAGCTGGTAGATGTAGACGACCGGCGTCAGGGTGGCGTTGTCCGGGAACCCGACCGGGTTCGGCTGGTTGAGCGCGTAGACGATGTCGAACAGCTGCAGGGCGAGGATCACCGTCGTCACCGTCACGAAGAACGTGGTCTCCTTGAGCTGCGGGACCGTGACGTGGCGGAACTGCTGCCACGCGTTGCAGCCGTCGAGCTCTGCCGCCTCGTAGAGGTCGCGACCGATGCCCTGAAGGCCGGCCGTGAACAGGACGGTGTTGAAGCCGAACTGGGACCACACGAACACGATGCATACGGCCAGAAGGGCTATGTTCGGGTCCGAGAGCCAGCCGATCTCGACCCGATCGGGGAAGGGGTCACCCGGGAGCACGACGTTGATCACCTGGCCGCCCGTGGCGATGCCCCAGTTGATGAACCCGACCGCGGCGTTGAACATCTGCTTCCAGATGAGGGTCACGCCGATGACGCCTGCGACGGCAGGGACGAAGAAGACTGTCCGGAAGGCCTTGGTGCCCCGGTAGCCGGCATTGATCATGACAGCCAGGAAGAGGGCCGACAGCACGGCCGCCGGGATCGCCACGAGCATGAACAGGAAGATGTTGGTCAGCGACTTCCAGAACAGCGGATCGGTCCCGCCCACCACGAGGTCGCTGAACGGCAGGGTGAAGACCTCGGAGTAGCCCGGTGGCAGGCTCGCCGCCGAAGACGCCACGGTCAGGGAGAGGGTCTCGATGTAGTTGTCGAGCCCGACGTAGACCGCCTGGCTGACCCCGTCCCAGTCGTAGAACGAGATGACCATCGAGAAGACGAGCGGCCCGGCGAAGAAGGCCAGGAAGCCCAGGAGGTTGGGCGAGAGGTACAGCCAGCCGGTCAATGCCTCTGCCTGGGCGTTCTCGATCTGGAAGAAGCGCGCGGAGCGCTCGGAGATGATCGTCCGCAGCGCCCACGCGGCCAGCAGGAAGACGATCAGTGCGGCGATGAAGCGCACCGGATCAGCCCGGATGGCATCGCCGAAGAAGAGCAGGGACCGCTGCGCCCGCATCAGGAACAGCCACCACACGGTGCCGACGGCCACAATCGCCAGCCCGGCCCACATCAACCACTGGACGGCGCGAACGGCTCCCGAGTTCGCAGCATCGTCGCTGACCAACGTCCCCGGAGGCAGCAGCCGTTTGTGGATTCGCCGGGCGATCACCCACCAGACCACCCCGAGGGAGACCAGGACAAGGGCCGGGAAGGCCCTCTGGAAGGCGCCGGCGAAGACGTCGAGCCCCTCGGCGATGTCCAGTTGTCCGAACAGCACCACGAAGGTGCCCAGGGCTACGAGCAGGCTCAGGACGAAGGACAGCGTGCGACCGGCACGGACGCGGCGCCCCAGGAGGACGACCGCGAGCAGGTTGAGTCCGAGCCCGAGAGCGCCGACGACGCCGAGCCCGGTCCGGGGAAGGGATCCCAGCGCCCAGATCCCGGCCGCGATGTTGACCAGCACCCAGGTGGAGATCCCGGCGAGGAAGAGGTGCCATGCCTGGACGCCCCGAAGGAGCTTCTCGAACCCCTCGTCCTCATCCCACAAGGGACTCGGTTGTCGATCCTCGGTCTCCATGACCACAGCAGTCACGTTCGTCTCCTCCTGAGTTCCACGAGCAATTGCGTGCGAACGGCTGAGGGTCCCGGGCCCCGATGGGAACCCAGGACCCTCAGCCGTGCTGGTGCAGGAACCGCTACTCGAACGCGGGTGCAGCCACCTTGCAGATCTCGCTCTGGTACTCGTCGGTCGTGATCTCACCGTTCATGTACTGGGTGACCACGGCATTCGTCGCAGTGTCGAACTCCGGCCAGTTGCCCTTCCACAGCGGACCCTCGGCGACCGCGTCGTTCTGGATGCCGTCGATGAACGCCTGGTTGTTGGCCGGAGGCGTGTAGGTGAGGAACTTGTCGACAGCCTCCTGCGACACGCGCGACGGGATGTTCGCGCCGAGCGAGGCGATCTGGTCCTGCACCTCGAGGCTGGTGAGCTCAGCGACGAGCTTCCAGGCGGCGGCCGGGTCGGCGGTGTCGGCGTTGATCACGTAGGCGCCCCAGAACTGCCAGTTGTTGCCGGGCGCAGGCCCGGTCGGCAGCGGTGCGACGTCCCAGTTGAAGTCCGTGATCTCGCGGGAGCCGGGGGTGGCCCAGCGACCGTTGACGAACATGCCCAGCTTGCCGCTCTTGTAGACCGGCTCCGGATCCTCGCCGAACTTCACGCCGTAGTCAGCGTCGTACAGCTTCTGGTAGTACTCGATGCCGCTGACCGACTCCTCGGAGTCCAGGTTGCAGGCCGTGCGGTCCTCGTTGAAGAACGAGCCGCCCGCCGAGTTCACCCAGTAGCCCCAGTTGGCCCACCAGCCGCCAGCGCCGAAGCCCTTGACCCCTCCGCCGAGGTCGCTGATTGCCTTGGCGGTCTTCTCGAAGGCGTCCCACGTCCACTCGCCGTCCGCGGCGAGCTGGCGGGGATCATCCACACCGGCCTCGTCGATGAGGTCGAGGTTCAGGTACAGCGCGAAGGTGGACACGTCACGAGGGACGCCCCACACGTAGCCGTCGGCCTTCTGGCCGGTCGCCGGGTCGACGAGCAACTGGTCCATCGGACCGGCGTAGAAGTCGGCCGCGTTGAAGCCGGCCGCCGAGGAGACCTCGCTCGCGTTCAGGATCAGGCCCGCCTTGGCGAAGTCCGCGACGTCGGTGCCGGGGATCCAGAACACGTCAGGAGCCGTTCCCGCGGACAGCTCGGTCTTGAGCTTGTCCTGGTAGGGCGATCCCTCGGAGTTGCCCGCCTCGTAGGTCAGGTTCAGCCCGATGCCCTTGGCTGTGATGTCATCGGAGATCTGCTGGTAGACATCGGCCTCGGCCTGGTTGTCCGGCCGGGTGCGCCAGCGGAGGTCGACGGTCTCTGCCGCCGCCTCGCTCGCCCCCTCGCTGGCGTCCGTAGTTGGTTCACTCGTGGTGCTGGAGCACGCGCTCAGGGCCAGGGCGAGCCCTACGGCTCCCACCACCCCATGACGAATTCGCATTCGTGTGGATCCTCTCTCGTTCTTCAGCGGCTAGTGCCGGACCTGACTGTGACTTGTGGCACGTCGGACCATAGGGGCCCAGTCACCAGACAACTGTCACATCGGCACCATATCCGACCACGGGTGCGGATGTGCAAGACTGATGCACAGATGTGCACATCTCTGGAGGTGGCCGTGATCGAACGTGAGGAGTCCATGCGTGTCGCGGCCACGATGTACTACCTGCAGGACGAGCCGATGGACGCGATCGCACGTCGCCTGGGCACCTCGCGATCGACGGTCTCCCGCCTGCTGAAGTCCGCCCGCGAGACCGGGCTGGTCCAGATCGCCGTCCGGCCCGAGCCGGATGCCGCCACAGGCGTGGCTGCCCACCTCATGGCCGCCCTCGGGGTCCGCGCCCATGTGGTGCCCGTGCGCCCCGGGGCCAGGGACGTCGAGCGGCTCGACCAGGTGGCCACTGTTGCCGCGCGGCTGCTGATGGACCTGTTCGAGGACGAGATGGTGCTCGGCGTCGCCTGGGGCACCACGGTGAGTGCCGTCGCCCGCAAGCTGGGTCGCAAGCCCAGTCGGGGGGGCACCGTGGTCCAGCTCAACGGTGCTGCGAACACCGTCACCAGTGGCGTGGACTACGCGAGCACGATCGTCACGGCCTTCGGCACCGCCTTCGACGCCGAGGTCCGGCACTTCCCGGTGCCCGCCTTCTTCGACTTCGCCGACACCCGTGAGGCCATGTGGCGCGAGCGCAGCGTCCAGCGGGTCCTTGCCGTCCAGCGCCGCGCCGACATCGCCCTGTTCGGGGTCGGCGCCCTCGGGGGCCAGGTCCCCTCGCACGTCTACTCCTCCGGGTACCTCGACGAGAGCGACCTGGCTGCGCTCTACGCAGCGGGGGTCGTCGGCGACGTCTGCACCGTGTTCCTGCGGGAGGACGGCAGCTACCAGGACATCGAGATCAACCGGAGAGCCACCGGGCCCACCCCAGCGGAGCTCGCCCGCATCCCGCGCCGGGTGTGCGTGGTGGCCGGCGAGGCGAAGCTGCGTCCGCTGCTGGCGGCCATCCGCGCGGGAACGGTGACCGACCTCATCATCGACGAGCCGACCGCGCGTCGACTGGCCCCGCGGCCCGGACTGCGGGCCACCCGGGCATGACGGGCCCCGGGGAACCGGCGGCTCAGTCGTCAGACGCCGCGTGCGCCTGGGACCAGTGCACCCACGTGAAGCGCAGGAACAGCACGCACACATAGCCGATCACGCCGGTGGCCACCCACAGCTCGAACACGGCCAGGGCATGCACCTGGTCGATCAGCTCCTGGCTGACCTGCCACTGCGCCAGCTGACCGGACACCTCGAACTGGGCGGTGGCCCCGATGGCCATCGGGAAGGTGTAGGCGGCGAAGCCTGGGGTGAACGGCAGCGCCAGGAGTCGCACGAACGCCACGTAGACGATCGCGGTCATCAGCACGGCCACCCCCTCCAGCAGGATGACGGGGAGCGGCTCGGGGTCCTCGATCAGTGTCAGGTAGCCCACCAGCGAGAGGCTCGCCGGGGCGGCGAGGATGCCCACCGTGGGCAGCGCGGCAACCGGCAGGTTCTCGGTGAAGATGAACCGGAAGAACATGATCGGCAGCATCACCACGTAGCTGAGCATCCCGAAGTACAGGGCGAGGACCGCCAGCGCGTTGAGCAGTCCGTCGTCCGGCCCCCGATAGCTCACGGCCGCGACGATGATCCCGACCGGCGGCACGAACCAGCTCGGCGCCATCCGGGACAGGTGGAACGACCTCCGCTGATGGCGTGCCCAGGCCACGAGGAACGCGACGTGGATCGCCAGGGCCACCAGCCACACGAGCATTCCCAGCACTGCGCTGGCCTGGTGGATCGAGATCGACACGATCATCCAGCCCATGGCATAGGTGGGGACCACCCCACCGACGACGGGGTTGGCCAGGTCCCGGCCCAGCGTGCCCGGGTGCAGGACGAACCGGACCGTCATCAGCAGCAGCAGCACTCCTGCCACCACTGCGGCCGCCTCGGCGATGGCCGTACCGGGGAGCACGCGCTCCCACGCCAGGCCCAGGCTCGCGATGCCCAGGGCGAGCCCGCCCACGGGTGTCGGGTAGCGGCTCAGCCGTTCGGGGATCGTGTCCAGCCTGTGGATGGGGAGGCCGGACTCCGGACCCTGCATGGTAGGTGAACACCTCGTTCCCCGGTCGACCCTCCGGGAGCACGGCTCCCGCAGCCACCGCGAGGCTAGCGCCCGACATGGCCGGTGCGCCCGGCGGATCGCCGGGCCGGCCCACGGGGCGCTAGAGTATGACCACCCACGGCGATGGCGCCGGTCCCCCGGGGCGGCTGGTCTCCAGCCGCTGAGATGGTCCTCGGCTGCGGCTCACTGAGTCCGGCCGACATCGAACCGGCGGGTTCCGTCGCGTGATGGCGGGCTCGTGGGGACTCATGGCGACGCGTTCGCGCGCGCACGGCACACCAGGGAGGTGTGGTGGCTCGACGAGGCCAGCGCCAGACGGCGGAGCGCAACGGCGCCCCACGGACCCAACGGCGTGGTCGCACAGGTGACAACGAGGGCATCATCCCCGTGCTCGCCCAGGTCGTCACCGAGGTGCAGTCCGACGTCGCCCGCGGGTCCACGCGACCCTCGGTGCGCACGAAGTTCCAGGTCGTCGCCCTGCTGGTGCGCGAGGAGCGCGCCCGGGTGCGGGCCGATGGGTCGAGCACGGAGGCGTACAAGGCCAACCAGCTCAAGCGCCTCGACGGCGTGGCGACGATCCTTGCGCGGACAGCGGCCCGGGACACCTCGCTGCTGGCGCTGATCGCCGACGACTCCGAGCTCTCGGAGTCCGGCAAGCGCCTGCGCCGCGAGCTGCTGGAGTCCGCCGGGGTCGAGGTCCCCGCCGAGGAGCCACCTCCCGCGGCGGCCGAGCCGAACGCCCCCACCAAGCGGCAGGTCGTCCCGCGCTCGGTGATCTCCCGCCAGCTGGCCAACCCGTTCCTCGCCCCCGACCTCAGTGCCGCCCGCCCCGTGGAGGTCCGCCCGCAGCGGCTGGCCGGCTGGGAGCTGCTCGGCCCACTGCTGCGCTCCTTCGAGGACGCGGGCTCCGGCGCGATCTCGTGCATGCCCCTGCCCGATGCGTCCACGGCCCTCGTGCCGCTGCCCGACGGCCTGGAGCTGATGGACCACCAGTCGCAGGTGGTCGCTGCCGCCGCGGCCGGTCACCGCACCTTCCTGCTCGCCGACGAGCCTGGCCTGGGCAAGACCGCGCAGGCGCTGCTCGCCGCCCAGGCCGCTGACGCCTACCCGCTGCTGGTCGTGGTGCCCAACGTCGTCAAGACGAACTGGGCCCGGGAGGCCCACCTGTGGACACCACGACGCTCGGCGACGGTCATCCACGGCGACGGCGACACGATCGACGGGTTCGCCGACATCGTCGTGGTCAACTACGAGGTCCTCGACCGGCACGTGGGCTGGCTGGGCGACCTGGGCTTCCGCGGCATGGTCGTCGACGAGGCGCACTTCATCAAGAACAAGGCCTCGCAGCGCTCCCAGCACGTCCTGGAGATCTCCGAGCGGATCCGCGCCCGGACCGGCCGACCCCTGCTCATGGCGCTGACCGGCACGCCGCTGATCAACGACCTCGAGGACTTCCTGGCCATCTGGGCGTTCCTCGGGTGGATCGACGAGACCCGGCCGCGCGGCGAGCTGATGGCCGCCCTCGAGGAGACCGGGCTGGTCCCCGGCGACCGCGGCTTCTACCCGTCGGCGCGTCGGTGCGTGATCGACATGGGGATCGTCCGGCGCCGCAAGATCGACGTGGCCGCCGACATGCCCGCCCGCCGGGTGGCCGACATGCCCGTCGAGCTCGATGCGGAGGCAGCCCGTTCGATCCGCGCCGCCGAACGGGTCCTCGCCCGTCGCCTGGTGGCCCGCTACAACGAAGCCCTGCAGCGACGGTCCTCGGGCCCGGAGGTCGAGGGCATCGACCACGAGCTGGTGCGCCGCGTGGCGACCTGGGAGCGGCGGGACACGGCCAAGGCCGAGACCGGGGAGAACGTCTTCAGCATGATGCGGCGCATCGGCCAGGCCAAGGCCGGGCCGGCCGCCGACTACACCGCCCAGCTGGCCCGCAACGTCGGCAAGGTGGTCTTCTTCGCCAAGCACGTCGACGTGATGGACCGCGCCGAGGAGCTGTTCGCCCAGCGTGGGATCGGCTACGCGTCGATCCGCGGCGACCAGACCAACAAGGTCCGCCAGGCGAACATCGACGCCTTCACCAAGGACCCGGACGTGGCCGTCGCTGTGTGCTCGCTGACGGCCGCCGGCGTGGGGATCAACCTGCAGGTCGCCTCCAACCTGGTGCTCGCCGAGCTGTCCTGGACCGCTGCCGAGCAGACCCAGGCCATCGACCGGATCCACCGCATCGGCCAGGAGCAGCCTGTGACCGCGTGGCGCATCATCGCGGCGCAGACCATCGACTCCCGGATCGCCGAGCTCATCGACAGCAAGGCGGGGCTCGCCGCACGGGCCCTCGACGGGTCCACCGAGGAGCCGGTGACCTCCGCCGACATCCAGCTCGAGGCCCTGGTCACGCTGCTGACCGAGGCCCTGTCCGATCCGCTGGTGTCCGCACTCGCGACGTAGGCCCTCCGGCGGTCGGCTGATCCCTGCCCTCAGTCCGGGGCCTCGTCGTTGGCCACGGCCTCGATCCAGTCGACGTCAGCATCTCCCAGCGGCTCGCCCGCGGTTGCCGTCCCACCCGCGCCACAATGAGCCTGCGATCTCAGCCGGAAGGCTGTCCCCGTTGTTGTCGATCAGCCAGCGCTGGACATCCGGATCCACGTGGCTCCACCACGCAGCGGCCGTCATGCGCCGACGGTAGCAGGACCGCGCTGCGTGTATCGGGTCACGTCGATCGTCGGTTCGCTCATGAGCCAGCCCCCTTCCTCTCGAGCACTCGCCGTTCCACCAAGGGCCCGCGCCGGGGACTACGGTCGACGGGTGGATGCCCCCAGGGAACCGGTGCCCTTCGAGGTCTACCGGGCAGGCACCTACTTGCACGGCACGAAGGCGAGCCTCGGCGTGGGCGAACTGCTGGTACCAGGCCGCGAGTCGAACTTCGAGGACGGCCGGACGATGAACCACGTCTACTTCACCGCCACGCTGGATGCCGCGGTGTGGGGTGCTGAGCTTGCTTCGGGTGAGGGCCGCGGGCGGATCTACCTCGTCGAGCCGACAGGTGAGTTCGAGGACGACCCCAATGTCACCGACAAGCGGTTCCCCGGCAACCCAACCCAGTCCTTCCGCAGCAGCGCGCCGCTACGAGTTGTGGGCGAGCTCGCTGACTGGGTCGGGCACTCCGTAGCGCAGCTCCAGGCCATGAGGGACGGCATCGAGTCACTGAAGCGGCAGGCGGCGGCACACATCGAGGACTGACCCGCCCGGGAGGTAGCGCCACCGACAGCGACGGGTGGGGCGGCGCGACTCGGCTCCGCCCCCCGATCGGGACCACCTCGTAGCTGGCCCGGCCGCTGATCCAGCCCTCCGGGATCTCGAACCCGATCCGCCGGGGGCGAGTACCCCCGCGGCTGCGTGGCCGGGCGAAGGGGTCCGCCTGCGCCCCTAGACTCGTGCAACTGTGGTCAGGATCGTGGAGCGCATCGCGCCTGAGCGGATGGGAACCAGCTTCCGTTGGCTGCTGGGCTCCAGCTGGGTCAGCAACATCGGCGACGGGATCGCGCTGGCCGCCGGACCCCTGCTCGTAGCTTCGCAGACCCGCGAGCCGTTCCTTGTGGCGATGGCGGTGGTGCTACAGCGCCTGCCGTGGCTGTTGTTGGGTCTGTATGCGGGCGCTCTGGCAGACCGGGTGGACCGAAAGCGCCTGATCATCATCGCCAACCTCGCGCGCGCTGTCGTGGTGGCGGCGCTCTGCCTGGCCATCGTGACCGACCGGGTCAACGTCGGCGTCGTCCTGGTGGCGATGCTGCTGCTCGGCATCGCTGAGGTGTTCGTCGACACGACGTCGCAGACGCTGCTACCGATGCTCGTCAGATCGGACGACCTCGGCATCGGCAACGCGCGGCTGCAGGGCAGCTACCTGCTGGCCAACCAGATCCTCGGCCCACCGCTGGGGGCATTCCTCTTCGCGGCGGGCATGGTGTGGCCGTTCGCCGCGCAGGTGCTGCTGATCGCGGCCTCCGTGGTCCTGATCGCGCGTATCGCCACACCCCGGGGCGCGGTCCGCGACGTGGCCGGCACTCACGTCCTTCGCGACATCAAGGAGGGCGTCATCTGGGTCTGGTGCAACGACGCGGTGCGCACGCTCGCGCTCGTGATCGTGTCGTTCAACATCACCTGGGGAGCCGCGTGGTCAGTGCTCGTCCTCTACGCCCTGGACCACCTGGGCATGGGCGAGGTCGGTTTCGGGCTGCTCACCGCCGCGGCCGCGATCGGTGGCCTGGTAAGCACTGCGGCCTACGGCCGGATCGAGCGGCGGTTCGAGCTTGCGACCGTCATGCGCACGTGCCTGCTGCTCGAGGTCCTCACCCACCTGGGCCTCGCGCTCGCGCCCTCCGGCGGGGTCGCGCTGATGATCATGGTGGTGTTCGGCGCCTACGCGTTCGTGTGGGCGGCGGTGTCCACGACGGTGCGCCAGCGGGCCACGCCCACCGCGCTGCAGGGCCGGGTGGGCAGCGTGTACATGGTGGCTGTGGTCGGTGGCCTGGTGATCGGCCAGGCGCTCGGTGGTGTCATCGCCTCGCGCTGGGGCCTGACCGCGCCGTTCTGGTTCGCCTTCGTCGGCGCCGGCTTGACCCTCGCGCTGGTCTGGCGCCAGTTGTCGTACGTGGCCCACGCGGAGGCGGTGGAGGCCTGAACCGCCGCCGGCCGAGTCTCGACGGGGACGGGACCCCCACCAGCCGTGGGAGGATCTGGGGCAGGCGGTGGACAGATGCAGATCCGGATCGGGTACCAGCTGACGTTCGAGTTGGCGCAGGAGACCCCGATGATCGTGGTCCTCAACGTGCACTACAGCCGAACCTCCGACCTCCTGACGCCGGACACCATGGTCACCTCACCCGCGGCCCCGTACACCGCATACCGGGACTCGTTCGGCAACTGGTGCAACCGGGTCACCGCCCCACCGGGGACCTTCCAGATCCGGGCCGACACGATCATCCACGACCGGGGACTCCCCGACAGGATCGCGGCGACCGCCGCCGGCCAGCATGCGGTCCAGGACCTGCCCGAGGATGTGTTGCAGTTCCTGCTGCCCAGCCGCTACGCCGACAGCGACCGGTTGGCCGACCTGGCCTGGGACCTGTTCGGCGCCGCCGAGCCGGGTTGGCCCCGGGTCCAGGCGATCAACGAGTGGGTCCACGACCACATCACCTTCGGCTACCAGTGGGCCCGGCCCAGCAGGACCGCGTGGGACGCCTACCAGGAAGGCCACGGCGTGTGCCGGGACTACGCGCACCTCGGGATCGCGTTCTGCCGGGCCCTGAACATCCCCGCCCGGTACTGCACCGGCTACGTCGCCGGCGTCGAGCTGGCAACCCCCGACGAACCGATGGACTTCTCAGGCTGGTTCGAGGTCTACCTCGACCACCAGTGGTTCACCGTCGACCCCCGAAACCTGAAACCCATGACCGGGCGGATCCTGATCGCCCGGGGCCGGGACGCCGCCGACGTCGCGATCACCACCAGCTTCGGCCCCAACACCCTCACCGACTTCCGGGTGTGGGCACACGAACACGTCACCACCTGACCTGGGCCGCGGAGCACCGGCCGGTGGTGGTGCGCCAACGCACCCGCGCGATGTGGCCCGGCCGACGACCATATGCTGGTCGGGAGTCTTGTCCTGCCGCCGATCGCAACCACCCCGGCGGACCCCTGGAAGGTGTGCCATGAGCAGGCAGTTGGCCCAGTCGTACAAGCGCCACCCGATCACCGAGGACTACGACGCCATCGTGATCGGGTCGGGCATCGGCGGGCTGGCCAGCGCCGCGATGCTGGCCAAGCACGGCGGCAAGCGGGTGCTGGTCCTCGAGCGTCACTACACCCCGGGCGGCTACACCCACGTGTTCCACCGCCCCGGGTACGAGTGGGACGTGGGCGTGCACTACATCGGCGACGTGGCACCCGGCTCGACCACGCGACGGGTCTTCGACGACATCAGCGACGGCCGCATCGAGTGGGCCGACATGGGCGAGGTCTACGACCGGGTCATCATCGGCGGCGAGATCTACGACCTGCCCAAGGGCCGGCGCAACCTGCGCGACATGCTGGTCTCCCGGTTCCCCGCCGAGGAGGCCGGGATCGACCAGTACTTCGAGGCCGTGCGCACCGCGGTGTCCTCGTCCCTGCCCTTCCAGGCCGCGAAGACCATGTCCGCCGAGGTCCAGGCGGAGTCCGGGCCCTTCCTGCGCAAGAACTTCACGGCATGGGCCGACCGCACCACCCGCGAGGTCCTCGAGGAGCTCACCTCCGACCAGCAGCTGATCGCCGTGCTGACCGCGCAGTTCGGCGACTACGGGCTGCCCCCGGCCGAGTCCAGCTTCGCGATGCACGCCCTGCTGGTGCACCACTACTTCCGCGGCGGCTACTACCCCGTCGGCGGTTCGGGCGTCATCGCCGAGTCGATCATCCCCGTCATCGAGCGGGCCGGCGGACTCGTGCTGATCAACGCCGACGTCGCCAAGGTGGTCGTGGAGGACGGCCGGGCAGTCGGGGTGCAGATGGCCGCCGACGGCCGCGTCGTCCGGGCTCCGATCGTCATCAGCGACGCCGGCGTGCTCAACACCTTCGGCGCGCTCCTGCCCCCCGAGGCCGCCGAGCGCGCCGGGCTGCAGGCCGAGCTGGCTGAGGTGTCCCCGTCCATGGCGCACCTGTGCCTCTACCTCGGGTTCGAGGAGTCCGCCGAGGCCCTGGGCATGCCCCGGCACAACCTGTGGATCTACCCGAACAAGGACTACGAGAAGACCATCGAGGACAGCCGCACGGATCCTGAGGCCCCCCTGCCGATGGTCTACGTGTCGTTCCCCGCCGCCAAGGACCCGGACTTCACCCGCCGCCACCCGGGCCACTCGACCGTGGATGTGATCACGGCAGCGCCCTATGAGTGGTTCGAGCAGTGGGAGGGGACGAAGTGGAAGCGCCGTGGGGCCGACTACGACGCATTCAAGAACCGCCTGGCCGAGCGCATGATGGAGGCGCTGTTCGAGCAGATGCCCCAGCTGCGGGGCAAGGTCGCCTTCTACGAGATCTCCACCCCGCTGACGACCGCGCACTTCGCCGGCTACGGCCGTGGCGAGCTGTACGGGCTCGATCACACCCCCGATCGGTTCCGCCAGGGCTTCCTCCAGCCGGCTACCCCGATCCCCGGGCTGTACCTGACAGGTCAGGACATCGTCAGCTGTGGCGTCGCCGGGGCAATGTTCGCCGGGGTCCTGACCGCCACGACGGTGCTGGGCGGCAACCTGCTGGCCACGATGGCCGCGTCCGCCGTCGAACGCGTGCAGGGAACGACCCCGTAGGGCGAGCGGCCGGCGTCGTCAGCCCGCCCTATCTCCGTGGTGACTCCCACGCCGCTCTCATGAGCGGCAGCTGGATGGGCAGCCGTGCCCATGCCGCGGCCTTCTGCCATGCCGGGCGCCGGCTGCGCTGGAGGTCGAGGGCCATCTGGAGGTTCCCGATCCAGACCACTGCCAGCGTCGCGGTGGTCACCGCGGGAGCCCACGGTGCGCGGGTGGCAAGCCCGGCGGCGCAGACGAGCTCGGCCACCCCGCTGCCCAGCACCCACGGCGCCGGCTCCCCCAACTGCGGTGGGATGAGGGGTGCGAACACACCCGGCCGGACGAGATGCAGGACACCACTCACGGTGAAGGCACCGATCACGATCCTGGTCCCGACCGGCAACGGCATGGATGCACCGTAGTGCCGCCGTGTTCACCCAGCAGACCGGTCCACACAGGACGCGTGCCCTGCTGGGTCCCCAGCCCTCTCGTTGCGAGACGATCGGGGGGTGGAACTTGCCGAGCTCTCCCGTGACGAGGTCGCCGCCCTCACGTGGTCCTGGGACCCCGGCTCCCCGCTGATCGGTCCACCGTTCCCCTCACCGGTCCTGGCAGATCCCACGTTCCTGCCACCCGATGCCACCCCGGACGGCCGCTGGCACCTCTGGGCGCACTCCCTGCTCGGCGTGCACCACCACACGTCCGACGACGGCCTGGCCTGGAAGCGTGAGGAGACCGTCGCCCGCAACGCGCTGCGGCCCCAGATCGTGGACCTCGGCGCCGCGAGCAACCCCGCGCTACCGGTTGCTGTACGAACGCACCCGCGCGTTCATCCCGTTCGGGGTGCCGTGGCGGTCGTGGATCGAGTCCCGGGCTTCCGACGACCTTCGGCGGTGGTCCGATCCCGTCGTGCTCCTGCGCCCGACGCTGCCGTGGCACCGGGACGCCAAGCAGGGCGAGGCCGTGTCCAACCCTGCCCTCGTGGCGCTGCCCGACTCCCGATGGCGGCTGTACTTCAGCGCGGGACTGGTGCACGTCCCGGACTGTGGCTTCAACGAGCCGGAGTACGTCGGCGTGGCCGAGGGCACAGCGCCCGACGGCCCCTTCGAGGTGCGCCCTGACCCGCTCCTGGGCCCGGAACCGGAGGACCGATGGGCCAACCTCGGGGCCGGCGCTGTGGAGGTGCTCGCGGTCAGCGACGGGTGGGTGGCCTTCCAGAACGCGATCGGATGGGACGCCACGACGCGCGCCTCGAGCTCAGCCGTGCGGGTGCTCACCAGCACCGACGGCCTGGACTGGCAGGTCACCGGGGAGCCGATCCTTGCGCCCACGGGGTCCGGCTGGGCCGCGACCCACGTGTATGCGGTGGACGTGCGCGACACCCCGACCGGGATCCGGCTGTACGCCAACGGGCGCAACGCCGCGCACTGGACGCGTGGACGGGAGCACGTGGGACTGGCCACCCCGACCGCCCGGTAGGGCGCGTCGAGCCGGAGCGGACTCGTATGCTGGCGGCGACCCAGGGAGGGAGTACCTGTGCAGCGGCAGCGCCACGTGCTGGCCATCGACCTGGGCACGAGCGGGCCGAAGGTCGCTGTCGTTGATGCCACCGGGCGCACGCCGGGAACAGCCCGTGCGTCCGTCGACACGCTGACCCAGCCGGGGGGCGGCGTCGAGCAGGACCCCCATCAGGTCTGGGCGGCCGTGAAGTCCGCCGCCGTCGCGGCCCTGGCCGCCTCCGGCGTGGGCCGAGACGACATCGTGGCGGTCATCTGCTCCAGCCAGTACTCCTCGATCGTGCCGGTGGATCGGCACGGCCAGCCGACGAGCAACATGGTCCTCTGGCAGGACCATCGTGGCACCAAGAAGGACCTCAAGGGCGTCCCCGGGTTCCCGAAGCACGCCGACAATCCGGCCCAGCTCCTGCGCTGGCTGCAGGTCCACGGCCTGCCCCCCATCGCCGACGGGCTCTCGCTGGCGCACCTGCGCCACCTGAAGTTCTCGCGCCCCGACGTGTACGCGCGGACTGCCTGGCTCCTGGAGCCGATGGACTACGTGACGATGCGACTGACGGGCCGGGCCACGGCCAACCAGGCCTCGGCGTTCATGTACCTGATGACCGACAACCGGCGCCTGGACATCACCGACTACCACCCCGGACTGGTCGACGCCTCGCTCATCGATCGGGAGAAGCTGCCCGACCTGGTCCCGATGGACGCCATCGTGGGGACGCTGCTGCCCGAGGTCGCCGACGAGCTCGGGCTCTCGCCGAGCACGAAGGTGGTCACCGGCCTCAACGACACGCAGGCCGGCGGCATCGGCGCCGGTGCGTTCACCGGCACGCACGCGGCAGTGTCGGTCGGGTCGACCAGCGTGATGATCACCCACGTCGACTTCAAGCGCACGAACGTGTTCGACGGCATCCTGAGCATGCCCAGCCCGGTGCCCAACACGTACTTCGTCATGGCTGAGAACGGCATGGCCGGTGCGGCGCTGGAGCGGTTCCTGACCAACATCGTGTACGGCAGCGACCACTTCAGCGACGCCGTGGTCCACGACCGGTACGAGGCACTGCAACGCGTCGCCGGGGAGGTTCCGGCGGGCAGCGACGGCCTGATGTTCCTGCCGTGGCTGGGAGGATCCATGGCGCCGTCGGAGGACGGCCAGATGCGCGGCGGCTTCCTCAACATCAGCACGACCACGACCCGCGGGGACATGGCTCGCGCGGTCCTCGAGGGGGTGTCCCAGAACCTGCGCTGGGTCCGCGGCCCGGCGGAGAAGTTCGCCAAGCGGCGGTTCACCCACTTCTCGCTCTACGGCGGCGGGGCGCGTTCGGACCTGTGGTGCCAGATCATGGCCGACGTGCTGGGCGCCCCGGTCCACCAACTGGACAACTGCGACTACACCGTCTCGGTCGGCGCCGGGCTGCTGGCCTTCGAGCGCCTGGGCGACCTGGGCTTCGACGACATCAGCGCGCTCGTGCGAACCCGCCGCGTGTTCGACCCGGATGCACGCAACACCGCCACCTACGACGTGCTCCACGAGCAGTTCGTGAAGGCCTTCAAGGCGACCAAGCCGATCTACCGCGCGCTCAACGCGAGCAGGGGGAGCTGATGGACCACGACGACATCGCAGCGGTGCTCGACGTCGGCATCGCGGCGGTCCGCGCGGCGGGACCGATCGCCCTTGAGTACTTCCGCACGGACATGGCCGTGGACAACAAGCTCGCCGGGATCACCTACGACCCCGTGACCGAGGCCGACAGGCGGGTCGAGGCCCATGTCCGCGCCGCCATCAACGCCCGCTTCCCCGACCACCAGGTGATCGGCGAGGAGGGCGGCACCACGGGCTCCGGGCCGATCAGCTGGATCATCGACCCGATCGACGGGACGCGCGCCTTCATCAGCGGGATGCCCACGTGGGGCACGCTGCTGGGCCTGGTCGTCGACGGCGAGCCGGTGGCCGGCGTGATGCACCAGCCCTTCACCGACGAGACGTTCGCCGCCGACCCCGTCCGCGGGTCGCGGTTCCTGCATGCGGGCACCGAGCGGATCCTGCGGACCCGCGCAACCGCCACCCTCGAGGACGCCGTGCTGTACAGCACCCACCCCACCATGCTCGAGTGGGCCGGGGTCCTCGACCGCTACCGAGAGCTGAGCTCCCGGGTGCGGCTCCAGCGCTGGGGTGGGGACTGCTACGCATTCGCCCTCGTCGCGATGGGCACGATCGACCTGGCTGTCGACGGCTGCCTGATGCCCTATGACATCGTGCCGCTCATCCCGATCATCGAGCTGGCCGGAGGTGTCGTCACCGACATCGAGGGCCGGGTGCCGATGGCCGGCGGCACGGTGATCGCCGCCGCGAACCCCGACCTGCACGCCGAAGCCCTGGCCGCCCTGCGCGACTGACATCGCCCGACCCGCACGCCCACGAAAGGACCCCGATGGACCTCGACGCGATCCACCGCGCGATGTACCCCTACTCCGAGCGCTACGGGGTGATCCGCGAGTTCCCCGAGGAGGGGATGGACCACGAGGCGATCCTGGCCCAGCTGCGCGAGATGTCGACCGAGGAGGACTCCAAGTGGGAGGGCGGGAAGGTCTCGGGCAGCATCTACCACGGCGAGCACGAGCACTACGACTTCCTCAACGAGTGCTTCGGGTACTTCAACCACACCAACGCCCTGCAGCGCGACATGTGCCCGTCCATGAGCAAGTTCGAGTCCGAGATCATCGCCATGACCCTCGACATGCTCCACGCGGACGCGGTGACCGAGCAGAACCCGAACCAGACGCCCTGCGGGACGCTGGGGTTCGGCGGCACCGAGAGCATCATGAACGCCGTCCTGGCCTACCGGAACATCGCCCAGGAGCGTGGTGTGGTGCGCCCGCAGATGATCTGGCCGGACACCGCGCACCCGGCGTTCACCAAGGGCGCGCACCTGTTCGGCCTCGACGTGATCGTGGCGCCGATCGACCCCGTCACGACGATGGTCGACATCAACTTCGTCCGCGACCACATCGGGCCCGACACCGCGATGCTCATCGGCACGGCCGGCAACTACGCCTACGGGACCATCGACCCGTTCGAGGAGCTGTCCGACCTGGCCCTCGAGCACAACACCTACCTGCACGTGGATGCCTGCCTGGGTGGCTTCATCCTGCCGTGGGGCCAGGAGCTGGGGTACCCGGACATCCCGCTGTTCGACTTCCGGCTGCCCGGGGTGAGCTCGATCTCGGCGGACACCCACAAGTACGGCTACGGGCTGAAGGGCACCTCGGTCCTGGCATGGCGGGACTCGTGGATGCGCCAGCACCACTACTTCCTCCAGCCCGGCTGGAAGGGTGGCGCGTACGGCTCCCCCGGCCTGGCCGGCAGCCGCTCCGGTGGCCTGATCGCGGCCACGTGGGCGGCGATGGTCAGCTACGGCAGGCAGGGCTACCGCGACCGCGCGAAGCGGATCTTCGACACCTCCTACCGGATGCAGGACGTGGTCCGCAGCCACCCCGAGCTCCGGCTGATGGGCAAGCCCACCTTCTGCTTCTCGTTCACCTCCGACGAGTTCAACATCTACCACGTCAACGACGCCATGGTCGCCCGCGGATGGCGGTTCAACGGCCAGCAGCTGCCCGACGCCCTGCACATGGCCGTGACCGGACCACAGCTGCAGCCCGGCGTCGTCGAGGCCTTCGCGACCGACCTTGCCGCCGCGGTGGAGTACGCGAAGCACCCCGACAGCCCGACGCCGCGCAGCGCCGCGGTGTACGGCGTCAGCGGGGATGCCGAGGGCGTCGACCCGCAGACCGCCAACTTCCTGCTCACCCTGCTGCTCAACGCCTTCACCGACGGGGCGCCGGAACCCCGCGCGACCACCTGATCCGGCGCCTGCGAGAGGACCACGACATGACTGCACCGGACGGCGCACGGGGCGACCCGGCCACCAGCGGCTTCGATGCCGACGCCTGCCTGATCGGCGCCGGTGCGGCGGGCCTGGCCGCCGGCAAGGCCCTCGCTGACAGAGGCATCACCTTCGACTGGTTCGAGAAGGGATCCATGGTCGGTGGGCTGTGGCGCATCGACAACGACAACGGTGCTGTGGCCGCGTACAAGACGCTGCACCTGAACAGCTCGCGGCCCCTCTCGCAGTTCCCCTCGTACCCGATGCCCGAGGACTGGCCGGACTACCCGCCGCACGAGATGCTCGCGGCCTACTTCCAGTCCTTCGCCGAGGACAACCACCTCCTGGAGCGGATCACCTTCCGCACCGAGGTGACCGCCGTGGAGCCGTTGCCCGGCGACGGGGACCCGGGCAGCCACGGCTGGGCCGTCACCGTCGCCGGGGGCCGGCGGCGCACCTACCGATCGGTGCTGGTGGCCAACGGCCACCACTTCGACCCGAAGGTCCCCGAGTTCCCCGGGGAGTTCACGGGCCGGACGTTCCACGCCCACGACTACCGCGACCCTGCGGTCCTCACGGACGCCGACGTCGTGGTCGTCGGGGTGGGCAACTCCGGGATGGACATCGCCTGCGACGCAGCCAAGGTGGCCAACCACGTCCACCTGGTGACCCGGCACGGCGTGCACGTGATCCCCAAGTACGCCTTCGGCAGGCCGGTCGACCAGTTCGGCAACCCGCTGATGGCCTACATCCCGTTCCCCGTCGAGCGGACCCTCTACGAGACGATCCTGCGACTGAGCACCGGCCGGCCCCAGGACCGGGGGCTGCCCACGCCCGACCACCGACTGCTGCACGCCCACCCCACGGTGTCCGCCGAGCTGTACGACCGGGTCGGCCACGGCGACATCACCATGAAGCCGGGGATCGAGCGCCTCGACGGCGACCGGATCGAGTTCGCCGACGGCAGCGCCGTGCACGCCGACGTCCTGGTCCTGGCCACCGGGTACCGGGTCACGTTCCCGTTCCTGGCGCCCGAGGTCTTCGACCCTGCGCACAACGCGATGCCGCTCTTCCAGCGGGTCGTCGCCCCCGACCGCCCTGGGCTGTACTTCATCGGGTTCATCCAGTCGGTCGGTTCTAGCATCCCGCTCTGCGAGTACCAGTCCCAGTGGATCGGCGACGTCCTCACCGGCGCCGCGGCGCTGCCCTCCCCCGCCGAGATGCGCGACTGGATCGCCAGCGACCAGCGCGCCATGGCCCGGCGCTACCTGCGCTCCGAGCGGCACACCATGCAGGTCGACTACTGGCGCTACATCCGCGCCATGAAGGAGGCGCGGGCCAACCGTCCGGCGCCGTCCCTGGTCGACCGCCTCACCCGCCCCCTGGCCGGGCTGCGGTAGGGCACGGGAGGTCAGCAGACATGCGCGCCGTCGTCGCCGAGCTCTCCACCCAGCGCTACCTGCTGACCGCAGCCGCGCAGAGACTGCCCCGCGGGGCCGGGAAGTCCGCCGGGTGGGGACCGGGCGGGATCCTCAGCCTCGTGACCGACGCACCCGTGCCGGCGCTGCCCAGTGTCGACGGGTGGGTCCGGCTGCGCCCCGAGCTGTCCGGGATCTGCGGCAGCGATGTCGGGGTCGCCCACGCCAAGTCCTCGTTCGTGCTGTCGGCGTTCTACAACGCGCCGCGGCAGATCCCCGGGCACGAGATGGTCGCGGTCGTCGAGGAGGTGGGCCCCGGCGCCACGGTCGCCGAGGGCGATCGGGTCGTGGTCGACCCCGTGCTGTCGTGCGCCCATCGCGGGCTTCGACCCCTGCCGTTCCTGCCGCGAGGGCTTCCCGAACGTGTGCGAGCGCTTCGACGAGCCGGGAGCCTCCGGGTGCCGGGCACCGACGCTCGGGTTCGACGCCGCTCTCGGTGGGGGCTGGGCCGAGCAGGTCGTGGCCCACCAGTCCCAGCTGCATCCCGTCGCGGACATCCCGTCGACGCGCGCCGTCCTCGCAGAGCCCGCCTCCATCGCCCTGCACGCGGCCCTGTTGTGGACGCGCCGGGGTGACCGGGTCGTGGTGATCGGGCCCGGGACGATCGGCCTGCTCGTGACGGCCGCCCTGCGGATGCTGCACCCGGACCTCGACCTCATCGTGGTGAGCCCCGGTGAGTTCGGCGCCGCCGCGGCGACGGCGGCAGGCGCCACCCGGACCCTCCCCGCCGGGGCGCGGGCCGTCGAGGACCTCGCGGCCTCCGACGGTGGACGGGTGCTGCGGCCGCGGCTGACCCGGACCCCGATCCTCGAGCAGGGCGTGGACGCGGTGTTCGACTGTGTGGGCCTCCCCGACACGATCGACCTCGCACTGCACCTGCTGCGACCCACCGGGATGCTGGTGCTCGTCGGCGGGGCCGGCAAGCAGGGCGTCGACTGGTCCCTGGTCTGGAACCGGCAGATCACCGTGCAGGGGACGATCAACCTCGGGCCCGAGCCGGCGCTCGGAGGCCGCCACACGATGGCCCAGGTCGTCGAGTGGTTCGCCGATCCCGGCTACCCGGTCGATGGGATCGTGACGCACACCTTCGACCTCGACGACTGGAAGCAGGGGCTGGCGACCGCCTCGGCCGGACCATCCGCCGAGTGCATCAAGGCGACCCTGCGCCCCAATCCCGGGATCCCGCTGGTGGACGGTTGAGGCGGCGACCCACCACTCGCCGACGATACGGTCAGCGGCTATGGACGTGGGCACGGCCGGATTGCTGCTCGCCGGTTTCGTGACCCTCGTTGCCGGTGGCGAGCTGCTCGTGCGCGGGGCTGGCGGGATCGCCGCGGCCGTGGGCCTGTCGCCGCTGGTCGTCGGCCTCACCGTCGTGGCCTTCGCCACGTCCGCCCCTGAGCTTGCTGTCACCCTCCAGGCCGTGCGCGACGGCAGCCCGGACCTCGCCGTGGGGAACGTGGTCGGCTCCAACATCGCCAACGTCCTGCTGGTCCTCGGGATCGCGGCAGTCATCGGGCCGCTGGCGGTCAAGTACCGACTGGTCCGCGTGGACGTGCCCGTCATGGTCGCCATGGGCGTGCTGCTGCTGTTCGTGAGCCTCGACGGGCTGATCAACCGGACCAATGGGGCCCTGCTCTTCGCGTGCCTCCTCGGCTACGCGATCAGCGCCGTGGTCGTTGGGCGCCGGGAGACCCGGCTCGACGAGCCGGACCCCGGGCCTGGCGAGGTGGCCGAGCCCGCCTCGGCGGGCGGGGCGCGCCGACACGCCGTCAACATCGTGCTGCTCGTGGTCGGCGTCGCCCTGCTGGTCGTGGGCGCCGAGTGGCTGGTCGAGGGATCCACGCGGATCGCCAACGAGCGCGGCGTCCCGGAGATGGTGATCGGCCTGACCATCGTGGCCATCGGCACGTCCCTGCCCGAGTTGGCGACCACTGTGATCGCCGCACTGCGCGGCCAGCGCGACATGGCTGTCGGCAACGCGGTCGGCAGCAGCATCTTCAACATCGGTGCCGTGCTCGGGGTGAGCAGCCTGCTGGCCCCGGATGGCATCCCGGTGGCCGAGTCGGCGATCCGCGTCGACATCCCGATCATGATCGCCGTGTCCGCCACCCTGCTGCCCGTGATCTACACGGGCTTCGAGATCCGTCGGTGGGAGGGTGTCCTGTTCCTGGCCCTGTACGCCGCCTTCATCGGGTACCTGCTGCTGAACGCGTCAGGGCACGAGAGCCTGCCGACCTACTCCGCCGTGATGCTGGCGTTCGTCCTGCCCACCGTCGCGATCACCCTGGGGTCGCTGGCCGCCTTCGAAGCCCGGCGCCGGAGGGGTCCGACCGAATCCGTCGCCGCCGGCGGTCCGGCACCTCGGGACTGACCCGGATACCGGGGCCCAGCAGCCGGGCTGCTGGTGGCAGGCTGGGGTCGTGGCGCGCGGCCCGGTCGACGTGGCCGAGGCTCCGCGTCGGGGCGAGGATCGCCCCGACGAGCGCGATCGAAGAGGGAGTGGCATGCATGCATGATCCCTGGGGTGGGCTGACCGGTCAGGACCTGGCGGGGTTCCACGCGGGCACCGACACGGCGTGCTGGAGGGTGCTCGGCTCGCACGTCCTCACCGTGCCTGACGACGAGCGCGGGGAGGTCCGGGGAACCCGCTTCGCGGTCTGGGCCCCCGACGCGCGGGCGGTCCGGGTCAAGGCCGACTTCAACGGGTGGGCCGGCGACCCGCTGTCGCTGGTGCCGGGCGCAGGGGTGTGGGCCCTGTTCGTGGAGGGCGTGGACGAGGGGACCCTGTACAAGTACGACGTCCTCGGTGCCGACGGCGTGTGGCGGGAGAAGGCCGACCCGATGGCACGTTTCGCTGAGACGGCCCCCTCGAACGCCTCGATCGTGCACGAGAGCACCTATGCCTGGGGCGACGACGACTGGATCGCCCAGCGCCGCACGTTCGCCGCCCAGGAGTCCCCACTGGCCATCTACGAGGTGCACCTGGGCTCCTGGCGCCAGGGCCGGACCTACCTGGACCTGGCCGACGAGCTGGTGGAGTACGTGACGTCGATGGGCTACACCCACGTCGAGTTCATGCCCGTCACCGAGCACCCGCTGGTGGCGTCCTGGGGGTACCAGGTCACCGGCTTCTTCGCCCCGCAGTCCCGCCTCGGTCGCCCCGACGAGCTGCGCCACCTCATCGACCGGCTGCACCAGGCCGGCGTCGGGGTGATCCTCGACTGGGTCCCGGGGCACTTCCCGAAGGACGACTGGGCCCTGGGCCGCTTCGACGGCACAGCCCTCTACGAGCACCCGGACGAGAGGCGCGGCGAGCACAAGGAGTGGGGCACCTACGTCTTCAACTTCGGCCGCCATGAGGTGGCCTCGTTCCTGCTCTCCAGCGCCCTGTACTGGGCACGCGAGTTCCACTTCGACGGCCTGCGGGTCGATGCGGTGGCCTCGATGGTGTACCTGGACTACGGGCGGCCACCCGGGCACTGGGAGCCCAACATCCACGGCGGCAACGAGTACCTCGAGGCGATCGACTTCCTGCGCACCCTCAACCACCAGATCCACGAGCAGGTGCCCGGCGTGATGATGGTCGCCGAGGAATCCACCGCCTTCCACGGCGTCACCCGCGCGGTGCCCGAGGGCGGGCTGGGCTTCGACTTCAAGTGGAACATGGGCTGGATGAACGACACCCTGCGCTACCTGGCGCTCGACCCGTTCCACCGCCAGTACGACCACCACGACATGACGTTCGCGATGCTCTACCAGTACACCGAGCACTACATCCTGCCGATCAGCCACGACGAGGTCGTGCACGGCAAGGGCTCGATGCCCAACAAGATCCCGCAGGACGCGTGGCGGCAGTTCGCCACGCTGCGCGCCTACTACAGCTTCATGTGGTCGTTCCCCGGCAAGAAGATCCTGTTCATGGGGTGCGACTTCGGCCAGCGCAGCGAGTGGAGCGAGGAGGCCAGCCTGGAGTGGTGGGTCACCGACCTGCCCAGCCACAGCGGCCTGCAGCGCCTCGTCCGGGACCTCAACGCGCTGTACCGGGCGCATCCCGCCCTCTGGCGCCTGGACAGCGAGCCCGCCGGATTCCGGTGGATCAACAACCATGACGCCGGGGCCAACACGTTCTCGTGGGTGCGCTCCGACGGCCGGGACGAGCAGGTCGCCTGCGTGATCAACTTCTCCCCGCAGCCCTGGACCCAGCACCGCGTCGGCCTGCCCGGGACCGGCACGTGGATGGAGCTGTTCAACTCCGACGACGCGGTGTACGACGGAACCGGTGCGTTCGGGAACACGGGACCCGTCACTGCCACCGCCGATCCGTGGGACGACATGCCGGCCAGTGCCACGATCGTCGTCCCCCCGATGGGAGCGGTGTTCCTCATCCATCAACCGGCGGGGTGACGCCGCTCCCCGTTCTCCGGCACCACTCCCGGCAGGCCGAACCGGTCCTCGCCCACCAGGGCGACCAGTCCGTCGGCCACGAGCCCGTCCAGCGCCCGCTCCCGCTGGATCGGGTCGTCCCACGCGGCCTCGATCGCCGATCGACCCACGGACCCCGCGGACTCCCGAAGGACGGCCATGATCCGACCCCGGACCTGCCGGTCGGTCCCGGCGAAGCGTTGGACCCGCCGCGGCGGACCGTCGTATGCGGGTCGGCCCGCCTGCACCCACGCGCACACTCCCGCGACCGGACAGTCCGCACAGCGCGGCGAGGTCGCAGTGCAGACCAGCGCCCCGAGCTCCATCACCGCGGCTGACCACCGCGCCGCGCCGGCGTCGTCCGCCGGCACCAGCGCCTCGGCCCGGGAACGCTCGCTCGCCGTGAGGCTCGGCGGTGGATGCTCCTGGCCGTCCACCAGGCGCGCGAGCACCCGCCGGACGTTCGTGTCCAGCACCACCGAACGGCGCCCGAACGCGAAGGCGCGTACCGCAGCGGCCGTGTACTCCCCGACGCCGGGGAGGGCCAGGAGGTCCACCTCGGCCTCGGGAACCCGGCCGTCGTGCCGCTCGACGATGGCCAGCGACGCGGCGTGCAGGTTCAGGGCGCGCCGCGGGTAGCCCAGCCGATCCCACTGCCGCACGGCGTCGCCCGGCGAGTCCGCGGCCAGGCCGACCGGCTGCGGCCACCGCGCCATCCAGGCCGTCCACGCGGGCACGACCCGCGCGACCGGTGTCTGCTGCAGCATCACCTCGCTGACCAGCACGCCCCAAGGGGTCCGGTCGGCGGCGCGCCACGGAAGGTCGCGGCGATTCACCTCGAACCAGTCGCCGACAAGGTGCGGCGCTCCACGTGAGGTGTCCGAGGCGAGCATCGGCAGCGTCGAGCTTCGTACCTGTGCTGGGTCGCCTGCACCCCGCCCGCCGGACCGTGACATGGTCTCCATTGTCGATCCGCACCGCCGGCACTGCACCAACAGGTCGCGACGCGGGATACTGCGGCCACAGCCACAGCCAGGAGGAACGAGATGAAGGTCGATTTCAACGAGCTCCTCAAGAAGGAGCCGGGCCTCGGCGTCGCCCGACGGTCCTCCCTGCTCGTGGCTGCCAGCGGCCCCTACCAGCCTGGTGTCCAGCGCAAGCTCAAGCAGATCCCGGGGGCCAACCTCGTCCTTTCAGGGGCCATCTCGTCGTTCTACATCGCGCTGACGGCTGTGCCGCAGCTGGCGATCGAACAGGCAGCCGACCGGTCCCTCGGCGGGAAGCCGATCACCCCCGAGCAGGTAGCCGCTCGCCGCAGGGTGATGCTGGCCGGCAATGCGGCGACCATCGCAGCCGCGGTCGTCGCCCAGCGCGCGATCATCCGCAGCCCGGCCGCAGACCGGCCGTTCATGCAGGCAGGGCGGGTGCTCACCAGCCAGGTCGCCATCGGCGCGGCCGCGGGAGCGATCGTGACGGGGTCGGACGCCGTTCTTGGACCGCTCGCGCGCCGCAAGGACAAGCAGTCGCTGGCGACCCTGGCCGTGACGGCCGGCATCATGTCGGTCAACCGCCGCCTGCTCCGGAAGTCCGCCTCCGCCCTCACGCTGCCGACCGCGCCGAGCCCGTACGCGTACGTGGGCTGACGTCACGCCCGTCGCCTGCTGCAACACCCCTGGCGGAATGCCCGGGCCCTCCATATAGTTGAACGTTGTACCGACACTTCAGGAGGACCCATGCCCGCCGTGACCGCTGACACGATGACCCTGCCCCGGGTGGACGCACCCGACCCCAACGGGCGGTCCCGCCCGGTCCGGACCGTCACGACCGCGCCACGCGGCTTCGAGGGCGAGGGCTTCCCGGTACGCCGCGCCTTCGCCGGCGTGGACAAGGCCGACCTCGACCCGTTCGTGCACATGGACCAGATGGGCGAGGTCGACTACGGGGTCGGCGAGCCCCGGGGAACCGACTGGCACCCGCACCGAGGATTCGAGACCTTCACGTACCTGATGGACGGGACGTTCATCCACCAGGACTCCCACGGCGGCGGCGGGGTGATCGAGAACGGCGGCACGCAGTACATGACCGCCGGCGCGGGAATCCTGCACATCGAGACCCCGCCGGAGTCCCTGGTCAGGTCCGGTGGGCTGTTCCACGGGATCCAGCTCTGGATCAACCTGCCGGCGTCCAAGAAGTGGCTGGCCCCGAACTACCAGGGCCTTGAGGGCACGGATATCGCCCTGACGTCGAGCGCCGACGGCGGCGCCCTGGTCCGCGTCCTGGCTGGGACCGTGGCCGGGCACACGGGCCCCGGGCGCAGCCAGTCGCCGATCTCCATCGTGCACGCGACCCTCGCCCCCGGGGCGCGCCTCGAGCTGCCCTGGCGCAAGGACTTCAACGCCCTCGTGTACGCGCTGACCGGCCGCGGGTCGGTGGGCGCCTACGGCCAGCCCATCAACGGCGGGCAGCTCGCAGTCCTCGGCTCCGGTGACCACATCACCCTGGAGGCCGCGCCCAGCCAGTCGGTGGCCACCCCGGCGCTGGACGTCCTGCTGCTCGGTGGTGTTCCGCTGCGCGAGCCGGTGTTCGCCTACGGCCCGTTCGTGATGAACACCAAGGCCGAGGTCATCCAGGCCATCGAGGACTACCAGCGTGGTCGCCTCGGGGTCATCCCCGAGGGCGCGATCATGCCCCACCACGGCTGAGAGTGTGTAGCACCCGGCCGCCAGCCTATTGACCGCCATCATCAGGGAGTGGGAGCCTTCCCTCACCAGCAGCTCCGGCAGCGTGCGCCAGCTCCGCGCGTTGGGCTGGCGAGTTGAGGAGGCACGCCATGGGCGACTGGAACGACGACCTTCATCGCCGCCAGCAGACGGGCGACACGGGCCACGCGGTGCTGGGCTCCACCGATCGCATCATCGGCGGGAGTCGGCGGAAATGGCGCCCGCTCCGGGTCCCGTTGATCGTGCTCGCGCTCGGGTTCTTGCTCGCCTTCGTGGGGCCTGTCCCCGGCCTGGGGCTGTTCATGATCATTGGAGGTGCCTTGGGCACGGCGTTGACTGCCTCGATGGTGATGCTGGGAGTCGAGAACCCACCGATGATGTGAGGCCCGACCTCGCGTGGGGACCGAGCCGCCAGCGGTCGATACTGGGGGTCATGCCCGAGGGCGCGATCATGCCCCACCACGGCTGACGCAGGACCCCGCGCCGCTTCAGGTCGAAAGCCGGTCGGGCAGACATCGGAGGGTCGCCGGCGTGATGGACCTCGCGCCCGGTTCCGTCGATCCCTCCCCTCTCCGCCGGGGCGGGATCGACAGCAACGGGCGCGAGGCCGTCTCGCGGCCAGCGCCGAGGCATCGGGATCGACGGTAGCGAGCGCGAGGTTGCCCAGGCTGGCGTTGGCCGCCCCGGTCAGGCAGGATGCGAAGGCCGACGAGCGGGTCGCTCATGGGGCCGGCCCGCAGCAGGAGAGGACCACCATGAACATCGGGATCCTGGGCACGGGGATGGTCGGCCGTGCGTTGGCCGAGGGGTTCGTCCGGACCGGCCACGACGTCGGCCTGGGCACACGCGACGTCCATACGACGATGGTCCGCGCACTCGACGGCACCCCCGCTTCCATCGCCGAGTGGCTGGCGGACAACCCCTCGGTCGCGCTGGCCGACTTCGCCTCCGTCGCCGGGGCCGCCGAGGTGGTCGTCAACGCCACGAACGGCTCGGCAACCCTGGACGTCCTGGCTCAGGCAGGCGCGCCGAACCTGGCCGGCAAGGTGCTGCTGGACGTCTCGAACCCCCTGGACTTCTCGCAGGGATTCCCTCCCACCCTGACCGTCAAGGACACCGACTCCCTGGGCGAGCAGGTGCAGCGGGCGTTCCCGGAGGCGCGGGTCGTCAAGTCGCTGAACACGCTGAATGCCACCCTGATGGTCGACCCCGGCCTGCTGCCCGAACCAACCACGGTGTTCCTGTCGGGGAACGACCCGGATGCCAAGTCCACCGTCGCGACGCTCCTCGGCGAGTTCGGCTGGTCCGACATCCTCGACCTCGGCGACATCACCACGGCCCGGGGCCCGGAGATGTGGCTACCCCTGTGGCTGCGCATCATGGGCCCAGTGGGCGGCCCGCAGTTCAACCTGCGAATCGTGCGCTGAGGCGTCGAGCGCGAGGCGGCGAGCACGAGGCGGCGCGGCGCGGTCGCTCAGCGACGGGTGGCGATGAGGTCGACGCTCGGGCTGCCCGCGGCCATCCCCCGGCGCTCGTAGCCGGTGACCGGCCGCCACTCGGGCCGGGCGATCAGCCCGGGCCCGACGTCCAACGAGGGCTCGGCGGCGCACACCTCGAGCATCTGGTCGGCATAGCCGGAGATGTCGGTGGCCAGGTGCAGAGTCCCCCCGGGGGCGAGCAGCAGGGCGGCCCGCCGGACGAACGCGGGTTGGACGAGCCGGCGCTTGTGGTGGCGCACCTTCGGCCACGGGTCGGGGAAGTACGCCCGGATGCCCGCAAGCGAGCCGGGGGCGAGGCGGTCCATGAGCTCCACGGCGTCGCCGATGCAGACCCGGATGTTGCCCAGCGCCTCGCGCTCCGCGCCGGCCAGCAGCGCCCCGATCCCCGGGGTGTGGACGTCCACGGCGACAATCCCGGTCGCCGGGTCGGCCTTCGCCATCGCCAGGGTCGTCTCCCCCATCCCTGAGCCGATCTCGAGCACCACCGGACGCGGTGGGGTGAAGGCTTCGGCCAGGTGTGGGGGTGCGGTGTCCACCTCGATCCCCCAGCCGGGCAGCAGCCGGATCAGCGCCGACGCGGCGGACGGCGTCGTCCGGCTGCGCCGTGGGTGGAAGGTCCGTATCCGGTACGTCGGACGGCCCTCAGGCATCGGGACCTTTGGGCGGTTTGCCCGGGTTACCGGTGAGGCAGGGTTGCACCTGGTTGTCCCCCATCAGAGGAAGCAGCAATGAGTTCCACCATTATCGACGCACCCGACCTCGACGCGACTCCTGCCCCGACCGCGGGCCCCGAGGCGAACACCGGGCCCAGAGGCCGCCACGCCGGGCTGGCCGCGGCCGCTGCCGTGGCGGCCGCCGCACTCGGCCTCACCCTCGTCTGGCAGACGTCGGCCGGAGCCACCGCATCGAGCGGCGCCTGTGGCCGACGCCTCGTCCGACTCGGCGACTGCACAGGTCCCGGCGTCCACCGTCGGCGCGGGACTGCTCGCACTCGCGTGGGAGCTGACTCCGCCGGCGCAGCAGGCCGAGGCATGTGCGCAGTTCAGTGCCGACCCGGCAGCAGCGTGGAGCGCCTACAGCAGTGCGGCGCAGACGGTGGCCACGCGCCCGGAGTTCGCCGCGTTCTTCCGCACCTCCTGCTGAGACCGCGGCGGGGCACACCAGCCGCGGCGACCGACCCGACGTACTCCCGCGCTCGTGCGTTCGCCCGAGCGTCGTCCGTCGGTCCGGGCGGGTCCACGCCCGGCCGCTAGGCTCAGAAGCAGACGGCAGTGGCTGCGGCGAGGGAGCGTGCATGGCGACAGCGACCAGGACGCACTACTCGGTGCGTGAGGTCTACCGGATCACGCTGCTGGCGCTGCGGACCACCAGGGCAGCGCGCCATGCCCGGTGTGATCGGGCGGCCTCCGAGCGGGTCATGCTGGCGGTGACCGAGGTCAACGGCTGCGAGATCTGCTCGTATGCCCACACCCGCCGCGCACTGGAGGCGGGCCTGAGCGACGCCGAGGTCCGGGAGCTCCTCGGTGGGGTCAGCTCGGGGGTCCCGGATGGGCAACTGGCAGGGATCGCGTTCGCCCAGCACTACGCCGACACCCGCGGACACCCGGAGCCTGCGGCGTGGACTGAGCTCGTGGACCGCCACGGCGCGGAGCAGGCCCTCTGCGTCCTGCGTGCCATCCGCCTGATCATGTGGGGAAACGCGCTCGGGATCCCGCTTGGCTCACTGCGCTCACGGGTGAAGGGCGCCCCGGATCCCGGCAGCAGCCTGTCCTACGAGACCGGGACCCTGCTCGGCTCTGCCCTGGTCACGCCGGTGGCCCTCGTCCACGCCGTGGTCGAGGACCTGCGGGGAGTACCGATCGCGCCGTGACCCCCGGGGGGGGGCGACGGGAACAGCGCGATATCTCGCCGGGCCGCTCGCCCGCAGCACGTAGACCGCCGTGGAGTCCGCACTGGGGCATGTGGTCAGAGGTACATCGCGTCGAGCTGGTGGGTGAAGTGCTGCTCGACGACCTTGCGTCGAACCTTCAGGCTGGTGGTGAGCTCGCCGCGGGACTCGGTGAGGTCGCGGGTGAGGATCGTGAACTTCTTGATCGTCTCCCAACGGTTCAGCGTGGCGTTCAGCTCGTCGATGGTCTCCTGCACGGCGGCCCTCACCTGCACGGACTGCGACAGGGTGACGTGCTCGCCGGACATCTGATGGGCGCTGGCGAACGCGGTCAGGGCGTCGGGGTCGAGGCTGACCAGGGCGGTGACGTAGTTGCGGTTGTTGGCGTGGACGATCAGGTGCGACCCGAGGGCGGTCATGGCCTTGAACCGGGCGGCGATGGCCCCGGGGGCGATGTACTTGCCACCGGAGGTCTTGACCAGGTCCTTCTTGCGGTCGGTGATCCGCAGCCGTCCTGCGTCGTCGAGGGAGCCGATGTCCCCGGTGGCCAGCCAGCCGTCGGCGCGCAGGACGTCGGCGTTCTCCCGGGGCAGGTTGTGGTACCCCGTCATCAGGTGCGGTCCGCGCAGGAGGATCTCGTCGTCCGCTGCGATCCGGATCTCGGTGCCCGGGATCGGTTGGCCCACGGTTCCGAACACCTGGTCGTCGGGGCGCACCAGGCTGGTGGCCGCGGAGGTCTCGGTCAAGCCGTAGCCCTCGAGGATGGGCATGCCGGCGGCGTCGAACCAGCGGGCCACCTCGCCGTCGAGCGCGGCCGATCCGCAGACGAAGTAGCGGATCCGCCCTCCGGTGAGGGCCCTGACCTTGTGGTGGACGAGCAGGTCGGCCAGAGCCAGCTCCGATGCGAGCGAGCGGACCCGTCCGTCGCGTTCGAGCGACGTGATGCCTTGATGCCCGCTGACGTGTTGACAGCCCAGGCGTACGCCCAGCGCCGCAGGCTGCCACCGGCCCGGGCCTGTCCGTCTGCTGCCGTGTAGATCTTCTCGAAGACCCGCGGCACGCCAGCCATGAAGGTCGGGCGGATCACCGCCAGTTGGGCACCAGCTCGGCCATCCGGCCATCGACGGCGTGGCGAACCCGACCTGCAGGCCGAAGGCGAGCAGCACCTTGCCGAACGAGTGCGACAGGGGCAGCCACAGGTACTGCAGGTCATCGATCGTGACGATCCCCAGGGCGTCCAGTGAGGCACCCTCGAACACCCAGCTGCGGTGGGTCAGCTCGACCCCCTTGGGCCTCCCGGTGGTCCCCGAGGTGTAGATCAGGGTGGCCAGCGAGTCCGGGGTCAGTCGCGCGACCCGTGCGTCGACCACCTGGGGGTCAGCAGCCAACGCAGCAGCTCCGAGGGCACGAAGGGCGTCCATGCTGATGATCAGGTCGCCGTCACCGGGGCCGTCGATGCACCACGATCGCCATCAGGGCCGGCAGCCGGTCGCGGTCATTGGCCGCCTTCGACGCCTGGGCGGCGTCCTCGGCGACCAGGATCCGGGCCCCCGAGTCGGCCAGGATGAACACGACCTCGTCGACCTGGGTGCTCGGGTAGATCGTGGTGGTGGCCCCACCGGCGCACACGATCGCGCTGTCGGCCAGGATCCACTCCACCCGGGTGCTGCTCGCGATCGCCACCCTGTCGCCCGATCTGCAGGCCCAACGACACCAGCCCGGCGGCCAGGGTGACGATCGCCTGCCCGGCCTGGCCCCAGGTCATCGAATCCCACCCCCCGTCGCCGCCCGGGGTACCGGAACGCCTCCCGGTCCGGGGTGGCCGCGACCCGGTGCAGGATCGATCCGGCGAGGGTGTCGGCATGCGCCGGGAGCCGCGTGTCCAGATCTCCTGCCATCGAGCCGTCGCGCACGTGCGGAGGGGGCGGTGGATGGAGGTCCGACGGTACCGGTCATGGCAACCCTGGGCTCTGGCCGCTGAGCGGCCCGTTGGGTTCGATAGCCGGGGGATAGCGCAGACGGACGTCGACGGGAGAGAGTCCTCGGTACGTCGACCATACTCCTGAATCCGGGACAGAGGGGCCGGCCGGAGTTGCCAGGCAGTCCCGGCTGGGAGCGGAGTGCGTCGATGTGGTCGGCGTGGCTGCGGGAAGTGTGGGACCCTGAAATCAGGGATCACGCCCTTCGGGTGGGGCCCTGAGGAACAGGAAGGTCGGTGCGCCATGAGCGCACAATCAGAACAAGCCAAGGGCCACGCCAAGGAAGCCGCGGGCCTGCTCACCGGGAGCGACGACCTCCAGGCGGAGGGCAAGGCTGCAGCGAGTGGCCGGCGAGACGCAGGAGCAGACCGACAAGGTCAAGGACAAGGTCGAGGGCGGACTGGACAAGGTCCAGCACTCACTCAACGACATCCTGGACAAGGCCAAGAAGGCAGTGCACCGCGCGTAGTCGGTGACACCGTGGAGCCCCTCACGCGGGCTCCGCGGACCGGGCCTCCCAGCGCCTGTCGCGTTCCCGCCCACCGGCGTAGCGTGGAAGACGTGAGGACGCGTCGCGCAGATGACCATCCGTCATCTCCGGCGCCATGCACGCAAGACCGGCCACCCGTTGGCCGAGAGGACCAGGTGCGACCATGAACCCCTCGAACAGCAACTCCCGCGACTACACGCTCGATGCACGCCAGGCTGACGGCGTCCGCCCGCGTGAACGACCCCTCGGCACCCGATGCCACGGACACGGGGCCGAATCCCGTTGTCCCGGTGACCGGGCAGCGCGTCGTGGCCACGAGCCCGCCGGAGCCGTCACCGGTCACTCGGGAGGTGGACTCCGGCGGGACATCGTCGGCGGATCGGGCTCCTCGATCCACACGGGCCAGTGCCGCCTGGGCGGCTGTCATCAGCGCGCTCGCTGCTGTCGGTGGTGCTCATCGTCTTCATCCTGCAGAACCCCACCACAGTGGTGATCCACTTCCTCGGCTGGTCCGGCTCCGTGGCGCTCGGGATGGCCATGCTGATCGCCGCCGTCACCGGAGGGCTGCTGGTCGCCACGATCGGAGTCGCGCGACTGACCCAGCTCCGGGTCAGGGCCCACCGCACCAGAGCCGTGCCACGTTGACCGGGTGAGACGCTCACCGACCCCTCCTGGACACCATGGCCAGGGCAGCGCGCCCTACTCGTCCGGCGACCCCCACCCCGCGCGCACCGCGCGGCACCCCGGGCACAGGTCCGTGCCCGCCGGGATGGTCGAGGACCGTAGGGTCACGAACCGGTCTGGCATCGGTCGCCCGCACAGCGCCACCTCCTGCGCGAACCTCACGACGTGGGCCACGGGCCACTCCCCGCGGACCTCGTAGAGCACCGGACCCGACTGGCCCGCGTCCATCAGGGTGATCCACCGGGGCGGGGAGCCGGGCAGTGGATCCGGCGCCTGGTTCCCGGTGAATTGCGGTGCCGCACAGGCCGGGCAGTTCGGCCAGGCTGTCCGCCATGCGCTGTCCGGGCAGGTGCGGCCGCAGGTGCTGCAGGGAAGTGGGGCCGCATCGTGTTCTGGTGTGCTCACCGGGCCACCCCGCCCACCTGGTGTGGCAGCTGTCCTCGCGCGGTGGGGGTCCAGCGCCGCCGCGCTCACCGTGTGGGTGCGCCGCTGCGGGTAGGTGCCCAGCCGGGGAGGCAGGTCCCGCCGGGACGGGATCGGACCGTTCCCGGCGGGCCTGAGCGCAGCGGACGCCTCGACACCAACGCCCGTCGTCCCCGTGGACTGTTCCGGCTGGACCTGCGCGCCCTTCCTGCCCCCGTCGAACAGGAAGGGCGCACAGGTCCATCCACACCTCGCGGGCGCGACCCGTCGCGCAGGATCCCTGCCCATCACCCCGTGCTCCGATCTGTGACCGGGGAACAGTTTATGGGCTTCATCGGTACTCAATATAGCAGCGTGGTCGAAACCGTGACACCAGAAGACTGACACGGTACCGCGTGGCGCACTTGCCGGCGCCCTGCGAGAACGGGACCATGCGCTTATGGCCCATGACACTGATCAGGTGATCGCGGCCAACTTGCGGGCCCTACGCGCCCGGCAGGGCATCCGGCAGATCGACCTCGCTGAACGGACCGGGCTGAGCCGACCCACCATCGCGGCCCTGGAGAAGGGCTCCCGGCGGGTCACCGTGGCTGATGCCATCGCGCTCTGCTCGGCGCTCGGAGGCAGCGTGGGGGCCCTGCTCCAAGGCGACCAGGACGCCCTGCGCGCCCTCGGACTCGACCAGACCGATGAACAAGCCGCCCAGGTCTGGGCCGACGCCCTGGGCGAAGAAGGCCTGGATGCGCTCGCCGCCGGGCTCCGGGACTCCCGCCTGCCCGTGTCCGCCGCCGGGCGCGCCGTGGCCGTGCTACGCGCCGCCGGGCGCCTCTAGGTCCCACGCCAGACTCAGTTGCCCGGAGGACATGCACCGCGCAGTAGCGCGGTGGGATCGCAGGCCGGGGCGGGGCGGGCAGAGGGTGGTCCTCGCGGCGCCGGTTCGCCCATGGCACGAGTCAGGCCCTGCGCCCAGGCCAGCCAGTCGGCCGCACAGGTGGGGCGGGTTGCCGGCCGCGACCAGACAGCGATCGCCCGCCGCGGGTGGCGCCGGCTACCTCCGATGCAGTGGTGTCACCCAGTCCTCGGTTGCGACGCGCACCGACATCCCGGCGCGCTCGTAGAGTCCGAGTGCCCCTGTCGTGTTCTCGCCATCAACGTCCAGCCTGGCGCGTGGGAACCCGGCCGCAGCCAGGTCGTGGAGGGCCCGGCGCAGCATCGCCGAAGCGGCACCCTTGCCCCGCCCCCGGCGACGCACGCCGATAGCGCCGATGTAGCCCTCGCCGTCGCCGAAGTCGGAACAGACGAGGCCACCGACTGGGCCGTCGGCGTCGTCCAGCAGGTAGCTCGCGTCCGGCAGGATCATCTCGGCGGTCAGCCAATGCCGCCAGGAGTCCGGTGACGCGAAGTCACCGTGATGGTCGGCGAATGCGTCGGTCATCACTGTCGATCGCAGGCTCCACGACCGCGGCGTCGCCGAACGTCCGCATCGTCATGCCCTCGGGCCACTCGACGTCCGGGAAGGATACTCCGGTCAGGTCGATCGCCATCTCGAAGTAGGTCCGCGACAGCGTCCAGCCCAGACCGCGCACATGGTCACGCAACCCCGTGTCGCGGGTCGGGACGCTCAGGCCGAACACCCGCTCGAGACTGGCATCGTCATCCGCGATGCGGGCGTACGCGGCGTCCTCGGAGGGCCCCGATCAGGGCATCGATGCAGGCAGATCGGTCGTCGGCGGGCAGCGCCAGATCGACGATGATCGGGCAGACGACCTCCGTCATGGGTGGTTGTGCCACGAGCGACGCACCCGCGACGAGCCGGTCACCGGCGAAGACGACCGGGTCGTCACGCTCGGGATCCCGCCCGGGACGCTTGAGGGACATCTCCAGGGACGCGGTGGTCACGTAGCCGGTCCGCCCATAAAGCGCCGACCATGTCGCATCGCCCAGCGCGACGAGCGCCGGGATGTCGCCGGCACCCGCCGACTGGCGAAGCGTCATCCCCGTCGGCAGCGCCATGTCGCTGAGTGTCAACAGGTTGGACGGACCTGTCAATGCCCGCGTGTGCATCCAGCTCTGACCTGCTGTGTTGCTCCCCCATCTGGACTCGAACCAGAAACCTATCGGTTAACAGCCGAACGCTCTGCCAATTGAGCTATGGGGGATCGAACGGCAGAAGGATACCAACCCGGGGCGCCGCCGCCCAAACCGCGATGCGGCCGGGCCTGCGGGGGGCGTGGGCCTCCGGGGGGCAGGGACCTCAGACGCCGAGCTGCCCGCGCAGGTCCGTCAGCGCAGCATCGGCAGCCGCCCGCCAGCCGGCGTCGCTGGAGTCCAGGGCGGAGTCGAACACGACCGACCAGCGCACGTCGCCCGTGGCCGGCGAGCGGCGGGCGTTGAGCATCGCCCACCCGGTCCGCCCGTCGGGGTGGACCAGCTCTGCGGGGTGCGACGCGACGACGGTCCACTGCACACGTTCCTTGACGACCGACGGGATCTGGCCCGGCTCGTCGAACCGCAACCGGAGCTGGCGGCTCGCCGCTGCTGGCGCAGGCTGGACCACCAGGTCGAGGAACTCCTCGGACCACGAACCGCGGACCACGAGGTCCCACGGGACCCGGCCGTCGGCGGGCATGTGGATGGCCAGGTCGGTGCAGACCACCACCTGGCCGTCGACGAGCTCCCCCCACGCCAGGAGCCGCTCCCCTGGCGCACCGGCCAGCACCTCGGCCACCCGGGGATCCACCTCACGCCGCCAGCGCATCAGTCCTCCGCCCGCCCCACCTGGGCCAGCTCCCGGCGGTAGGCCTCCAGAGCCATCACGTCCGCGAACACTGCGGCCACCTGATCGGCCTGGCCCGCCTGGTCGAGCTGACCCAGTTCACGCTTCAGGTCGGCCAGACGTCGGCCCGCCTCGTCGGACAGCAGTCGGGCGACGATGGACGTCGCGTACCGCTCGGTCGGCTCGCCGGAGGTCACCAACGGCTCGACGGCCAGCTCGCGGACCAGGTCGCGCACAGTGTCATCGGGGCACGCGGTCATCACGGCGTCCATCCACTCCTGCCCACCGGTGCGCCCGTTCGGTCCACCCGCGGCCACGAGCGCCTGCTGGACCTCCGCGTAGCGCGGGTGCCGGAAGGACTGCGCCTGCACGGAGTCGAACCAGTCACCGACCAGGTCCGGGACCTGCAGGACGCACTTGAGCGACTCACGCTCGACGAACAGCCCCGGGTCCCGCGGGTTCGGCCGCGGCGCCCGAGCTGGCGCGGCGTCAGCGCCCCCCTCAGCTCCGGCCGCGCCGTCGACCGCGGAGGCGGCCGCCGCGTCGGGGGTCGAGCCCCCCTGGCCGGTCGCACGGTCCGCCGCACCCCCACCGGCCCGACCCGATCCCTGCCCGCCCCGGGCACCCTGTGCCGTTCGGGAGGCCGCCCCGGCACGCCCCGCGGATGTCACCGCCGCACGCACCTCACCCTCGGGCACGCCCACCCACCCGGACAGCAGCCTGGAGTACTCCGGGCGCAGCGCGGCGTCGCGGATGCGGGCGACCAGCGGGGCGGCCTTGCGCACGGCCGCCACCCGGCCCTCCGCCGTGGACAGGTCGAACCCGGCGACCGCCGAGCGGATCGCGAAGGCGAACAACGGGGTCCGCGAGGCCACCAGCTCGCGCACCGCCGCGTCACCGCTGGCCAGGCGAAGCTCGCAGGGGTCCATGTTGTCCGGGGAGATCGCCACGAACGTCTGGGCGACGAACCGCTGGTCACCCTCGAACGCCCGCAGCGCGGCCTTCTGGCCGGCGGCATCACCGTCGAACGTGAAGATGACCTCACCGCCGAAGGTGTCGTCGTCCATCAGGTAGCGGCGCAGCAGCGATGCGTGGTCAGGACCGAAGGCCGTCCCGCACGTGGCGACCGCGGTCGTCACACCGGCCAGGTGCGCGGCCATGACGTCCGTGTATCCCTCGACCACCACCACCTGCTTGTGCTTGGCGATGTCGCGGCGTGCCAGGTCGATGCCGTAGAGGACGTGGGACTTCTTGTACAGCGGCGTCTCCGGGGTGTTCAGGTACTTGGGTCCCTCATCGTCGTCGAAAAGCTTGCGGGCACCGAAGCCCAGGACGTCGCCTGCAGCGTCGCGGATCGGCCACACGAGCCGCCCGCGGAAGCGGTCGTACGTCCCGCGCTGGCCCTGGGACGCGAGGCCCGCGGCCAGGATCTCGGCGTCCGTGAAGCCCGCCGAGCGCAGGTGCCCCAGCAGCCCGTCCCACGACTTGGGCGCGAACCCCACGCCGAAGTGCTCGCACGCGGCCGCGTCGAACCCGCGCTCGGCCAGGAACTGCCGTCCGATCGATGCCTCCGGTGAGGCCAGTGCGCGCACGTAGTGGGCTGCGGCCACCTTGTTCGCCTGGGCCAGCCGCTGGCGGTTGGGCCCGGTGCGACTCGGACCGACGCCGTCCTCGTAGCGCAGCGTCACGCCCGCCCGGTCGGCGAGCTTCTCGATCGCCTCGGCGAACGTCAGGTGGTCGTGCTTCATCAGGAAGTCGACGACGTCGCCGCCCTCACCGCACCCGAAGCAGTAGTAGAGGCCGCGGGCCGGGGTGACGTGGAAGCTCGGGGAGCGCTCGTCGTGGAAGGGGCACAACCCCTTCAGCGATCCTGCTCCCGCCGAGCGCAGTGTGACGACCTCGCCGATCACCGCATCGACGCGCACCCGCTCGCGCACCAGCGCCACGTCCTCGGAGCGCACGCGACCTGCCATGGTGCGCATCCTAGGATCGACCGCCGACACCGCCGTACCAACCCGGGCCGCACGACCCCCCAGCACCCCACTCGCCCGACCGGATGCCGCGATTCCCCCCAGCGCGAACGCGTCGCACGGCCGTCGAGCAGTGGACCCATGGGAGACTCGCTGCATGACCGCCCCCGCCGTGCTCCTCCTCGAGTGGAGTCCCGGCAGGCCCGACCGCTCCCGGCGGACCCGCGCGCGCCGCCGCTTCGTCGCCCTCGTGATGGTCGTCACCGCGGTCGCCCTGGCGATCCCCGCCGGAGCGGTCGCCGACGTGCTGCGCTGGTCGGGCGTCGATGACCGCACGCCCACCGACGCCATCGTCGTCCTGGGCGCCGCTCAGTACCAGGGCGCCCCGTCACCGGTCCTGGCCAACCGCCTGGCCCACGCGCACGATCTCGTCGACGCCGGCGTCAGCTCCCGCGTGATCACCGTCGGCGGCTTCCAGGTCGGTGATGTCACCTCCGAGGCCCAGACGGGCAAGGAGGAGCTGGTCGCTGACGGCCTGCGCCGTGCCCAGGTGACGGCCCTGCCGTTCGGGGAGAACACGGCGGAGTCGATGAAGGCCGTCGCCACGATCGCGAAGTCCGAGGGCCTGTCCTCCGTGACCCTCGTGACCGACCCCGCACACGCCGCCCGCACCCACGCGCTTGCTGCGCAGTACGGACTGGACGCCCACGTGTCAGCCACAACCGAGGGGCCCGGGACCACCGTGACCAGCGAGTACCTGCTGCGCGAGTCCGCCGGACTCATGACGGTCTGGTTCGACCGCCAGTAGTCCGGCGGCAGTCCGCTCGACGGCTCGAAACGTCGACCACGTAGCCCTCCCCTGCGTTGGCGGTCCGCCCCCGGGCCTCTACGGTGGGCTCGTGCCCGCGCCCGGATACTCCCCCGACGACGAGGCGCGCTGGGCCGACGAGCCGCCCAAGCGCCCCAGCCGCACGGCCTTCGCCCGCGACCGCGCCCGCGTCCTGCACTGCGCAGCCTGGCGCCGCCTGGCGGCCAAGACCCAGGTGATGATCGCCGGGGAGGGCGACTTCCCGCGGACCCGGATGACCCACTCCCTGGAGGTCGCACAGGTCGGGCGCGAGCTGGGCGCCGCACTGGGGTGTGACGCCGACCTGGTGGAGGCCGCCAGCCTCGCCCACGACCTGGGCCACCCCCCGTTCGGGCACAACGGCGAGGACGCACTCGACGCACTGTGCGCGGACATCGGCGGCTTCGAGGGCAACGCCCAGACGCTGCGGATCCTCACCCGCCTCGAGGCCAAGGCCTTCGGCGACCCGGAGAGCCGCGGACAGGTCCGATCCGTCGGGCTCAACCTGACCCGGGCGGCCCTCGACGCCGCGACCAAGTACCCCTGGCCACGATCCCCGGACAGCCGCAAGTTCGGCGTGTACGCCGACGACCTCCCGGTCTTCGAGTGGATGCGCGCGGGAGCTCCAGCGGGTCGGCGGTCGTTCGAGGCCCAGGTGATGGACTGGGCCGACGACGTCGCCTACAGCGTGCATGACGTGGAGGACGGCATCCACGCGGGGCTCATCGACCTCACCGCCCTGCAGGACGCGGACACCGCGGCCACCATCTGCGACCTGGTCGCGACCACCTACCTGCCCGGCACCGATCCTGCCGACCTGCGTGCGGCACTCGACCGGCTTGTCGGCTCCCCCGCGTGGCCCACCGGGTACTCGAGGTACACCGGAAGCCTGCGGGATCTCGCCGCACTCAAGGACCTGACCAGCCAGCTCATCGGCCGGTTCACCGCCGCAGCGGAGACCGCCACCCGCGAGGCGCACCCGCAGGCCCAGCTGACCCGGTACTCGGGGTCACTCGAGGTGCCCACCGACATCCGCCACGAGGTGGGTGTCCTCAAGGGGATCGCCAACCTGTTCGTGATGCAGCGCAGCGGTTCCACCCGTTCCTATGCCCGGCAGCGGGGGATGATCTCCGAGCTCGTCACCGCCCTGGCGGCCACGGCGCCGGACAGCCTCGAGCCGCACTTCCGCCCCACCTGGGAGCACGCCGACGGCGACGGGGCCCGGCTGCGCGTGGTGGTCGACCAGGTCGCCAGCCTCACCGACATCTCGCTGGTGGCCTGGCACAAGCGCCACTGCCGCCCGTAGGCGGCCAGCGAACCCAGCACGCCCACTCACCACCGGAGCAGGTGCGCCGTTGGGGGTTGTCGGGAGGGCGGGACTCCGTCAGCGGTCACCGCCGCGAGGCGCCCCGACATGCCGGTGGCGCCGGCCCCCGAGGGGACCGGCGCCACCGGGGCGGGCTAGGTCAGCGGCTGTCGCTGCCACCGCCGCTCTGGCAACAGCGTGGCGCGGCCGGCCTCGAGCCGGGCGACCGGCACGCGGAACGGTGAGCACGACACGTAGTCCAGTCCGACCTCGTCGAAGAAGTGGATCGACTCCGGGTCGCCACCGTGCTCGCCACACACGCCGAGCTTGATGCCCGGGCGGGTGGCGCGGCCCTTCTCCACGGCCACCCGGACCAGGGCGCCCACACCGTCGCGGTCGATCGACTCGAACGGCGAGACGCCGAAGACGCCCTTCTCCAGGTACACCGTGAAGAACGCACCCTCGACGTCGTCGCGGCTGAAGCCCCACGTCGTCTGGGTCAGGTCGTTGGTGCCGAAGGAGAAGAACTCCGCGGCCTCAGCGATCTGGTCGGCGGTCATGGCTGCGCGGGGCAGCTCGATCATGGTGCCGATCTGGAAGTCGAGCTCGCTGCCGGTCTCGGCGGCCACCTCGGCGATGACCTTCTCGGACTCGTCGCGGATCAGCTCGAGCTCCTGGACCGCGCCGACGAGCGGGATCATGATCTCCGCGCGCGGGTCGCCCCCGGCCTTCTTGCGCTCGGCCGCGGCCTCGGCGATGGCACGGACCTGCAGCGCGAACAACCCGGGGATCGCCAGGCCGAGGCGCACGCCCCGCAGGCCCAGCATCGGGTTGGACTCGTGCAGGCGCTCGACGGCCGCGAGCATCCGCAGGTCGGCCTCCTTGACGTCCCCACGGTCCTCGGCGCGCGCAACGGCCACGGCCAGGGTCGTCAGATCGGGCAGGAACTCGTGCAGCGGCGGGTCGAGCAGCCGGATCGTCACCGGCAGGCCGTCCATCGCCTCGAGGATCTCGACGAAGTCCCCGCGCTGCAGCGGCAGCAGGGCCGCCAGCGAGGACTCCTTCTCCTCGTCGGACTCGGCCAGGATCAGCCGCTCGACGTACTGCTTGCGGTCACCGAGGAACATGTGCTCGGTGCGGCACAGCCCGATGCCCTGGGCACCCATGCGACGGGCCCGCGCGGAGTCCTCGGGGGTGTCGGCGTTCGTGCGCACGGCGAGGCGACGCACACCATCGGCATGGGTCACGATGCGGTGCACGGCCTTGACCAGGTCGTCTCCGTCCTCCGGAGCCAGCCGGCCCTCGAAGTACTCCACGACCGGGGACGGGACGACCGGCACGCGGCCGAGGAAGACCTCGCCGGTCGCACCGTCGATGGAGACCGGGTCCCCCTCGCGGATGACCACTCCGCCGGGGGCGGTGGCGGTCTTGCCGTGAGTGTCGACCGTGAGCTCCTCGGTGCCGCAGACGGCGGTCTTGCCCATGCCGCGTGCGACGACGGCCGCGTGCGAGGTCTTGCCGCCGCGGCTGGTCAGGATGCCGGCGGCGGCGACCATGCCCGCGAGGTCGTCGGGGGTGGTCTCACGACGGATGAGGATGGTGTCGATGCCCTCCTCGGCCCTGGCCACGGCGGTCTCGGAGTCGAACACGGCGGCGCCGACGGCCGCACCCGGAGAGGCCGCGATGCCCTTGGCCACGACCTTGTTGTCACCGGAGTGGTCGAAGTGCGGGAACATGAGCTGCACGAGCTGCGCGCCGGACACGCGGCGGACGGCCTCGTCCATGTCGATGACACCCTCGTCGGCCAGCTGCGTGGCGATCCGGAAGGCCGCACCGGCGGTGCGCTTGCCCACGCGGGTCTGCAGCATGTACAGCTGCCCGCGCTCGACGGTGAACTCGATGTCGCAGAGGTCCTTGTAGTGCGCCTCGAGGGCGTCCATGTTGGCCAGCAGCTGCGCGTGCGCCGCGGGGTCGAGACGGCCCATGTCGTCCAGCGACAGGGTGTTGCGCACGCCGGAGACGACGTCCTCACCCTGAGCGTCGGGCAGGTAGTCGCCGTAGTGGCCGGTTGCGCCGGTGGCGGGGTCGCGGGTGAACGCCACGCCCGTGCCGGAGTCGTTGCCGACGTTGCCGAAGACCATCGCCTGCACGTTGACCGCGGTGCCCAGGTCGGCGGGGATCCGCTCCTGGCGGCGGTAGAGCTTCGCGCGGTCGGTGTTCCACGAGTCGAACACGGCCCTGATCGCGCGGTCGAGCTGCTCGCGCGGGTCCTGGGGGAAGTCGATCCCGGCATGGTCCTTGACGATGCCCTTGTAGGTGGCGACCAGCGCCTGGAGCTCGGGGACGCCCAGCTCCACGTCCGTCTTGACGCCCGCGTCGGTCTTGGCCTGGTCGATCGCGTGCTCGAAGAAGTGACCCTCGATGCCCAGCACCGTCTTGCCGAACATCTGGATCAGTCGGCGGTAGGAGTCCCACGCGAAGCGCTCGTCGCCGGAGAACGCGGTCAGGCCGGCGACGGAGGCGTCGCTCATGCCGATGTTGAGCACCGTCTCCATCATGCCGGGCATGGAGAACTTGGCCCCCGAGCGCACGGAGACCAGCAGCGGGTTCGCCGGGTCACCGAGCGTGCGCCCGATCTTGGCCTCGAGGCCGGCCAGCTGCTCGGTGACCTGATCGGCCATCTCCGGCGGCACGGCGCCCCCGTGCAGGTAGGCGCGGCAGGCATCGGTGGTGACCGTGAAGCCCGGGGGGACGTTCAGGCCGATCTTGATCATCTCGGAGAGGTTGGCCCCCTTGCCGCCGAGCAGGTCCTTCTTGTCCTTGTCGCCCTCGGCGAAGTCGTAGACGTAACGCATCTGAGTGGATCCTCCTGGGATCGTTGGTGAGAACGCGGGCAAGCCTACCCCCGGGCGGCATGACACCGTCCGGCGAGCGCGAGGGCGGGCGGTGCCAGGCGCGACGCCGCGAGTCCGCAGGCGCCCGTGGCCTAGCCTCGGACCCATGACCGAATGGTGGCGCGACGCCGTGATCTACCAGATCTACCCCCGCTCGTTCGCCGACGGGGACGGCGACGGGACCGGTGACCTGGCCGGCATCACCGCACGCATGGGTTACCTGGCCGAGCTCGGGATCGATGCCCTCTGGCTGAGCCCCTGCTTCGCCAGCCCCCAGGTCGACCACGGCTACGACATCAGCGACTACCGGGACGTGGACCCGCTGTTCGGGACGCTCGACGACATGGACGAGCTGATCGAGACCGCCCACAGCTACGGCATCCGGGTGACCCTGGACTTCGTGCCGAACCACACCTCCGACCAGCACGCCTGGTTCCAGGCGGCCCTGGCGACCGGGCGCGGGTCGCCCGAGCGCGACCGCTACCTGTTCCGCGACGGCCGCGGTCCCGGTGGTGACGAGCCGCCGAACAACTGGCGGTCGGTGTTCGGCGGACCGTCCTGGACCCGGGTGGAGGAGCCCGATGGAACTCCGGGGCAGTGGTACTACCACCTGTTCGCCAGCCAGCAGCCGGACCTCAACTGGCGCAACCCCGATGTGGTCGAGGAGTTCGCCGGCATCCTGCGGTTCTGGCTGGACCGGGGCGCCGACGGCTTCCGGATCGACGTCTCCGATGCGCTGATCAAGGACGACACCTTCCCCGACACGGCCACCGGCGAGCCGATCATCCCCAAGGACGAGGACAGCCCGGTGCACGACGTGTACCGGGAGTTCCGTCGGGTCATGGACTCCTACCCCGGCGACAGGATGGCCGTCATCGAGACCGGCGCCGAGGACGACGTCGTGGCCCTGTTCATCCGGCCCGACGAGATGCACCTGGCGTTCAACTTCCGGTTCGTGCACGCCGGGTTCGACGGGCCCGGGCTGCGGGCCGCGATCGACTCCTCCCTGGCCGCCAACGCCGGGGTCGGTGCTCCAACGACCTGGGTCACCGACAACCACGACACCCCGCGGTCGGTGTCGCGGTTGGGCCAGAACGCTGTGCTCACCGGCGCCTACGTGCCCGGGCACGATGGCCTCCGGGGTGTTCCAGGAGGTCGACATCGAGCTCGGCACCCGTCGGGCGCGGGCCCTGGCCCTGGTCCTGCTCGCGCTCCCGGGCGCTGCCTACATCTACAACGGCCAGGAGCTGGGCCTGCCCAACGTCGACGACCTGCCCGAGGACGTCCTGCAGGACCCGATCTGGGAGCGCAGCGGCCACACCGTCCGCGGCCGGGACGGGTGCCGGGTTCCGATGCCCTGGACCACCGGGGCCAACCTGGGGTTCACCCGGTCGCGCGCGAAGCCGTGGCTGCCGATCCCCAAGGAGTGGGCCGCGCTGTCGGTGGCCTCGCAGCGGGCAAGTGGTGACTCGATGCTCAGCCTGTACCGCTCGGCGCTGGCTCTGCGCCGCACGAGCCCGGCGCTGGGCCGCGGCGAGCTGCGCTGGGTGTCCGCGCCGGACGAGGCAGCCGACCTGATCACGTTCGACATGGTCGGCGAGGGCGCCACCGTCCGGGTGGTGGTCAACCTGTCCGGGGCAGCGATCGACCTGCCCGACGGGGACCTGCTGCTGGCCTCCGAGCCGGTGGTCGCCGGGCAGCTGCCCGCGATCTCCGCGGCGTGGGTCGCACGGCCCACCTCGGAGGGAATCCAGGCCAGGCTCGGGGCGCTGGTCCAGCTCGTCGCCGACGTCATCGACCCGCGCCGCTGAGCCGGGCGGCTCTCGGCCGGGCGGCTCTCAGCCGGGCGGCTCTCGGCCGGGCGGCTCTCAGCCCTCCTCGGCCTCCACCTGGAGGAACACGTCGAGCAGCGAGGTGCGCCACAGCGTGGCCTGGAAGGGTTCGGCGAACTCGAGGATCACCGCAGGGCCCGGCATTGCCAGCCTCCCGTTGGCCACCTCGAGGCGCTCGCCGGAGATCAGGTCGTCGTAGCGGCCGTCGGGGAGCTGCACGTCAGCCCGGCCCCGATGCCCGCCCACGTTGAACACCCCGTAGAGCCCGACGGCGCCGACAGGCGCGAGCTCGTCCCCGGCTGGATTGGCCCAGGCCGCCTGCACGAGCGGCTCGTCGTCGAGGATCCAGAAGTCCCCCAGGCGCATGGCCTCGTGCTTGGTGCACGCCGCGAGTGTGCTGAGGAAGCCGGTGAGGGCGTGGTCGCCCCACTCCACCGGCGCGCGGTCGAACAGCGACGGCCACGCCCGGGCCGCGGACTCCTGGCCCGCGTAGATCATGAACGGGCCCCGGCTGAACGCCATCAGCGCGGTCCACGCCCGGGCCCGGGCCTGGGTGGGCGCGAAGCGCATGATCCGGAACTGGTCGTGGTTCTCCACGAACCGCAGCTTGGCGTAGTTGGCGGGCAGGTGACGCGTCCTGCCAGCGCAGCATCTCCAGGTATCGACCGACGGGCTCGCGGCCGGTGACCACCGCCTGCCAGATCGACCACAGGTCGTGGGAGTACTCGATGTCGAACGCCGCGAACATCTCCGCGTCCGACCACGTGGGCAGGCCGTGCGCCCGGCGGTGCGCCACCCACGTGGGGTGCGGCGACTCGGCAAGCCAGATCAGCCCGGGGCGGATGACGGCGAGCTCGGCGCGCGCCTGCAGCCAGAAGTCCACGGGCACCAGCGAGGCGACATCACAGCGGAACCCGTCCACGCCGCGCCGGGCCCACAGCGCCAGGGTGTCGATCAGGTACCGGGTCAGGTCGAGGTTGGGGTGCTTGAGGTCGATGATGTCGGTCCACGCCGGCACCGTCGTCACGGGCCGGCCCTCGTCGTCCTGATGGAAGAACTCCGGGTGCTCCGCGACCAGCACGCTGTCTGGTGCGGTGTGGTTGAAGACCACGTCCATCATCACCTTCAGGCCGGCGGCGTGGGCGGCGGCCACCAGGTCGTCGAAGTCCTGCTCCGTGCCGAGCTCCGGATTGATGGCGCGGTAGTCCCGGATCGCGTACGGGCTGCCCAAGGCACCCTTGCGCCCGACCTCGCCGATCGGGTGGATCGGCATCAGGTAGAGGACGTCGACCCCGAGCGCGGCGATCCGCTCCACATCCGCGGTCACATCGGCCAGCAGCCCGTTCGGCCCGTGGTTGCGCGGGAACACCTGGTAGATCACCAGCGACCGCACATCCAGCGGGGTGTCGAGGGCCATGGGGATGATTGTGGCCGCTGTCGCAGGTCCGGCGCCCGCCCGCTGCGTCCGCCCACCGACTCCGCGCGCCGGGCCGATGCTTCGACAGCTCCGACCAGCAACGCCCCGCCAGAAGGCCCGGCCACCCGGCCTATCCCCCGCTGACGCCGATCTCGGCGGCCGAGAGGTCCGCGCCGTTGGCCAGCTCGCAGGAGTCCAGCCATCCCTCGGGCAGGGCCACGCGGCGCTGACCGGAGGTGCGCCCCCGCGGACCGGCGGCGACCAGGCTCGGGTACGGCTGGTCGGGGTCGATGCCCGCAAGCAGCTCGTCGAGCTCGGTGAGTGAGCCCACCGTGCCCAGCGCGGCACGGATCGGCTGGGCGACCCGGAACCCCTTGAGGTACCAGGCCATGTGCTTGCGGATGTCCCGGCAGCCCTTGAGCTCGTCGTCGTGCATCTCGGCGAGCAGCACGGCATGGCGGCGAAGGACGGCCAGCACCTCGCCGGACGTCGGCTCGTCCGGCGCCGGCACCCCGGCGAACGCAGCCGCGAGCTGGCCGAACAACCACGGCCGCCCCAAGCAGCCACGACCGACCACGACGCCCGCGCATCCGGTCTGCTCGACCATCCGCAGCGCGTCGTCGGCGGTCCAGATGTCCCCGTTGCCCAGGACCGGGACCCCGAGCGGCTCGAGCTCCTCGACCAGCCGCGCGATCGCCGACCAGTCGGCCTGTCCGCCGTACATCTGCTCGGCCGTCCGGCCGTGCAGCGCCACCCACGCCGCACCCTCCTGAGCGGCGGCGCGACCCGCCTCGAGGTAGGTCAGGTGGTCGTCGTCGATGCCCTTGCGCATCTTCACCGTCACCGGCACCCGCCCGTCCGCGGCAGCCACCGCACCGGCGACCACGTCGCGGAACAGGTCACGCTTCCACGGCAGCGCCGATCCCCCGCCCTTGCGGGTCACCTTGGGGACGGGGCAGCCGAAGTTGAGGTCCACGTGGTCGGCGAGGTCCTCGGCGACCACCATCCGCACGGCCGCGGCGATGATCGCCGGGTCGACCCCGTAGAGCTGCAGCGACCGCGGCGCCTCATCGGCATCGAACCGGATCAGGTTCATCGTCTCGTCGTTGCGCTCGAGCAGGGCGCGGGAGGTGATCATCTCCGAGACGTAGATCCCCGCACCCGACTCCCGGCACAACCGCCGGAACGCCCGATTGGTGATCCCGGCCATCGGCGCGAGCACGACCGGCGGATCCACCGGACGGCCGCCGATGGGCGGAAGGGCAGGGCGCATGACCACAATTCTCCCCCACAGCCGCCACCCCCGCCCCCGCCCCGCCACCGCGGCCACCCCCGCCCCCACGGGTTTCGTCCAACTCTGGAGCGCCATCGGCGGTTTGATCCAAGTCTCAGGCAGCGGAAGCGCCCGAGACTTGGATGAAGTCCGTGGGTGGCCGCCGGGTGGGTGGCCGCCGGGTCGGGGGCCGGCGGGTCGGGGTGCGGCGGGGCGGGCGGCGGAGCGGGGTGGGCGGGGTGGCCGCCGGGGCGCGGGTGGGGTGTGTCAGTAGGCGGGCAGGCGCTCGGCCAGCCAGGGGCGCAGGCCCGTGAGGGCGATGCGCTCCTGGGCCATCGAGTCGCGCTCGCGAACCGTGACGGCCTGGTCCTCCAACGTGTCGAAGTCCACCGTGACGCAGAACGGCGTGCCGATCTCGTCCTGGCGGCGGTAGCGCCGTCCGATCGCGCCGGCATCGTCGAAGTCCACGTTCCACGTCCGGCGCAGCTCGGCGGCGAGGTCCCGGGCGACCGGCGAGAGGTCGGCGTTGCGCGACAGCGGCAGCACCGCGACCTTCACGGGCGCCAGGCGCGGGTCCAGCCGCAGCACGGTGCGCTTGTCGACCCCACCCTTGGCGTTGGGGGCCTCGTCCTCGTCGTAGGCGTCGAGCAGGAACGCCAGGACGCAGCGGGTGAGCCCAGCCGCCGGCTCGATCACGTACGGCACCCAGCGCTCGCCGGACTCCTGGTCGAAGAAGCTCAGGTCCACCCCGGACTTCTCCGAGTGGGTGCGCAGGTCGAAGTCGGTGCGGTTGGCGATGCCCTCGAGCTCGGCGAACTCCGATCCGGCGAACGTGAACCGGTACTCGATGTCGACCGTGCGCTTGGAGTAGTGCGACAGCTTCTCCTGAGGGTGCTCGAAGAAGCGCAGGTTCTCCGGCTTCAGGCCCAGGTCGATGTACCAGTCCCAGCGGGCCTTCAGCCAGTACTCGTGCCATTCCTCGTCGGTACCGGGCTTGACGAAGAACTCCATCTCCATCTGCTCGAACTCCCGGGTCCGGAAGATGAAGTTGCCCGGCGTGATCTCGTTGCGGAAGCTCTTGCCGGTCTGGCCGATGCCGAACGGCGGCTTCTTGCGCGAGGTGTTGGCGACGTTGAGGTAGTTCACGAAGATGCCCTGGGCGGTCTCGGGGCGCAGGTAGTGGACCGCGCCGGCGTCCTCGACCGGGCCGACCATCGTGCGCAGCATCCCGTTGAAGTCACGCGGCTCGGTGAACTGCCCTCGGGTCCCGCACGCGGTGCACACGATCTCCTCGAGACCGGTCGCAGGCCGGCCGTGCTTCTCCTCGAACGCCTCGAGCAGGGTGTCGGCACGCCAGCGCTTGTGGCACTGCTTGCACTCAGTGAGCGGGTCGACGAAGGCGTTGACGTGCCCGGATGCCTCCCACACCTGCGGTGCGAGGATCACCGACGAGTCCAGGCCGACGACGTCGTCACGGCCGCGCACGACCGACTGCCACCAGGCCCGGCGGATGTTCTCCTTGAGCTCCACGCCCAGGGGACCGTAGTCCCAGGCGGACCGGGTGCCGCCGTAGATCTCCGAGCAGGGGTAGACGAACCCGCGGCGCTTGCTCAGGTTCACCACGGATTCCACGCGTGCGTCGGGCTTGGTCGGCTTGGCCATCGGTTCTCCAGGTCCTCGAGTGCTCGTCGGTGGTCGGCACCGCGCGTCAGGCGGGCGTGCCGGGGCATCTGGCGACCAACCCTACCTTCACCAGCCGGGCCGGATGGGCGAGAATCCTGCCCATGGCCAAGAAGCGTGTGCACCGTCCTGACGGCTCCCGACCCGGGGCAGCCCCGAAACCGTCGCGGCCACCGGCCACGACATCGACCGGACCCAGTTCGAGTCCGCGCGAGCGCTTCGAGGACTTCAGCCGCCCGATCCTGCTGCGCATGCAGGCGCTGCCGGCGTTCCTGGTCCCCGTCACGCTCGGGATCCTGCTGTTCCTCGGCCTGACGTTGAACGCCGCGTGGTCGGGCCTGCTCCTGATCCTGATCGCGGTGTTCCTGATCTGGCTGACGGCGGTGTCCTGGCCGGCGATCACCCCGGGCAGCCGGTTCCTGCGGGTCGTGGTCGATGTGGGTGTGCTGGGCCTGGGCGTCCTCAAGCTCCTGGGACGTCTGTGACCTCGTCGTCAGCAGGCACCTCGTTGGGGACCGCGCCGCCGTAGCGCCGGTCGCGGCTGGCGTAGATCTCGCACGCCCGCCACAGGTCGCGTCGGTCGAAGTCCGGCCAGAGCGTGTCGAGGAACACCAGCTCCGCGTAGGCCGACTGCCACAGCAGGAAGTTCGACGTCCGCTGCTCCCCGGATGAGCGCACGAACAGGTCCACGTCGGGCATGTCCGGCTCGTCGAGGTAGCGCACGAGCATCTGCTCGTCGACGTCCTCCGGGCGGACCAACCCGGCGCGCACGTCCACGGCCAGCGCGGCAGCGGCGTCGGCGATCTCCGCGCGGCCGCCGTAGTTCACGCACATCGCCAGGGTCATCACCGAGTTGGTGGCCGTCAGCTCCTCGGCGCGCTCGAGCTCGGCGATCACGCTGCCCCACAGCTTCGGCCGCCGGCCCACCCAGCGGATCCGCACGCCCATCTCGTTGAGCTGGTCGCGGCGCCGTCGGATCACGTCCCGGTTGAACCCCATGAGGAAGCGGACCTCATCGGGCGAGCGCTTCCAGTTCTCCGTCGAGAACGCGTAGGCCGACAGGTACTCGATGCCCAGCTCCAGGGCGCCGTTGACGCAGTCCAGCAACGAACCCTCGCCCGCCTCGTGCCCGGCGGTCCGGGGCAGTCCGCGCTCCTTGGCCCAGCGGCCGTTGCCGTCCATGACGATGGCCACGTGCTTGGGGATCAGGTCAGCGGGGATCGCCGGCGGGCGGGCACCCGACACGTGCGGCGTCGGGGCCAGGATCGCGCGGTCCCCGGGCACGGGACCGTCCGGGCCCTGCCTCCCGCGCCGCCACCACGCTCCCGAACTCTCCGCCATGGTCGCCATCCTCCCGCGCACGGGGGTCGCGTTGCCGCCTGCGACGCGCCCGGGCACGCGCGCCCATGCCGTTCGCCCTCCCGGATTGCCTCTCACCCTCCCGGATTGCGTCCTGCCTCCCGGAATTCCCGGAGGTGGAACGCACTCCGGGAGGGCGAGCGCCGGGGGGCGCAGAGTGCTGGGAGGGCGGGCCTGACGCGCGCCCGAGGGGCTGCGCGCGGGATGCTGGGGGCATGGACGACGTGCAGGCGGACACGGACATGGGCGCGGCACCTGAGGACGGGGCACCGCACGGCGACCGGGGGCATCCGGTCTGGGCGAACGCGCACCGGGTGACGCCCTTCCTCTACGTGGGCGGGTCGCTGCGCAGCGGGGATGCGGATCCGGGCACGGTGCTCAACGAACTGCAGGGACACGGCCTGACCCACATCCTCGACTGCCGGACCGAGACGTCCGACGAGCGGCTCGTGGCCCAGCTGGCCCCGGATGTGACCTACCACCAGGCGGGCACCGAGGACGAGGCCGCGGGGACCGCCGAGGGCTGGTTCGACAGCGGGGTGAGCTTCGCGCGCGAGGCGCTGAAGGTCCCCGGGAGCGTGCTGCTCACCCACTGCGCCCTGGGGCAGGCCCGCGGCCCGTCGATGGCCTACGCGGTGCTGCTCGACCAGGGCTACGAGCCGGGCGAGGCCCTGCTGATGATCACCCAGGCCCGGCCGGAGGCGAAGGCGTCCTATGCCGAGCACGCCCTGGACTGGCACCTGAACCGCACGGGCGCCACGGAGGCGGAGCGCAAGGTGGCCTTCGAGTCGCTGCGCGCCGCCCGCGGAAGGTCCGGCGGCTGGCAGCACCGCCGGCACTGAACGGTCCGATGCGCGGGGCGACCTGAGCGGGGCGATCCGTTGGGGGACCCCGGCGGATCGATCCGACGGGCGACCCTGGCGCCCCGACCGCGACCCTCAGGTGCGCTCGACCAGCGGCAGCGACTTCAGCTGCCGCTCCAGGTGCCACTGCAGGTAGGCCGAGATCAGCCCGGACGCCTCACGCCGCGCGCGCTCGTCGGAGGCCTCGGCCACCTCCCAGTCCCCGGAGAGCAGCGCGCCCAGCAGCTCCAGGGTGGCCGGGCGGGGCGTGGCCGATCCGGGGATCCGGCAGTCCGCGCACAGCGCCCCACCACCGGGCAGGCTGAACGCCCGGTGCGGCCCGGGCTCCCCGCAGCGGGCGCACGCGTCGAACGACGCGGCCCACCCGGCGATCGCCAGGGAGCGGACCAGGTAGGCGTCCAGGACCAGCCCCGGCGGGTGCTCGCGCTGGGCCAGGGCGCGCAGGCCTCCGACCAGCAGCTGGAACTGCGCCGGCGCCGGCTCGCGCTCCTCCGGGGTCAGCCGCTCGGCGGTCTCGCAGATGGCCTGGGCTGCGGTCCAGCGCGGGTAGTCGCCGGCCAGGTCGGCCCCGAAGGAGAACAGCGACTCGACCTGCGTCACCGAGTCCAGCGACCTGCCGATGTGGAACTGCGCGTCGACCAGGCCCATCGGCTCGAGCCGGGCGCCGAACTTGGAGTTCGTGCGCCGGACCCCGCGGGCGACCGCGCGCACCCGACCGTGGCTGCGCGTGAGCAGCGTGATGATCCGGTCAGCCTCACCGAGCTTGTGCGTGCGCAGGACCACCCCGGAGTCGCGGTAGGTCGGCACCGACCCATTGTGCGCCCCACGCGGCCCAGCAGCGGGGATCGGCGCCGGTGCGGGACGGCCGCGGTGCCGTCGGTGTGTACGGAATCGACCATCAGATGGTCGATTCCGTACACACCAACCGGCTCAGAACCCGAGGCGGCGCAGCTGCTTGGGGTCGCGCTGCCACTCCTTGGCCACCTTCACGTGCAGGTCGAGGTACACCGGGGTGCCCAGCATCGCCTCGATCGCCGCCCGCGACCGCGTGCCCACATCGCGCAGCCGCGCACCCTTGGCCCCGATCACGATGGCCTTCTGCGAGGGCCGCTCGACGAACAGGTTGGCGTGGATGTCCAGCAGTGGGCGATCCGGGTGACGGTCGGCGCGCATCGCCATCTCCTCGACGACCACGGCGATCGAGTGCGGCAGCTCGTCGCTGACGCCCTCGAGCGCGGCCTCGCGGATCAGCTCGGCGACCATGATGATCTCGGGCTCGTCGGTGAGCTCGCCGTCGGGGTAGAGCGCCGGGCCGACGGGCAGGGCGGCGACGAACTCGGCGATCACGTCCTCGAGCTGGACGCCGGCCTTGGCCGAGACCGGCACCACGGCCGCCCACTCCAGGCTCGCGGCCGTGCCCAGCTCCATCACGGACGTGAGCTTGCCGGCCAACGCGGGTCGCGAGATCCGGTCGGTCTTCGTGACCAGGGCGATCACCGGCGTTCGTGTGCCGCCCCGCGTGGCGCCGGCCAGGCGGTGGGCGATCCGGCGGTCCCCGGGCCCGATCTCCTCGTCGGCCGGCAGGCACAGGGCGATTGCATCAACCTCGGCCCACTGCTGCTCGACGAGGGCGTTGAGCCGCTCGCCGAGGGCGTTGCGCGGCCGGTGGATGCCGGGGGTGTCGACCAGCACGACCTGCGCGTCGGGCCGGTGGATCATCCCCCGGATCACGCGCCTGGTGGTCTGCGGCTTGCTCGAGGTGATGGCCACCTTCTGCCCCACGAGGGCGTTGGTGAGCGTGGACTTGCCGGCGTTGGGCCGCCCCACGATGGCGACGAAGCCGCTGCGGTGCTCGGTCACGAGGGCGCATCCACCCGGGTCTGGCCCGGGCCCGACGTGGCTGCGCCGTTGGCCGCGCCACCGCCCTTGGCCGCCGACTGGCCCTGCCCCGCATCGGAGCGCGGGCGACCGACCGGTTCAGCCAGGACCGTGGTGATCCGGTTGCGCCGGCCGGCGGCCTGCTCCGCGGTCAGCTCCCACCCCTCGATCGTGATCGAGGCACCCGGCAGGGCCACCTTGCCCAGCCGCTTGGCGATCAGCCCGGCCACGGTGTCCACGCCCTCGGAATCGGAGTCGATGTCGAACCCGAGCAGCTCGCCGGCGTCCTCGACGTGCAGCCGGGCGCTGAGGCGGTAGCCACCCCCGGCGAGCTTCTCGATCTCCGGGGGCTCGTGGTCGTACTCGTCGGTGATCTCGCCGACGATCTCCTCGAGGACGTCCTCGATGGTGACCAGGCCCGCGGTGCCGCCGTACTCGTCGACGGCGATCGCCAGGTGCACGCGCTGGGACTGCAGGTCGCGCAGCAGGTCGTCGACGAGCTTGGAGTCCGGCACGAACGTCGCGGCGCGCATGCGTGAGTCGATCCGCTCGGTCGCCTCGGACTCGCGGTGCTCGAAGACGCGGTTGACGACATCCTTGAGGTAGAACACGCCCACGACGTCATCCGGGCCGTCACCGATCACCGGGATCCGCGAGTAGCCGGAGCGCAGCGCCAGCGACAGCGCCTGGCGCAGGGTCTTGTGCCGCTCGATCCACACCATCTCGGTGCGCGGGACCATGACCTCGCGCACGATCGTGTCCCCGAGCTCGAACACCGAGTGCAGCATGGCCGCCTCGTCGTCCTCGATGACCCGGTCGGCCTCGGCCTGGTCGACCAGCTCGCGCAGCTCGGCCTGGCTGGCGAACGGTCCCTCGCGGTAGCCCTTGCCGGGGGTCAGCGCGTTGCCGATCAGGATGAGCAGGGACACCAGGGGCCCGAGCACCGCGGCGGTCCCCCGCGCGAACTTGCCCCACCTCAGGGCGATCCGGTCAGCGTGCTGGCGCCCGAGGGTGCGTGGGGCGACACCCAGCGCGATGAACATCACGCCGGTCATGATCAGCAGGGCCAGGAAGAGTCCCACCAGTGGGCCCCAAGTACCCGCCTCGACGCACAGGTAGGTCACCAGCGCGGTCGCCGCCACGGCGAAGGATGTGTGCAGGAACAGCACCGCGTTCACGTACCGGGCCCGGTCGTCGACGATCAGCCGCAGTCGCGCCGTGGCCTTGCCGGGCTTCTCCCGGGCCATCTCCTCGACCCGCGAGCGTGAGACCCGCCCGATCGCGGTCTCGACGGCCACCAGGACCGCGGCCGTCACCACGAACACGATCGCCAGGGCCAGCATCACCCAGTCGGACTCCGTCATGAGCCCTCTCCCCGCCACGCAGCCAGCAGCTCGCCCTGCAGGCCGAACATCACTGCGTGCTCCTCGGGCTCGGCATGGTCGTGGCCGAGCAGGTGCAGGATCCCATGGGTGAGCAGCAGCTCGAGCTCACCGGTCAGGCCGTGTCCGGCTGCCTCGCCCTGGTCGGCGGCCACCTGCGGGCAGATCACCACGTCCCCGAGCACGCCCGGCTCGGGTTGCTGCCCCAGGTCGGGAACGCGCAGCTCGTCCATCGGGAAGCTCAGGACGTCCGTGGGACCCGGCAGGTCCATCCAGCGCAGGTGCAGCTCGGTGATCTCCTCGGGGTCGACCAGCGAGATCGACAGCTCCACGTCGGGATGCAGGCCCAGGCGCGCCAGCATGAAGCCCGCCTGGTCGACCAGCGGCGCGGAATCGACCGGGACGCTGCTGCGGTTGTCGACCTCGACGTCGGCCATCAGCGCCGCCTGGCCGGCCGGACCGGCCGATCCGTCCGATCGGTCCGGGCCTGCTCCTCGTCGTAGCGCCCATAGGCCTGGACGATGTCGGTGACCAGGCTGTGGCGCACCACGTCGTGGGCGTTGAGGTGGCAGAACGACACGTCGCGCACACCGTCGAGGATCCCCTGGACGACCTTGAGCCCCGAGTCGGTCCCGCCGGGGAGGTCCACCTGCGTGACGTCACCGGTGACGACCATCGTGGAGCCGAACCCGAGACGGGTCAGGAACATCTTCATCTGGTCCGGTGAGGTGTTCTGGGCCTCGTCGAGGATCACGAACGCGTCGTTGAGGGTGCGTCCGCGCATGTAGGCCAGCGGCGCGACCTCGATGGTTCCCGAGGTGAGCAGCCGCGGGATCGAGTCGGGGTCGAGCATGTCGCGCAGGGCGTCGTACAGCGGGCGCAGGTACGGGTCGATCTTCTCCGACAGCGTGCCGGGCAGGTAGCCGAGGCGCTCGCCGGCCTCGACAGCCGGGCGGGTCAGCACGATCCGGTTGACCTTCTTCGCCTGGAGGGCCTGCACGGCCTTGGCGACGGCCAGGTACGTCTTGCCGGTGCCTGCCGGGCCGATCCCGAACACGATCGTGTGCTGGTCGATCGCGTCGACGTAGCGCTTCTGGTTCAACGTCTTGGGCCGGATCGTGCGCCCGCGGTTGGACAGGATGTTGGCGGTCAGGACATCGCCGGGCCGGCTCTCGGGCTCGGCGCGCAGCATCGACAGCGCCCGGCGGGCGGCGTCGGGGCTCATCCCCTGGCCGGTGCGCACGATCGACACGATCTCGTCGACGAGCCGCTCGACCAGGTGCAGCTCCGACGACCCGCCGGTCAGGGTGATCTGGTTGCCGCGGACGTGGATGTCCATCGTGGGGAACTCGGCCTCGATGGCGCGCAGGACCTCGTCACCGACCCCGACGACGGCGACCATGTCGAGGCTCGCGGGGACGATCACGGTGTGCTGGATGCGCTCGGGGCGCAGGGGGGTCTCAGTCATGACCACTCAAGGGTAGGGCCCGTTCAGCCCGGGGGCCACGAGTGTGCCCGTCCGCCGAGGACGTGGGCGTGCAGGTGGCCGACCTCCTGGCCGCCGAGACGGCCGTTGTTGACCACCACGCGGTACCCGCCGGTGAGGTCCTCGAGCTGGGCGACGTGGACGCAGCGGGTGATCACATCGGCGGCGATCGCCGGGTCGAGCGCCACCGCCTCGTCGAGGGTGGCGACGTGCCGCTTCGGGATGATCAGCACGTGCGTCGGGGACACCGGTGCGATGTCGCGGAACGCCAACGTGGTGTCGGTCTCGTCGACGATCGTGGCCGGGATCTCGCGGGCGACGATCCTGCAGAACAGGCAGTCAGCGCTCATGACCCATCCTGCCACCGCCGGGAGCGGCCGCCGGCACCCCGCACCGCCGCCCTCCCCAGTCCCCCTCCCGAAATCCTGCTCTCCCTCCCGGAGTTGGCTCGCCCTCCCGGAATACGTGGAGGGGGAGCGCAATTCGGGAGGGCGAAGGGGCATCGGGGAGGGTGAGCGCGGGGGCGCGGGGGCGCGGGGGCGGGGGGCGGGTCAGGACCAGCGGGGGGTGGCTGCGAGGATCACCGCGGCCGCGACGGTGCCGGCGGTCGAGGTGCGCATCACCGTGGGGCCGAGCAGGGCGAGTCGGGCGCCGGCGGCGGTGAACCGGGCGAGCTCGTCGGGGCTGATCCCCCCCTCGGGACCGACGATGAGCACGACGTCACCCTCGGACGGCACGGCGATGTCGCGCACGGAGGCCCGGGCCTCCTCGTGCAGGACGATCGCGCAGGCGGCGGAGGCGACCAACGCCTCGACGTCGGCGGTCCGGGCCAGCGCGGCGACCTCCGGCAGCCACGCGCGACGCGCCTGCTTGCCGGCCGCGCGCGCCGTCGCCGCCCACCTCGCCGGGCCCCGCTGCGCCTTGTCCCCGGTCCAGCGCGCCACGCAGCGCTCGGCCGCCCAGGGCACGATCACGTCGACCCCGACCTCGGTCAGGGTCTCCACGGCGGTCTCGCCGCGCTCCCCCTTCGGCAGCGCCTGGACGACGATGACCCGCGGCTGCGGGGGCGTGACGACCACACGCTCGTCCACCCGGGCGCGCAACGAGTCCCGGCCGGTGACCTGCTCGACCGTGGCGCGCAGGATCGTGCCCACCCCGTCGCCGAGGTCGATGCGCTCCCCGACCTCGATGCGCTTCACCGCAACGGCGTGGCGGCCCTCCGGGCCCCCGAGCTCGACCACGTCGCCGACCCGGGCACCTCCCGCCGCAGCTGGATCGACGTGGAACAGGGCGGCGGTCATTTGCTGGAGAACGCGTCCTTGAGGCGGGTGAACAGCCCCTCCTTCTCCGGGCTGTGGAACGTGGAGCTGACCGACTCCTCCCCCCGGATCGTGGCGAACTCCCGCAGGAGCTGCTCCTGCCGGGGGTCGAGCTTCGTCGGGGTCTGCACGTCGATGTGGACCATCAGGTCCCCACGCCCGGAGCTGCGCAGGTGCGGGACGCCGCGGGCCCGCAGCGTGACCACGTGGCCGGGCTGGGTTCCGGGACGGATCTCCACGTCCTCGGTCCCGTCGAGGGTCTCCAGCTTCAGGACCGTGCCCAGGGCGGCCACCGTCATCGGCAGCGTGATCGAGCAGTGCAGGTCATCGCCGCTGCGCTTGAAGACCGCGTGCGGTCGGGTCGACACCTCGACGTACAGGTCCCCGGCGGGGCCGCCACCGGGGCCGACCTCGCCCTCACCGGACAGCTGGATGCGGGTGCCGTCGTCGATGCCGGCGGGGATCTTGACCTTGAGCGTGCGCCGGGTGCGCACGCGCCCATCGGCGTTGCACTCCGGACACGGGTGGGTGATCACCGTGCCGTAGCCCTGGCACTGGGGGCAGGCCCGCGAGGTCATGACCTGGCCGAGGAACGAGCGCTGCACGGACTGGATCTCGCCGCGGCCGCGGCACATCGAGCACTCGGTCGGCTGGTGCCCGGCAGCCGCCCCCGTTCCGGTGCACGTCGGGCACACCAGCGCGGTGTCGACCTGGATCTCCTTGACCACGCCGAAGGCCGCCTCGGGCAGGTCGATCGCCACCTTGATCAGGGCGTCCTGGCCACGACGGACCCGCGGCTTGGGCCCACGCGCCTGCTGGCCGCCGAAGAAGGCGTCCATGATGTCGCCGAAGCCGAACCCAGCCGTACCCGGACCGAACGGGCTGCCACCGGGGCTGCGCGGGTCGGCGCCGAGGTCGTACATCTGGCGCTTCTCCGGGTCGGAGAGCACCTCGTAGGCGGCCGTGACCTCCTTGAAGCGCTCCTGCGTGACCGGGTCGGGGTTCACGTCCGGGTGCAGCTCACGGGCGAGCTTGCGGTAGGCACGCCTGATCTCGTCCGCGTTCGCGTCGCGGGCCACGCCCAGGGTGGCGTAGTAGTCGTTGGCCACGGGGTTCCTATTCGTTTCGCAGCAGCTGCCCGAGGTACCGGGCGACCGCCCGGACCGAGGCCATCGTGCTGGGGTAGTCCATGTGGGTGGGGCCGACGACCCCGAGCCGGGCGACGGTCCCGTGGTGCGGGCCGTAACCGGCGCTGACCACGGAGGTGCTGCTCATCCCGGCGACGAGGTTCTCGTGGCCGATCGTCACGGTGACCGCCTCCGCCCGGGTCTCACCGAGGAGGCGGAGCAGCACCATCTGCTCCTCGAGCGCCTCCAGGACCGGCTGCAGGCTGTCGAACCCGTCGACGTAGCGGGCGAGGTTGGCCGTGCCGCCCATCACGATCCGCTCCTCGTGGCGCTCCACGACTGTCTCCAGCAGGGTCGCCAGGACCACGGACACCGCCGGTCGGGAGGCCTCGTCGAAGCGCCCGGGCAGGTCCGCCACACGCTCGGCGACCGATGTGAACGACCCGCCGCCGACCGCCTCGTTGAGGACGGTGCGCAGCTGCGCGAGGTCGTCGTCGGCCAGCGGGGCCGGCACCTCGACCACACGCTGCTCGATCCGGCCCGTGTCGGCGATCAGCACCAGCAGGAGGCGATGCTCGCTCAAGGACACGAGCTCGATGTGGCGCACCGAGGAGCTGGTCAACGACGGGTACTGGACGAGCGCGACCTGCCGGGTGATCTGGGCCAGCAACCGCACCGAGCGCCCCATCACGTCGTCGAGGTCCACGGCTCCGGCCAGGAAGTTCTCGATCGCGCGGCGCTCGGCCGGGCTCAGCGGCTTGACCTGGGACAGGCGGTCGACGAACAGCCGGTAGCCCTTGTCGGTCGGGACGCGGCCCGCGCTGGTGTGCGGCTGGGCGATGAACCCCTCCTCCTCCAGCACGGCCATGTCGTTGCGGATCGTGGCCGGTGAGACTCCCAGCGAGTGCCGATCGACCAGCGTCTTGGAGCCGACGGGCTCGTGGGTGCGCACGTAGTCCTCGACGATGGCACGCAGCACGGAGAGCTTGCGCTCGTCGAGCATGGGCACCTCCTCCACGAGGTGAGTGCGGTCGCCGGCCGGGCCGACGCGCTGGCACTCACAGGGTCGGAGTGCCATTCTACGCCGCCCGCCCCGATCCGCCCCGCGGCCACGGCCGGACGCCACGCCCCACCGCCCGCCCGCCCCACCGCCGCCCCGCCCCGCCCCGCCCGCCCTGCCCTGCCCTGCAAAGCCTCCCGTCACGTCCATACCCTCCCGTCCGGCCCGGAGGGTATGGACGTGACGGGAGGGTGTGCCGCGCCGGGGGTCGCCACGGGGGTCGTCGCCAGGCGGTCGTCACCGGGCGTCGGGTGGGGGTGGGCCGACAGAATCGGGGCATGCTCATCGTCCACGTGCAGGTCCATGTCGTTGCCGACCAGGTGCCGGCCTTCGTCGCCGCGACCGAGGCCAACGCCACGGCGTCCCTCGAGGAGCCGGGCGTCCTGCGCTTCGACGTGATCGCCGACCTGGGCGACCCGACGCACTTCGTGCTCGTCGAGGTGTACCGCGACGACGCCGCAGCCGCCGCGCACAAGGAGACGGAGCACTACGCGACGTGGCGCGACACCGTGGCCCCGATGATGGCCGTCGCGCGCACGTCGACGAAGTTCTCGGCCGTGTTCCCGACCCAGGACAGCCGCTGGGACACCCCCGGCTCGTGAACGTGTCCTTCGACCTGTCGCTGCCACCGCGGATCTCGTTCGGCCCGGGGCGGGTCGCTGACCTGCCGGCCATCGTCGCCGGCCTCGGTGCGCGGGTGCTCGTGATCACCGGCGCCACCCCCTCGCGGGTGGAGCCGATCATCGCGCCCCTGCGCGCGGGCGCGGATGCCCTGGAGGTCCTGACCGTCGCCGGTGAGCCGACCATCGACGACGCCCGCGCAGCCTGTGGGGCCGGGCGGGCGCTGCGCGCCGACGTGGTGGTCGCGATCGGTGGGGGCAGCCCGATCGACCTGGCCAAGGCGGCCGCGATGCTGCTGGGCAACGGCGGTGATCCGATGGACTACATCGAGGTCGTCGGCCGGGGCCAGCCGATCACCCGGGCTCCGCTGCCGCTGGTCGCGGTGCCGACGACGGCGGGGACCGGCGCCGAGGTCACGGCCAACGCGGTGCTGGCTGTGCCCGACCACGCGGTGAAGGCCAGCCTGCGCCATCCCCTGATGATCCCCCGGCACGCGGTCGTCGACCCGGAGCTCACCTTGGACTGCCCGCCGGCCGTGACCGCCGCCTCGGGCATGGACGCCCTCACCCAGTGCCTGGAGCCGTACGTCTCCAACCGGGCCAACGCCATGACCGACAGCTGGGCCCGGATGGGGATGATGGCCGCCGGGCGCAGCCTGGTCGCCGCGTACATGGACGGCACCGACCTGGCTGCCCGCACCGACATGGCCCTGTGCAGCCTGTTGGGTGGGCTGTCGCTGGCCAACGCCAAGCTCGGGGCGGTGCACGGCTTCGCGGGCGTGATCGGCGGGATGACCGACGCGCCGCACGGAGCCATCTGCGCCGCACTGCTCGGGCCGGTGTGCGCGGCGAACCTCGACCGCGCCGACGACCGCCTGCTGGGGCGCTTCGCCACGATCGCCGCGTGCCTGACGGGGGTGCCCGACGCCACCCCCGAGGACGGCCTGCACTGGATCGAGCACACGTGCACCCTGCTCGAGATCCCGCCGCTGTCGGCCTATGGACTGACCGACAAGGACACGGATGAGGTCGTGGCCAACGCCGCCCGAGCAAGCAGCATGCAGGGCAACCCGGTCGAGCTCAGCGCCGAGGAGCTCGCTGAGGTCTTCACCGCCGCCCTGTAGCCCGCCCGCCGGAGGAGGCGGCGTTGCAGTTGCGACGATTCCGCGTCCGAGTCGCACCTCAGGTCCGTGCCGGGCGCAGCGAACGCAGCCCAGACGGCACGTCGCTGCGCGCAGGGCCGACGCGCGCCCCCGCGGTAGGGTCGCCGGCGTGCAGGATCGCTATGGCTCCGATGTCCTCGCAGGCGGGCGGCACTCGCGTGCGCCCCGTGTGGCTGAGGTCGTCGGCGAGGCCGACCTGGTCGTCGAGTGCGCCTCGAGCGGCTGGTGCGGGGCGATCGTCGGATGGGAGAAGACGACTGTCGGATGGTCGGTCGCGCTCGAGGACCGGCACGGTGCCCGGCGGCTGTTCCCCGCCGAGCCTGCCGCCTTCCTCCTCGAGGGCCGGCCTGTGACCCTCACGCGGCCACGAGCCGCGGCACCGACGCCGCCCACCGCCCCGACCCGCACCGCGTCGGGCTCGATCGCCGCCCCCCGGTCCGCGGCGAAGGTCGCGCGCGCCTCACGCATCTGGGTCGAGGGCACCCATGACGCCGAGCTGGTCGAGAAGGTGTGGGGCGCGGACCTGCGCGAGCTGGGGGTCGTTGTCGAGCCGATCGGCGGCATCGACGACCTGGTGGCCCGCATCGCCGCGTTCGAGCCAGGCCCACGCCGCCGGTTGGTCGTGCTCGTCGACCACCTGGTGCCCGGCACGAAGGAGACACGGATCGCCGACGACGTGACGCGGCGATGGGCGCCGCACGTCGCGGTCCTCGGGCACCCGTACGTCGACGTCTGGCAGGCGGTGCGCCCCGCGGCCGTGGGGATCGACGCGTGGCCCACCATCCCTCGGGGGACGCCCTGGAAGGCCGGCGTGTGCACCGCCCTGGGATGGCCCGACGACGAACGAGCCGCATGGCGGCGGATCCTCGGATCAGTGCGCTCCTACGCCGACCTGGACCCGGCGCTGCTGGCCCGGGTCGAGGAGGCCATCGACCTCGTGACCGATCCGCAGGACTGAGCGGGGACTCGGCAGGCGCGAGACGGGATCGGGGACGCGGAGTCCCCATGCAACAGCCGATCGGGCTGCGCGAACACCGGGGGCAATCCGGCTCACCGCGTGCCACGGAGCGCTAGCCTGCGAAACGGCACACCCGATGCAAAGGAGCGTCCAGGATGACCCAGCCCCCCGTCGAACCGCCTGAGGAGCCCCTCGGCGGCGCCCTGACCCCTCCCCCGGAGGAAGCGCCCGAACCCGTTGCCCCCGCCTACGAGCCCCCACCGGCCCCGCCTGAGGCACCGCCAGCCGACGCTCCACCGGCCGCCGCAGCCCCGCCGCCGCCACCCGCATTCGAGCCCCCACCGGCCTACCAACCACCTCCGCCGCCGGTCGAGCCCCCCGCCTACTCCCCGCCTCCGCCTCCGCCCGCTGGGGCCTACCCGCCGCCTCCCCCAGCAGGGAGCTACCCACCCACCTCCGCCTCCCCGCGCCCAGTGGGTACCCGATGGCGCCTCCCGAGGGGGTCTACCCGCCCGCGTTCCCGCCCGGGCCCGGAGCGGGGTACGGGGCGGTCGGTCTCAAGCCCGCGCGGGGCGGTTTGCTCCTCGGCCTCGGCATCGCCAGCATCGTCCTGAGTTGCGGCTGCATCGGACTCGTCCTGGGAATCGTGACGCTCGTGCTGGCGAACAAGGATCTGGCCGAGATGGACGCCGGGACAATGGATCCCGCGGGCCGCGGGAACACGACGACCGCCCGGCTGCTGGGCATCATCAGCCTCGCGATGTTCGCTGTGGCTACTGGTCGGCTCCATCCTCTACGCGGTCACGGGCTGAACTGAGACCTGAGGCGCCACCAGCGGCTGGGCGGGGTCACGATCATCGGGCGCGCCCCCTCGGGGGCCTCCTGGCTCACGACGAATCCGACCGGCTCCGGGCCGCAGACGCGCCTCAGAACCGCCTTCACCGCACCAGTCGGCGCACCACCGCATCGGCGAGCAGCCGACCCGGGCGGGTGAGCCGGAACCGGCCGCCGTCGAGGGTCCCCAGACGATCGGCCACCAGCAGGTCCACCTCACCCCGCTGCCCGGCGCTGAGATCGTCCACGCGCAGCCCATCAGCCATCCGGACACCGAGCAGGATCTCCTCGACGGCACGCGTGTCGGCGTCCAGAACCTCGCGCCCGACCGCCGGGGACTGCCCCGAACGCAGGCGCTCGACGTAGGCAGCCGGGTGCTTGACGTTCCACCACCGGGTGCCCGCCACGTGGCTGTGCGCCCCCGGGCCGACCCCCCACCAGTCGTCACCGCGCCAGTAGGCGACGTTGTGCCGGCACTCCTGGCCGGGCACCGCCCAGTTGGACAGCTCGTACCAGGGCAGCCCGGCGGCTGAGAACGCCTCGTCGGCGAGGTCGTACATGTCGGCCATCAGGTCGTCGTCCGGGCGCCTCGATCGCCCCCCGGCGCACTGCGCCGGCCAGTCGGGTCCCCTGCTCCACGATCAGGGCATAGGCGGAGATGTGGCCGACCTGAGCCGATAGCGCAGCCTCGACCGTGGACTGCCAGTCGGCCAGGGACTCCCCCGGCGTTCCGTAGATCAGGTCGAGGCTGACCTGCTCGAAGCCCGCGGCCCGGGCGTCGGCGACCGCCCGGAGTGCCCCGCCGGGGGTGTGCGTGCGGTCCAGGACGGCCAGGACGTGCGGCACCGCGCTCTGCATCCCGAACGAGATCCGGGTGAAGCCCACCGCACGCAGCCGGGCCAGGGACGCGGGGGTCACCGAGTCGGGGTTGGCCTCCAGCGTCACCTCGGCACCCGGGGCGAGGCCGAAGGAGTCGTCGATCCGGCGCAGCACCGCGCCCAGTGCATCGGGAGCCAGCAGGGTCGGTGTCCCCCCACCGACGAACACGGTCCGCGCCGGGACGTCCCGTTCGCCGAGGACGCCCCGCGCGAACGCGACCTCCGCGGCGAGGTGCTCGGCGAACGTGGCCCGGTCCACGCCGGTCGAGCCGGCGAGCTCGGGAGCGGTGTAGGTGTTGAAGTCGCAGTAGCCGCAGCGTGAGGCGCAGAACGGCACGTGCACGTAGACGCCGAAGTCGCGCCGGCCCCAGGCCCGGGCCGATTCCGCGGGCAGGGACCCGTCGAGGGGCGGGACCTCCCCGGTCGGCTGGCTGGGCATGGCCGACATTGTCCTCCCATGTGACCGGGGCGTCCGCCCGCTCGGGTTAGCGTTGCCCCATGGGAACGCCGAGGACGACGCGGGCTGCGCTCACGCTGTGCGCCGGCCTGCTCGCCCTGGCCGGGTGCAGCGCGGCCGAGCCCCTGGCCCGCCCCACGATCGGATCCCCGACCCCCACACCGGCGCAGTCCTCGGCCGGCCCCGACCGCGCCCTCGAACTGGCCGAGAAGTGGGAGCTCACGGGAGCGCCCCTGCCCGAGGACTGGCCCGATGCGCCGCTGCCGGAGGGCTCCGAGGTCGTCACGGCCTACGCGATCGGCTCCCTTCCGCGGCGCACCTGGACCGCAACGTTCACCACCAACGGCGGGACCGCCCTGGACATGGCCGAGCCGATCGTCGCCGAGCTGCGCGACCGCGAGTACGTCCCGATCGCCGAGTACGTGGGGGCCGCCGAGACGAACACGGGCCTGTACAGCTTCGCGGCTCCCACCTTCAACATCTACATCGTGCTCGGCGAGGACGACGGCCAGCCGAACCTGGTCATCACGGTCCGGGGTTCGACCGGGCCGCAGGGCGCAGACGCTCCCGTGCGACCGCCCGCCTCCGCGCTGGCGCCCACCCCTGGGCCCACGGTCACGCCAGCACCGGCCGACTCCGGCACCCCCTCAGGCACGGCATCGGCCAGCGCCGATCCCGAGTCGCCCTAGCCCACCGCTGCCCGGCCGGCCAGCCCGCGCGCCCCAGGGTTCAGGTGTACATCGCCTCGATCTGGTCGGCGAAGTGCTCCTCGACGACCTTGCGCTTCACCTTCAGGCTCGCGGTCAGCTCGCCGGTCTCCTCGGACAGGTCGCGGTCGAGGATCGTGAACTTCTTGATCGTCTCCCAGCGGTTGAGCTGACTGTTGAGGGTGTCGATGTTGGCCTGGATCACCTCCCGCACCGCCGCGCTCTGCGACAGGGTGGCGAAGTCACCGGACAGGCCGTTCTCCTCGGCGAACTTGCCCAGTGCGTCCGGGTCCAGCGAGATCAGCGCCGTGGGGTAGTTGCGGTTGTTCGCGATCGCCACCAGGTTGGAGGCCAGGGGCGAGATCACCTTGAACTGGGCGGCGATGGCCCCGGGGGCGATGTACTTGCCGCCCGAGGTCTTGACCAGGTCCTTCTTGCGGTCGGTGATCCGCAGGTGCCCCCCGTCATCGAGCATCCCGATGTCCCCGGTGGCCATCCACCCGTCGGGCAGCAGCGTCTCGGCGTTGGCCTGCGGCAGGTTGCGGTAGCCACGCATGACGTGCGGACCCGCGCACCAGGATCTCGCCGTCCTCGGCGATCATCGCCTGCGTGCCGGGGAACGGCGTGCCGACCGTGCCGAACGCGAGGTCGTCAGGACGCACGATGCAGGCAGCGGCGGAGTTCTCGGTCAGCCCGTAGCCCTCGATGACCGGCATGCCGGCTGCGTCGAACCACTTGGCCACGTCGGCGTTCAGCGCGGCCGACCCGGAGACGAACAGCCGGATCCGCCCCCCGGTGAGCTCGCGGATCTTGGAGAAGACGAGCTTGTCGGCGACAGCCATCTGCGGACCGGCGAGCGGACCGGCGGACTGCCCTGCACGCTGCTTGGCCTTGATGTCGGTCGCGGTGCTGAACGCCCAGTCGAAGATCTTCGCCTTCGGCCCACCCCCGGCCCTGGCCTTCGCGTTGGCGCCCTGGTAGATCTTCTCGAAGATGCGCGGGACACCGGCCATCAGGGTCGGGCGGACGACGGGCAGGTTCGTGATGATCCGGTCGATCCGGCCGTCGATCGCCGTCTCCAGCCCGATCTGGTACTGCGCGGCGACGAGCACCTTGCCGAACGAGTGGGCCAACGGCAGCCACATGTAGTGCACGTCGTCGATGTGCATGATGTCCAGGGCCTCGATGCTGGCCCCCTGGAACACCCAGTTGCTGTGCGTGAGCTCCACGCCCTTGGGCCGCCCCGTCGTCCCGGACGTGTAGATCAGGGTCGCCAGGGAGTCCGGCCGGATCTCATCGACCACCGCCTCGACCATCCCCGGCTGGCCCGCCAGCGCCTCGGCTCCCAGCGCACGGAGCTCGGCCCAGCTCATCACGAGGTCGCCATCACCCTCGCCGTCGATCAGGACGATCCGGCTCAGGTCGGGCAGCCGGTCGCGCTGATGCAGTGCCTTGTCCGCCTGTGCCTGGTCCTCGGCGACCAGGATCCGGGTGCCCGAGTCGGCCAGGATGTAGCCGAAGTCGTCGTCGCCGGTGCTCGGGTAGATCGTCGTGTTGGCCCCACCTGCCAGCATCACCGCACCATCAGCCAGCACCCACTCCACACGGGTGCTGCTCGCGATCGCGACCCGGTCCTCCGGCTGGAGGCCCAACGTGAGCAGTCCGGCTGCCAGTGCCGTCATCGCCTGACCCATGTCGCGCCAGGTGAGGACCTCCCAGGTGTCCTCCGGCGTGGGGTACTGGTACGCGCGACGATCGGGAGTCGCGGCGACCCGGTCGAGGATGGACCGGGCCAGTGTGGGGGCGTGCGCGGGAAGGGCCGTGTCCAGGGAGCCGGCGATCTGGGGCATGGAGGTCACCTCGGCAGGGGTCGTGAGGGGCGAGAGGATCGTGGTGGCACACCGTGCCGGAACCGCGGGTGCGCCGTCAAGGGTCCCGACGGGCGCGCCGCCGGCCGGAATCCGGGGCAGTCGGCGGCCGCCGCTGCCGGGGCTGAGAACGGCGATGGCCCCCGCAGCCGAATCGCGGGGGCCATCACCGTCTGGTGCCTACGAGGCGTACATCGCCTCGATCTGGTCGGCGAAGTGCTCCTCGACCACCTTGCGCTTGACCTTCAGGCTGGCGGTCAGTTCCCCGTCCGCCTCGGAGAGGTCACGATCCAGGACCGTGAACTTCTTGATGGTCTCCCAGCGGTTGAGGCCGGCATTGAGCTGGTCCACCGACGCCTGCAGGTTGTCGCGCACCTCCTGGGACTGCGACAGGGTCGCGAAGTCCCCGGACAGGCCGTGGGAGGCCGCGAAGGTCTGCAGGGCATCGGGATCCAGCGAGATCAGCGCGGTCGCGAAGTTGCGGTTGTTGGCGATCGCCACGAGGTTCGAGGCGATCGGCGACAGCGCCTTGAACTGCGCGGCGATCTGACCGGGGGCGATGTACTTGCCGCCCGAGGTCTTGACCAGGTCCTTCTTGCGGTCGGTGATCTTCAACCGGCCCTTCTCGTCGAGCTCACCGATGTCACCGGTGGCCAACCAGCCGTCGGGGAGCAGTGTCTCAGCGTTGACCTCCGGCAGGTTGCGGTAGCCACGCATGATGTGCGGCCCGCGCAGCAGCACCTCGCCGTCGTCGGCGATCTTGACCTCGGTGCCCGGCATCGGCGGGCCGACGAGGCCGAAGACGATGTCCTCCGGACGCACGACACAGGCAGCTGCCGTGTTCTCGGTCAGGCCGTACCCCTCGAGGATCGGCAGGCCCGCGGCGTCGAACCAACGGGCGACGTCGCCATTGAGGGCGGCCGAACCCGACACGAGCGTCTTGAGGTTGCCACCAGTTGCCGCCCGGATCTTCGAGAAGACCAACTTGTCGGCGAGGCCCATCTTGATCCCGGCGAGGGGACCGGCGGACTGGCCGGCGCGCTGCTTGGCCTTGACGTCGATCGCGGTGCTGAACGCCCAGTTGAAGATCTTGAGCTTGGCGCCCCCGGCCTCCTGGGTCCGGGAGTTCGCGCCCTGGTAGATCTTCTCGAAGATGCGCGGGACACCTGCCATGATCGTCGGCTGGACACTGCCGAGGTTCTCGGAGATCTTCGGCACGCGGCCATCGGTGGCGGTGACGAATCCGACCTGGTACTGGAACGCCAGCAGGACCTTGCCGAACACGTGGGACAGCGGAAGCCACAGGAAGTGAACGTCGTCGATGGTGCCGATGCCCAGGGAGTCCATGCTCTTCCCCATGAACGCCCAGTTGCTGTGGGGCAGCTCGACTCCCTTCGGCCGCCCGGTGGTCCCGGAGGTGTAGATCATGGTGGACAGGGAGTCCCCGGTGACCTGCGCGGCGCGGGTCTCGACCGCCTTGGGATCCTCGGTGAGCTTCGCGACACCGAGGTCGCGCAGCTGCGCCCAGCTGATCACGAAGTCGCCGTCGCCCTCGCCGTCGACCAGGATGATCTTCTCGAGCCGCGGGAGCTGATCGCGTTGGTGCAGCACCTTGTCGGCCTGCTTCTGGTCCTCGGCGATGAGGAACCGTGTGCCCGAGTCCGACAGGATGTAGGCGAAGTCGTCCTCGTTCGTGCTCGGGTAGATCGTGGTGTTGGCTCCACCAGCAAGCATCACGGCACCGTCAGCGAAGATCCACTCGGTTCGCGTGTTGCTCGCGATGGCCACCCGCTCCTCGAGCTCGAGACCAAGCGACAGGAGGCCCGCTGCGAGCTTCATCATCTCGTCGCCGGCCTCACGCCAGGTGTACGAGACGGACCACGAGTCGTCCGCCCCGGGTGAGCGGAACGCAGGGCGGTCGGGCGTCGCCGCAACGCGGTCAAGGATCGCGCGCGTCAGGCTATCGGCCCCCGGAGGGAGGGGGGTGGTGAGCGATCCGGCTGTGGTTGGCATTCAGGAGCCTCCAAGGCATAGGTGGACGTCAGTTCACGCAGAAGTGTGACCTACGTAACTCTGCCGACACCACCCGCCCCCGGTCAAGCCGGGAAGCCGCGGAAAGCTCGACCGCACCGATCAATCCGCGGGCATGCCCGCGGCGCTGGCCCCACCACCGTCCGGCGACGTCCGGGCGGCCCGCCCCGGGCGGCGGATCGGACCTGCGGAGGCGGGCATCCGCCGGGCATCCGCGAGTGCCCGGCGCAGCAGGAACTCGATCTGCGCGTTGGTGCTGCGCAGCTCGTCGGCCGCCCACCTGGACAGGGCGTCATGGACGGCCGGATCCAGGCGGAGCAGCACGCTCTTGCGCTCGGCCACGGAACGGGCCTCAGTACAGCGATCCGGCGTTGACGACCGGTTGCGTGTTCTGCTCGGAGCAGAGGACGACCAGCAGGTTGGACACCATGACCGCCTTGCGCTCGTCGTCCAGGACGACGACGTCCTGCTGCTCGAGCTGGTGCAGCGCCTGCTCGACCATCCCGACGGCACCCTCGACGATCCGGGCCCGGGCTGCCACCACGGCGTCGGCCTGCTGGCGGCGCAGCATCGCCTGGGCGATCTCGGCGGCGTAGGCCAGTCGGGTCAGCCGAGACTCGACGATCTGCACCCCTGCGGGCTCGACACGCTGGCTGATCTCCCGGCTCAGCTCGGCGGTGATCTCCTCGGCGTTGTCGCGCAGGCTCAGCTTCGAGGTGCCCGCATTGTTGTCGTAGGGGTAGGAGTTGGCGATGTGCCGGACGGCGGTCTCGGTCTGGATCGACACGAAGTCGACGAAGTTGTCCACGTTGAAGCTGGCCATCGCGGTGTCCGTCACCTGCCAGACCACCACCGCGGCGATCTCGATGGGGTTGCCGGCGAGGTCGTTGACCTTCAGGACCTGGGTCTCCTGGTTGCGGATCCGGGTGGAGATGGAGCGTCGCATGGTCAACGGGTTCACCCAGCGGAGGCCGTCCTGCCGGATCGTGCCGACGTAGCGGCCGAGCAGCTGGACCACGCGGGCCTGCCCGGGGGCGACCGGCGTGAGGCCGGTCAGCAGGAAGAGGATCAGGGTCAGTGCCACGATGCAGGCCCAGAAATAGAGCGGCATGTCGAACCCCTCGCCCGCACCCGCGATGGCCACGCCGATGGCCCAGGTGCAGGCGATGACCGCCAGGATGCCGACGATCACCACAGGCCAGCCGTTCACGCTGTGCGCACGCTTCTCCCTGACCTGCGGGGCCGGGGTGACAAGGGAGTCGGGCGTGGGGGTTCGGGCGGCCGCGGTGGCGCTCATGGGGTCCTCCTCGGACTATCAATCTGATATCAGATTACGCCATTGTGAGGTGCCGATGCAAGCCCAGATGCGCATCACGGTGGGTGGGATCGATTCGGCAGGAAGGGCCCCTGTGGCCGGCATGGGCGGGTCGGTCACCGCGACCTCCACGGCGGCAGCGCGGGCAGGCCTACTTCTTGGCGCCCTGCTCGCCCTCGGTGTTCAGGGCGGCGATGAAGGCCTCCTGCGGGATCTCGACCCGACCGACCATCTTCATCCGCTTCTTGCCCTCCTTCTGCTTCTCCAGCAGCTTGCGCTTGCGGGTGATGTCACCGCCGTAGCACTTGGCCAGGACGTCCTTGCGCATCGCGCGCACGCTCTCCCGGGCGATGATCCGCGAGCCGATCGCCGCCTGGATCGGCACCTCGAACTGCTGGCGCGGGATCAGCGTCTTGAGCTTGGCGGCCATCGCGACCCCGTAGGCGTAGGCCTTGTCGCGGTGCACGATCGCCGAGAAGGCGTCCACGGGCTCGCCGTGCAGCAGGATGTCGACCTTCACGAGGTCGGCGGCCTGCTCGCCGGTGGTCTCGTAGTCCAGCGATGCGTAGCCGCGGGTGCGCGACTTCAGCGCGTCGAAGAAGTCGAACACGATCTCAGCCAGGGGCAGCGTGTAGCGCAGCTCGACCCGGGTGTCGGACAGGTAGTCCATCCCGAGCAGGTTGCCGCGCCGGTTCTGGCAGAGCTCCATGATGGCGCCCACGTAGTCCGTGGGGCTCAGGATCGTGGCCCGCACGACGGGCTCGCGAACCTCGGCGACCTTGCCGTTGGGGTACTCCGACGGGTTGGTGACCTCGATCTCGCGGCCGTCATCGAGGGTGACCTGGTAGATCACGTTCGGGGCTGTGGAGATCAGGTCGAGGTTGAACTCGCGCTCGAGGCGCTCACGGACGATCTCCAGGTGCAGCAGGCCGAGGAAGCCGCACCGGAAGCCGAACCCGAGGGCCCCGGATGTCTCGGGCTCGTAGACCAGGGCAGCGTCGTTGAGCTTGAGCTTGTCCAGGGCGTCGCGGAGCTCCGGGTAGTCCGAGCCGTCGATCGGGTACAGGCCTGAGAACACCATGGGCTTGGGATCGCGGTAGCCGCCCAACGGGACGGTGGCCCCGGCCTTGCTGGCCGCGGTGACGGTGTCGCCGACACGACTCTGGCGCACGTCCTTCACGCCGGTGATCAGGTAGCCGACCTCTCCGGCGGCGATGGCCGCCGACGGCACGGGCTCCGGGGAGATCACGCCGACCTCGAGCATCTCGTGCTGGGCGCCGGTGGACATCATCACGATCCGCTCACGGGTGGAGAGCTTGCCGTCGATCACGCGCACGTAGGTGATCACGCCCCGGTAGGAGTCGTACACCGAGTCGAAGATCAGGGCCCGGGCCGGCGCATCCGGGTCACCGGCCGGCGCCGGCACCTGGCGGACCACCTCGTCGAGGAGCTCGCGGACGCCCGCGCCGGTCTTCGCGCTGACCTGCAGGACATCGGCGGGGTCGCACCCGATGATGTGCGCCAGCTCCGCGGCATACCGCTCGGGCTGGGCCGCGGGCAGGTCGATCTTGTTGAGCACCGGGATGATCGCCAGGTCGTTCTCCAGCGCCAGGTACAGGTTGGCCAGCGTCTGGGCCTCGATGCCCTGCGCGGCGTCGACCAGCAGCACGGCACCCTCACAGGCCGCCAGGCTGCGCGAGACCTCGTAGGTGAAGTCGACGTGCCCGGGGGTGTCGATCAGGTTCAGGACGTAGTCGATGCCATCCGAGGCGACGTAGGGCAGACGAACCGCCTGGCTCTTGATGGTGATGCCGCGCTCGCGTTCGATGTCCATCCGGTCCAGGTACTGCGCGCGCATGTCGCGGCCGTCGACGACACCGGTGATCTGCAGCATCCGGTCAGCCAGCGTCGACTTGCCATGGTCGATGTGGGCGATGATGCAGAAGTTGCGGATGATTGACTCATCCGTGGATCCGGGGGCGGGCGACACGAGGGATATGGTCCCACAGGTTCGCCGGACCCCGGGCTACGTGTGCGTGCCCTCGGGGGTCTCGATGGCGTCCACGACGGCTCCGGCGATGTCGTCCGCGGCGCTGTCGACCTGGGCCGCGAAGTCGTCGTCGACGACGTCCGGGCTCTGCTCATCGGCCACTCCCGGCACGAACGGCTCGGCCGGCTCGGGGGCGGCTGCCACGTGCCCGTCGCCGCGCTCAGCCGGGACCTCGATCGCCTCAACGACCTCGGCAGCGAGCTCGTCAGCCGCCTCGTCCACCTCGTGGGCGAAGTCCGCGTCGACGACGTCCGGGCTCTGCACGTCGGCCATGCCGGGCATGAACTCCGTGACCTTCGCCTCGGCCGCAGGCGCGGCGCCCCATTCCTCCTCGCCCGAGAGATGCGCCTGGGCGGAGGCCTGGCGCCGCTTCCACACGAAGTACGCGCCGCCTGCCGCCGCTGCGACCGCGAGCCCACCGATCACGAGCTTTCCCGCCCGGCCGCGGCCCCCACGGACCTCCAGCGCCGCAGACTCCGCCGACTCCGCCAGGGCGGCCGCGTTGCGCTTCGCGATCGCGGCCGCCTCAGCCGCGAGGGCGGCCTTGGCGACCTTGGCCTTGGCCGACTCCTCGGCGACCGTGTCGACCATGGCCAGGACCCCCTTGCCCAGCGCGGTATCGCCGCCCAGCTTGCGGTCGGCTGCCTCGCGGATGGTGTCCGGCATGGCCCCGCGCACCTTCGCCATGCCCTCGACGACGCTCGTCAGACCCGCCTCGCTCGCCTGAACCATGCCCATGGTGCACCCTCCTGATCGCCGCGCCCTCTGGTCGGGGGCCCTCTCGCCCACCATATCCGCGGTGGTCGGGCGGAGTCCCGGCACGAACCCCGCTGGCAGCAGGCTGCCCGGGGCGGACATGGCGAAGCGCCACCCGCGATGCGGATGGCGCTCGGCTCCCGGTCGGGACGGACCCGACGGGACGGCTAGAGGCTCGCAGCCTGCTTCTGGATCGCCGACTTGCGGTTGGCGGCCTGGTTGCGGTGGATGACGCCCTTGCTGGCGGCCTTGTCCAGCTGGCGGGCCGCGGCGCGCGCGTACTCCTGGGCCTTCTCGACGTCGCCGGACTGGGCGGCCTCACGGAACCGACGGACCGCAGTCTTCAGGCTGGACGTGACGTCCTTGTTGCGCTGGCGCGCCTTCTCGTTGGTCTTGATCCGCTTGAGCTGCGACTTGATGTTCGCCACGTGGTCAGCCTTCGTCTTCCTGGTCCGGGGCCGCGATCGACCCCGGGAAGGGTCGTTCGCACGGTCTGTGGCCGCCGTGAGCCGGCGGGCAGACACTCAGGATACCGGACCACCCCCACTGCTGGCCAAATCACGGTTCCCGGGTGGGACCACGCCCGGCCGGGCCGCGGGCCGTCGGCCGCTCCTGGAGCCCGACCGTGTGGATCACGAAGGACTCCAGCGCACGGACCTTCTGCGCCGGCTCCAGGCTCTCACCGGGGCGCAGCCCGCCCTTCATCTGGGCATCAACCGTCGCGAGGTGCTTGGTCGCCTCGGCCAGCTGCCCCGGCTCCCAGCTCGCCGCAGCGGAGCGCAGCATGCGGACCTTGAAGGGAGGGACCCCCGCCAGGCGGGCGACGTCCGCCTCGGACATGCCGCGCGGGGCGCCGGCGACCTTCACCATGGCGCGCAGGCCCGCGGCCAGGGAGCCCACTGCGCCGGCACCGGAGATCGTCTGGCTGATCAGGCCCCACCGCAGCCGTTGCAGGGCCAGCAGGGCACGGCCCTCCCACACCGCGTCGGCCAGCTGGAACCCGCTCACCTCCGCGACACCGGCGAACGTTGCGGTCACCTCCGCGGCATCGATCGGATCCTCGGCGCTGTCGGCGAACAGCTGCTCGAGGGCGCCGACCAGCAGGGCGATGTCGGAGCCGAGGGCCATGACCAGCGCATCGACGCCGTCGGAGGTGATCCGCCGCCCGGAGCGCCGGGCCTCCTGCTCGAGCAGCTCACGTGTGGGACGCCCGGGCTTGACCTTCGCGCACGGGACCTCGACCAGCCCGCCGGGCACCTGCAGGGCGCGCAGCTCCTCGAGCGCCTTCTTGTTGCGCTCGCCGGAGTGCAGGGCCACGACCCACGTGTCAGCCGGAAGATCCAGGGCGCCGGCCCGCAGCGCAGCAGTCACCTGCTCGGAGGCATCGGCCAGCCCGGAGACCACCACGACGGCCGCACCCCCGAACAGCGACGGCGAGAGCGCGGTGATCAGGTCACCTTCGGCTCCCGGGGCCTGGGCGTCGACGTCGCGGCGCTCGACGTCGGGGTCCACCGACCGGGCAGCGCGAACCACCCGCGCGACCGCCCGGCTGAGCAGGAACGGCTCAGCGCCGGTCAGCAGCGTCAGTGCGGCAGGCGGGGCCGGTGACGACGCGGGGCTCGCGGTGGGGTTCATCGGCGTCAGCATCCCACGCCGGGCCGACACTCCCGTGGAGCCGGTCTGGGTTCACCGGCGCGGGACCAGCGCGAGCCCACCCGGGACCGGGAGGACCGCGAGATCGCCCTGCTCGTCCGTGCGCCCGATCCGGGACCCAGCCGAGCGGTACTGCTGCAGCGTGGACTCGCTGGGATGCCCGTAGTCGTTGCCCTCGCCGACCGAGAACAGCGCGATCCGCGCACCCGACCAGATCGCGAACTGCGGCACCTGGTAGCGCGACCCGTGATGGGGCACCTTCACCACGTGCGCCATCGGCGAGGACCGCGCCATGAGCACGGACTGGGCCTCGGGCTCGATGTCGCCGGTGAGCAGGGTCCGGATCGCCCCGGCGGACGTGGGGACCTCGGCCAGGGCGACGACGCTGGCGTTGTTGGCCGGTGACTGCTCCACCCGGCGCGCCGGCCACAGGATGTCCAGCCCGACCCCCGCCACGCTGACTTCCTCGCCGGCCCTGACCAGCCGGAACGGCACCCCGGCGGCACGCACCTGGTCGACCACCCAGGCGGCGCCCTCGGCGGGCTCGGGCACCGGGCTGCTCAGGACCACCGAGACCGGCCATCCGTCGAGGACCGCGTCGAGCCCATCGATGTGATCGGCGTGGAAGTGCGTCAGGAGCACCGCGAGGCGCTCCACGCCGGATCCGCGCAGGCAGGCCGTGATCGCTCGGGATCAGGCCCGGCATCAACCAGCAGCGCCTCCTGCGAACCCATGGCGCGGATGAGCAGCCCATCGCCCTGACCGACGTCGCAGGCCAGCACCACCCAGTCCGGCGGTGGCCAGCGGGCGGCACGACCGTGCTGGGCGACCAGCCCGACTGCCACCGCCACCGTGACCGCCAGCACGATCCGCCGGTCGCGCCAGGGCCGCCAGCCCCGCATGGCGATCGTCGCTGCCAGGGCCAGCACCAGGGCCGCTGCGAGGGCGCCTGTCGGTCCCGCGGGGACGTCCACCACGCCGAAGGGCAGCGCCGCGGACGTCCGGGCCACCCACGCGATCGCCGCGGTCGCTGGCGAGGCGACCACCGCCAGCAGCGCTGCCGGACCCGCCGCCGCCGGAGCGATCAGAGCCGCGGCCAGCCCCAGGACCGTGGCGAACGGGACCAGCGGCGTCACAACCACGTTTGCGGGCAGTGCCACGAGGCTGGCCCCGTTCCCCATGAGCACGGCCAGGGGAAGGGTCGCCAGGTGGGCGGCGGCGGCGACGGCCAGCGCGGCACGCACCGGCTCGGGCAGCCACCTGCTCCACGGCCAGCGGCCCAACCGCTGCGCGAGCGGGGGGCCCACGACAAGCAACCCGGCCGTGGCGGCGAACGACAACGCGAACCCGAGGGACAGCGCGAACTGCGGCAGGACCAGCAGGAGGGCCAGCGCGGAGGCGAGCAGAGCAGGCGGACCCCGCCGCCGCCCTCCCGCCGAGAGGGCGACCAGCGCGACCACGCCCATGGCGGCCGCGCGCAGCACGCTCGGCTGCGGCCTGACCAGCAACACGTAGGCGGTCAGCACCGCCAGGCACGTGACCACCCGGGCACGCCAGCCCAGCCCCAGACCTGCGACCGCCGCCATGGCGATCCCCACGACCAGGGAGGTGTTCGACCCGCTCACAGCCGTCAGGTGAGCCAGCCCGGCGCTGACCATGGCCTCGTCGAGGTCTGCCGGGAGCGTCGACTCGTCGCCGACCGCCAGCCCGAGCAGGAGGGCCCCGGCATCCGGGGGCAGCCCGGCGCACGCCGCGCGGAAGGAAGCCCTGATGTCGGTGGTGGCGCGCGCAACCGGTCCCGGCGGCGAGCGGATATGCACCGGACCGAGCACGCGCAGCGTCAGGGACTGGGCCTCGGGAGACCACGTCTCCTGAGCCCGACCGGCGAACGTGATCCGGGCTCCGTACCGCAAGTCCCGGACAGCGTCGCCGCGCAGGAGCACGGGGACGCGCACGGTGTACCCGGTGCCGCGCACCACGATCCCGCTCAGTCGAGCCGGGACCGACCAGCTCGGCGGCATCGGCCGCCCGCCATCGTCAGCGGGCAGGTGCACGCGCGGATCGCCGGTCACGGTGGCCTGCGCACGGACGACGGCTCCCTGCTGGGCGGCGAGCTCCAGGACCGGGGGATGCAGCCGAGCCAGGTGTCCGGCGCCCATGGCCAGGCCCAGTCCGAGCCCGCAGACGCCGATGCAGGCCGCGATGGCACGTCGCTGGCGAGGACCCGGACGGGGTTGGCCCTGCACCGCCGCATGCCACGGCCGACCGGTCCTGCCCCCGGCGAAGGCCGCCGCGGCCACAAGGCCGGCGACGAGGACCAGCACTGCGGCTGGCAGCCATCGGACCGGGCGGGCCGGTTGGGCGAGCAGCATGAGCGCCTCTCCCAACCACAGGGTCGCGACCAAGGGAGCGAGTCGCAGGTCCGGGCGATCGGCCGCTCGCCCGGAATCCGGTTCGGCCCCTGGGCCGGCGTCCGGCTCGACCCCCGTGCCGGCGTCCGGTTCGGCGCGCGGCCCGGCGTCCGGTTCGGCGCGCGGCCCGGCGTCCGGTTCGGCGCGCGGCCCAGCGTCTGGAGGTCGGTCAGACCCGGACATGCGGACGCAGCTCCTCCAGGGTCTTGGGTCCGATGCCGGGGACCTCCGCCAACTCGTCGACGACGCTGAAGCGGGAGTTCGCTGATCGCCAGGCCAGGATCTTGGCCGCCGTGACCGGCCCGATGCCCGGCAGTGCGTCGAGCTGCTCAGCGGTCGCGGTGTTCAGGTCGATAGGCCCGGACAGGGCCGCACCCGAACCGCCCGGCGCCCCCGGGCCCGTGGACGGCGCTGCCTGCGACCCTCCGACCTCGATCCGCTCCCCATCTGCCAGGACCCGGGCCAGGTTCGTGCCGCCCAGCCGACCGCCCCGGCGCAGGCCACCGGCGGCCTTGACCGCGTCCACGACCCGGGATCCGGCCGCCAGCCGGACGACTCCCGGCTTGCGGACCTCCCCGGCGACATGGACCATCACGGACGGTGAGGGCGAGGGCGACGCCACCGCAAAGGGATCGGCGAAGGGGGCAGCGGACGGGACCGAGGCCTGCGCGGCGGTGCTGCCAGTCGGCTGCTCCCGCGGCCAGGAGGTCAGGATCCATCCCGCCCCACCCGCGGCAACAACCAGGAGCAGGATCCCCAGGAGCCGGACCCAGAGGCCTGGGTGCGGCCATACCTCTGATTCCGCAGATCCCTCCGCGATGGCCACGTCACCGTCGGCGTGGGCACCCACGACCGCCGCGTCAACCTCCGGGGGCGCACCCACGGCCGCACCGAGCCTGTCGTCCGGCCAGTTCGCCTCGTGCCTGGTTGCCCCACCCGAGCCTCCCCCGGGCTGCCCCGAAGAGCCACCACGACCGGGCTGCTCACCGCTGCCGTCCGTGGTCACCCCCTGCGCCCACACCGCCGACGCGGCACGCGCCCCCTCGCCACGGGAGGCGAACTCCGCGGCACGCCGCGTACCCACGTCCGGCACCCCGCCCTGCCAGCGCATGGCGATGAGCCGCAGCCGGGCGAGGACGAGGTCCTGGGTACGTCTCACGCTTGCGACGCTAGGTCGCCGATCCCCGGCCGTGAACCCGTTTCCAGGAATCTGTGGACAGCCCGACCCCCATCCCCCGACGCCGGCGCGCGCCCACGCCAGGGCGTTCCCCAGCGCAGATCAAGCCCGCGAAGCATGATCCGTGCACGTTGAGGTGCCTAGAGGGTTCCGAACCCACATGGATCACCCGGGAGCGGCGAACGGCGGCGGTCGGTCAGGCGGGGGCCGGGGCCTGAGCGGCCGGCCCGACCCCAGTCTCAGCCGACCCGGCACCCGCGGCCGCCGACCCGGGATCGCGCAGCTGGGCCACGTACGTGCGGATGTTCCTGCGGTGGCGGTACACCACAAGGGCGGACATCCCGGCCGCGAAGCCGACGCCCGCCCACCCCCGCTTGATGATCAGGGACGTCGGCAGCAGCGCCAGGGACCCCACCACCGAGCCCATGCCCACCTGGCGGGTCACCCCGACAGTGGCCCCGAAGCTGACCAGGACCGGCACCGCCCAGAGCGGCTCGATCGCCAGGATCGCCCCGAGCGAAGTGGCCACCCCCTTGCCGCCCCTGCCCTTGAGCAGGGGTGAGGTGACATGGCCCAGTGCGGCTGCGATGCCCGCGACCTCGCCGCAGGGCTCTCCGTACTGGTTGAAGTACATGACGGGCGCGAACCCCTTGGCCACGTCCAGGGCGCCCACCACGACGCCGACCTTCACCCCCATCGCCCGGGCCGCGTTGGTGGCCCCGGGGTTGCCCGAGCCGCTCCCCCGCAGGTCCACGCCGCGCAGGCGGGCCGCTGCCGCCGCCGGGCTCAACGAGCCGACCGCGTAGCTGACCACCCCGGCGGCCACGACCGCCGGCCAGTTGATCTCGCCCATCTCGGGCCAGGTGACGTCCGTCATCTCGGGCACACCGCCACGGAGACGGTGCCCAGCCCGACGTGGGCGCTGATGACGGCGCCGACCTCCACCAGGTGGACGTCCGAGCCCGGCAGGGCGTCGCGCAGGGCCCCGGCCAGGTCCTCGGCACGTTCCGGCGCCGCGCAGTGCTGGACCACGACGTCGGCCGCCCCCGACCCGGCGTACTCACAGGCGATCTCTGCCATCCGGGCGATCGCCCGGCCCATCGTCCGCTGCTTCTCCAGGGGCGAGATCATCCCGTCGGCGATCTGCAGGATCGGCTTGACCATCAGCGCGTTGCCCAGCAGGGCCTGGGCGGCACCGATCCGCCCCCCGCGGCGCAGCTGGTCCAGGCTGTCGACCACGATCCAGGTGCGCGATGCCGCCGCGCTGCGCGTCGCGGCGGCCGCAGCCTCCTCCGCGCTTCCCCCGGCCGCCACGACCTGCGCGGCCGAACGGGCAGCGAACCCCAGAGCCGTGCCGACGGTGCGCGAATCCACGACCATCACCGGGATGCTCGCCTCGCGTGCGGCGATCCGAGCCGCGTCGTAGGTGCCGGACATGTCCCCGGACAGGTGCACGCTCACGATGTGGTCGTAGCCCTGCTCGGCCAGGCGCGCGTACTCCTGGGCGAACCTCGCCGGCGCCGGTCGCGAGGTCGACACAGCAGCCTTGCGCCGCAGGGCCTCGGCCACCTCCGCCAGCGTGATCTCGGTGCCCTCGTCGTAGGACGTGCCCTCGAGGATGATCGCCACGGGCACGATGGTCAGCCCGGGCGGCGTGAGCTCCTCAGTGAGGTAGCCGGTGGAGTCGGAGACGATCGCCACGTTCATGGCTGATCAGGCTACGCGCTGAAGGGCCCGAGAGTCGGTGTGGACGGAATCGACAATCAAACGGTCGAATCCGTCCACACCAACGTCAGGATCAGCTCGGGACGACGTTGACCAGCTTCGGGGCGCGCACGATCACCGCGCGCGGCTCCCGGTCACCGACGGCGGCCACCACCGCGGGCGTGGCCAGCGCGAGGGCGCGCAGGTCCGCCTCGGAGATGTCCGGGGCGACCTCGAGGCGCTCGCGCACCTTGCCCGCGACCTGCACGACGCACGTGACCGACTCCTGGACCAGCAGCGCCGGGTCGACCGTCGGCCAGCCGGCCAGCGCGACGCACGGCTCGTGCCCCAGGCGCGCCCACATCTCCTCGGCCGTGTAGGGCGCGACCAGCGACAGCATGATCGCCACCGCCTCGGCCGCCTCACGGACCGCCGGGTCGGCCGGGCCCACGCCGGAGTCGATCGCCTTGCGCGCGGCGTTCACCAGCTCCATCGTCCGGGCCACGGCCACGTTGAACCGGTAGGTCTCCACGGCCAGGGCCGCGTCGTGGACGGAGCGGTGGGTCATCCGGCGCAGCGCCAGGTCACCGCCGGACGGGTCGGTGCCCGGCGCGCTGGTGACGTCACCGGCCAGGCGCCAGGCCCGGGCGAGGAACTTCTTCGACCCGCCGGGCGACACGTCCGCCCAGTCGATGTCGTCCTCGGGCGGGCCGGCGAACACCATCGTCAGCCGCACGGCGTCCACGCCGTGGACCGCCAGCTCGTCGGACAGGCGCACCAGGTTGCCGCGGGACTTGCTCATCGCCGAGCCGTCCATCTGGACCATGCCCTGGTTGAGCAGGCGGGTGAACGGCTCCACCGCGTCGAGCATCCCCATGTCGTGGATGACCTTGGTGAAGAACCGCGCGTACAGCAGGTGCAGGATCGCGTGGGTCACCCCGCCGACGTACTGGTCCACGGGCAGCCACGCATTGGCCGCAGCCGGGTCGAACGGGCCGTCGGTCTTCGCCGGGTCCAGGTAGCGCAGGAAGTACCACGAGGAGTCGACGAACGTGTCCATCGTGTCCGGGTCGCGCCGGGCCGGCCCGCCACAGCGCGGGCAGTCGACGACGGACCACTCGTCCAGCGCCCCCAGGGGCGAGGCCCCCTTGGGCTTGAGGTCCAGGCCCTGGGCGTCCGGCAGCTCGACGGGCAGCTGGTCCTCGGGGACCGGCACCTCGCCGCACCCGGGGCAGTGGATGATCGGGATCGGCGTGCCCCAGAACCGCTGCCGGCTGATCAGCCAGTCGCGCAGGCGGTAGTTGACCGCGGCCCGCCCGCGGCCCTCGTCGTCCAGCCAGGAGATCATCCGGGCGATCGCCGCGTCCTTGTCCAGGCCGTCGAGGGGGCCGGAGTTCACGTGGGCACCGTCGTCGGCGGTGGCCACGCCGGTCTCCAGCGGGTCCGTGTCGGACTCGACGACGATCCGCACCGGCAGGTGGAAGGTGCGCGCGAAGTCCAGGTCGCGCTGGTCATGCGCGGGCACGGCCATGATCGCACCGGTGCCGTAGTCGGCCAGCACGTAGTCGGAGGCGTAGATCGGCAGCCGCTCGTCGTTGACCGGGTTGATCGCGTACCGGTTGAGGAACACCCCGGTCTTGGGGCGGTCGCTGGCCATCCGGTCGATGTCGGTCTCCTGCTTGGTCGCCACCAGGTACTCGGCGAACTCAGCCTCGGCCTCGGTGCCCGCCGCCAGCTCGGCTGCCAGGTCGGAGTCGGCCGCGACGACGAAGAACGTGGCGCCGAACAGGGTGTCGGGCCGGGTCGTGTAGACCGTCACCGGCTCGTCGCGCCCTTCGATGACGAACTGGACCTCCGCGCCCGTTGAGCGCCCGATCCAGTTGCGCTGCATGTGCAGCACCTTGTCCGGCCATTGGCCCTCCAGCAGCGACATGTCGTCGAGCAGCCGGTCGGCGTAGTCGGTGATCTTCAGGTACCACTGGGTGAGCTTCTTCTTGGTGACCACCGAGTCGCAGCGCTCGCACAACCCGGCGACGACCTGCTCGTTGGCCAGGACGGTCTGGCACGACGGGCACCAGTTGACCGCACTGTCCTTGCGGTAGGCCAACCCGCGCTCGAACATCTTGAGGAAGAACCACTGGTTCCACCGGTAGAACTCGGGGTCACAGGTGTTGAGCACGCGGTCCCAGTCGAATGAGCAGCCGTACCGGCGCATCGACTCCTTCTGGGTGGCGATGTTCTCGTAGGTCCACGCCCGCGGGTCGGCGCTGTTCTTGATCGCGGCGTTCTCCGCCGGCAGCCCGAAGGCGTCCCAGCCGATCGGGTGCATCACGTTGTAGCCCTGCTGGACCCAGTACCGCGCCAGCACGTCGCCCAGCGCGTAGGCCTCGGCATGACCCATGTGCAGGTCGCCGGACGGGTAGGGGAACATGTCGAGCACGTACTTGCGCGGCCGGTCATCGTCGGGCCGGCCGGAGCGGAACGGTGCCAGGCGGTCCCACACCTCCAACCACTTGTCCTGCAGGGCGGTGGGGTCGTACCCCTCGCGGGTCTCGGCGGTCTCCGATGGGCTGGTGCTCATGGGGCACAAGGGTAGTCGCTGGGCGTCGCGCCCCTCGCCCGGTCCGGCCATGCCCGGCCCGTCATGACGAACGCTCATGACGAACGCTGGACTCCGCTGCGGTGGGCAGCGAGACTGGCATCCCGGCCGTGCCGCGACCGGCCGGGACCCACGACCGCGCCGACAAGGAGGGTCCATGACCGAGGCAGGGACCAAGGACGACCCGTGGCAGCTCACCACCGCACCGGGCACGTCCCAGTACACGATGTACGCCGACACCGAGTCTGACCCGCAGCTGCTGGTCTGCCAGGTGGGCTCGACGCGCCTGACCTACCTGCTGTCCGCCATCGAGGACCTGCGCGCGATGCTGGTCGCCCATGGCGACTGGATGCCGCTGGGCGCCGCGGACGAGAACAAGCCCGCCGCCGAGGGCACCATCGAGGCGTGGGGCCGCTCGCCGGACAACCCGGTCGGCGGCTGGTACGGCCAGCGCAAGGGCTACCGCGGCCGGTTCGGCATGTACCTGCCCCCACTGCTGGAGCACCTGGGCCACATCGAGCTCGAGCACAACCCCCGCAACAACCGGGCCCGCGCGCTCTGAGCCGGGGCTGACCGGAACACCGCGCGCAACCGGATGCGGGGCCGTCCCCCGGGCCGGACCGATTTCCGATCGGGTGCGGACCTCGGGTATCCTGTCGCAGGTATTCGGGGCTGTGGCGCAGCTGGTAGCGCACCTGCATGGCATGCAGGGGGTCAGGGGTTCGAGTCCCCTCAGCTCCACAATGTGAAGGACCTCCGGTGTTCCCGGGGGTCCTTCACATTGTGCAGACGTGCAGAGTGGGGACTCGGGAGGAGCAGCCCCGGTGGGGCTGCGACGGATCCCCTCAGCTCCACACGTGAAGGCCGGCCGGCCCGACCTCAGGCGTCGTCGGCGCCCAGGGCGGGCTCCGGGGCCGCGGCCGCGTTGTACTCCTCGAGCCGCCAGCGGGTCACGGGCTCGCCGCCCGGCTCGGCGGGGAGCGTGAGCTGGCTCAGCACGCTCCAGGCGCAGTTGCTGATCACGCCCAGTGCGGTCCACTGCTCCGGGGCCAACCCGAGCAGGCCCCCGATCGCCCCGCGGATCGAGCCGCCGTGGCTGACCACGACGAGCGTCCCACCCGAGGGCAGCACGGCAACCTGCCGGTCGACGGCCGCGACCACGCGCGTGACCACCTCGCTGCGCACCTCACCGCCGGGGGGCCGGACGTCGTGCCCGGCGACCCAGGCCAGGAACAGGTCGCGGTCCCGGTCGATGATCTCGGCGCGGGTCAGGCCCTGCCATCGGCCACCGTTGGTCTCCCGCAGCCCGGCATCCTCGACCACGTCGAGGCCGGTCAGGTCCGCCAGCACACGGGCAGTGGTCACCGCGCGGTCCAGGTCGCTGGAGACGATGGCCGTCGGGGACATCCGGGCCAGTGCCGGGGCCGCGGCCGTCGCCTGGGCGAGGCCGACCTCGTCCAGCGGCACGTCGGTCGCCCCCTGGAACCGGTTCTCCAGGTTCCACGCCGTGCGGCCGTGGCGCCAGAAGACCACGCGCCGCCGGGGGGCAGCGTTCCAGCCGCCGCTCACGGCGTCGCGGAGCGGGGCCGGTTGACCTCCTCGGGCAGCTCGATCAGCGGGCAGTCCCGCCAGAGCCGCTCGAGGGCGTAGTGGAACCGCTCCTCGGACTGCTGGACGTGCACCACGATCTCGTTGTAGTCCAGCAGGACCCAGCGGCCCTCGGCCTCACCCTCCCGACGAAGGGGCTTGACGCCCTGCTTCAGCAGCGCCTCCTCGATGCCGTCGACGACGGCACGCACGGCGCGGTCGTTGGCCGCCGAGCAGAGCAGGAACACGTCGGTGAGGACCAGCTGCTTGCTCACGTCGATGGCCACGATGTCCTCGGCCAGCTTCTCGGACGCGGCATGGGCAGCAGCGAGGGTCAGGGCCACGGCGTGGGGATCAGCAGTCACGCGGGCGAGCCTACCCTCCCGATGAGGGCTCGGGAGGACGACGAATCAGGGCTGGTAGTCGGCCCCGAGGATGACGACCACGTCGGCCACGTTCTGCCCGTCCTCGGCCACCTGGACCGATGTGGCCGGGACGCCCAGGGCCTGCGCCACCTCCGCGCCCAGCGTGAGGGACTCCGTGGACCCGTCCTCCACGATCACGATGGTCTGCGGAAGGTCGAACAGCTCGGCGTTGCCGCCGTTGATGTAGACCATCCCCGCTGCCACGAGCCGGTCCCGGGCGCTGCCCCCGAGACCGGGGGTCCCCACGCCGTTCTGGACCAGGACCCGTGGGTTCGACTCAGCACCGGTGAGCATCGCCTGGGGAAGCAACGAGCTGATCACGGCCTCGGCCGCCACGAGGTCGACCCGGACGACCGCCAGGGTCTCGCCGGCCTCGATGTCGGTGGTCGGCAGGACGCGGACCTGCTGCCCCCCCTCGAGGATGCTGCCCCGCATCTGCAGCAGGAAGTCCGCGACCTCCTGGGTGGTCGTGGTCGTCCGGGCCGAGGCCCCCAGCGAGGTGAGCATCTGCTCGATGCGCAGGGCGTCATCGGGAAGCCGGGAGATCGTGGCCGTCATCACCTGGGAGTACCGGGCCAGGCGGGCAGCCTCCGGCTCGTCGGGCAGCCAGGCCAGGGCGTACGTGGCGGCCTGCTGGCCGTCGAGGGTCTGCGTGCCGGACGGCACGACCACGGTCTCGACGCCGGTCGCCTCGTCGGTCACCGTGATGGGCTGGTCGACGTCGATGGTGATGCCGCCGACGAAGTCGACCATCCCCACCAGGGCGAGCCTGGCCAGGCTCAGCGTGCCGTCGATGCGCAGGGCGAGCAGGTCGGACAGGGCGTCCTGCGACGCCGAGCGATCCAGCAGCCGGGCGCTCTGGCCCAGGGTCTGCTGACCGGCGCCGGGGACGTCCACAATGAGCCTCGACGGGACCAGCAACTGAGCGGCCGGAAGACCCCCGCCCACTCCGGCGACCATGTTGTCAGCCCCCAGGTCGGCGTCGTTGCGGACCTGGATGAGCAGGGTCTCCTGCTGGGCGGGCGCCGTTGCCGAGGGGGTGGGCTGAGCCGTTCCGCCAGTGCTCTCAGGTCGCATGGACAGGACCAGCCAGCCGACGAGCGCAACTCCGAGGAGCGCGAGCAGGGCCCACATCCAGCGCGAGCGCACCCGACGACCTCCGGGGCGCCGGGGCGGTGGACGCCGGGTGGCGGTGGCGGCCCGCTGCGGGGCGGGGGGCTCCGGGGTGGGGCCGGGGGCGCCCGGGGTCGGGGCCGGGGGCTCCGGGGTTGGGGCCGCGACGGACGACGGGGCCGGCGTCGGGGAAGGCGTCGAGGGCGGGGCCGGCTCCGGGGCGGCAGCTTCCGCGGGGCCGGAGGGCTCCGGTGTTGGCGTCGGAACAGCACGCGGGGTGGTCGACTGAGGTTCGACGGCGGGGGTCTCAGGGGCCGCGGAGGGAGCCGTGGTCGCGACAACCGGGGCAACCGGCGGTGGGGTTGGTGTAGCCCCACCAGCCGGGGCGGGCGGTGGCGGCGTCTCCGCGGGCGGCGGCGCGGGAGCGTTCGGCCCCGACGGCCCTCGCTGAGGCACCGCATCGGCCTGAGGCACCGCATCGGCCTGAGGGGCTGCGTCGGCGGGGGGCGCTGCGTCGGCGGGAGGCGTCTGCGCCACCGGCTCGGGTGCCCCCTCCTCCGGCGGTTCGGGCTTGGCGTGCTTCGGGCTCACCGCGCACCCGCCCCGTAGAGGCCCATCTTGACGATGAAGCGGTCCACCCCGGCGGGCACCAGGTAGCTGATCGGAGCGCCGTGGCTGACGCGCTGCCGGCAGTCGGTCGAGGAGATTGCCAGGGCCGGGACCTCGACCACGGTGGCCGCGCCGGCGGGCAGGTGCGCGGCGTCCGCGTCATGACCCGGGCGGGTGACGGCCACGAGGTGGGCCAGGTCGAGCACGTCGTGGGGATCGCGCCACGTCAGGATCGAGCCCAGCGCGTCGGCGCCCGTGATGAAGAACAGCTCGGCATCCGGGCGCTGGGCGTGCAGGTCACGCAGCGTGTCCACGGTGTACGTCGGCCCGTCCCGATCGATGTCGACGCGGCTCACGGTGAACCTCGGATCATCCGCCGTGGCGATCACGGTCATCAGGTAGCGGGTCTCGGCCGGTGTGACGTCCCCGTCGGACTTCTGCCACGGCTGGCCCGTCGGGACGAACACGACCTCGTCGAGGGCGAACAGGTGGGCCACCTCACTGGCGGCCACGAGGTGGCCATGGTGGATCGGGTCGAACGTGCCCCCCATGACTCCCAGGCGCACGGTCATCAGTGCGCGCGGCTCACCGGTCGGGATTGAACCGGGTCACAACGAAGAGCAGGGCGAGCAGCAGGACCAGGGCGATGGCCCCGAACACCCATGCAGGAACGCCGGCGTGCTCCTCCACGGCCGCCCCCTCGGAGAGCCGAACCAGTGCGTTCACCATCGAACATCCCCTTCCCAGTGGTCAGCGGCGCGAGCCTACCGGATCGGTGGCCCCCCGCGCCGCACCCATCGGGTCAACCGCCGGCCGGTCAGGTGCGGATATGGCCGTCTCCGTGGACCACGTAGGTCGTGGACGTCAGCTCGGTCAGGCCCATGGGCCCGCGCGCATGCAGCTTCTGGGTCGAGATCCCGATCTCGGCGCCGAAGCCGAACTCACCCCCATCGGTGAAGCGGGTCGAGGCGTTGACCATCACCGCCGCCGAGTCGACGCCTGCGATGAACCGCCGCGAGGCCCCGAGGTCCTCGGTCACGATCGCCTCGGTGTGCCCGCTGGACCAGCGCCGGATGTGGGCGCAGGCCTCGTCGAGGGAGTCCACGATCCCGGCGGCGATGTCCAGGGAGTAGTACTCACACGCCCAGTCCTCGTCGGTGACCGGGACGAACGCGATGCCGGCGGCCTCGGCGTGCCCGGCCATCCGCTGGTCCCCGTGGATCGTCACGCCCTTCTCAGCCAACGCGCCCAGCGCCGCAGGGAGGAACGTGTCGGCCACCGCGCTGTGCACCAGGAAGGTCTCGGCGGTGTTGCACACGCTGGTCCGCTGGGTCTTGGCGTTGACCAGGATCGCGACGGCCTTGGTGATGTCGGCGGAGGCGTCGACGTAGACATGGCAGTTGCCGACGCCGGTCTCGATGACCGGCACCGTCGAGTTGTCCACGACGTTGCGGATCAACCCGGCCCCGCCCCGCGGGATCAGCAGGTCGACCAGCCCACGGGCGGTCATCAGGGCCACCACGGCCTCGTGGCTGCGCCCCGGGACGAGCTGCACGGCATCCACCGGCACGTCCGTGCCCGCAAGTGCTGCGCGCATCACGTCCACGAGGGCGGTGTTGGAGTCGTAGGCCGAGGAGGAGCCGCGCAACAGCGCGGCGTTGCCACTCTTGAGGCTCAAGCCCGCGGCGTCGACGGTGACGTTCGGGCGGGCCTCGTAGACCATCGCCACGACCCCCATGGGGACCCGCACCTGCCGGATCTCCAGGCCGTTGGGCTGCGTCCAGCCGCGCACCACCTCGCCGACGGGGTCCGGGAGGTCGGCCACGAGCTCCAGCGCCGCGGCGATGTCGTCCAGACGCTCCTCGGTGAGCGTGAGCCGGTCGACGATCCCCGGGGCGGTCCCGGCGGCGACGGCCCGGTCCACGTCCAGGGCGTTGGCCGCCAGGATCAGGTCGGTCGAGGTCCGCAGGCCGTCGGCCATGGCACGCAGCGCGAGGTCCTTCTGCGCCCGCGTCAGCTGCCGCAGCGTGACCGCGGCCTCCCTGCCCCGCCGGGCTGTGGCCAGGACGAGCTCCCGCTCAGCAGCGATTGTCGAGTCCGCGAGGGCAGGGGCGTCGGTGAGGGTGTCGGACATGGCCCAAGGGTAGACGAGCACGGATCCACCGGCGCCCAGACGGACAGGCTCCAGCCGATTCGCCCGGGCCCGGTCCGGTCGCGGTCAGCGCAGCAGCACCATGTCGTCGCGGTGGACGACCTCGCGCTCGTACTCCGGGCCCAGCGCAGCGGCGAGCTCCTTGGTGGAGCGCCCCAGCAGCGCGGGCAGCTCCGTGGCGTCGTAGGCGACCAGGCCGCGGGCGACGACGGCGCCGTCCGGGCCCACGAGGTCGACGGGGTCACGGGCGACGAAACCACCGACCACGTGGGTGATCCCGGCCGGCAGCAGCGAGGCGCCGCGATCCTGCAGCGCCCGCACGGCGCCGGCATCGACGTGGATCTGGCCGAGACCGGAGGTGGCGTGCGCCAGCCAGAGCAGGCGGGAGGCCGAGCGGTCCCCGGTGGCGTGGAAGTAGGTGCCGACCGGCTCGCCGGCCAGGGCCCGCGCCGCGTTGGCCGCCGAGGTCAGCACCACGGGGATCCCCGCCTCGGTTGCGATGCGGGCGGCCTCGACCTTGGTCCCCATCCCGCCCAACCCGACCCCGGCGGCGCCGGTCCCGCCGACCACGACGTCGTCCAGGTCGGCGGCCGATGCCACCTCGGGGATGAGCCGACTGCCGCCCCTGTCAGGCGGCCCGTCGTAGAGGCCGTCGACGTCGGACAGCAGGATCAGGGCATCGGCGCGCACGAGGTGGGCCACGAGCGCTGCGAGGCGGTCGTTGTCACCGAACCGGATCTCCGCGGTGGCCACCGTGTCGTTCTCGTTGACGATCGGCACCACGTCGAGCTCCAGGAGTCGCTCCAGGGTGCGCTGGGCGTTGCGGTAGTGGGCGCGGCGGATCAGGTCATCGGCGGTGAGCAGCACCTGGCCGACGGTGCGATCGTGGCGGGCGAACGCGTCGTGGTAGTGCGCCATGAGGATGCCCTGACCGACGGAGGCCGCCGCCTGCGCGGAGGCCAGGTCGCGCGGGCGCCGGCGCAACCCCAAGGGGGCGATGCCGGTGGCGATCGCCCCGGAGGACACCAGGACCAGCTGGGCGCCGCGGTGGCCAACGCCGCCGAGGACGTCGACGAGCTCGTTGACCCGCTCGACGTCGATCCCCGCGGACACCCCGGCCAGCACCGAGGAGCCGGTCGACGTGGAGTCGACGTCCGGGCCCGGGCGGCGGGCGCCCACACCGTCGGCGCGCAGTGTCAGCGAGGAGGAGCCGACCTTGACCACGACACGACGGGCTGCGCGGATCACCGCCCGCGAGGACGCTCCGGCAGCGGGCACCTCGACCATCAGGACCGGACCTCCCCCAGGTCGGTGGTGTCGGCAGGAACGGTCGGCTCGGAGCCGCCCGACGCCGGTGCTGGTGGCGCTGCCGACGCCCGCCGGCGGTGGGTGGCCGGGCTCTCGTCCACGGGGTCCGGGGCCCAGTCGGCCTCGGGCTCCTCCCCCTCCTCGAGCTGCGCCCGGGTCCGACCGTGCTGGCGGGCCTCGGGGGCCAGGATCCGCTGGTCCTGCCCGCGCGGTCCGGGCCGGGCGCCCCGGACGGTCGGCTCCCAGTCGAACACGACGGCGTTGTCCTCGGGGCCGATGCGCACCTCGTCCCCCGGCTTCGCACCGAGGCGCACGAGGTCGTCCTCGATGCCCAGTCGGGCCAGCCGATCGGCCAGGTAGCCCACGGCCTCGTCATTGGAGAAGTCCGTCTGGCGGATCCAGCGCTCAGGGCGTCCGCCGCGAACCCGGAACGCCTCGCCCTCGCGGAGGACCTCGTAGCCGGCGTCGTCGACCGCCTTGGGCGTGATGACGATCCGCTCGGCCACCGGCTGCGCGGTCGCGGCACGCTGCTCGGCGACGATGCGTCCCATCGCGAACGACAGCGCGCGCAGGCCCTCGTGGGAGACCGCGGACACCAGGAACACCGCCAGGCCCCGCGCCTCGAGGTCCTCGCGCACCATCTCGGCGAGCTCCCTGGCCTCGGGGACGTCGATCTTGTTGAGCACGACCAGGCGTGGCCGGCCGGCCAGCCCGCCGTACTCGGACAGCTCCGCCTCGATCGCGTCCAGATCGCTGAGCGGGTCGCGGTCGGGCTCCAGGGTCGCGCAGTCCAGGACATGGACCAGCGCGGCGCAGCGCTCGACATGGCGCAGGAACTCCAGGCCCAGGCCCTTGCCCTGCGAGGCGCCCGGGATCAGCCCGGGGACGTCGGCGACCGTGAACACCGTCGAGCCCGCCGTGACCACCCCGAGGTTCGGCACCAGCGTCGTGAACGGGTAGTCGGCGATCTTGGGGCGTGCTGAGGACATCGCGGCGATCAGCGACGACTTGCCCGCGCTCGGGAAGCCGACCAGGCCGATGTCGGCCACGGTCTTCAGCTCGAGGGTGACCGTGACCTCCTCCCCCGGCTCGCCGAGCAGGGCGAAGCCCGGGGCCTTGCGCCGGGCCGAGGCCAGTGCCGCGTTGCCCAGGCCACCACGACCACCACGGGCGATCACGACGGAGGCGCCGGCCACCGGCAGGTCCGCCAGGACCTCGCCGTCCACGCTGATCACGGTCCCGACCGGGACCGGGAGCACGACGTCCGAGCCGTTGGCACCGTTGCGGTGCCCGCCCTGCCCCGGGACGCCGTTGGTCGCACGCCGGTGCGGGGAGTGGTGGTACTCCAGCAGGCTGGGCGTCCCCTGGTCGGCCAGCAGGATGACATCCCCGCCGCGGCCCCCGTTGCCGCCGTCCGGGCCGCCGAGCGGCTTGAACTTCTCCGAGTGCACGGAGGCACACCCATGCCCGCCGTTGCCGGCGGTGGCGTGGATCACCACCTGGTCGACGAATGTCGCCATGGGCTGCTCCTCTCGTGATCGGTGCGCCCTCCCCAGATGCCCACCCTCCCGCATTGGCGCCATCCTCCCGGAATTCGGGGAGGGTGAGCCAGGAACGGGAGGGGGAACGGGGTGGAAGCGGGTGCTGGAAACAGCAGGAGGCGAGCCCAACCGGGCCCGCCTCCGCTGAAGTGGTCCGGCCTCAGCCAGCCGGAACCTCGACGATGTTGATGACGCGACGACCACGCGCGGTGCCGAACTGGACGGCGCCCGGGGCGAGGGCGAACAGCGTGTCGTCACCACCACGGCCGACGTTCTGACCGGGGTGGAAGTGCGTGCCACGCTGGCGGATGATGATCTCGCCGGCCTTGACGACCTGGCCACCGAAGCGCTTCACGCCGAGGCGCTGGGCGTTCGAGTCGCGCCCGTTGCGCGTGCTGGATGCACCCTTCTTATGAGCCATGAGGTCACTTCCCGCTCTCGATGCCGGTGACGCGCAGCTGGGTCAGGGCCTGACGGTGGCCCTGGCGCTTGCGGTAGCCGGTCTTGTTCTTGTACTTGAGGATGTCGATCTTCGGGCCCTTGGTGTGCGCGAGGACCTCGGCGGACACCGTCACGCCGGCCAGCGTCTCGGAGTCCGAGGTCACGGTGGCCCCGTCCACGAGCAGCAGCGCGGGCAGCACCACGTTGTCGCCGAGCTCGGCGGACACGCGATCGGTCTCGATGACGTCGCCGACGGCGACCTTCTCCTGGCGGCCGCCGGAGCGGACAATGGCGTACACGGGTGGCACTCCTGAGATTGTTTCGGGGCTGGACGCACCCGGAAGACGGGCACGCACATGCGTGCGGCGCTCGCGCGCCAGGGTTCTAGGGTACGGAGCCGACGGGCAAACGGTCAAACCGCGTCCGCGGGGGCGAGGCTCCTCGGTGTGCTGATCCGCAGCCGGTCGTGGTCCGGGGCCTGGTCCTGAGCCGGGTCCTGGTCGTGAGCCGGGTCGCTGATCCGCGGTCCTGGTCGTGGTCGGGAGCCTGGTCCTGGTCCGGGGCCTGGTCCGTGGTCGGGAGCCTCCTCGCCGGATGCGGGTTCGGCACTCGCACCGGGATCGGCCACCTCGGCCGTCCCAGCGATCGCGCCGTCGCCGGGTTGCTCCTGATCGCCGTGCCCGTCGTGCTCGTCGTGCACGGGATGCCCGTGCTCGTCGAACCTCGGCGGCGGCGGGGTCTTGCCCGTCTGCTTGCCCCCCAGCACGACCGGGGGCACCTGCTTGGCCGCACGGCGCCCGCCCCGCTCACGGCGGTTGTTGGACTCCTCCGCGGGCTGCTGGTCGACCCCGACGGGCTCGGAGGACACCAGGTGCCCACGACCCGCACAGTGCTCGCACTGCGTCGAGAAGACCTCGAGCAGGCCCTGGCCGATCCGCTTGCGGGTCATCTGCACCAGCCCGAGGGAGGTGACCTCGGCGACCTGGTGCTTGGTCCGGTCGCGGCCCAGGCACTCCACCAGACGGCGCAGCACCAGGTCCCGGTTGCTCTCGAGGACCATGTCGATGAAGTCCACGACGATGATCCCGCCGATGTCGCGCAGCCGCAGCTGGCGCACGATCTCCTCGGCGGCCTCGAGGTTGTTCTTGGTGACGGTCTCCTCGAGGTTGCCGCCCTGGCCGGTGAACTTGCCGGTGTTGACGTCGACCACGGTCATCGCCTCGGTGCGATCGATCACCAGCGAGCCGCCCGAGGGCAGCCACACCTTGCGGTCCAGCGCCTTGGCCAGCTGCTCGTCGATCCGGTGCGCGGCGTACAGGTCGGTGGGCTCGACCCACTTCTCCAGCTTGGCCATCAGGTCGGGGGCGACCCAGCCGATGTAGTCGCGCAGCGTCTGCCAGGTGCTGTCGCCCTGCACCAGCAACGTGGTGAAGTCCTCGTTGAAGATGTCGCGGACGACCTTGATGGCCAGGTCCGGCTCGCCGTAGAGCAGGGAGGGCGGGGACGCGGACTTGGCCTTCTTGGTGATGTCGGCCCACTGCGCGGCCAGGCGGGTCACGTCTGAGGTGAGCTGCTCCTCGGTGGCCCCCTCGGCGGCTGTGCGCACGATGACTCCGGCGCCCTCGGGCACGATGTCCTTGAGGATGCCCTTGAGCCGCGAGCGCTCGGTGTCGGGCAGCTTGCGGGAGATGCCGGTCATCGAGCCCTCGGGCACGTAGACCAGGAACCGCCCCGGCAGGGAGATCTGGCTGGTCAGCCGCGCCCCCTTGTGCCCGATCGGGTCCTTGGTGACCTGCACGAGCACGGGGTCGCCGGACTTCAGCGCCAGCTCGATCCGCTTGGGCTGGCCCTCGAGCCCGGCGGCCTCCCAGTTGACCTCGCCGGCGTAGAGCACGGCGTTGCGGCCCCGGCCGATGTCGACGAACGCCGCCTCCATCGAGGGCAGCACGTTCTGCACCTTGCCCAGGTACACGTTGCCCACCATCGAGGAGGACTCCGCGCGGTTGACGTAGTGCTCGACGAGGATGCCGTCCTCGAGGACGGCGATCTGGGTGCGGTCGCCGTGCTCCCGCACGCACATCACGCGGTTGACCGCCTCGCGCCGGGCGAGGAACTCCGCCTCGGTCAGGATCGGGGCACGCCGGCGCCCAGCCTCCCGACCGTCACGTCGACGCTGCTTCTTGGCCTCGATGCGCGTGCTGCCGCGCACGGACGTGATCTCGTCCTTGGGACGGCGGCCCTCCCGGACCTTGACCACGGTGTTGGGCGGATCCTCGGAGGACAGGTCCTCCATCTCCTCGGCAACGCCGGCACGACGGCGCCGGCGGCGCCGACGACGGGCGCTCGAGGACTCCGCACCCTCGCCACCCTCGTCCTCGCCCTCGGAGTCCTCGGAGTCCTCGGAGCCGTCGCCCTCGGAGTCATCCTCGGACCGTCCCGTCGAGCGCGAGCCGGCACCGCGCTGGGCACGGTCACCGTCCTCGTCGCCACCCTCGTCGTCGGTCGAGCCGTTGTCCTCACCGGTTCCGGAGCCAGGACGGCGGCGACGACGTCCGCCACGGCGGCGCCGGCGGCGCGGCGCGCCCTCGTCCTCACGCTCGTCGTCACGCTCGCTGGCGCCGGACTCGTCGCGATCGTCGGCGTCGGAACCGCTGTCGGCACCCGAGTCGGTGCCCGAGTCCGCCGTTCCCGCGTCTGGCACCTCGGCTGACTCGGCATCTGGGGCAGCGTCGGCGGCGTCCTGCGCGGCGGGGCGTCGGCGGCGGCGCACCGCCTTGGTCTCGTCCGGCGGCTGGAACACCGCGACCACCGGGACCTCGGCCGGCGCAACCACGGGGGTCGCCTCCGGCTGGGGCTCGGCGGAGAAGTCGACCGTCGTGACCCCGCGGGTCGCGCGCCGGGGGCGCCGCGCGGTGGTGGCGGCCGGTGGCGCCGGGACGAAGTGCGCGTCGATCGCGTCACGCTCGTCGGCGGGCTGCTGCGTCGGCGGCTCGGCGCCCTGTCGCCCTCGGCGTCGGCGTCCTCAGCGGCGTCGGGCTCGACGTCACCCTCGGCCTCGACTCGACCTCAGCTTCCGCAACAGGCTCCGCCTCGGGGGCGCCCTCGCCCGCGCCCTCGCCCACTGCGGGGGCCGCGAACAGCTCGGCCTGGTCGCTGTCCGGGATCACCGGCGGACCCGCGGGCCGGCTGGCCGCGCGACGGCGGCGTCGGGGTGGGGCGGCGGGCGCCTCAGCGTCGGTCGGTGCTTCGTTGCCGAACTGCTGATCCTGATCGTCGACCATGGCGGTCTCCTCACGGGTACCACGCAACGGGGACCGCCACGCCGTGCCCTACGTATGGCCGGAAAGTGCGTGCACGTTCCGGCGAAGCCTTGTGTTCGGCCCGCGGTGCGCACGTGGTGCGTGCGTCGACCTTGGGCTCCGCGATGTCAACGGGCCCGACTGGTGGCGGAACTCGCCCACAGCCGGTCGCGGCCTGATCACTCCCTGTGCCAGCACGGGGCAGCACGTAGAGGGTGAACGGTGCGACGCATCGAACGCGGGTCGCTCCGATGGACGGGGCGACTAGGGCGGATTATGCCACAGGAGGGTTCCCCCGGCGCGCACCTTGCGGTCGGTGCCGGCTACACCGACGCGTCGACCGCCGCAGCCCGATCCACCGCGAGGGGGTCACCGACGAGCCCGTCGGAGCCCAGCGGCCCCTGCGCCAACCGGGTCGATCGCGCGGGGCCCGACTCGGTCAGCCCGCCGACCTCGTGGAGGGCGACGAGGATCTCAGCGGGCCGGACGGTCGGGGCCACGTTGGCCACGGTGACCTCCAGCACGGCACCGAGCCCACCGGCGTCGCTGACCTCGCCGGCCACCAGCGCCGGGCGCAGGTCGAGGGTCCGCAGGCCCTGCTTCATCATCCGCTGCACCGGGACGGCCTCGGCGTCGGTGACCCGACGCCAGGCCAGCGCCAGGTCGTCGGAGCCTGCCCCCGGGACCTCGATGCGCCACCGGCTGGCCTCGAGCCGGTTGACCAGGTCCGGCGTGCGGGCCTCCACGACCTCGAGGATGTCCAGACCGGGGGGAAGGGCCTGGTCGAGCTCGGCGCGCAGGGCCTCGGGGTCACAGCGCCGGACCACTCCGATCTCCACGTACTCGGCCTCACTGGCCGCCCCGGTGGGGGCGGAGTTGGCGTAGGAGACCTTCGGGTGCGGGGAGAACCCGGCCGAGTAGGCCATCGGCACCCGGGCGCGGCGCAGGGCCCGCTCGAGGGCCCGCTGGAAGTCGCGGTGCGAGGAGAAGCGCAGCGGTCCGCGCTTGGCGTAGCGGATCCGCAGCTTCTGCACCGCGGGGACGATCTCCCGGTCGGGGGTGCGCTTGGCGGCCATCAGGCCTCCACCCGCGAGGGCACCGCGGGCAGCGGCAGCAGAACGGCCTCACCCGGTCCGACCTGGATCTGCGTGCCCAGGTGGTCACAGACCCCGCAGTCGAAGCACGGGGTCCAGCGGCAGTCCTCGACCTCTCCCCCGGCCAGGGCGTCCTCCCAGTCCTGCCACAGCCAGTCACGGTCCAGGCCGGAGTCCAGGTGGTCCCAGGGCAGGACCTCGTTCTGCGCACGCTCACGGGTCGTGTACCAGTCGACGTCCACCGGCTCGTCAGCCAGCGCACGCTCGGCGGCGGCCATCCAGCGGTCGAACGAGAAGTGCTCGCTCCAGCCGTCGAACCGGGCGCCGTCGCGCCAGGCCTCGAGGATCACCCGACCGACGCGGCGGTCACCACGGGACAGCAGCCCCTCGACGATCCCGGGGCGGCCATCGTGGTAGCGGAACCCGATGGCCCTGCCGTAGTTGCGGTCGTTGCGGATCGAATCACGCAGGGCGTGCAGGCGCCGGTCGGTGCTCTCATGGTCGAGCTGCGCGGCCCACTGGAACGGCGTGTGCGGCTTGGGCACGAAGCCGCCGATCGACACCGTGCACCGGATGTCACGGGTGCCCGCCGCCTCACGTCCGGCCTTGATCACGTTCTTCGCGAGCTCGGCGATCTGCAGGACGTCCTCGTCGGTCTCGGTCGGCAGGCCGCACATGAAGTACAGCTTCACCTGGCGCCAGCCCGCGGAGTAGGCCGCGGTGACGGTGGCGATCAGGTCCTCCTCGGTGACCATCTTGTTGATCACCTGGCGCATCCGCTCGCTGCCGCCCTCGGGGGCGAACGTCAGCCCGGAGCGCCGGCCGTTGCGCGACAGCTCGTTGGCCAGGTCGATGTTGAACGCGTCCACGCGGGTGCTCGGCAGGGACAGCGCCACCTGCTCGGACTCGTACCGGTCGGCCAGGCCCTTGGAGAGCTCGGCGATCTCCGAGTGGTCCGCGCTGCTCAGCGAGAGCATCCCGACCTCCTCGAAGCCGGTCTTGCGCAGGCCGTTCTCGATCATCTCGCCGAGCACCTCGGTCGAGCGCTCGCGCACCGGCCGGGTGATCATCCCCGCCTGGCAGAACCGGCAGCCGCGGGTGCACCCGCGGAAGATCTCCACGCTCAGGCGCTCGTGCACGGTCTCGGCCAGGGGCACGAGCGGGTTCTTCGGGTACGGCCACTCGTCGAGGTCCATCAGGGTGTGCTTGGCAACGCGCCAGGGGGCGGCCGTGTTGGTGGGCACGACCCGGCCGATGCGGCCGTCGGCCAGGTACTCCACGTCGTAGAACGCCGGGACGTAGACAACCCCGCTGGCAGCCAACCGCTCGAGGAGCGCCTGGCGCAGGGACGTCCCGTTGGCCACCTCCCCGAACCCGGGGTGCTCGGCCTTGAACGCCTTCACCAGCTCGCTGAGGGCCAGCACCGCCTCCTCGCCGTCACCGAGGACGACCAGGTCGACGAAGTCCGCGACGGGCTCGGGGTTGAACGCCGCGTGGCCGCCCATCACGACGAGCGGGTGATGGTCGCCGCGCTCGTGGGCCAGCAGCGGGATGCCGGCGAGGTCCAGGCTCGTGAGCATGTTGGTGTAGCCGAGCTCGGTGGAGAAGGAGACGCCGAGCAGGTCGAACGCCCCCAGGGGCCGGTGGCCGTCGACGGTGAACGCGGGGATCCCCTGCTCGCGCATGAGCGCCTCGAGATCGGGCCACACCGAGTAGCTGCGCTGGGCCAGCACCCCGTCGGCCTCGTTGAGGACCTCGTAGAGGATCTGCACGCCCTGGTTGGGCAGCCCGACCTCGTAGGCGTCGGGGTACATGAGCGCCCAGCGAACCCTGGCCGCGTCCCAGTCCTTGGCTGCCGCGTTGAGCTCACCGCCGATGTACTGCACCGGCTTGCTCACCCTGGGCAGCACCCGCTCCAGCTGGTCGAAGACGGGCGCGCTGGGGCGACTTGACGTTTCACGCATCCGACAAGGGTAGATCCGGATCCACAGACGTGCAGTCCCTTCGCAACCGATCGGGACCCAACCACAGGGCCGAGGTCGCAGCTGTCACGGCCGACCGCTGGCCACGCACACGAACCCGGCCGAATCAGGTGGGTCGACGGGGCCGTTGCAGGAGGCGCACAAAGAACCGCCCGTTTGCCGGCTCACGGTGCGGTCGATTGGGGCGGTTCCATGTGCGTGAGATGGAACCGCCCATCCGCACTGCGCTCAAATGGCCGACTTCATGTGCGTGGATCCTCAGGAGCGCCCAGCGGAGGGCCCCGCGGCCCCTGCCGGTGCCGTGACCCCGAACGGAGGCCCCCACGGCCCGGACTTGTCGTGAGCCCCAGCGGCCGTCCCCGGTTGGGCCGAACCTACGACCGCGCGGCCGAGACCGGCTGGTCCTCGGGGGCTGGCGCATGCGGCCGGCGCAGCCGCGGCAGCAGCATGCCGGTGCGGGCCTTGTACGCGGCCCACTCGGGGTACCGGCTCATGCTGGCCTCCTTGCCGAGCATGTTCGGCACGAACAGCGCCAGCCACACCCAGGCCAGGACCAGCCACGGGATCCAGTGCCCCGCCACCACCGCGAACGAGGCGTAGAGCACCATCTCGCCGAGGTAGTTGGGGTGGCGCACTCTGGCGAACCACCCTGTCGTGATCAGGCCGCGCCTGTACTGCAACGTGAAGTGCTTCTGCCCGTCGCTGGCCATCATCAGGACCACGCCCAGGGCGTACGCGATGGTGGCGCAGGCCAGCAGCCACAGTGGCTGCTCGGTGTCGGTGGCGACGAGGAGGATCGGTGCCAACCAGTACGGGCCCAGGACCGTGGCGAAGGCCATGAAGGCCCCACCGAACGTGATGCGTGTCTGCCAGCGCGCGTCGGGCATGACGACGTCCTTGAGCAGCCAGATCAGGCCGTAGCTGCCGTGCAGGGCGAGGTAGGTCCAGGCCGTGACGGTCCAGGTGTCGGTGAGCGCCATCAGGCCGAGCACGAACGGCAGCGTGCCGCCCTTCTGGAAGTTGATCACCCAGTTCATCTTCAGCACGCGCGGGCCGCCGAGGAAGTCCTCGGACAGGTAGGTCCGCAGTCGCGTCCACTGCTCCAGGGTGATGCCCACGACCCAAGGATATCCGCGCCGCCCGCCCGGAAGGGACCGCGGCAGCCGCGCCATGAGGGGACCTGCGGCTCCAACTGGGCAGGGGTGCACGCCCCCTGGCCCCTTCACGGCAGCGGTCCCGACCAGCAGCGCCCCGGACTGATGCTCCCTGCGCCCCGTACTGCCTGACGTTCACCTGCCCGGCACACCCCCCAACGCGACCGCCGCACCCCCGGCAGGCGATGATCGGGTGCCATGAGCAGCGAACGCGGAGTCCGGGAGTTCGATCTCGAGTCGATCATGGACCTGGCCGACATCATCGACGCCCTGCAGGACACCGAGGACGACCGCCTCCTGCACTTCGGGTTGACCGCGACCGAGACCTGGGACGAGGTCGACGACCCGGTGCTCCTCGGCCCGGATGGCACTCCCGTGGGCACCTGGCGCGAGGGGTACCCGTACGACGAACGGATGACCCGCCACGAGTACGAGCGAAGCAAGCGGCTGCTGCAGATCGAGCTGCTCAAGCTGCAGTCCTGGGTGAAGACCTCCGGCGCGCGCATCGTCATGGTGTTCGAGGGCCGCGACGCTGCCGGCAAGGGGGGCACGATCAAGCGCTTCATGGAGCACATGAACCCCCGCGGCGCGCGCGTCATCGCCCTGGAGAAGCCCTCCGAGGAGGAGCGGACGCAGTGGTACTTCCAGCGCTACATCAAGCACCTGCCCAGCGCCGGGGAGATCGTGATGTTCGACCGGTCCTGGTACAACCGCGCAGGCGTGGAGCGGGTGATGGGCTTCTGCACCGACGAGGAGTACGAGGAGTTCATGCGCCAGGCCCCTGAGTTCGAGCGGATGCTCGTGCGCAGCGGGGTCATCCTGTTCAAGTTCTGGTTCTCGGTGAGCCGCAAGGAGCAGGTCTCCCGGTTCACGATCCGCCGGATCGACCCGGTGCGCCAGTGGAAGCTGTCGGACATGGACCTGGCCAGCCTGGACCGGTGGCAGGACTACACCGACGCCAAGGAGGCCATGCTGTTCTACACGGACAGCGTGTGGGCGCCGTGGACGGTCGTGCGCTCCAACGACAAGAAGCGCGGGCGCCTCGAGGCGATCCGGTGGGTGCTCTCCGAGGTGGACTACCCGGACAAGGACACCGACCTCGTGGGGACCCCGGACCCGCTGATCGTGGGCCCCCCGGCGGACATCTACGAGACCGGCGAGAAGACCGGACGCGTGTATCCGTTGTTGTCCTGACCGGCGGCGGTCGGCTCACGGCGACGCCGGTGCCCTGCAGTCACGGCCAACGACCGCGTCGCGAGTAGGTTGGTGGGCGTGAGCAGCCGGGCACTGGCCATCGGCGGCAGGATCGTGCTGGTCCTGCTGACGGCCCTCGGGCTGCTCTGGCCCCTGGCAGGTTCGCTGTTCACGAGCACCGCGGGCGACGCCGACGACCCGGTGGTCATCACCGAGATGCGCTCGGCGTTCACCATCGCCGCGGACGGTCACATGGCGGCCAACGAACGGATCACTGCGGACTTCCCCGGTGGCCGGCACGGGATCTTCCGGTACTGGGACGTGTCGGACCCCAACGATCCGGGAGCGCGGCACATCCCGACGATCCGCGAGATCACCGTCGACGGCGCACCCGCCCGGTTCGAGACCTCCTGGGAGGACGGTGACCGGTTCCTCGTCGCGAAGATCGGCGACCCGGACGTGTACCTGACCCCGGGCGAGCACACGTACACGATCGTCTACGGGATCGACGGGGTGATCTCGGGACCGGCAGCGGGCGCCGCCGGGACCTACGCCTCGTCGGAGGGTGCGGACATCGGGGATCCCGGTTCGGCCTTCTACTGGAACGTCGTGGCCCAGGGCTGGGAGATGGACATCGTCAGGGCGCGGATCGCGATCTCCCTGCCGAGCCCGAGCGGGCAGGTCGAGTGCTCCGCCGGGACCGCCACCGGGCCGGGACCGTGCGGCATCACCGGCGCCGGAACAACCGATCTCGTCCTGACCGCCGAGGACATCCCGCCCCGGACCGGGATGACGGTGCGCGCCTCCATGGCGATGCCTGCCCCGACCCGTCCGGGCATACCGTGGTCCGTGCGCTGGGACCCGGTCCTGGGCCGCTCCGTCCCGGCGCTCCTGGCCGTGCTCGCGGCCTCGGCGCTGGCCCTCGTGGCCGGGGTCGCGTGGGGGCGGCTCGGCCGGGAGGACTCCCCCGGGTTCCCGGTCCAGTACGCGCCGCCGGAGGGGCTCGGGCCGGTGCAGGTGGTGTACATGGCCACCGAGTCGCACGGCCCGGCGCCGCTGGTCGCCACGATCCTGTACCTGGCCGACCGGGGGTTCGTGACCCTGGAGAACCCGGCCGCCGACACCTGGCGGATCACCGGACGGGCGCAGGACGCCCAGTGGGGCGTGCTGGACCCCGGCGCCCAGGCAGTCGGCCGCTCGCTGGGCATCCGCACGGCCGGGGCGACCTTCTCCGCCGACGGATCGATCTCGGCCGGCAAGACCCTCGGTGAGGCTGGCAGCGCCCTGAAGTCCGCGGTGGACGGATGGGCCAGCGGCGCCGGCCTGGTGCGCACGGCGCCCAACGAGTACCTCGGCCGGGCCGCCTGGCTGGTGGCGGTCCTCCTGGCCGCCCTGGGCTTCGCCGGGTTCGCCTGGCCCACGATGTGGGGCCTGCCCTTCGCAGCGTTCGCGATCGGCGGCGTGACGCTCTGGGCGACCGGCGTCGGCCATCGCCGCACGCTGGCCGGGCGGGTCGTGTGGTCCCAGGCCGGCGGGTTCCAGCGCCTGCTGTCCACACCCTCGGCGGAGGACCGGTTCGACTTCGCGGCCCGAACGGACCTGTTCATCGCCTACGTGCCCTACGCGGTGGCCTTCGGCGTGGCCGACACATGGGCCGAGAAGTACCGGGTCAGCACCCAGTCCGAGCCGCCGATCCCGGCGTGGTACCCGTACTACCTGGGTTCACAGCACGCGGGCTTCTACTCTGGATCCCAGTTCGACTCGTTCGACACCGCGGTGTCGGAGTCGATCTCGGCGTACACCGCATCCCAGTCCTCGTCCTCCAGCGGGGGCGGGGGCGGCGGGTTCGGTGGCGGCGGTGGCGGAGGGGGCGGCGGCTCGTGGTGACTCGGTACCCGATAGATGAGAGGTGGATGCCCTGATGAGCTGGCTGATCATCCTGGTGGTGGTGCTGATCCTCGTGGGGATCATGGTCGTGGGCTTCAACAAGCTGCGTCGGCTCGACATGCGCGCCCAGGAGGCGCTCGCCGGGATCGACGTGCAGCTGACGCGGCGCGCCGACCTCATCCCCAACCTGGTGGCCACGGTGAAGGGGTACGCCTCGCACGAGAGCCGGGTGCTCGAGGAGGTGACGGCCGCACGCGCGGCGGTCACCGCTGCCGCGAGGTCCGGGTCGGTGGCCGAGCGGGCCACCGCGCAGGCCGCCCTCGACACGTCCCTGGTCAACGTCCTTGCCGTCGCCGAGGCGTACCCGGAGCTCAAGGCATCGGCCAACTTCGTCGCCCTGCAGCAGGAGCTCGGCGAGACCGAGGACCAGCTCGCGTTCGCCCGGCAGTACTACAACGACGCGGTCGCGTCGCTGAACACCGCCGCGACGACACTTCCGTGGATGGTCTTCGCCCCCATGGCCGGGGTCCACAAGCGTGACTTCTACGAGGCGCCCGAGGCCCATCAGGCACCGCCGCAGGTGGCCTTCTGAGCGGCAGCTGTCGCAGGGCCCGATCAGTCCTCGGAGGTCGCGCCCGCGTGGATGTTGAGCAGCAGCCCGATGCCGATCCACGCGGCGAACATCGATGACCCGCCGTAGGACACGAACGGCAGGGGCACGCCGGTCACGGGCATGATCCCCAGGTTCATGCCGATGTTCTCGAAGGCCTGCAGGCCGAACCACAGGACGACCCCGCTGGCGACGAGCCGGCCGAACAGGTCACGGGCGCGCAGGGCGATCGTCAGGCCGCGCCAGAGCACCACGGCCAGCAGCCCCAGCAGCACGCACACGCCGAGGAATCCGAGCTCCTCGCCGGCCACCGAGAACACGAAGTCGGTGTGGTTGAACGGGACGAACCCGCCCTGGGTCTGGGTGCCGTTGCCCAGCCCGCGGCCGAGCAGCCCGCCCGCGCCGATGGCGATGCGGGCCTGCTGGGTGTTGTAGCCGAACGTCCGGGCCCCCTCGTCGGGCCGCGCGAAGGCGGTCAACCGGTCGATCTGGTAGTCGTCGACGAGGCCCAGGACGAAGGCCACGACCACCGCCACGGCACCCAGCGCGGCCAGGGCGAGCAGGTGCACCACACGCACCCCGGCGACCACGAGCATGCCCACGACGATCGACAGGATCACCAGGACGGTGCCCAGGTCGGGCTGCAGCATGATCAGCGCAACGGGCACCGCCGCGATCGCCAGCGCGCGCACCACCGTGCGCTGGTCCGGGGCGTCCGACGGGCTGCGGTCGGCCAGCACGAGGGCCACCCCCACGATGATCGCCACCTTGGCGAACTCCGAGGGCTGGATCGTGAAGCCGGCCGGCAGCCGGATCCATGCCTGGGCGCCGTTGATCGTGCTGCCCAGCGGCGAGAGGACCAGGACGAGCCCGGCGAGGCTGGCGGCGTACAGCATCGGCGTGTAGCGCCGGATCGCGCGATGGCCCAGGCGGGACACCACCCAGCACAGCGCCAGCCCGAGCACCAGGTTCATCACCTGGCGGATCGCCGACGTCCCGGACCACTGGCCGGATGCCACCAGCCGTGCCGAGGTGGCCGACCAGATCAGCGCGGCCCCGAGCAGGCACAACGACACCGCCGCGAGCACGAGGACCCAGTCCCACTGGCGCAGCCGGGGCGGGCTGGTCCGGGCCCCCATCGTCGCAGCGGGGCGCAGGAGGGTCACGGTGTCCCCGATCCCGAGTCCGACGGGGCGGGCACGGCGGCACCGGCGGGCGGGGCGGGCGGGGCGGGGACCCCGTCGGCGCCCATCGTCGGCAGGCCCTGGGCCACGTCCCCGCCGACGAGCACGCTGCGGGCCGGATCAGCCTGCCCGTCGCGGACCCCGAAGAGCGCCTCGTAGATGCCCTTCACGCTGGCACCGGACGTACCGGCGCCGGTCCCGCCCTGGGACACCATGATCACCACGGCGTAGCGGGGATCGTCGGCGGGCGCGAAGGACGCGAACCAGGAGGTCGCCTGCTGCCCGAACACCTCGCCGGTGCCGGTCTTGCCGGCGACCGGGACCTGGTCCAGGGGAAAGCCCTCGAAGGGCCTCTGCGCGGTGCCGTCGTCGATCACGCCACGCAGCGCCCGGCGCAGGAAGGCCAGGTCCTCAGCGGGGACGTCCACCGTCCCGGCCACCTGCGGGGCGAACTCCTCGGCGACCGATCCGTCGGCATTGATCAGCGCACGCGCCACCTGGGGCCGGTAGAGGGTGCCCCCGTTGGCGATGGCCGCGTAGGCCGTGGCCACCTGCAGCACGCTCGCCGCTGTGTCGCCCTGCCCGATCGAGGCGTTGAGGGCGTCCCCGACGCGCCAGCGCATCCCCTCGGTGCAGTTCTCCTTCGCCAGGCGCGTGAGGTACCGGGCGCGCTCGGCGTCCTGCACCTGCGGATAGCCGTCCTTCGCCCGGGCGCACCACTCGTCTCTGCGCTGCTCCCACTGCGCCACCTTCGTCTCACGTGAGGCGATCCGGCCGGCGGTCTCGTCGGGCAGGTCGATCCCCGTCCGCGCACCGAAGCCGAAGTCGACGGCGGTCGAGGAGATGAGGTCCGCCGGGTCCCCGATCGGCGTCGAGCCGCCGTCGGCACGCCACTGCTCGTGGGCCAGGCGGTAGAAGATCGTGTCGCAGGAGACCTCCAGGGCGCGGCTCAGGGAGATCGGCCCGTAGGCGCGCGAGCGGTAGTTCTGGAACGCCCGGCCCCCCACGGAGTAGCTGCTCGGGCAGTTGTACGCGTCGGTCGTCGAGTAGCCCGCCTCCAGCGCCGCAGCCGCGCTCACCACCTTGAACGTCGAGGCCGGCGCCACCGCGGACTGCACCGCGCGGTTGAGCAGCGGTTGCCCGGCCTCAGGATCGGTCAGCGCCGCGTAGTCGTCGGCGGCGATCCCACCGGTCCAGATGTTGGCATCGAAGCCCGGCGCGGACGCCAGGGCCAGGACGGCCCCGGTGCGCACGTCGAGCACGACCGCGGCGCCACCATCAGCTGTGTACAGGTCGCCCGTGAGCCGCTCCGTGCGCCCGCGGGCGCGGGTGATCGCGGCCTGCAGCTGCTCCTCGACGACGGCCTGCAGCTCGGCGTCGATGTTCGTGACCAGGCTCTTGCCGGGAACCGCGGGGACCTCGACGCCGCCGGAGGCGCGATGCCCCGCACTGTCGACGGTCACCCGCTCGAGTCCCGGCTGGCCCCGCAGGGCCTCGTCGTGGACCAGCTCGAGGCCGGCCTGGCCCTGGGCTGGCGCACCCTCGAGCTCGGGATCAGCGGCCACATCCTCCGCGGTGACGGCCCCGACGTGGCCGAGGGTGTGTGCCGCCAGGGTCCCCCCCGGGTACTGGCGCACCGGCGCCCGCTCCACGGCCACGGCCGGGAATCCGCCCGGATCGGCCATGACCTGCCCGGCCGCCTCGATGCCCACGTCACGGGCGACCACCGGATCTGCCCCGGGTGCCCCGTTCCAGCAGTTGGGCTGCGGGCGGGCATCCGGCGTCCCGCAGTTCTGCAGCCGGGCGGCCAGGATGTCGGCCTCGATGCCCAGGACGCCGCCCAGGCGGTCCAGGACGGCCGCGCCGTCGTCGTCGAGCCGGCGCAGCTCCCGGCGGTCGATCGACACGTCCAGGCTGATCCGGTTGGCTGCCAGGGGCCGACCCTGCTGGTCGAGGACCATGCCCCGCGCGGCCGGGATCACCAGCTCCCGGATCCGGTTGTCCTCCGCCGCGGCACGGGCCTCCTGGGCATCCACGACCTGGAGGCTGAACGCCCGGGCGGCCAGTGTGCCGACCAGGGACATCACCAGGACGGCGAGGATCAGCAGGCGGGCATGGACGCGGTCGGTCACGGCGCCACCACCCCACCGGCCGACCCCGGGCCACCGGCCGACCCCACCCGGACCGGACCCGGGGGCATCTGGCCGGTGGAGCGGGTCACGAGCAGCAGGGCCAGCGGAGCAAGGAGCAGCGCCCACGCTGCGCTCGCCGCCGCCGCCACCAGGACCGTGGCATCCACCGACGACCCGGCGAACCACAGCACGGCTGAGCGCAGCACGACGGCCGCACCCGCACCGAGGGCCAGCAGGAGCATCGCCGCGAACGGCCCGGGTCGGTAGGTCTCGGCGACCCGGCCCACCACGGCCCCGACCACCGCCAGCACCAGCATCCAGCCGCCCAACGGCCCGGATGCCGGCGGGATCAGGTCGAGGACCAGGCCGGCACCCGCACCGGCGAGCCCACCGACGCGCGGTCCGTTCGCGACGGCCAGGGCCAGGACGGCGACCACGAGCAGGTCGGGGACCGCCCACGGCGTGGGCAGGAAGTCGACGATGCTCACCTGGACGAGGGCCAGGACGACCAGCACCACGGCCAGCACCACCAGCCCACGGCGCGACCACGTGGGGGCGCTCACGACCCTGCTCCCGCGCCGTCGGGGATGAGCACCACGACCCGGTCCAGGGTCGAGTCGTCGACCGCCGGGGTCACCTGCGCGGCCCGCGTCAGGGCGGCCGAGGATCCGCTCACCGCTGCGATGGACCCCAGCGGGAGGTCGGCGGGGAGGTCACCGCTGGGAGTCCCGAGCGTCACGATGAGATCGCCTGGCACCATCCGCCCGAGCGGGTCGAGCAGCTCGAAGCGCCCCGCGCTGCCGGTCCCCCGGAACACCCCCACCTCGCCGGAGGAGGCCACACGCGCGGCGATCTCCGTGGCGGGGTCGACGATGAGGCGCACAGTGGAGACCTGCGGTGACACCGAGTCGACGATTCCGGCCAGGCCCTCGGCTGCGATCACGCCCAGACCCGTGCGGACACCGTCGCCGGACCCCGCGGAGATCGCAGCGGAGCGGGTGAGGTCCTGGGCCGCGGAGACGGACACGACCCGCCCCGGGACCGCGGTGAACCCCTCCGCGGGTGCCAGGGCGGCCAGCGCCCGGGCCTCGGCCTCGGACAGGGTGCCCGCAGCAGCCATTCCGGCCGCAGCGCGGGCCTGGGCCAGCTGCTGCTCCAGCTCGGCGATCCGGGCCCGCTCGTCGGCGGACCCACCGAGACGCTCGCCGACCTGTGTGCGCACCCACGCGAGCGCCCGCTCTGGGGGTCCTGCGACGGCACCTGCGATCCCACGCACGGCGTCGGTCGGACCGGACCCACGCAGGTCGACCAGCATCAGCAGAACGGCCAGGGCCACCGCGGCCCCCACGAGCACCCGGGTGCTGCGCCAGGCCATCAGTGCCGCGGCTCCGCGATCAGGACACGCGACAGCGCGTCGAAGGACTCCACGGCCCGGCCCACCCCGAGCACGACGGCGTGCGTCGGGTGCTCCGCGACCACGACCGGCATGCCGGTCTCGCTGGCCAGCCTCCGGTCGAGCCCCGCCAGCAGCGCCCCACCACCGGTGAGGGCGATCCCCCGCCGCAGGACGTCACCGGCCAGCTCCGGGGGCGTGCGGTCCAGGGTCGAGGCGACGGCATCCACGATCGCCTGCACCGGCTCGTCGAGGGCCCATCGGATCTCCTCGGCGGTCACGTCGACGGTGCGCGGCAGCCCGGTCACGAGATCGCGGCCGCGCAGCTCCGAGCCCGGCTCGTCGGCCGACGGGAACGCCGACCCGATGGCGATCTTGACGTCCTCCGCGGTGCGCTCCCCGATCAGCAGGGAGTACTCCTTCTTCGCGTAGTTGATGACCGCCTCGTCGAGGCGGTCACCGCCGACGCGCACCGACATCGAGGTGACGGTCCCGCCGAGGGCCAGCACGGCCACCTCGGTCGTTCCCCCGCCGACATCCACGACCATGGACCCGGTGGCCTCGTGCACCGGCAGCCCGGCGCCGATCGCGGCGGCCATCGGCTCCTCCATGAGGTGCACCTCCCGGGCCCCTGCCGCGTAGCAGGCGTCGCGGACGGCCCGGCGCTCGACGCCGGTGATCCCGCTGGGGACGGCCACGATGATCCGCGGCCGGGACCAGAAGCTGCGCTTGTGCACCCGACCCACGAAGTAGCGCAGCATCCGCTCGGCGTTGTCGAAGTCGGCGATGACCCCGTCGCGCAGCGGGCGGACGGTGACGATGTGCTCCGGGGTGCGGCCCAGCATCGCCTTGGCGTCGTTGCCGACCCCGACAAGGGCACCGGTGTCGGCCGACACCGCGACGATCGAGGGCTCGTCCAGGGCGATCCCCGCACCCCGGACGTAGACCAGCGTCGTGGCCGTGCCCAGGTCGATCGCCAGGTCGCGCCCGGCGAGGCGCCGGGTGTGGTCGGCCACCGCGCTCACCCCCTGGGTCGTTGCGTTGGTGCGTGGGTCAGGGTCATCTGTGGGAGCAGTCCCGACGATCGGATGGTCGGCTCCGGTCCCACGGCTGATCAGGCGAGGCCGGGGAAGAACAACGCCACCTCACGGGCGGCCGACTCCGGGGAGTCCGACCCGTGGGTCACGTTCTCCTGCATGACCGTGGCCAGGTCGCCGCGGATCGTGCCCGGGGCGGCGGTCACCGGGTTGGTCGCACCCATCATCGCCCGCCACTGGACGATGGCGTCGGGGCCCTCGATGACTGCGGCCACCAGCGGTCCGCCGGTGATGAAGTCCACGAGGTCGGCGAAGAACGGCTTGCCGGCGTGCTCACCGTAGTGCGCCTCGGCCGTGGCCCGATCCAGCGTCCGCAGCTCGAGGGCGACGAGCCTCAGGCCCTTGCGCTCGATGCGGGACAGCACCTCGCCGACCAGGTTGCGGGCGACCCCGTCGGGCTTGATCAGGACCAGGGTCCGCTCGGTCATGCATGCCTCCTGCGCAGGCGGGCGGAGCCTCCGCCCTCAAGGCGGCCAAGCCTACCTGCCGCCCGGGGATGCCCCGACCGCCCCGGCGCTCGGCTATGCGGCAGGCTGGGTGGCCTCCGCCTTGCGGCCCAGGTGCAGGGCGGTCCACCACAGGGCCGTGAAGACGACCCCGAGGACGACCATCATCCAGCCGATGAACACGCCGCTGACCAGGACCAGGCCCTGCAGCACCCAGCCGGCGGGGACGAAGAACGGCCGGCGGAACATGCCCGGCAGCACCAGGCAGGCCAGCGCCAGCGCCGCGAACAACCACCCGACCCATGCGGGCTGGCCGCCGGCCACGACCGCCACCGGGATCGCCAGCAGCAGGACGATCGCCTCCATGATCAGGACACTCGAGGTCAGGACCCTCATTCCCAGCCCTCCGGCGCCCTTCCGCGGGGGGCCCCGCGCTCGGAGCGGGTCGCGCCGGACTCGTGCCCGGACTCCGCGCCGAGCAGCAGGCGCGCCTCCCCGGCCATCGTCACCGACCCGGTGACCAGGACTCCGGCACCGACCCCCGCGGGCGAGCCCGTCTCAGCCAGCTCGATCGCACGCTCGAGGGCGTCGTCGAGGTGCTCGACCGCCTCGACCCGCGACGCACCCAGCACCTCGACCGCGATCGCCGCGAGGTCGGCGACAGGCACGGCCCGGGGAGAGCTCGACCGGGTGATGACCACGCGATCGACCACGGCGTCGAGGGCGGCGAGGATCCCCGCCGCGTCCTTGTCCGACAGGATCCCCACGACGCCGACCGACGAGGAGAACGAGAACGAGTCGGCCACCGCGGCGGCCAGCGCCTGGGCACCCGGCACGTTGTGGGCGGCGTCGACGATCACCGTGGGGGCCCGACGCACGACCTCGAGCCGACCCGGGGATGTGACGGTGGCGAACCCGGCGCGCACAACAACGGGGTCCAGCCGGCGTTGGGCCGTCGGCACCGGGATGTCGGAGGCCACATGGTCGGCCCGACCCACGTCGCGGATGTCGATGGACGCGCCACCCCCGATCGTGGCGGCGCCGGACCCCGCGCCCGCCTGCGCACCGTCGGCGGACCGGCCTGGGGGCGTGACCCCGAAGAACGACTCGACCGCCGCGAGCGCAGCCACAGCGTTGCGGGCCTGGTGTGCACCGAACAGCGGGAGGAAGACCTCGTCGTAGTCCGCCCCCAACCCGCGCAGGGTGAGTTGCTGGCCGCCCAGGGCGACCAGTCGCTCGAGCACCCCGAAGTGGATCCCCTCGACGGCCGTGGGTGCCTCCATCTGGGTGGCTGCGGCCGCAAGCACCTCCATGGCCTCGTCGACCTGGGCGGCCAGGACCACCGACGAGGTCGGCTTGATGATCCCGGCCTTCTCCCCCGCGATGTCGGCCAGGGTGTCGCCGAGGTAGTCCGAGTGGTCCATCCCGATCGGCATGATCACCGCGACCTGCCCATCGGCCACGTTGGTGGCATCCCACGTGCCGCCCATGCCGACCTCGACGACGGCCACATCAACCGGCGCGTCGGCGAACGCGGCGAACGCCACCCCGGTCATCACCTCGAAGAAGCTCAGCCGGGGGCCACCCTCCAGCTCGCTGGCCTCGTCGGCCATCGCCAGCACGGGCGCGACCTCGTCGTAGACCTCGAGGAAGTCGTCGATACTGATCGGCTCACCGTCCAGGCGGATCCGCTCCCGCAGGTCCGACAGGTGCGGGGAGGTGATCAGCCCGGTGTGCAGGCCGAACGCACGCAGCAGCGACTCGATCATCCGCGCCGTCGACGTCTTGCCGTTGGTCCCGGTCACGTGGATGACCGGGTAGGCCCGTTGGGGGTCCCCGAGGAACTGCGTGAGGGTCCGGATGCGATCCAGCGTCGGGGAGATCTGCGTCTCGGGCCAGCGGGCCTCGAGCTCGCGGCGCACCTCGCCGAAGCGGTGCAGCGGGTCGGTGGGGTCGGTGGTCACGGGGCCATCGTCGCATCCCGGACGGGGGCCCGCCGCACAGCGGACTCGCCCGCCCGCGCCTAGATTGGCCCCTGGCGAGCCCGAGGAGGATCCGATGAGCAGTGCCCCCATGCACGCCCCAGCCGACGCGGCCCTCGACGACCGGGGCCCGGAGGTCGCCGCCTCCCTCACCCGGACGCTGGCGGTGTTCGGCGCGTCCAGCGTGGCCGTCGGCGGCGTCCTGGCGCTGACCGCGTCGAGCCCCACCGCCCGCGCGTTCGGCCAGCAGACCGCGGCCTGGGGGGCCATCAACGTGGGCATCGCCGGCTTCGGCGCGTGGCGGGCCGGCCGGAAGCCCGCCGAGGAGGCCGGCCTGCGCCGGACCCTGCTGGTCAACGCCGGGCTCGACGTGCTGTACGTGGCGGCCGGCGCGCACGTCGCCCACCACCGCACCACGCTGGGCGGCCGGCTGGACCCCCGGGCAGCACGCGGACACGGCCTTGCGGTTGTCGTCCAGGGGCTGGGCCTGATGGCCCTGGACCTGACCTACGCCCGGCGGCTCGGCTGAGCCGCCGACCTCGACCGGTGAGGGTGCCACCTGCCGCGCCAGTAGAATCGCGCCCCATGAGCCAGCCGCCGGAACCCACCGCGCCACAGATCCCCGAGAAGCCCTCCATCGACGGGATCGAGTCGGTGTGGTCCGCCCGCTGGGAGGCCGACGGGACCTACCTCTTCGACCGGACACGTCCACGCTCCGAGGTCTACTCGATCGACACCCCGCCGCCGACCGTCTCGGGGTCGCTGCACGTGGGCCACGTGTTCTCCTACACGCACACCGACCTGATCGCCCGCTACAAGCGGATGCAGGGCTACGAGGTCTTCTACCCGATGGGCTGGGACGACAACGGCCTGCCCACTGAGCGGCGCGTGCAGAACTACTACGGCGTGCGCTGCGAGCCGACGCTGCACCACGACCCGGACTTCACCCCGCCGGAGAAGCCCGACCCGAAGAAGCAGGTCCCGATCAGCCGCCGCAACTTCATCGAGCTCTGCGAGCAGCTCACCCTCGAGGACGAGAAGGCCTTCGAGGCGCTCTTCCGGCAGCTCGGGCTGTCGGTGGACTGGACGGCGACCTACCAGACCATCGACGCCAACGCCCGGTCCGCGTCCCAGAAGGCGTTCCTGCGCAACCTCGCCCGGGGTGAGGCCTACCAGGCCGAGGCCCCCACGCTGTGGGACGTCACGTTCCGCACCGCCGTGGCCCAGGCCGAGCTCGAGGACCGCGAGATGCCCGGCGAGTACCACCGGATCGCGTTCCCCTACTCCGACGGATCCGGGGCGGTGCACATCGAGACCACCCGTCCGGAACTTCTGGCCGCCTGCGTGGCGCTCGTCGCCCACCCGGATGACGAGCGGTACCAGAAGCACTTCGGCACCACCGTGACCACACCGGTGTTCGGCGTCGAGGTGCCGGTCGTGGCCCATCACCTGGCCGACCCGGAGAAGGGCTCGGGCATCGCCATGATCTGCACGTTCGGTGACACCACCGACGTCACGTGGTGGCGAGAGCTCGCGCTGGCGACCCGGCCGATCATCGGCTGGGACGGCCGGATCCTTCCCGAGACGCCGGACTGGATCACTCGCGCGGCCGGGCGTGAGGCGTACGCCTCGATCGCGGGGATGACCGCGTTCTCCGCCAAGAAGCGGATGGTCGAACTGCTGGGCGAGGCGGGGTGGCTCGAGGGCGAACCCCGGGCGATCACGCACCCGGTGAAGTTCTTCGAGAAGGGCGAGCGGCCCCTGGAGATCGTCACGACCCGGCAGTGGTACATCCGCAACGGCGGACGTGACGCCGACCTGCGCGCCGAGATGCTGGCCCGTGGCGAGCAGCTCGCCTGGCACCCGGCGAACATGGCCATCCGGTACCAGAACTGGGTCTCCGGGCTGGCCGGCGACTGGCTGATCAGCCGGCAGCGGTTCTTCGGCGTGCCGATCCCCTTGTGGTACCGGGTCGACCCGCACGGCAATCCCGACTACCACCAGGTGATCACCCCCGAGGAGTCCGCGCTGCCCGTGGACCCCTCGGCGGAGGCCCCGGCCGGGTTCGATGAGGCGCAGCGCGGCCAGCCCGGTGGCTTCATCGGCGACCCCGACGTCATGGACACGTGGGCGACCTCCAGCCTGAGCCCGCAGATCTGCGGCGGCTGGGAGCGCGATCCGCAGCTGTGGGCCGCTGTCGCCCCGATGGACCTGCGCCCGCAGGCCCACGAGATCATCCGGACCTGGCTGTTCTCCTCGATCGTCCGCTCGCACCTCGAGGACGATCGGCTGCCCTGGGCGCACGCTGCGATCTCCGGGTGGATCCTGGACCCGGACCGCAAGAAGATGGCGAAGTCCAAGGGCAACGTCGTCACCCCCGTCGACCTGCTGGAGAAGCATGGGTCGGACGCGCTGCGCTACTGGGCCGCCTCCGGGCGACCGGGGACGGACACCGCCTTCGACGAGGGCCAGATGAAGATCGGCCGGCGCCTGGCGATCAAGATCCTCAACGCGAGCCGGTTCGTGCTCGGACAGGGGGTCGATGCCGCGGCCGCGAACCAGCCCGAGGTGGTCACCCACCCGCTGGACCGGGCGCAGCTGGCCGCCCTGGCCGACGTCGTGGCCGAGGCCACCGCTGCGTTCGAGGACTACAACTACACCCGCGCCCTCGAGGTGGCCGAGACCTACTTCTGGTCGTTCTGCGACGACTACCTGGAGCTGGTCAAGGACCGGGCGTACGGGGCGAAGGGGCCGGAGGCCGCCGCTTCGGCACGTGCCGCCCTGGCCACGGCGCTGAGCGTGCAGCTGCGGTTGTTCGCCCCCTTCCTGCCGTTCGTGACCGAGGAGGTCTGGGCGTGGTGGCAGGGTGGGTCGGTCCACCGTGCCGCGTGGCCCACCGTCGACGAGGTCGCCCGGATCGCCCAGGACGGCGAGCCGGTCCTGGTCGGCGAGGTCGCCGACGTCCTCAGCGCGATCCGCAGGGCAAAGTCCGAGGCGAAGGTGTCGATGCGCGCCGAGGTCGCCCACGCCGAGGTCGTGCGTCCGAGCCGAGACCGCCGCCCGCGTCTCCAGCGCGCGGTCGGACATCTCGGCAGCGGGCCGCATCGCCGACCTGCGCATCGCCGAGGGCGAGCCGAGCACGCGGATCGACCTGGCGGAGGTCACCGACTGACCGGCGCTCCCCCACGGTGCTGGCCGCCGGCACTCAAGCCGGCGCCCTGCGGGTCCGATGACCCAGCAAAGGCGCCAGCACCGAGGAGAGTCCGCCATGGGTCTCAGGTCATCGAAGTCGTCCCCCGTCCCGGGGGCTGTTCCGTCGTTCGACACGGTCGGGGTCACGATCCTGCCCGGGGTCGCGCTTCCGGAGTGGGCCGAACCACGTGAGGATCCCGAGGCGATGTCCGCCCCGGAGCTGATCGCTGATGCGGGCCCTGTGAGCCAGGACGTGGCCGCGGAGGGCGTGACTGAGGCATCCGCGGCGGCTGACTGGGCAGCGATGTCGGCCGAGCAGCAGGTCCCGGCCCAGGGCGCTGCACCTGCTCCCGTGCAGGCACCGGAGCCCGCCCTCGCCATGGCGGGGGCTGCGATGGCTGGGGCCGCAGGCGCCGGCACGCTCGAGGCGCCCGCCGGGTACGGACCGGCGCCCGCCGGGTACGGCCCCCCGGCTCCGGCGTACACCCCGCCGGCTCCCGCGTACATGCCCGAGCCCTCGCGCTACCCGGCTGCGCCGACTGCCGGGCTGGTCGCGCCCGTGGCAGCTCCGCCGACCGCACAGGCTGCACCGGCCACCCACCTCGCTCCGCCAGCGCCCCGGCTCCCGGGGGACGCGACGATGCCCCCGACCGGCATGCCCCAGCACGCCACGCCTGCAGCCCCGTCCGACGTGACCGGGTTCGGTGGACCCGCGACGACGAGCGGCTCCGTGCAGACCCTGGAGGCAGGCGGGCAGGCTGTGGCCGACCCGGGCCTGGCACCACCGCCGGCTCGACCCGGCGCGGCACAGGCCCCGGATGCGCACGTGACCCAGGCTGTTGACTCATCCGTGCCGCCCAGCCAGGCGTTCAGCTCACCGGAGCGTGAGTCCCTGAGCCCGCAGCACATCGCCCTGCTCTCGTGGTGGGCGGACATGATGGCAGCCGGCCAGTTCCCGATGCCGGCCGCCGCGGCGGGACCGGATGGGACGGCAGCGGCCGAGGCGACCGACGGGGGCCGCACGCGGGGCTTCCCGGTCAAGGCCGCGGCCGTGAGCCTGCTGGCTGTGGGGGCACTCGGCGCTGCCGCCGTGGCGGGGTCAGCCCTCGACCTCGGACTCTGACCAGCTCAACCGCCGGCCGGCTCAGCCTCCGACCGAGTGGACGCTGACCCACTGGGCGCTGACGCGCTCGCCCTCCACCTGCCAGGGCGTCATCCGGCCTGCCCCATCGCGCCAGCTCCCCGCGTCGCGGCGAACCGGAGCGTCATCGCCGGAGCGCCCTGTGGCAGCGGCACGTTGGGTGCCCTGACGTCAGGCCGACTTCTCCTGGCGGCTGCGCCGGGCGGGTGCAGCCGGTGCCTCCCGTGGCAGCAGCGTCGGGTTGACGTTGTGCTTGACCACCTCGCCGGTGATGACCACGCGGCCCACGTCCTTGCGCGAGGGCACGTCGTACATCACGTTCAGCAGGACCTCCTCGAGGATGGCGCGCAGCCCACGGGCGCCCGTGCCCCGCAGGGTGGCCTGCTCGGCGATCGCGTCGAGGGCGTCGTCGCCGAACTCGAGCTGGACCCCGTCGAGCTCGAACAGGCGCTGGTACTGACGCACCAGTGCGTTCTTCGGCTCGGTCAGCACCTGGACCAGGGCCTCCTTGTCCAGGCTGTTCACCGAGGTGAAGACCGGCAGGCGCCCGACGAACTCCGGGATCATCCCGAACTTCAGCAGGTCCTCGGGCATCACCTTGGCGAAGATCTCCGAGGTCGACGCGCCGCGACCTTCGAGGCGAGGGTCGAGCTCCTCGGGCATGAACCCGATCGACTTGCGTCCGATCCGTGACTCGATGATCTTGTCCAGGCCGGGGAACGCCCCACCGACGATGAACAGGACATTGGTGGTGTCGATCTGGATGAACTCCTGGTGCGGGTGCTTGCGGCCACCCTGCGGGGGCACCGAGGCGGTGGTGCCCTCGAGGATCTTCAGCAGCGCCTGCTGCACGCCCTCGCCGGAGACGTCGCGGGTGATCGACGGGTTCTCGCTCTTCCGGGCGACCTTGTCGATCTCGTCGATGTAGACGATGCCCGTCTCGGCCTTCTTGACGTCGTAGTCCGCGGCCTGGATCAGCTTGAGCAGGATGTTCTCGACGTCCTCGCCGACGTAGCCGGCCTCGGTCAGCGCGGTCGCGTCCGCGATCGCGAACGGGACGTTGAGCATCCGGGCCAGGGTCTGGGCCAGCAGCGTCTTGCCCGAGCCGGTCGGGCCGAGCAGCAGGATGTTGGACTTGGCCAGCTCGACCTGCTCGTCGCGCTGGCGGTCCGAGCCGCCGCTGGCCTGAACGCGCTTGTAGTGGTTGTAGACGGCCACCGACAGGCTCTTCTTGGCGATGTCCTGGCCGATCACGTACTGGTCGAGGAACTGGCAGATCTCGCGCGGCTTGGGCAGCTCGTCGAACTGGACGTCGGAGGACTCGTGCAGCTCCTCCTCGATGATCTCGTTGCAGAGGTCGATGCACTCGTCGCAGATGTACACGCCGGGACCCGCGATCAGCTTCTTGACCTGCTTCTGGCTCTTCCCACAGAAGGAGCACTTGAGCAGGTCGCCGCCGTCACCGATGCGGGCCACGTGAATTCCTCTCCTCGACTGAGTCCGACGGTACCTCCCGGACCCCGGGGCCGAACAGGCCCCACTCCGGTGAATCCCGCCGTTCGGGTTACGCCCAGCGCGTACCAGCGCGTCTCAGAGCGCTGTTGCCATCTTCCGCGACGCGATGACCTGATCGATGACGCCGTACTCGACAGCGTCGGCAGCGGTCAGGATCTTGTCGCGCTCGATGTCCTTGGCAACCTGCTCCGGCGTGCGGCCGGTGTGCTTGGCGAGGATGCCCTCCATCTCCACGCGCATCCGCAGGATCTCGTTGGCCTGGATCTCGATGTCCGAGCCCTGGCCACCACCCTCCGTGTACGGCTGGTGGATCAGGACGCGGGCGTGCGGCAGGGCGAACCGCTTGCCCGGCGCACCGGCCGCCAGCAGGACCGCAGCAGCGGAGGCTGCCTGGCCCAGGCACACGGTCTGGACCTGCGGCTTGATGAACTGCATCGTGTCGTAGATGGCGGTCATGGCCGTGTAGGAGCCGCCGGGTGAGTTGATGTAGATCGAGATCTCCCGGTCCGGGTCCATCGACTCCAGCGTGAGCAGCTGGGCCATCACGTCATCGGCGGAGGCGTCGTCGATCTGCACGCCGAGGAAGATGATCCGCTCCTCGAACAGCTTGGCGTACGGGTTCATGATGCGCTCGCCGTTGGCGGTGCGCTCACGGAACTCCGGCAGGATGTAGCGCGCCGCCGGCTGCTGGATTCGGGTCACGAGGTGCTCCTGGGCTCGGGGGTCGATGGCGGGCTGCTGCAGCGGGGTCATGCGGTGCCACCCTCGCCGGAGACGTCGCGCGCACTGCGCACCACGTGGTCGACGAAGCCGTACTCCTTGGCCTCGTCGGCGGTGAACCAGCGGTCGCGGTCCGAGTCGTGCCGAGATGGTCTCCAGCGTCTGGCCGGTGTGCTGGGCGATCAGCTCGGCCATCTTCTTCTTGGTGTAGAGCATCTGCTCGGCCTGGATCTTGATGTCCGAGGCCGTTCCGCCGATCCCGCCGGACGGCTGGTGCATCATGATCCGCGCGTGCGGGGTCGCGTAGCGCTTGCCCTCAGCACCCGCGCACAGCAGGAACTGGCCCATGGAGGCGGCCAGGCCCATCGCAACGGTCGCGACGTCGTTCTTGACGAACTGCATCGTGTCGTAGATCGCCATGCCCGCGGACACCGAACCGCCGGGCGAGTTGATGTACAGGTAGATGTCCTTGTCCGGGTCCTCGGCGGCCAGCAGCAGCATCTGGGCGCAGATGGCGTTGGCCACCTGGTCCTCGACGACGGAGCCCAGGAAGATGATCCGCTCGCGCAGGAGGCGCTGGTAGACGGAGTCGTCGAAGCCGGGACCGGTGGGTGCCGGGGCGCGCAGCTCGGGCTGCGACGAGGTGGGGTACGGCAGTCCGTTCACGGGTGACCTCCGCTGGTTGGGGCGATCCGGATGCAGGCCGCTCGGCCCGGTGATCGCGTCTGCAGTGACCCTAACCCGGGGCCCTGACACCGGCTTCCCCGGCGTCGCAGTTGTTCGCTCAGGGCGTGGGTGGGCGGCGACCCTCCTCCTTGGCCGGCGAACGCATCGGGCCCCCGCGTCCGGTGCGTGACCGGGGCGGGGGCCCGAATGCGACGTTCGAGTGCGGCGATCAGCCGCCGAGGCCGGCGAGCCCACCAGCGGCCATGGCCGCGGCGAGGTCGGCGTTGAGCGCGTCGAGGTCCACCTCGGCACCGGACGGGTCGACGATCTTCGCCTTCTCCATCACGAAGGCCAGCGCCTTGGCACGACGCACCTCGGTGACGGCCATCTGCACCTGGCCGGCGGCCACGAGCTCGTTGGCGAACTGGTCGGGGGTCATCCCGTACCTCGGCGCCTGCTGCATGAGCCAGGCGGACAGCTCCTCCTGGGCGACCGTGAGCTCGTTCTCCTCGGCGATGCGGTCGAGCAGGATCGCGCTCTTGATCCGGCCCCGGGCCTCGGACTCGAACTCGGCCTTGTGGTCCTCGTCGCCGTGGCCGTCGTGGAAGTGCTCCTCGAGCTCGCGGGCGATCAGCGACTCGGGCAGCGGGAAGTCCACGGAGTCCACGAGCTGCTCGTGCAGCTTGGTGCGGGCCTGGACGCCCTGCTCGACTCGCTTCATCCGGACCAGCCGGGTGCGCACGTCCTCGGTGAGCTCGTCCATGGTGTCGAACTCGCTGGCCATCAGGGCGAAGTCGTCGTCGGCGGCGGGCAGCTCGCGCTCGCGCACCGTCGTGACCGTCACGGTGACGTCGATGTCCTTGCCCTCGTACTGGCCGGCCTCGGCTGGGAACGAGAACGAGCGGACGTCGTCGGCCACGGCACCGCGGACGGCGTCGTCGAAGCCCGGGAGGGGCTCCTCCTTGCCACCGACCTCGAAGCTCAGCGCCGAGGCCATGAGGTCCTCGACCTCCTCGCCCTCACAGGAACCGGACAGGTCGACAAGCAGCACGTCTCCGTCCTGGGCGGGACGCTCGACGTCGGTCAGCGTGGCGAAGCGGGCGCGCAGCGAGTCGACCTGGTCGGCGACCTCCTCGTCGGTGGGCTCGGCGCCATCGACCTCGACCACGAACGCGTCAAGGTCGGGCAGCTCGAACTCCGGGCGCACGTCGACCTCGACGGTGAACGCCAGGTTCTCGCCGTCGTTGAGCTCCTGGACGTCGAAGTCCGGAGTGCCCAGCGGCTTGAGGTTGTTCTCCGCGACCGCCTTCTCGAACGCCGCGGGAACGGCCTCGTTGACCGCCTCCTCGAGCACGAGCGCGCGGCCGAACCGCTGGTCGATCACCCGCGAGGGGACCTTGCCCTTGCGGAAGCCGGGAACGGTCACCTGGGCGGCGATGCGCTTGTAGGCGGCGTCCAGCTGCGGGGCCAGCTCCTCGAAGGGCAGGTCGACGGTCAGCTTGACGCGGGTGGGCGAGAGGGTCTCGACGTCGCTCTTCACAGCGGCGCACTCCTAGGCAGGTTGCAGGGATGGAACTGATCGGTCGGGGCGGGGAGACTCGAACTCCCGATCTCCTGCCCCCAAAGCAGGCGCGCTAGCCACTACGCTACGCCCCGTGACTGCCGTTGCAGTCTAGTCCACATCAGGGGGTACCCTGTTCCGCAGTCACTGAGGGGCTCGGTCGCCTGGCGTCGGATCCCCTCAGCGCACGCGGGTGTAGCTCAATGGCAGAGCCCCAGCCTTCCAAGCTGGCCATGCCGGTTCGATCCCGGTCACCCGCTCCAGAGTGAAAGGCCTTGTCAGAGGCCAGTTTCCGAGCCAGACTGATTCCTGTCGAAGGTACATACCGGTCCCTCGTGCCCCGTATGTGCCCACAACGAGGGACGGGGGCGGTCGTGGCAACGCGGACATTCGGTGGGATCAGGAAGCTGCCGTCGGGGCGGTACCAGGCGCGCTATCTCAGTCCGCTGACCGGGGAACGGGTCCTGGGACCCATGACCTTCGCGACCAAGGCCGACGCCCGGGCATGGTTGGCGACCCAGGAGGCTGACCTGACCCGCGGGGTGCTGCGGCAGGTGCGGCCCGAGCAGATGGTGCTGTTCGCCGACTACTTCGCGACCTGGATCGCCCAGCGTGGGCTCAAGAGCTCCACGCAGGCCCTCTACCGAGACCTGCACACGAAGTTCCTCTCGCCGGCGTTCGACCGGGACCAGGTCCGCCTCATCACGCCCGCGGAGGTCCGGGCCTGGTACGCACGGGTCGGCGAGACCACCGGGGACGCACGCCGCGCTCAGGCCTACCGGCTACTGCGGGCGGTACTCAACACGGCGGTCGAGGACGAGATCCTCGAGGCGAACCCGTGCCGGATCAAGCACGGCGGGACTGTGGAGAGCGAGGAGCGGCCGATTGCCACCGTGGCCGAGGTCGAGAAGATCGCCCGCGGCGTGCCTGAGCGCTACTACGCGCTGGTCCTGCTGCTGGCCTGGTCGGGGCTCCGGTTCGGCGAGGCGACCGCCCTGCGACGCAAGGACATCGACCTGCAGAACGGGACGGTCCGGGTCAGCCAGCGGATCTACCGGGACGCCAGCGGGACGACGGCGATCGACTCGCCCAAGACCCGGCGGGGCCGGCGGACGGTGCACGTCCCCACCCATGTCACCGAGGCGCTGCGCGCCCACCTGGCAGCGTACCCCGCGATCGGCGACGCCCTGGTGTTCCGGACCGTCAACGGCAACCCGGTGGCGCGGTCGAACTGGTCGAGCATGTTCCGAAGTGCCGCCGCCGCTGCGGGACGCCCGGACCTGCGCAGCCACGACCTGCGGCACACGGGCGCCACCCTGGCCGCGGCCACCGGAGCCACACTCGCTGATCTGATGGCCCGGCTCGGGCACTCCAGCCCGCGGGCGGCTCTGATCTACCAGCACGCGACCGAGGAGGGCGACGCTCGGATCGCCGAGGAGCTGAGCCGCCTCGCCGGTGGGGTGAAGGCGACGTAGGCACGCACAGCGTGAGGTCTGCGCCCCAGTCGACACGACTGATACTCTTTCGAGTGTCGAAGGAGGTTGATCATGGCGGCGACCATCGCAGGGCAACTAGTCAGGTCGGCACGCCGGTATCGCGGTGTGTCGGGACGCGAATTGGCCCGGACGGCGCACGCGAGTCAGGCCGGACTCGTCGAGGTCGAGCGCGGCCCGAAGGACGCCACGACGGAACGGCTGGACCGCCTGCTGCGCCCCTGGGTTACCAGGTGACGATCCTGCCCACCCGTCTGGGCACTGCGGCGCAAGCGGCCGAGCAGGTCAGCGCGTTCCTGGAGCGGGGCGATCGCGACGGGGCACTACGAGTGGTCTGGCAATTGGCCGCTGACCTGGCGGCGGCCGATCCGGCCCTGCGGGTGGCCCTGGCGGTGACGCCCCCCGCCCAGACCGGCGACCGTCGCCATGACGCCCTTCTGGCCGGCGTCGTGGACCACGCCCTGTCCAGCGCCCATCTGCCCCGGCCGAACTGGCTGGACGAGCCGTGGCGCACCCTCGTCGAGCCGTGGGACGTCGAACCGGTGCCAGCCCTGCGCGCCGCCGCGCGAGCGGCCACACCTGATGCCATCGCCGCCCACGGGGTGTTCCTCGACGCCGCCGAGCTGGTGAACCGCTGATGGCACGCACGCTGACACCGTCCGAGGTCCGACAGATCCTCACCGAGCTCGTCCACGCCCTGGCTGACCGTGGTGAGGCCGCGACCGTCCACGTGATCGGCGGCGCTGCCGTCGCTCTGTCCAATCCGGAGCGCACCTCCACCGCTGATATCGACGGGTTCATCCGACCGGTGGACGCCCGGGACGTGATCGAGGAGCTGCAGCGCCAGTGGGGCCTGGAAGCGGACTGGTTCAACTGGCACGCACAGGGACTCCAGCCACCCGTGGGTGGCGCGGAGATGTGGCGGGAGGTGCTGCGCGACGGGCCCGTGGTCCTCTACGCCGCCACGACCGAGTCGCTGCTCGCCATGAAGCTCCATGCTGCACGAGCCAAGGACATGAGCGACATCGAGTTCCTGCTGGACGCCTGCGGAATCGGGTCGGTCGAGGCCGCCCAGGAGATCTACGACCGCTACTACCCCGGTGAGCTGCTCAGCGCCCGCGCCGAGGCTCGACTGATCCACGCCCTTGAGTTGAACCCCCCGGACCGCTGAACCCGGCACCAAGCAGTCTGGGACGCAGCCCATGCGCGGGACCGAACAGACGACGATCATGGCTCACACTCTTCTTGCACCTGTCAGTGCCCAGCGTCCTGTGAGCACGAATCCCCCGACCGCGGAGCTCGCCTGCGTGCCGGACTCTCAGTCCTCCCCGGCCGCCTTGTAGGGCGGCGGTGCAGCGACTCCTGACGATCAGCACCTGCACCGCAGGCAGCGGGCCGGCCAGAGCTCGGGCCGTCACGGGGCTCGCATCAGGCAGTCCCGGAGGCATCAAGCCGGTGCCGAGCTTCCGCTGGTCCACCAGCCCTGACACAGTCAGGAGCGCCGGAACCCGGGTGACGGCCTGCCTTGCGAACATCATCTCGTCGAGCCACCAACTGCATACGCAGTGGCATGCGTCCGGGTGCGGCCCGTCCTCGAAGCACATCGGCAACGGCGCGAGCACTCCTCCAGGTGGCCCATTCACTGGGTTGCCGGAAACGTTGCCATAGGTTCACACGACACCACTGGCTGTTGCCGTAAGCGTTGCCCGAGGGTCCGTCGCTGCGGATCGGGGCCGTTCGCGCCCATCCGAGACATGAAGCCACCTATGGAGGACCCCATGACTCACCCCACCCACGCGACCATGCCCTTCTCTGACGGCAAGGATGGGACTCGTCTGCTGACCACCGATGAGGTCGCTGTCATGCTCGGCACGGGACCCCGGTTCGTCCGACGGTTGGTCACCGAGCGGCGCATCCCGTTCATCAAGGTCGGCCGGCACGTGCGATTCACGGCATCTGACGTCACCGACTTCATCGAAGCCGGACGTGTCCACGCCTTCTACCGGGCACCCACCCGTGGGTGGTGAGAGGGGCTCGCGCCCCATCCGGTGCACCTCCCTCGAAAGCCTCCCTCGCCCGGGCGTGCGCGAATCAGTCCGCAAGCGGTGCTCGAGCCCAAGGGCTGGACAGCACAACGGCTGGCCTCAACACGGGAGTACGTATCTGCAGCCACGCCACCGGCAACATGAGTCAACTGGCATGGCGCTCTTGACAGTCCTTCGCGGCGGTATGCAGCGCCTGGCCGGCTGCTCGTGCAGAGGCGCTACTAGTACTAGGCCCCGAAGCCGAGGAATACCAGCAGCCGCCGCTCGAACTCGACCAATGTCGTTGCTTCGAGCCTTCCGAGCACAGTGCGGGCGTTGCTCCTGCGCACGGTGGTGATCTTGTCGACCATCAGGTAGCTGTCTTGGCCAAGGCCGTTCGCCTCGTTGGCGACCACCGGGACCCGCAACAGGGGTGCGTCGACCTCGGTGGTGGTGAAGGGGCAGACGGTCAGCGAGTCGGTCGCATCGAACCGGTCGTCCTGAACGACGAGGGCTGGACGCGGTTTGCTGGCATAGACGCCACCGGCGACCGTGACGATGTCCCCGCGTCTCATTCGTCCCAGTCGACGGAGACGGCCTCCACGAAGTCCATGTCGTCACTGGCGCGGGCGGCGGCAGCAACGAGTGCGGACTGGCGATGCGCCTCGGTGGCGAACTCCGGGGAGCGTACGTCGGGCACCCAGATCTGGACCGGTCGAAGGCCCTGGGCCCGCATCCTGGTCCGGTATGCGCTCACGCGCTCTCGTACAGCCATACGGCGATGTTACATGTAACGCGGTGGTTCGTCCAGCGCACCGGCACTACCGCCCAGACCGGGCTGCCCCGAAGGCGCCCAGCTCGCGGCGAAATGGGGCAGGGGGCGCAGGTGTTCGTGCGGCAATGTGGGGTGCGGCTGTATCGGCTGACCCAGGGGGCGCGGCGCACGGGGTGCGACCGGGGGGCCGTGGTGGTGAGCGTCGGGGTTCGGAACCCGGGTACGGAACTGCCACCGGACCCCAAAGACGTCGGGGCACCCGCACCGGCGCCGGGTGGGCGGGCGGTGGGGGTGCCCCGATCGTGTGTGCGGGTTACCGCTTCAGCTTGACCGACTTGGACGTGGTCTCACCGAAGCCGTACTTGGCGCCGACCACGACCTGGTAGGTGCCCTTGGGCAGGTTGATCGTGCGAGTCTCCTTGGCGCCCTTGGTCCGGTAGGTCTTCAACGGCTTCCAGGTCCCGTTGGTCCGCTTCTTCTGGACCTGGAACGTGTAGTACCCGGAGCCCTTGTTCGGGTTCACGTCCACGAACAGCTTCGACTTGCCGCTGCGGGGCTTGACCTTCACCACCACCGGCGGTGCCGACGGTGGTGTCGTGGTGGTGGGCGATGTCGTGGTCACCGGTGGGGTGGTGGGGGTCACCGGTGGGGCGGTCGGGGTGACCGAGTTGCTGGGCTTGCTCGGCCCGCTGGTGCCGATGCTGTTGGTCGCCCGCACCGACACCGTGTACGCGGCGCCGTTGGTCAACCCGGTGATCGGGCAGGTCGTGGCACCAGTCGTGGTGCAGCTCTGCCCACCAGGGGTTGCGGTGGCCGTGTACCCGGTGATCGGCTGTTCACCAGTGAACACCGGAGCCGCCCACCCCACCACCGCCTGCCCATCGCCCGCAGTGGCGGTCACCGACCCCGGCGGCGACGGCTGAATCGCAATCACCGACACCGAGCTGGACAGGCGGTTGGTGACGTAGGCGCGGGACCCATCCGGGGACACCGCCACCCCAAACGGGCCGGTCCCGACGGTGATCGGGGAACCGACCGTGTTGGTCGCCGTGTTGATCACCGACACCGAGTTGGAGCCGTAGTTGGTGACGTAGGCGCGGGACCCATCCGGGGACACCGCCACCCCAGCCGGCCGGGTCCCGACGGTGATCGGGGTACCGACCACCGTGTTGGTCGCCGTGTCGATCACCGACACCGAGGCGGAGCCGAGGTTGGTGACGTAGGCGCGGGACCCATCCGGGGACACCGCCACCGCATACGGGCCGGTCCCGACGTTGATCGAGGTACCGACCACCGTGTTGGTCGCCGTGTTGATCACCGACACCGAGTAGGAGTAGAAGTTGGCGACGTAGGCGCGGGACCCATCCGGGGACACCGCCACCGCATACGGGCCGTCCCCGACGTTGATCGGGGTACCGACCGTGTTGGTCGCCGTGTTGATCACCGACACCGAGTCGGAGCTGAAGTTGGTGACGTAGGCGCGGGACCCATCCGGGGACACCGCCACCCCAAGCGGGCCGTCCCCGACGGTGATCGGGGAACCGACCACCGTGTTGGTCGCCGTGTTGATCACCGACACCGTGTCGGAGCTGGCGTTGGTGACGTAGGCGCGGGACCCATCCGGGGACACCGCCACCCCAGCCGGGTTGGTCCCCGACGGGGATCGTGGAACCGACCGTGTTGGTCCCCGTGTTGATCACCGACACCGTGCCGGAGCCGTAGTTGGTGACGTAGGCGCGGGACCCATCCGGGGACACCGCCACCCCTTCCGGGAGGGCCCCGACGGTGATCGGGGAACCGACCACCACCGGGTCCGCCGCCACCGGACCAACAGCCGACAGCACCAACGCCACCGCTGCCACCAGACCCAACCCCAAGCCACGCTGACGCATCGCAACCCCGTCCCAGGAAGTAAGTGAAGGCTTCGCAGGGTAGACCATCACCTCACCGGTGTCACGAGGGGCGCGCCACGCAGATCACGCTGCCCGCCGACGTTCCCGCACCCCTCTGCGACGTTCCTGCTCGGACAGGCCCCCGCGGAAGCCGAACACCAGCGAGGGGATCACCTCCCAGCGGGCGACCCCCTCGGGGCAGTCGCTCTTCCGCACGACCGCCAACACAGCGCAGCGCCCCCAGCCCGGCTACGAGTGCGTCTCTCTGGGCTGCGTGTGGCCGCCCTGTGGCGCCCGAAGTCGCGGCCGGCGATCTCCCGCTGGGATCTTCACACACGACGGGCAAGGTCTCGCCGGGATCTACAACTTGCCCGAGAGGCCCTCGCCGTGCGGATCAGCCACCGCCGCGAGGTGTACCACTGGCATCCAGGACGCATGACTAATCTGCGGCCTCTCCACAAGCTGGTCATGCGATTTCGTGCCCAGAAAATGCCCCGAGCAAGCACAGAATGCCCACAATCACGGTCTCCAGCGGTCACCCACCGCACTTCAGCCGACTCGTGACATCGCAGGTCAGCCAATGAATTGTGCTCATTGTGGGCACGCCGCCCGCTGATCTTCCAAGCTGGCCATGCCGGTTCGATCCCGGTCACCCGCTCCAGTGCGAAAGGCCTTGTCAGAGGCCAGTTTCCGAGCCAGACCGATTCTTGTGGAAAGCGCGTTGAGGGACGCGGTCCGCAGCTCGGCGGGGATCGAACTGGACCAAGTCGTAGCGGTCTGGTTGAGCGTCGGGCGTCAGTGGACGAGGTGGCCGCCACCGGAAGGCGCAGGGCCTCGGGCAAGCAGGCCGCCGCTTCCCGGTCTGCCCCGCACCGACCGTGGGAGGGAGCTCTGTGGTCATGGAGTGTTCGAGGGTGCGCGGAACCGACGCTACGAGACCTTGAAAGCGCGGCCATCCACTGCGGCCTGGGATGGCCGAACGGCGGACCGACCACGATGACTGCGTCGGGGTTGTCGGCATGCACCATGTCGATGACCGTGTCACGTTGCGTGTCGCGGTTCGCGCGCCGCTCGGCAGCTGAGGATCGGATCGTGGAGTCGGACATCGGCGGTCGCGCGACGACCACGACATCAACAGACCGACTGTCGCAGGGCCACCGAGGAGTTCGGCAAGATCATGCTCGCCCCGGCTGACCACCGCGCCACATACGCCACCCTGCGCACCGCAACACGGCAAGAGCACCGGCACTCCGCCGGCGACCCCGGGGGGACCCAGCCCGCCCGCCGGAACCCCTTCCCGAGCCCCCCGACACTGCTCGGGGCCAGAATCGGAGCCCTTGACGCCGCACTCGACAATCACCGAGGTTCAGTGAACCCTCCGAAGACCGCCGTAGAATCCCCCTGAACAACCGCGGGTACTCATGAGCACCGCGACGCACACGGATAATGCGTCCGAGCGCCCGAGCGCCAGCGCCCGTAGCTCAATGGATAGAGCAGCCGGCTTCTACCCGGCTGGTTGGGGGTTCGAGTCCCTCCGGGCGCACAACATCGCAGGTCAGAGGGCGTTTTTGTGGCGGCATTCGGTCGCTTGTGCGGACGCGTACACCCAACCATGCACCAACCAGCTGCCACCGGGTCGCCCGTGGCCGCTCCCGTTCGCAGCGGCCCTCACCGGCGCCGGTGGAGCGCGGCGACGGCCGTGGCGCCGTCTTGGCCGGGGGCGCACTCGCGCCTTGGGATGCTGCTTTCGGTCACGAACGCCTCCCCACCGCTCCTCGTGGGTCGGGGAACCCGAGGCTGAGGTAGCCACGCGCGCGCTTGCCCACGGATGCCGCCAGCACGGGGACCCCCACGTCGACGTAGTCATGGACCTCCGCGACTTCCTTGCCCGGCCAGGCGCGCAGCACTCACCCTACGTATTGCACCAGCCGGCCGTGGAACGAGATCGGGGCGGCCAGGAACAGTGTGTCCAGGGCGGGGCAGTCGAACCCCTCCCCGACGTAGGGACCTGTCGCGATCACCAGGATCGGCGTGTCGCGATCCGTCGGGTCGAGCTGGGCCAGGGCGCTGACGCGAGCCTTCGCTCCCATGCCTCCGATGAGGACCACGGGCTGGTGATCGGCCAGGGCCTCGGCGAACCGGTCGACGTGGGACTTCCACTGCGTCAGCACGAGGCAGTTCCGACCGCGGCCGAGGGCCTCGACCACATCGCCGACGACCTGCTCGAGGCGCGCGGGGTCGCCGGCGAGGTCGCGGTAGATGGCCGCCATCCCGCCCGGGGCTCGGGGATCTGCGGGACCCTCGTAGCGGCAGTCGGTCTCATGCACCACGAGGCGACGCTCTGGGCCACCCTGGCCGGCGAACTCGGGGATCTGCCCCGGGGGTGTCGGCTGGGATGTGATGGTGTGCCGGACCGGGCCAAGTTGCAGGGCAATCAGATCGTCGAGGCGGACTCCGGGTTGCGCATCGAGGCGGCGTGCATCAGCGTCGAGGCGAGGGCCGGGGTCAGATCCGCGGCCCTGATGGTGATCCGGGCCCCGAGCTGCAGGTGGACCACGGGAGGAACCGGAACCCGGATCTGTGAGGCATCGGTTCGCGCCAGCGAGCGCACCCCGGTACCGACCGCCGGCTCCCCCAACCGTCCTAGCACCCTCGTGACGTCACGCGGAGTCATCCGGTCCACCGTGGACAGGTAGGACCACTGGTCGTCGTGGGGTTCCATGGTTGCCAGGTCCAGGAACACCGTCGTGCCCGATCGTCGGCACCGACCTTGCAGCGGGGCGGCGATCAGATTGCCGAACCCACCGGCAGGCAACACGTCCTGGGCGGGGAACAGCCGATCGTAGGACGCCAGACTCATCCGCCCACGGATCGCCATCGCCTCACGCAGCAGGCCGAGCCCGAGGCGCCGCGCCTGTGCGGCCGGCACCGGCACGGCGAAGAAGATCCACGCATGGGCCCCGAAACCGGACCTCGAGACCTCCAGGACCGCCGGCACGCGGGCGGCGCGCGCCGCCTTCAGGTAGGCAAGCGCGTCGAGCATCGCCGCCGGACCGTCGAAGTCGGCTGCCAGCCAATAGCAGGAGTCGTCGACCAACAGGGGATAGAGACCGAGATCCAGATGCCGACCAGATGGGAGGCGACAACCTCCGGGGTGAGAGGCAGCAGATCCGCAGAGCCCGCCGCCATTCCCCTGCGCCAGCCACCCGCGACCGCGGGCATCCACCCGGCCTTCCCGAGTCGCCGGTTCTCCCAGCGCACCGCGTAGACGTCGCGTCGCGCTGCGAACAGCTCCGCGAAGAACGCCACCTTCTCGCCCGGCGGAGAATCAGCGCCGACGATCCCACGCCGAGGAACCGCGACGGCCGTCTGCGCCGGCCCTGGTGCACCGACTCCATGGGCGTCAGGCGCAGCACCGCCTCCAGGCGCGTGTTCTCCGCTCTCAGCCGCCTGACCTCGGCGCGCAGGGCGGCCAGCTCAGCCTCCACCGTCAAGACGCTACCCGCTGGAGGTCAGATCGAGGCGGATCCTCCCGGGCCCCCCGGCCGCGGCTCAGCCGATCGGAAGGCGCCTGACGCGGATCCGCTGGTCGGTCATCACCACCATCGCCCCTCGAGAAAGGTCATCGGTGAGCGGTGGGAGGTTGGCGATCAACAGCCGAGCGACCTGTTCGGCCTGACGACCGGAACCGATCCTCAGCAGGACGACCGACGGGCCAGGCGCGCCCGACGCAGCGAGCAGTGTCCCGAAGTCGGTGTCGGCGGATACCAAGACCCGCGCATCGAGCTCCGCTCTGGCGAGGACCTCCGTATCGGGGGCGGATTTCAGTCCGAGATTCCGGACATGCACGACGTCCCACCCAGCCCGCTCCGCCAACAACGGCCCCAGGGAGATGGGAAGGTTCTCGTCGAGCAGCAGCCTCATGCCGACAAGAGCGGCAGGTCGCGGTCACGAACCGCGACCGCCGCGTAGCGAAGTGCCTCTGCAACGTCCCCGGGCTCAAGGTCCGGAAGGTCACCGCAGATCTGCTCGACAGTCATTCCGTCGGCGACCATGAGGACGACCGTGGCGACCGGGATGCGCATTCCGCGGATGGTCGGCACGCCGGCCATGACCTCCGGATCGACTGTGATCCGCGTGAACTCCATGCCGTCATGGTACGCCGTCGCTCGGTTCTGGTCGCGACCTCGACCGGCCGGATTCCGTACACCAACCGGTACACCAACTGGGGGGAATCCGGGGATGTCCGCCAGTACCCGCCGACCCCCGATTCGTGCTCAGCGCGACCCTCGGCTAAGTCACGACCACGCCACACGTGTACGTATTCGGCGTCGCGACCCTGACCACGTTCTGGTGCCGGCTGGTCGAAGGCACCCCGGACCTCGTAGTGCACGCTGACAGCAAGTGGTTGGCGCCCCCGGACCTGGACACCTTGACGTGGGCGCCAACCGATATCCCATCCGTCGAGGTCATTCGAACCCAGCTCACCTCGTGAGCGGCCCCACAGGACTGGACCCCCAACTCACCGCGTTGATCGCCGAACCGGTAACGGCCCGCCAGTAGCCTGGCGGGCGTGGAGCATCTGCCCCCCGGCATCTACGATCTGCTCCGAACGTCGTCCTTGGATCGTCGGGAGGTGGGTGATCCGGAGCGGGGCGCCGTCGGGTCGCCGGTCGAGGCGGGGCTGGCGAAGCTCCTGGATCCGAGTCCGGGAAGGCAGAAGGACGCAGGGGCACTCGCCCAACTCGTCGCATCCGAGCTGGCACGGATTCTCGAGTCGCACGACGACGAGGCCGATCGGGCTCACCTGACCAACCGTCTGCTGGAGGTCGCCGGAAGCGATGAGCGTGTTCCGGTGCCGATCGAGTTCCTGGTCGCTGTGGCCGACAAGTCGGCCGGGTCGCTCCCCCACCCGGAGACCCCGCTGGGCGAGGTCGCCCTGCTGACAGCCGCCCGGAACGAGCGGAGTCTGGTCACCGAACTGGCGTCGGAGATACCGAGCGCTGACCGCATCGACATCATCATGGCGTTCGTCCGTTGGGCGGGCGTACGAATGCTGGCGGAGCCCCTGCGGGCTGCCGCCGCTCGCGGAGTGCCGATCCGGGTGCTCACGACGACATACACGGGCTCGACCCAACGCTCGGCCCTGGATTGGCTGGTCCGTGAAGCCAAGGCAGAGGTGGCCGTCTCCTACGAGACCCAGGCCACGAGACTGCACGCGAAGGCGTGGCTCTTCGGCAGGGATTCGGGGTTCGACACTGCCTACGTGGGCTCGTCGAATCTCACCAGCTGGGCGCTGCTTGACGGCCTCGAGTGGAACGTCCGACTGGTCACGCCGACCACGCCTCACCTGATCGAACGCTTCAGGCGGACGTTCGACGGCTACCTGGCATCCGATGTGTTCGAGTCCTACGACCCGGATCGTGACGGCGAGCGCCTCGACCACGCGTTGCGCATCGCGGGTGCCACCGACTCGACCGATCTCCCCCTGGAGGTCAGCGGTCTCGAAGTGACCGCACGGCCCCATCAGCGGGCGATCCTCGAGGCTCTCGAGGCGGAACGCGATGTGCACGACCGGCACCGGAACCTGGTGGTGGCCGCCACGGGGACCGGCAAGACCGTGGTCGCAGCCCTGGACTACCGGGCCCTGGCCGAACGCTGGGGACGTCGGCCATCGCTGCTCTTCGTCGCGCACCGCCGGGAGATCCTGGACCAGTCCATGCGCACGTATCGCGAAGTGCTGGTCGACGGCACGTTCGGTGAGTCCTTCGTGGGAGGCGTACGGCCCCGGGAGTGGCAGCACGTCTTCGCAAGCGTCCAGTCCCTGAGCAGCGCAGCGATGGACCGCCTCGACTTGAGCCGCTTTGAGATCGTCGTCATCGATGAGTTCCACCACGCGGAAGCAGCGACCTATCGCTCGCTGCTTGAGCGAATCCAGGCTCGCGAGCTGGTGGGCCTGACCGCCACTCCTGAACGCACCGACGGGGTCGATGTCCGGGACTTCTTCGACGGGCGGGCCGCCTACGAGATGCGGCTGTGGGACGCGATGGACGAGAGCCTGCTCGTGCCGTTCCACTACTTCGGGATCCACGACAACGTGGACCTTCGTGGCGTCGAGTGGCGGCGTGGCGGCTACGTCCTCTCGGACCTGAGCGGCGTGTACACCGGCCACGATGCGCGCGTTCGCCTCGTGATCGAGGAGCTGCGCAGAAAGGTCGGGAACCTGGCCCAGATGCGGGCGCTCGGATTCTGCGTGTCGATCGAGCATGCGCACTTCATGGCTGCGCGGTTCAATGACGCCGGGATTGATGCCGTAGCGCTCTCCGGCTCCACGCCCGACGAGCAGCGAGCCGCCGCCATTCGGGCGCTTCGCGACGGCAGGACGCGAGCGATCTTCGCGGTCGACCTGTTCAACGAGGGCTTGGACATCCCGGAGATCGACACCCTGCTGCTGCTTCGACCGACTGAGAGCGCAACCCTGTTCCTGCAGCAGCTCGGCCGCGGCCTTCGACGTACGCACGGCAAGTCGGTCCTGACCGTGCTGGACTTCATCGGCCAGCAACGCCGTGAGTTCCGGTTCGACGCGAAGATGATGGCGCTCACGGGCGCAAGCAGGCGCGAGGTTGCCGACCGGCTTGACCAGGATCATCCCTGGTTGCCCGGCGGCAGCGCGATGCAGCTCGATCGGGTGGCCAGGGACATCGTGCTGGCCTCGGTGCGTGCACAACTCGACTCGAGGCTGCCGCGACTCGTCACCGATGCCCGCAGCATCGGGACAACCGATCTCGCGACGTTCCTTGCCGAATCCGGCCACGACCTGCCGGCGGTCTACCGGAACCGGTCCTGGACGCAGATCCGGCGGGCGGCGAGGCTCGACCTGCCACCTGCCGGGCCGCACGAGGAGCAGATCGCGCGACGTGTGCGTTCCCTGGTCCACGTCGATGACGTCGGGCGGGGGGACGCCTACTCGGCGCTCCTGGCACCCGACGGGCCACCGTACGGGGCGCTGGGCGAGACCGATCGGCGGACCGCCCGCATGCTGTGCCTCGCGATCTGGCCGGATCGTGCGGGGCGGACCTATCCAGAACTCCTCGATCGACTCCGAGGCGAGCCGGCGCTCGTCGACGAGATCGGGCAGGTCCTGCGGCTGGGCGTCGACTCGTCCCGGCTGGCACCTGGAGGGCTGGGCGAGGGGTTGTCCGACGTTCCGCTGCACTCGCATGCGAGCTACACGCGCCCCGAGATCCTCGCGGCGTTCGGCCTTGCCGACGAGGATCGCTCGGCCCGAGGTCGGCAGGCCGGCGTGGAATGGGCACGTCGGCACAACGCGGTGCTGCTCCTGGTCAACCTGCGCAAGGACGAAGCGGACTTCAGCCCGACAACGATGTACCGCGACTACGCCCTCGGGGAGCGCCGTTTCCATTGGGAGTCCCAGAACGACACCGCCCTGGACTCCCGCGCAGGTCGCGAGCTGCTCGACCCCGCCACTCGCGTGGTGCTCTTCGTCCGCGAGTCGCCCAGCAACGACTTCGGCAAGGGCGCGCCCTTCCTCTGCCTCGGCAGGGCCCATCTGGTCCCAGGCTCGGTCAAGGGCGAGCGACCGATCGCAATGGTGTGGGAACTCGAACGTCCGATGCCCACAACCATCTACGAGATCGCGGCCGCCGCGGCAGTGTGATCAGGACCGAGAGGCTGGTCGCCGCCCGCGGATTCCCGAATGCCCATCCACAGATCCCCGCGAACCTGCGGGCCGACTGGCCGCCCGGCAGTTCGGCGAGGACATCGACATCGATGCCGCGGAGTTCCTGCGCGAGGGATAGCAGCGGCTCGGGGGATCAGAGATCGAACCAGGCGACGGCCGGCTCCACCAGGCTGCCGAGCCAGACCCGACCCCCCTGCTCGCGGACCCCGGTGGCCATCTGCCAGGCATCAGCGTTCGCGCTGACGTCGCGCACCAGGGCGCCGTCGCTGTCGAAGGCGGCCACCCGAACGGTGCGCTTCGGCTTGGGCTTGACCGCCTCGGGGGCGCGGCGGACCGCACCCCGCATCCACGCGGGGGCCTTCGTCTGCAGGAAGGTCAGGGCCGCGTCGGTCGGCGAGGCGTAGGTCACCCAGATCAGTCCGTCACTGCCGAGTGCGATGTTGTCGGGGTGCCCAGGCAGATCCTCGGCGAACACCTCGCCACCCCCCGCGCCCACACCGGCCACCTGGACCCGCCGAAGGCGGCGGTGCCCGGTCTCGGCGACGATGACCGCACTGCCGTCGGTGGTACGCGCCACGCCGTTGGCGAAGCTCAGCCCACCGAGCACCACCTCGGGGTCCGACTCGCCCGGGCCCAGCCTGAGCAGTCGGCCGGTGCGGGTGTTCTCGATGAGGTCGGACTTCCACTCATCGATCCCCCACCGGGTGCTGCTGTCGGTGAACCAGACCGACCCGTCATCGAGGACGGCCGCGTTGTTGCAGAAGAGCATCGGTTGGCCACCCACCGAGTCGGCGAGGACCCGCACGTGCCCGTCGGCCAGGCCGAGCGCCAGGAGTCCGCGACGGGCGTCGCAGACCAGGAGCTCGCCCTCGTTGAGCAACTCGAGGCCGAGCGGCCGACCGCCGGTACGGCCCACGCGGCGGATCTGGTCGCCGCCGGGATCGACGGCGAACACCGAGCCGTCGTCAGTCCCGGTGTAGACAGTCCCATCGCCGGCAACCAGGACGTCCTCGGCGCCGTGGCCGGGGACGGGAACGATGTTGAGCTCAACGGACCTCTCGGGCATGGGGACAATCAACCACGCCACCGCCCGCGGTCGCAGCCCGGAACCACCTCCGCTGCGTCCCTCAACCGCAGTGCCGCGGGACCCCTCCCCTCACCCCGCCTCACCTCGCCTGGTGGGCGTGCGCCCAGGCTGCAGCCTCCGTGCGCGATGACACGCCGAGCTTGGCCAGGATGTTCGACACGTGCACCGAGACGGTCTTCACCGAGATGAACAGCTCCTCGGCGATGGCGCGGTTGCTGCGGCCCAACGCGACCAGGTGCAGGACCTCCCGCTCGCGGGGGGTCAGGACCTCCTCGCCCGCGTCGCCGGCCACGGTCCGCTCCGAACGTGCCGGCCGCGGAAGCGGCACATGCGCGGACGCGGCGATCCGGGTGGCGCGGGGAACCAGCGACTGGGCGCCCAGTCCTCCGAGCAACTCCCAGGCGACCAGGACGTCCTCGCGAGCGTCCTCGGGATGCCCACCGCGCACCGCCTCCTCGGCCGCACGCAACCGGGCATCGGCCTCCTCCATCACCAGCCCCTCCGCGGCCGCCAGGGCATCAGCGGCCGCGCCCCAGTCCGGCGACTCGGCACCCGAACCGCTCGACGATGCGGCAGCTTCGTGGGCGGCCAACGCTGCACCCTGCGCGGCCGTCACCGCCTGCCACCCGCGGTGTGGACTGACGCGTCGCAGGTGCTCGATCATCGGGGCGAGCTCGGCTGGGGCCGGCGCCGCAGCGTCGAGCAGCAACCGACCCCAGGCCCAGACGAACGGCCAGCCGGCCGATGGTGGCGGAGTCGGCCCAGCGGCCTGTGCTGCCCTCTGCATGGTCCCCCGCGCGCTCGCCAGATCCCCCTCCGCCGCAGCGACCTCCGCCCGGGCAACGGCCAGCGGCATCATGTGCTGTGGTTGTCGAACCGCCCGGGAGAGCTGCTCAGATGCCCGATCCACGCTGTCAGCGGCTCCGGCGACGTCACCCCGGCGCACCCGGACGATCGCCCTGAGCGCGTACAGGTGTCCGCGCGTCGTCGGCGGCGGTTCGAACCGCAATGCCTCGTCGATCGTCGTCATCGTGAGGTCCCACGCGCCGGCCAGCACGCCAGCCTCAGCCACGTTGCCGGCCATGAACGCCCCCTGGGTGCGGGCCAGGCCGCGCTCGGCGCTGGCGGCCCGGCCCTGGTGGGCGAGCTCGATGGCCTCGGCGAAGCGGCCCGAACCGATGAGCACGTCGGAGTAGTTCCCGTAGTAGCGGAAGAGCTCGGCGCCTGCCCCCTGCGCCAGCGCGATGTCCCGGGCGACGTCGAGGTGCGCCTGCCCCTCCTCGGGCCGGCCGACCTGGAACAGGATGCATCCCAGGGTGTTGTGCGCATGGCTGCGCTGCTTGTCGTCCCCGGACTCCTCAGCGGCTGCGACCCCCCGTTGGGCCAGGTCCAGC
>CAVPNX010000008.1:0-223048 GCA_963706885.1 uncultured Actinomycetes bacterium | reverse complement strand
GGTCAGGATCTCCCGGACATCAGGGAGACTCCCTCAGTGACCGGAAGAGCCTGCGCCGCCCGGTTCGCCGTCGATTGGATGGGCCCACGATGACCGGCCCGACGGCACCCGCACCTCGCTCGGTCTCCGAGCTCTGGGACCTGGTCATCGGGCAGCCGGAGCTCGTCGTCACCCTCGCCCACGCCTCGGCCGACGCCGCCGCATCCGACGCGGTGAGCCCGGACCCTCCATGACCCACGCCTGGCTGCTGACCGGTCCCCCCGGCTCGGGGCGCTCGACCGCTGCCCGGGTCTTCGCCGCCGCCCTGCAGTGTCCGGACGGCGGCTGCGGCACGTGCGACGTGTGCCACCAGGTCCTCGGCCGCGGGCACGCCGACGTCGACCAGTTCACCCCGGAGAAGCTGCAGATCACCGCCGAGGAGTCCCTTGAGCTGATCCGCCGCGCGTCGATGACCCCGATCATGGGCCGCTGGAACGTGCTCATCGTCGAGGACGCCGACCGGCTCAACGACGTCTCGGGCAACGCGCTGCTCAAGTCCCTGGAGGAGCCCAGCCCGCGCACCGTGTGGATCCTGTGCGCACCGACCCCCGAGGACGTGCTGCCCGACGATCGTGTCGCGCACCCGGCAGGTGCGGCTGCGCACCCCCACGACCCGGGAGGTCACCGAGGCGCTGGTCCGGCGCGAGGGCGTCGACCGGGCCCTCGCCTCGTTCGCAGCGCGAGCCGCCCAGGGCCACATCGGGCGCGCACGGGCTTTGGCCGGCGACGAGCAGGTCCGGCTGCGGCGAGCGGAGGTCCTGGCCATCCCGGGCACGCTGCGGGACCTGACGTCCTGCTTCATCGCGGCCCAGAACCTCCTCGACGCGGCCACAGCCGACGCGGCATCCATCACAGACGCCCTCGACGCCACCGAGCTCGCCCAGCTCAATCGCGCCTACGGGGAGGGCGCCACCGGGGCCATGGCCGCTCGGGTCAAGCGCACGGCCTCCGCAGCGACCAAGGACCTCGAGACCAGGCAGAAGTCCCGGCGCACCCGAACCGTGCGCGACCAGATCGACCGCGCGCTGCTGGACCTCACAGGCCTCTACCGCGACGTCCTGGTGCTGCAGACCCATGCTGAGGTCGAGCTGATCAACGACGAGATGCTCCCGACCCTCGAGCGGATGGCCGTGCACAGCGACGTGCCGGCCACGATGGCCCGGCTCGACGCCCTGGACCACGCGCGCCTGGCGGTGGGCGCCTCGGTGGCGCCGCTGCTGGCGCTGGAGGCGTTGATGGTGACGCTGGCCCGCGGGGCCTAGACAGGGGCGGGGCTATGGCGAAAGGTCACGCCCTGTGGATGCGGGGGGAGAGGGAGGGGGGGAGCAGCCACCAGGGCCGCGACACCGCAGCCCGCCGTGTTCCATCCCCCTAGATCAGGTAGCGGTCCTGGGGCCGCCCATGACGGCCTGCGCAGCGGGAACCTCCCCCCGGGCGGCTCCGCCCTGAGCCATGGCCGGACGCCCACCCACCGCCGTACCCTTGACTCATGCCCTCGACCCGTCCCACGCCGAACCCGAACGCGGGCAAGGGGCTGGAGCGGGCGATGCGGGTCGGCATGGATCTCGTCCGCCAGGCGCGCGAGGCCGCGAAGGCCAGCGCGGCGCCGGCGAGCCGGGACCGGCAGATGGCCGAGGCGCACCGGGCCGCCCTGGTTCGCTACGAGGGCCAGGTGCGCCAGCACCAGGGGCGGATCGCCGGCGCCAAGGCGGGAGCTGTCGCCGGCGGTGCGGGGACGGCCGTCCTGGGCCTGTCAACCGTGGCGTCCGTGGGATCCCCGAGCCAGATGGTCTTCCTCGGTGGGCTCGCCGCGGGCAGTGCGGCCCTGGGATGGCGTGCCCGACGTCGGGCGATGGACCTCGAGGCGCACCCGCCGGTCCCGCAGCTGCCCCCGCTGCCCCCGGCCCGGCTGCGCGCGGGCGCCCGGGGCGCGGAGCAGGTCGAGCGCGTCGCCAACGCCCTTCTGCACCTCTACGACCTGGTCCCCAGCGTCGGTCGGCTGTACCCCCAGGCCGGGCAGGAACTGTGGCGCGCGGTCAGCGACGTCGAGCCGCTCCTGCGCGGCCAGGTGGAGCGGCTGGCCTCCCTGGACCGGATCGAGTGGGAGATGCCCGGGTCGCGGGCGGCGGAGGCCGCGATCGCGGCGGGCACCGAGATCACCGGCCGGGTACGGGCGGGCGCCGATGCACTGGAGGATCTCATCGCGGCGGCCGCCCGGATGCTGGCCGCACCGGACATCGGCGACGGTGTGCCCGACTCCCTGGCGCCGGCGATCGACTCCTTGGACGCCTTCGCCCACGGGCTCAATGCGGCGAACGCCGCCCGGCTGGGTGGGTCGTAGCCCAACCTGACCCGAACACGCCCCTGACGTCGAGCGGGTACCCTGAAGGGGTTGGGCGCTCCGGATGGCTGGGCGCCGCTCATGATGCTGAGGTCCCTGTGATCGCACGTTCACCCCGGATGCTGGTCGCCTCGGTCGCGGCCCTCGTCGCCCTGGCCGGGTGCACGGCGGCCGTCGCCGACCCTGACGAGGATCAGACGAGCCGGCCGGCGACCCCCTCGGCCTCGGGCTCCGTGACCGATCCCCTCGCGGCGTACTACGGCCAGGAGGTTCGGTGGGAGGGCTGCGGCGGCGACTTCGACTGCACGACGCTCACGGTCCCCGCGGACTACGACAACCCCGGGCAGGGGCAGCTCGAGCTCGAGGTCGTCCGGCTGAAGGCGAAGGACCCCAGGGGTTCGCTGGTCCTCAACCCCGGCGGCCCCGGTGGCTCGGGAGTCGACTATGCCCGCGCCGCCCGCGCCGTGCTCACGCCGCAGGTGGTGCAGACCTACGACGTGGTCGGGTTCGACCCGCGTGGCGTGGTCAGCTCCACGCCGGTGGACTGCATCGACGACTCCAAGCTCGACGCGCTGTTCGCCTCCGACGGCACCCCGGACACCCCGGCTGAGGTCGCCGAGCTGGCCGCCACCTCGAAGCTGTTCGGCGTCGGTTGCGAGTCGAAGTCGCCCGACGTCGCGCCCCACATGGACACCGAGTCCGCCGCGCGCGACATGGACATCCTCCGCGCGGTCCTGGGCGAGGAGAAGCTGGACTACCTCGGGAAGAGCTACGGCACCTACCTGGGTGCCCAGTACGCGGAGTTGTTCCCCGAGCGGGTGGGCCGATTCGTCCTCGACGGCGTCCTGCCCAGCTCGCTGGACTCCGACGAGATCACCCTCGGCCAGGCCAAGTCGTTCGACGTCGTCCTACGGCGCTTCGTCGAGGACTGCATCACACAGGAGGACTGCCCGCTGCCCCGCGAGGTGGACGCCGGTGTGGCGCGGATCCAGCAGTTCATCGCCGACCTCGACCAGAACCCGATCCCCGGAACGGGCGACCGCATGCTCACCGAGGCTCTGGGCACCTACGCGATCCTGAGCTACCTCTACTTCCCGCCGAACGACTGGGACATCCTGCGCTTCGGCCTCGACGCCGCGTTCCAGGGGGACGGCAGCGTGCTCATGGACATGATGGACGACCGGACCCAACGCAACCCGGACGGGACGTTCGCGAACAACGGCAACGAGGCGTTCTACGCGGTGTCGTGCCTGGATCGCCCGGCTGTGGGTGGGGTCGACCACGCCGCGGAGCTGGCCGAGCAGTGGGCCGCCGAGGCGCCGGTGTTCGGCCCCTACCTGGCGTGGGGCAACCTGCCGTGCTGGCAGTGGCCGATGGGCGCGGGCACCGCCGAGGCGGCCGGGGATCCGCCGGTGTTCCGGGCTGAGGGTTCGGCGCCGATCCTCGTGGTGAGCACGAAGTACGACCCCGCCACGCCCTACGAGTGGGGCGTGCAGGTCGCCGGTGAGCTCGACAACGCCACCCTGCTCACTTTCGACGGGGACGGGCACACGGCGTACACGTCTGGGTCGAGCTGCATCGATGAGGCGGTGGACGCGTACTTCTTGGACGGGGCGATGCCGGCGGAGGGCACGGTGTGCCAGACGGATGCGGGCAGCGGGGGAACGGGGGCGTGAGGGGAATCGTCCTTGCCGGCGGCACCGGCTCTCGGCTGTGGCCGATCACCCGCGGCGTGAGCAAGCAGTTGCTGCCGGTCTTCGACAAGCCGATGGTGCATTACCCCCTGGGCACCCTGATGGCGGCAGGCATTCGCGAGGTCCTGATCATCACCACACCGGAGGACCGGGTGGCGTTCTCCCGTCTCCTGGGTGATGGTTCCGACCTGGGGATGGAACTGCGTTTCGCCGTTCAGGAGCGCCCCAACGGACTCGCGGAGGCGTTCCTCATCGGCGCCGTCTTCCTGGCCGGTGGTCCCGCCGCGCTTGTACTCGGCGACAACATCTTCCACGGTCCTGGGCTCGGTCGGCAGCTGCGCGGTCTGCAGGCAGTCGATGGCGGCCACGTCTTCGCCTACCAGGTGGCGAACCCCGAGCAGTACGGTGTCGTCGAGTTCGATGAGTCCCGTCGGGTGCTGTCCATCGAGGAGAAGCCGTCGAGACCGCGTTCGCACTATGCCGTCCCGGGTCTGTACTTCTACAGCGGGGACGTCGTCGATGTCGCGCGCTCGATCCGCCCCTCCGCCCGGGGAGAGTTGGAGATCACTGGGATCAACGAGGCCTATCGCAAGGCCGGCCGCCTGGCCGTCTCGGTGCTACCTCGGGGAACCGCGTGGCTGGACACAGGGACCTTCCGCAGCCTCCAGGACGCCAGCGAGTACGTGCGGGTCCTGCAGGACCGCCAGGGGATCAAGCTCGGATGCCTTGAGGAGATCGCGTGGCGCAATGGTTGGATCGACGACGCCCAGCTGGCTGCGCTGGCTCAGCCCCTCATGGGCAGCGGCTACGGCGACTACCTGATGAGACTTCTCGGCGACGCTGAGGTGGGCACCGGTCGCCGGAACGATCAGGGCGACTAGGAATCGCCCTGCGCTTCGGTCGCCTCCACTGTCGAGCCGCCCTGGCCAACGGGCCGCACTGGTGGTCGGAACGCAACGCCCTTCAGGGCAGAGCCGACCAATTTGCCCCTGGCGCGGACCGGGAGGTCCCGGGTGCGCAGGACCGTCCCGCAGTCACGTGCCAACTCCATGAGCCCCCGTGCGTCGCGGGTCGACAGGGACGCCGACATCCGGTTGCGCATCCCCGTGGCATGCGCCTCAAGCGCCGCGGGTGGCGCGTTCCACGGCAGAACTCCGTCGTTGCTGACCGTGAAGTGCCGAACACGCGAGGCTAGGCTGCAGACCCCTGTCCCGAACTGTCGGAACAGGCGGAAGGTGTACTCCGAGTCGTCGTACCACTTGTGGTATTCCGCGTAGGGCAGGCCCACCGCCCGCGCGTGCTCCGCCGGGATCAGGACCGAGACGAAGCTGGCGGTCTGAACCTCGATCACCGGACGGTTCGTGGCCAGAGCCGCGCGCGTCCATTGGCCGGCGGGTCGTGGAACGTTGCCGGTGTTGGCCGAACCGTCCGACCATTCGATCGCCGAGCACATGAACGCGGGCGTGTGCCCTGTTGTTCCGGTCACGGCCGCGGCATCCTCGAGCAGGACGGACAGCGCGTCAGGCGCCGGAACCCCGTCGTCGTCGATGAGCCAGGCGGCGTATCCCTGGCTCGCCGCCTCGTCCAGGCCCCGGGCGAACCCGCCCGCACCGCCCGTGTTCGTCGGCATCGACACCACCAGGTGGGGCACCGTCCAGTCGCGCTCGGCGAGGTACTCCCCGGTCCCGTCGGTGCTCGCGTTGTCGACCACGATCAGCAGGTCCACCGGCCTGGTCTGGACCTCCATCGCGGCGAGAGCCTTGCGCAGCAGGTCCAGCCGGTTCCAGGTGACAACGACGGCTGCGACGCGCTCGTAGGCTTCCACGGGCCTCATTCTCCCATGGGCGTGCGGCGGGTGACCTTCGCGAAAGCTGTCGCCCACGCGGCGACGTCGCCGGGGGGGAGCAGGGTCCCCCGATCGGTGCTCACGATCTCCGGAAGGCCCCCGATCCGGGACGCGAGGATCGGGACACCGGCCGCGACCGCCTCCAACGCCAGCGTCGGGTAGGAGTCGGGCGCGGTGCTCGGAAGGGCCACGGCGTCAGCAACGCCCAACCACGGCGTGACTTCGGGCACCTCGCCGACGATGATGATCTGGCCGGTCACGGGGGACACACTCGCTGCCGCTTCGAGGTCAAGGCCTGACCCACTGGGCGGACGGCCGCCGAGGACGACGAGTCTGAGGTCTGGATTGCCCGCTGCCTCGAGCGCGGCCAGGGCGACGTCCCCTCCCTTTCCCGGCGTCCAACGGCTGGCCAGCAGGATCACTGGGGCGCTTGGCGGTATGCCGGTGGACTGCCGCAGGGCTGCTGTCTCCCCCTCCGGCGGCGGTGGGATGGGGGGGATGGTGTGGCGCTGCACGATTGCGCGGTCCCGGGCGTGCCTCGGCAGAGCTGCCCGGGTTGCCTCCGACACCACCACGATGGTCCCGGCCAGCCGGAGCATCGGGCCGATGATCCGGCGTTCCGTCGTGCCGAACGTCTCGTGGATGTGGATGGTGGTGGGGATCCGCAGCAGGCGCGCCGGGAGCAGGGCCGGGGCGAGCGCTGAGGTGTTGATGTAGACCTCCACGGGTCGCGCTTCCCGCATCGCCACGACCAGGCTGAGCTGCTGCATCAGCAGCCGGCCAACGCCCCGCGCGTTCATGTTGGCCCGCCGCAGGACTGGAAGGGTCACTCGGCGCACCCGGATCCCCCGGGAGCTCGCCAATCGACTCAGCGCCCTTGCGGGGTACTCCACGTCGTCGGGCAGCCACAGCTGCACCTCACCGCGCATCGCGAACTCGTCCACCACGCGCAGCACGACCCGATCTGCGCCGTACAGCTCGTCGGAGGGGTGCAGGACCAGGATCACGCGAGGAGTGTGGCAGAAGTGGGCGCGCCCCCAGCACGGGCTAGGCTTGCCCGGATGTCCCGGACCCATGCCAGCGACGCGATCGTCGTCCACCAGCGGGAACCCTTCCTGTGGGGGTTCGGCACGTTCCTGTCTGACGTGTGGCGTTCGCGGCACATGCTCGTCTCCTTCGTGCGCAAGGACCTCAAGATCCGCTACCGCGGTTCGGCGCTGGGGATCGCCTGGTCGATGGTCAAGCCCTTGGTGCAGCTGCTCGTGTTTGGCCTGGTCCTGGGCTACTTCTTGGGCTTCGGTGACCAGATCCCGGCCTTCGGCTTCTACATGTTCACCGGCCTGATCCTCTTCGGCCTGTTCTCTGACTGCCTCACCAGTGGAGCCACCTCGATCCTGTGGGGGGCCCCGGTTGTGAAGAAGGTGGCGTTCCGCCGTGAGCTCCTGCCCCTGGCATCGGTGGGCGGCGCCCTGGTGAACTTCTTCTTCCAGCTTGTGGTCCTGTTCCTGGCGTATGTGGTCACACGTAGTTCACCCAACTGGCACTCGATCGGTCTGGTTGTGCCGGCACTCCTGATCACGCTCGCCTTCGGGGCAGGGTGCGCCTTGCTCTTCTCCGCGATGAATGTCTACGCCCGTGACGTGCAGTTCCTCATCGACGTGGGGTTGTTGGTGCTCTTCTGGCTGACTCCGGTGCTCTACTCGTGGTCGACCGTCCAGAACACCCTCCAGGAGAACGGCGCACCGTCCTGGGTCTTCGAGGTCTACATGCTCAACCCGATGGCCAACGCCGTGATCGCCTTCCAGCAGGCCATGTGGCCGGGTGCGGATCAGGCGGCTGCGAACGCGGCCGCTCAGGAGGGCGCCGCGGCGCCCTTCATCAACAGCTTCAACTACTTCGACTCACCCTTCGCTGCGCGCCTCTGGCTGATGGTCGCCGCCGGTTTCGTGTTCCTCTGGTTCTCCCAGAGGGTGTTCTCCCGGCTCCAGACCGGGTTCGCGACGGAGCTCTGATGTCTGCTCCCGGAGCGTTGGACCCGGCCGTCGCCGTCAGTGTCGAATCGGTCACGCAGGACTTCTCACTGCGGCACGAGAAGACCCTCAAGGGGATGCTGGTCAACCGGATCAAGGGCCGCCAGCCTGGTGCCGAGCGGTTCCGCGCCCTCGACGACGTCAACATCCGGATCCCGGTCGGCCAGACGATGGGTCTCATAGGGCACAACGGCTCCGGGAAGTCCACCCTGTTGAAGGTGATCGGTGGGGTGCTGACACCGACCATCGGGCAAGTGCGGCGCCGCGGCACGCTCGCTGCGCTGCTGGAGCTTGGTGCCGGCTTCCACCACGATCTTTCTGGTCGGGAGAATGTTCAGCTCAACGCCGAGCTCCTGGGGCTGTCGAAGTCGCAGATCGCGGCGAAGTTCGACGACATCGTCGAGTTCAGCGGAGTGGAGCAGTTCATCGACACCCCAATGAAGTTCTACTCCTCTGGCATGTTTGTCCGCCTGGGATTCTCGCTTGCCATCCACACCGAACCCGATGTCCTGCTGGTGGACGAGGTGCTGGCTGTAGGTGATGAGCAGTTTCAGTCCAAGTGTCTTGGGGTCATCCGGCGCTTCCAGCAGGAGGGGCGCACTATCGTGCTGGTCACCCACAACATGGGCGATATCGAGGCTTTCTGCGACGAGGTCACTCTCCTGCACCACGGGGTCGTCCGGTCGCAGGGGTCACCGGTGACCGTGGTTGCGGCGTTCCGGGACCTCATCGCCGGGGACGAGCGGGAGCGGCGAGTCGATGCGGCTGACAGGGCGCGCGCTGAGGACATCGACGACCCCGACCTCGGATTCGTGCGCGTCACCGAGGTCGTGGTCAGGACCGGCTCGGGAAGGCCACTGGCCGAATTCAGGTCCGGAGACTCCCTGGTGATCGATGCAACCTTCCTGGCCGAGCGCCGTGCTTCGAGGTTCGTGGGGTCGGTGCAGCTGCTCAGTGGTGGGATGCTGCTCCACGAGACCTCGACTGCGCGACTCGGCGTTCCCACAGGGCCTCTGGACGGGGAGGTGACGTACCGATTCAGCTTGCCTGAGGTGGCCCTGGCTGGAGGGCTCTACCGGGTTTCGGTGGCAGCGGCACCTGACGTGGGGTCGCCTCCCTGGAACGTGATGGCTGATGCGGCGGCGTTCGCCATCCCGGTCAGCGCGGATCGCCTCGGACCGTTGGACGTCACCCCACAAGTAGAGCTCTGGGGTAGTCGGCCGGTGTGACCGAGGCAGGGGATGGTCGGGCCATGACCCCCAGTATGTGAGGATTGGACACTAGCCAGTGAGTTCCGTCGAGGCCGATGGGCAGGGATCCGTGACCGAAGTAGTGCTCCAACGCGTCGTCTTCCCGTGGGATATCGAGCTGCCCGCGCCCATGGCCGAGATCCTGCCGCTGTACGTCACGCCCCGGGGGGTTCTGCGTCAGATCCATGATGGCGTTCAAGGCCCGGAGCAGGCAAAGGCGGCCACAGGCGCTGACGGGTACGTCGTGACAGGACGCCGCTCACTGCAGTTGGAACCCTTCTCAAGGGCATCGTTCGACTCCTACTTCAATCGGGTCCATGCCGGGTACTACGCCCGGTGGACGGTGGCTGAGGCATTAACGCTGCGCCTGGAAGGTTCCGGGCGGACCCGGGTGACGGTTCGGCACTCCACTCGCGAAGGTCGACAGGTCGTCGACCAGGTCGCGATCGTGGACCTGTCGGACCGCCCGTTCACAAGTACCATCAAGACTTCAACCTTCCTCGGCGGTGGCGCGGTCTGGTTCGAGCTTGAGTCACTGGACGAGCCGGTCGTGCTCGACTCCGCGGAGTGGGTTGCAGAGGTCCCCGACTTCCGGGAACCGGTACTCGACATAGCAATCTGCACGTTCAACCGCCCCCAGGATGTGCTCAAAGCACTGCGGACGCTGAAGTCGGATCACGACTTCCTCGCGCACTTGGGAACCATCTGGATTGCCGACAACGGAACGCAGAGCTTCCTGGACCTCGAGGGAGGAGCCGAGCTCGCGGCCTCGTGGGGTCACCAACTAGTGGTTATCAACCAGCCCAATCTCGGCGGTTCCGGAGGGTTCTCCCGAGGCATGTACGAGTCGGCGAACCGAGGTGAGGCCGACTACGTCTTCCTCATGGATGACGACGCCTTGGCCGAGCCTGAGTCGCTGCGGCGCGCATTGGTGTTCGCCGAGATCGCATCCGTTCCCATCGCTGTGGGCGGGCAGATGCTCGTCCGCGGCAAGCCGCTTGTCCTCCACTCGAGCGGTGAGCGCATCGACGGCAAGGACTTCAGTTGGGGGAAGGCTCCGCTCGGGGCGGACGACGTCCGTGTCGATGTGGAGCCGCTAGACACGGTTGTCGATGTCGGCTACAACGGCTGGTGGCTGTGTCTGCTTCCCATTGAGGCGATCCGAGAGGTTGGCCTCTCCCAGCCGTACTTCATCAAGTGGGATGACGCGGAGTACGGGTACCGGCTGGCCGAGCATGGCTTCATGACAGTCACCCTGCCCGGAGTGGCAGTGTGGCACGAGTCCTGGGAGATGAAGGACGACGCCACGGACTGGACCCTCTTCTTCCACGTCCGCAACCGCCTCATCACGGCCGCCTTTCTGTCACGGGACCTTCCCGAGAAGGCCGTGAGGGCACGATTCAGCGCTGTGACGCGGAACCTCATCTTGTTCGACGTCATGAAGAACCTCAGCAGGCGGGCTTTCTCGAGTGTCAGTGCCGCCAACGACGGGCTAGAAGCCTTTCTGGCTGGCCCCGACCAACTTGCTGATCGTCTTGACGAGAAGGTCGCCGAGGTTCGCGCTGCGAGGTCCCGGTTCCCAGGCGACGAGGTCGTCGTTCCCTTCTCGGCAACCACGCGAGCTCCAATCGACCCGACTGAAGCTCGGGGCATACGACGCCCAACTGGCCTTCTGCGCGCGCTGGGCCGTGAACTTGGCCTCAAGGTTCCCCTGATCCCCGTTCCGATTCCGCCATCCCTCCTGGAACGGCCCCGCTCCGACGAGTGGGAGATCTGGCGGGAACCTGTCGACCGCGGCCCAGCCGTCGTGCCCAAGGCCGGCGACCACTGGTGGGGTGTTACGGACCATGCGGACGCGTATGTGGTCTCGGTGGATGGTTCGAAGGCATTCCATCGTCCCCGGGATGTGCGAGCCGCGCGCGAGTTGCTGCGGACGAGTATCGACCTGGCGCGCCGGGTCAACCGGGAGGCCCCAGGGCTCGTTGCGGCGTACGCCGAGGCTCGGGATCGATACGTCAAACCCGAGGCATGGGAGAAGCAGTGGAATCGCTGACCTCTGCTGACGTCGTCATCGTCGGATCGGGCCTGTATGGCCTGACCATGGCCGACCGCCTGGTCCATGAGTACGGCAAGCGCGTGGTGATCCTCGAGAGGCGAAGCCATCTCGGCGGGAACGCGTACTCAGAGTTCGACTCAGAGACCGGCATCGAGGTCCACAAGTACGGCTCGCACCTGTTCCACACGTCGAACGAACGGGTCGTGGACTACGTGAACCGCTTCACGGCCTTCAACGACTACCAGCATCGGGTGTACACCCGCTACCAGGGCCGGATCTACCCGATGCCGATCAATCTGGGCACGATCACCACTTACTTCGGCAGGCCCTGACCCCCGACGAGGCCCGCGCGCTGGTGGCTGAGCAGGCCGCCGAGTTGGGTGACAAGGCGCCCGCCAACCTCGAGGAGAAGGCGATCAGCCTCATCGGCCGCCCGCTCTACGAGGCCTTCATCCGGGGATACACCGCCAAGCAGTGGCAGACCGACCCGCGGGAGTTCGACGCGGGGATCATCACCCGGCTGCCGGTGCGCTACACGTTCGACAACAGGTACTTCAGCGACACGTTCGAGGGCCTGCCCCTCGACGGCTACACGGCCTGGCTGACACGCATGGCCGACCACCCCCTCATCACTGTCGAGCTGGGCGTGGACTTCTTCGACGTGCGCGAGCAGATACGAGGCGATCAGCTCGTTGTCTACACGGGCGCGCTGGACCGGTACTTCGACTACCGAGCGGGCGAGCTGTACGTGGCGCACCCTCGACTTCGAGACCGAGGTCGTGCCCACCGGCGACTTCCAGGGGACCTCGGTCATGAACTACGCCGACGAGGACGTTCCGTTCACCCGGATCCATGAGTTCCGGCACTACCACCCCGAGCGAAGCACCGATGAGCACGGACAAGTCGGTGATCATGCGCGAGTACAGCCGGTTCGCCGGCCGAGACGACGAGCCTTACTACCCGGTGAACACCTCGACCGACCGGGAGCGGCTCGCGGCATACCGGGAGCTTGCCGGAGGGGAACGCAACACCCTCTTCGGTGGCCGGCTAGGCTCCTACAAGTACCTGGACATGCACATGGCGATCGCCAGCGCACTCACCGCCTTCGACAATCGGGTGCGCCCGTGGATCGAGAGCGGCGTGCCTCTGGGCCAGGTCGTCGAGGACTGAGGGAGGTCGCGTGAAGGCATTTCTGCTGGCCGGAGGATTTGGGACCCGCATGCGCGAGGAGACGGAGTTCCGTCCCAAGCCGATGGTGGAAGTCGGCGGTCGTCCGGTGCTGTGGCACCTGATGAAGTTCCTGCATAGCTATGACATCTCCGACTTCGTTGTGGCCGTGGGTTACAAGAGCGAGCAGATCAAGGACTACTTCCTCAACTACGAGGCCCGCAACAACGACTTCACCGTCCATCTGGGTCCGCGCCAGGCGATCGAGTACCACGACCAGCATGGAGAGTCAGAGTGGAGCGTGACCGTCACCGACACGGGCACAGACACGATGACGGGAGGGCGGCTATTCGCGGCGAAGAGGTACTTGCAGGACGGTACCTTCCTCGCAACCTACGGTGATGGGTTGTCCAACGTCGATATCGCCGGACTCCTGGCCTTCCATCGATCGCACGGCAGGATCGCGACTGTCACCACAGTGCGCCCACCTAGCCGTTTCGGCATTCTCGATATCGCCGGCGATGGGCAGGTCCAGTCCTTCCGGGAGAAGCCACAGGTTGACGGCTGGATAAACGTTGGCTACTTCATCTTCGAGCCGCAGGTCTTCGACTACCTGGACGCGGACTCGGTTCTTGAGCAACGTCCGTTGGCTCGGTTGGCCGAAGAGGGCCAACTGATGGCGTACCGACACGAGGGCTTCTGGCAGCCGATGGACACCTTCCGAGAGTCGCAGCTGCTCAATCACATGTGGGACGAAGGCAAGGCTCCGTGGCGGACTTGGGGAGCCACGTGACCGCACTCCCAGGGGCGGATCCAGAGATGGGATCCTCGGCTCGGCGGGGCCGGAGCATTGACGTGATCATTCCGGCCTACAACGAGGCCGAGTGCGTGGAGGAGTTGACAAGGCGCCTCGGTCTGCTATTCGACTCCATGCCCGACTATGTCTGGCGCGCCATCATCGTGGAGAACGGTTCCCGCGATGACACGTGGGATCGACTCGTGGCCGCCGGCGAACGCGACCAACGGATAGCCCTGGTGCGGTTGGCCCGTAACTTCAGGATGGATGGCGGCCTGACTGCGGGGCTCGAGTTTGCCGACGCGGATGCCGTCGTGTTCATGTGTGCCGACCTGCAGGATCCGCCGGAGGCAATCGCCACGTTCGTGTCCGAATGGGAGGGCGGATACGACAACGTCTATGCCCTCGTCACTGAGCGGCAGGGAACCGGTGCCGTGCGGCGGTTCAACAGTCAGGCGTTCTACTGGTTGGCCAAGTCGCTGTCCGATGGAACCATTGAGCGCAACGTCAGCGATTTCCGCCTGATGGATAGGCGCCTGTACGAGGCGGTCCGGGGCATGCGCGAGAGCAATCGCTTCATGCGTGGCTTGGTGGCGTGGTCCGGGTTCCCCTCGAAGGCGGTTCCGGTCCCTCGCCCGCCTCGCTTCGGGGGCGAGTCGAAGGCGTACACATGGCAGGTGATCGGGTTCGGCGTCCGAGGCATCTTCGCGCACTCCTACAAGCCGCTGCACTTCATCACCATTGTGGGTCTCCTGGCCTCACTGCTTGCTGCCCTCGCGTTGATCTTCCTCGTGGTCCGGGCGTTCGCCTATGGAGTCCCCTTCGCGGGTTATGGAACGATCGTTGCGCTTCTCCTGCTCATCTTCGGGATGCTGGCGCTCATGCTCGGCGTCATTGCGGAGTACATCAGCCTCATCTACGAGGAAGTCAAAGGGCGACCTAACTACATCGTCAAGGACCTGGTCCGATTGGGGAATCCTGCAGGGCATGGCATTTCCACCCCGTGACTCGATGTACCCGCGGTCACAGGTGATCGAGGCTGCGTCGCGGTCCGTGCCGGTGGATGACCGCGTACTCCTCTCGGGTGCTTCAGGGTGGTTCGGTAGGACGACCTTGGCCATCCTTTTAGCTACTCACGGACCGGAGTGGGTCCAGGGACACGTGCTGGCCACCGCCCGCTCCAGGCGTCTCATCCCGCTCCTGGGGTTCGGGGACTGGCAGGTCTCCACACGAGGTGAGGACGAGGTCGCCCGGTTCGCGCCCACGACAGTCATCAACTGCGCGTTCCCCACCCCCGGCCGGCTTCAGGAGATGGGACGCGATTCGTTCATTGCTACGGCTAGACACGCCACCGCGGGGCTGCTGGCCTCTGCCGGACTGTCCTCGGTGCGCAGGATAGTGAACTTCTCCAGTGGCGCTTCCGTGCCGAGTCCTCGCTTCCCGGCGGACATCCAACAGAACCCGTACGGATACCTCAAGGCGGAGGAGGACGGACTCCTCCAAAGCCTCGCCGCGTCCTCTGCCCTCAGATGCCAGACCATCCGCGTCTGGGCCGCCACCGGTCCTCAGGTGCCGGTGGCAAGCCAGTACGCGTTCTCAGACCTCGTCCGGCAGGCAGCGCACGGGGGTCCTGTCCGTGTTCAGAGCGCGGCGCGAGTGATCCGGTGCTTCACCTCAGTGGAGGACCTCATCTGCGGTGGCCTACTCCTGACATCGTCCAGCCCTCCCGGTGAACCTCGGCCCGCCATTGATTCTGGTGGCGAGGTCATCGAGCTCCATGCGCTTGCCGAGCGTATAGCCGATGCAGCTGGATGCGAGGTTCTTCATCATGCGGTGGATCCAACCGCGGTCTCAGACACGTACCTCCCGGATGATCCTGGAGGCTTCGCGCGGGAGTGCCTTCGCGTTGGATTCACGCCGGCCTCGCTGGATGAGCAGATCGCAGCGGCCTTGGCGACGGCATCGTTCTGGAGTAGCTAGGTTCCCTCCATGTCGAGTGGCTCGAAGTCTGGTTCCATGCCAGTGATCGGTTGGCCGAAGGCGATCTTCGGGTAGATGTTCGTGAAGGTATCAACCATCACCTCGAGAAGTGCGGGTGCAGCCGGATCTGCCCACAGCCACTCCACAGCTGCGCCGACCGCACTCGGGTCTGCCACCGCACGCGCGGGAATGCCGTACGCCTGGGCGACTGCCTGGAAGTCAGGAGCGCTGTAGCCCCACAGCGTCGACTGGTACCGACCTTCGAAATAGCTCTCCTGGAACTGTCGAACCATCCCGTGGGTCCTGTTGTTGATGACGACCATCTTCACAGGGAGCCGGTTGCGCCGGATCGTCTCCAACTCCTGGATGTTGCACTGGAAACCACCGTCTCCTGCGATCACAACGACTGGGCGTGGGTCTCCGGCGTACGCCGCCCCTATCGCCGCTGGCAGCGCGAATCCCATAGACCCCATGCCGGCCGATGTCAGGAATCTCTGGTGCCGGCCCAACTCGACGGATTGGGCCGCCCACATCTGGTGTTGCCCCACATCCACCACGTAGGCGCTGGCCGCCCCCGATGCGGCAGCCAACTGATGCATGAACACGTTGGGGTTGATTCCCGTGCAGCCGTCCAACTCGGATGTGTCCGGGTAGGTGAGCCGGAGGTCCCTGATCTCGTCCAGCCAGGGGACGAACTGAGACGGAGGCATCGATATCTTCGCGGACGCGGCGAAGAAGGTGCGCAAGTCACACTCGAGGGTGTCGCACCCGACTATCCGGTTGTTCATCTCCGACGGATCCACATCCACTTGGAATAACTCACGTTCGCCCTTGAACTCTTGGGCCAGGGCACCAGTCTGGCGGATGTCAAGGCGGCTACCCAGGACGATCAGGAGGTCTGAACGCCCGACGGCAAGGTTGCTCCACCGGTTCCCATAACTGCCAAGCATCCCCACCCTCAACGGATCGTCGGTGGGCAGTACATCAATGGCCTGAAGCGAGGAGACAACAGGGATGCCGAGCCGATGGATCCAGTCTCGGAACGGCTCGGCAGCCAGCGCTGTGCGGATCCCTCCGCCGGCAACGACCAAGGGCCTGCTGCACCCGTCCAACGACTGAAGCAGCCGCTGGACGAAAGGCTCGACCTCAGAACCGGGGCCGCTGCTAGGCCGTTGGATTGAATGCGGAGCGTAGTCGGGCACCTCGCCGCGCTGAACGTCCATCGGGATGTCCAGCAACACCGGACCACGGCGCCCCGAGAGTGCCGTCTCGAAGGCCCGGTCAAGGGCCTCAGGCAAGTCAGAGGCAGATCGAACTTGGAGGGCAAGCTTGGTGATGGGGCGGGCCATCGCGATGATGTCGGTCTCCTGGAAGCCCAATTGCCGGACGCCTCGCTCCCCCTTCTGCTCGAATGTGTTCACCTGTCCAGTGATGAACACCGCGGGGGTGGAATCGAAGTAGCAGCTGCCGATCCCAGTCAGGAGATTCGTTGCCCCAGGCCCGCTCGTCGCCAAGGCTACTCCGGGGACTCCTGTCATCCGTGCCCAGCCCTCGGCGGCGAATGCAGCACCCTGCTCATGGTGCATGCTGACGACACGGCTCGTTCCCTTTGTGGAGATTGAGTCCAGGAGGTGGGTGATCATCCCGCCGCTCAGTTCAAAGACGCAGTCGACCCCATGGTCTGCCAAGTACTCCGCGACGTAGTCAGTGGCCTTCAACGTTCCCACTCCCCATTCTGCTCACCTCGCGCTGACCCCTGAGGCTATCAACTGGATCGACTTGCGCCGGCGCCTCCACACATCCGCCGCGGCCAGGCCCAAAGTCATCACCACAAGTCCGGCCAGAGCCGGACGCAGCCCCGGTGGCTCGAAGCGTACGACGACCCCTGCCGGGGCTATGTGCGGTGGGATCTCCACGGTGACAAAGATGCCCGATGAAGGTGCAACCAAGCGGCCCGGCCCTTCGATGGAGTAGCCGGGCCACGCCAGCCTCTTGAGCACTATGACCCCCGGATCGTCGGTTTCATTGGTGACCTCGATGGTGGTGCTGTCGGGGGCCATTTGAACGGTTGTGGCCGACAGCCCGGGGGAGACGTAACCGATGTCACCTACAGGCGCCGTGTCTGCGATCCGGGACCAGACAACCGTCTCCACCCCTTCGTCGGCTACTTGCCAACCTGAAGGTGGTGCAGCAAGATCGAGTTGCGGGTAACTTGACCGCCAGATCTGGAGGTTCTGGATCCCGAAGAGGTCTGAGTACGTTTGGTCCGTCCCGGCCGCGTCCGAGAGAAGGACCTTCAGGGCCGTCGGGCTGTTCAGGCCGAGATAATCGACCCCCAGGAGTTCGGCGTAGGAGCGAAAGCCGATCACTCCGTACCCGTTCTGCACCTCCGTGGGATTCACGAGCCAAGCATTGGCGAGCGACGACTCCACAAACATGCCGGGGTTCAAGGCGTCGCGGGTGCCCAGAACGTACGTGTCGCCTTTGGCCCCGACCAGTTGGCTCTGCAGGTCGGAAGTAGTAGTCGGCAGGCCCCAATCGGGAAGGGCCGGCGCCGGTGCGACGAAACGTTGGAAGAGAACGGTGCAGGCAGAAGCGGCGATGAGGAATACGACAGCTGCGAGGGGGATAGCAGGCCTGCGCAGCACGAACCAGGAAGAGGCCAATGCGGCCAGGACCAGGCCAAGGCCGACCATGTCGGTCTTCCAGTTCGCGGGGGAGTCCCCGAGGACCAGCCATCCGCCGAGGAGCGGCAAGGCTGCGAGAGTGAGGATCGCTCTAGAGGTCGTCTGGCTCCTCCACCGGAGCCCCGCCGAACCCGAGACAGCGATCAGGATCACCGCGAGTGCGACATAGGGCTGGACCCTGACGGGCCATCGGAGGGGTCCGATCTCGGTCGGACCGAGCAGAAAGAGGCCCACGAGCGTGAGGAAGACGAACGCTGGAATGAGGTCGGGGCGGTGCAGATCGCGCTTGCTCCATCCCCACCACATCAGTGGCAGCGCCCACGCTATGTACATGAGCGGTGCCGAGCTGAGAGGTCCGGCGAAATTGGCCAGGTCGAACCCGCCGGTCAGTGTTGTGGCGAGAGCGAGGTCGGAGAGGTCAGGTCCGAAGGCCCCGGAGTTAGTGACGCCCCAACCGCTTCGTTGCGTCACGGGAGCGGTCAGAATCCCTGGCAGGTAGACCGGTGCGGCAACTGCCACAGCGAAAATCCCGAGCATCAGGAATGAGCCGACTCCTCGCAAGTCCCCGCGAATCAGGCTCCCGACCATGAAGGAGCCCACCAGGAGTCCGGCAATGATCGTGCCGTGAACGTACCCAACTGTCACGATCAGGTACAGGAATCCGGCTGCGGGTAGCAGTCCCCATTCGCGCCGGTTGAGGCGCACGAGCGCCAGCCAAAGCCAGATGCACCAACCCCAGGTGAGAGTTCCAGAGAACCATGAGGCCGAGTCCATGTAGACGGTGAACCCGTTCAAGGGCAGGAGGGCCCCGGCAAGGATGGCAAGCCGCTGATCGGCACCCAAGGCACACGCCAGGAGATAGCCGCCAACGGACGAGAACGCCAGGAACAGGATCTTGATCAGCGACGTGTAGACCCCCAGATCCGCAGAGGCGTTGGCCCCCACGGACACCAGCATGAGGAATGGATTGAGTAGACCCCATTGCCCCTCGGCCCACATGTTCCCCGACTGCCAGGTGTGCGGGTTGAGGAATGACCAATCCCCTTCTATCAGTCGCTGGCCGGTTCGGTACCAGATCCCCCAGATGTAGGCCTGGGTGTCGTCGTACAGGTAGAAGCGGCGGTTGAACAGCAGCGCGATGGAGCTCAAGATCACTGAGGCTCCAGCAGTCATGGCCACACCGAGCACCGTTGGTGCGGCCCCAGGATGACGGACTTCCCAGGCGGATCCCCCTGATGCGTGAGGAAGGACTCGTGCCTCAGCCATCGAGGAAGCGGAAGAAGTCCGCGAGCTGTTGGCGTGTGACCTCACGGGCGTCCAGGCCCGATGCCACGCTTCGGGCCCACCCGATTGTCCATCCCAAGGCGCGATCAAGATCTAGGTGGTTGCGCCAACCGAGCTCAACCTGAGCCCTTCGCGAGTCGAGGGCGAGGAGTCCCGCCTCGTGCGGCTGCCCTTCAGTGAGCGCGTATCCGCTTGGGGCGCCCATGGCTGCTGCGACTCGGTCAGCTACCTCACCGACACTCACGAAACTGTTGACGTCGGGGCCGAAGTTCCATACGCCCAACCCCCGGCCATCGAGGAGTGCGTCGGCGACGGTCAGATACCCGCTCAGGCAGTCGAGTACGTGCTGCCAGGGCCGGACAGCACCCGGGTACCGCAGTTGCGGTCGACCTCCCTGCTCATATGTCGCGATCAGGTCCGGGAGCAGCCGGTCGGGGCTCACGTCGCCGCCTCCGATGACGTTCCCTGCCCTGGCAATCGCAGTGGGCGTTCCGGGGAAGGACTTGACCCACGACTGGGTCAAGATGTCAGCCATCGCCTTGGACGCGCTGTAGGGGTCGTCCCCTCCCAGAGGATCGTCCTCCCGGTACCCCCAGATCTGATTCACGTTGCGGTAGACCTTGTCCGTGGTCACGATGACCGCGGCCCGAATCGACTCGACGCCCTCCATCGCCGAGAGCACGTTCATGGTGCCATCGACGTTCGTGGTGAAGGTCGTCCGCGGATCCGCGTACGACTCGCGCACCAGGGGCTGCGCCGCCAGATGAAGGACGATGTCGGGCTGCGCGTCTCTGACCGCCCCAGCCATGCCGTCAGCGTCGCGGATGTCCAGGCGGATGTCCTCGACGAGCGAGTCCGACACTCCGGCCCGCTCGAAGATACCTCCCGGGCGGGGATCCAGCGCAATGCCGACGACCTCGTGGCCCTGCTCGACGAGCCAGAGCGCGAGCCAGGCCCCCTTGAACCCCGTGTGACCAGTGATCAGATACCGCACGATCAGGCCTTCGTCACGAACTCGCGGATCGAATCCGCGATGTAGTCCAGCATCGGCTCAGTCAGCCCGGGATACGTGCCTACCCAGAACGTCCGCTTCATGACGATGTCGGCGACATCGAGTGACGAGGCGATCCGGAACTCAACGTTCCTATACGCGGGCTGACGGATGATATTGCCGGCGAACATCAGCCGCGTGCCGACCTTGCGCGCGTCGAGGAACCGCAGCAGCTCCTCGCGATCCACGCTGGACTTCGGATCCAGCGTGATCGGGAAGCCGAACCAGGAGGGGTCGGACTTCGGTGTCGCCTTCGGCAGGATGAGTCCCGGGACGTCCTCGAGGGCGGCGTACAAGTAGCGGAAGTTCTCCCTGCGGCGATCGGCGAACTCATCGATCCGTGTGAGCTGGGAGACCCCCAGAGCAGCCTGCATGTCGGTGCCCTTGAGGTTGTAGCCGATGTGGCTGTAGATGTACTTGTGGTCGTAGCCGAGTGGAAGGTCGCCGAGTTGCCACTCGAAGCGCTTCAGGCAGGTGTTGTCGTGGCCCGTCTCGCAGTAGCAGTCGCGACCCCAATCGCGGAAGGACTCCACCTGCTTCTTGATCAGCGGGGATCGGACGAAGACCGCGCCACCCTCGCCGGTCGTGATGTGGTGCGCAGGGTAGAAGCTCGCGGTTGCCGTATCCCCGAAGCTGCCGGTCTTCTTCCCGTCGTAGGTGGAACCTAGGGCGTCACAGGAGTCCTCGACCAACCACAGACCGTGCTCCTTGCACAGGGCCTTGACAGCATCAAGGTCGAAGGGGTTGCCCAGGGTGTGCGCCATCATGATCGCCCGCGTGCGAGGGCCGATCGCCTGCTCCAGCAGTTCCGGATTCGCGTCGTACGTGCCGAGCTCCACGTCGACAAGGACGGGCTTGAGGCGGTTCTGGATGATGGGGTTCACTGTCGTGGGGAAGCCCATTGCGACTGTGAGCACCTCGTCGCCCTCGACCAATCGCCGCTTGCCCAATTTCGGACTCGTCAGGGCGCTCAGGGCCACCAGGTTGGCGCTCGATCCGCTGTTGACGAAGACCGCCGACCGAACTCCCACGTAACGCGCGAGGGCCCGCTGAAACTGCTCGGTGAAGCGCCCGGCAGTCAGCCAACCGTCGAGCGACGCGTCGACGAGATGGACGAGATCCGCAGCATTCAGCACCTTGCCCGAGACGGGAACCACCGTCTCGCCCGGAACGAACTCGCTCACCTGATACTTGACCTCGCCGTAGGCGGCAACCGAGTCCAAGATTGCCTGGCGGCTTGGATCTTTCGTCATCGCGTCCCCTTGTCCTCGCGCCAAACGGCGACGACGGAAGGATATAGGGGCTGAACGATGGGCCGGACACGGCGTTCGGTGTGAGAATGGAGATCCGGGTCGTAGTCGTCTGGTGACCGGTGATGGGCCGTTGGCGAGCGCGACCGGTCCTCAGTGCCGGGATGCCTTGTTTGACCGCGACCCTCAGTAGCATTCGCAGTCGGCCGGGCCATCGTTGAGGAGGGACGGGAACATGTCTAGCGTCTCCAGCGCGACCAGCAACTTGCCTGACCGAGAGGATCTGTTGGGGCGCGTCTGGACGTTCGGACAGTTGGTTGGAAGACCGCTTTCCGACGTCTGGCTGAGCGCTGACGGTCGAATCATCGGCTCGCAGCACTCGAATGAATCCTCTTGGGCCATGGAGATGGGCGCTTTGGTGTTCCGGGACAGCGCGGGATCTCCGAGCACCGTGTTTGAGAGTGCCATACGTCACGGAGATCAGTTGGTGCTCATCGGCAGGTTCCGTGACTCTGAGCAGCTTCACTACCTCCGGGAACGGGCCAGGACCGATGACGGCGGCTACATCCCGGAGTTTGCACGAATGATCATCCGCGATGGCCTCGACGGCGTCGACTCGACTGGCGTCGGTCGGCATGCCCCTTGGGTCGTTGATGAAGACCGGTACGTGCGAGCACGCCTTCACCTCATGTCGCTGGCCACTGGCTCGGTATTCCCACGCCCCTCCGAGGATTCCCTGCAGCGGGCAGCGGATCTGATGGCCCACTTCATCGCTTCGGCGGACTCGGAGGGGCTGGATGGCCAGGACCTGCTGCAAGGGAGCATCAAGGATCTCGACGCTGGGATCCTGCACCAACTCGTCGCCACGCTAGGTGCGGCCAACTGCCTGCAGATCGGAGCTTTCGTCGGGTACTCCGCAGCCCTTATCGCTGACGCGATGCGCGGCGCTGGAGGGGGCGTCCTCCATTCCGTTGACCCCGACATTCCGCATCGCAGCGTTGACTCGCCGGCGGACTTTGCCCAACGGACCCTTGCGGGCTTGGGTTTGTCGGAGTCCGTACTGATGCATGTTGGATGGGCCTCTTGCGCTGGACCGGACGCCGACTCCGGCCCTGAACGACGCCTGATCGGCCAGGAGGTGGTTTCGAGTCATGGACCGTTTGATCTGGTCTTCATCGATGCCGACCACTCCAGCTCGGCAACTATCGCTGACTTCATGCTCGTGAAGGAGTCCGTGCGCCCCGGGGGCTGTGTGGTGTTCCACGATGCGCTCTCGTGGCCAACCGTTACGCGTGCGGTCGAACTCATCCTCACAGACAACCACTATGGTTCATCGGGGGCGCTGTCGCACTGGACCTTCGACCTGCACGCCAGTGAAGACGGGATCGCGGTCTTGCGCCGAAACCCCTGATCGAGCCCTCCCGCTTGGCCCGATTGTCCCAACCCAAGGAGAGCAGTGTGCGCATCCTCGTCACTGGTGGGGCGGGGTTCATCGGCTCCAACTACGTCCGCGGGCAGTTGGCCGATGCCCACCCGGAGACGATCGGGGCCGCGGTCACAGTCCTGGACAAACTCACGTACGCCGGCACCCTGACGAACCTCGCCGAGGTGGCCGACTCCCCGCGCTACCGCTTCGTCGAGGGCGACATCTGCGATGTGGACCTGGTCAACGACCTCATCCGGGGCCACGACGTCGTCGTCCACTTCGCCGCCGAGTCGCACGTCGACCGGTCGATCACCGGTGCGTCGGACTTCGTCGTCACCAACGTCTTGGGCACCCAGACCCTGCTGCAGGCCGCACTCAACGCCGGGATCGGCAAGTTCGTGCACGTCAGCACCGACGAGGTCTACGGCTCCATCCCCGAGGGGTCGTGGGACGAGGCCCGCCCGCTGGAGCCCAACTCCCCATACAGCGCCTCGAAGGCAGGCTCGGACCTGCTGGCTCGGGCGTACGCCCGCACGTTCGGCATGGACGTCTCGATCACCCGGTGCTCCAACAACTACGGACCTCACCAGTTCCCCGAGAAGGTCATCCCGCTCTTCGTGACCAACCTCATGGACGGGCTGCAGGTGCCGCTGTACGGCGAGGGACTCAACGTTCGTGACTGGCTGCACGTCGACGACCACTGCCGTGGCATCAACCTGGTGCTGGCCAAGGGCCGCGCGGGCGAGACCTACAACATCGGTGGCGGCACCGAGTTGACCAACGTCGAGCTCACCGAGCGCCTGCTCGCCGCCATGGGCGTCGGCTGGGAGATGGTCCGCCGCGTCGAGGACCGCAAGGGCCACGACCTGCGCTACTCGGTCGACATCTCCAAGATCGCCGACGAGCTGGGCTACGCCCCGGAGGTCCCGTTCGGGCAGGGGCTGGCCGACACTGTTGATTGGTACAAGGCCAATGAGGCCTGGTGGCGGCCGCTGAAGGAAGGGAAACCGGCCCTGTGAGGGAGGCTCAGACTACCGATCGCTGGTTGGCCATCCGTGCGAACGGCATGCTCGACCGCTACCTGATGGAAGTCCTCGCGGAGGGGGAGTTGGGGCTGTACCAAGACGATGCTTGCCCTGGAAGCCCCCAAGCCTGAGGTCTCGGTAGTCGATGACCAGCGCGGACAACCCACCTGGAGTCGGGACCTCGCCGGCCAGATCGTGCTCCTGACGCCTTCCCCCGCCCGGCCCCGCGGCCGGCCTACAGCGTCCTGGGCATGGCCGATGGGCCGAACTGGCCACCCCGCCGATCCGTGACTGGCACGAGGCCCTGGCCGGGGCACTACCGCTCACCCGCGCTGAGCCCAGCGGTCAACCTGCTGTCTGACTGCCCAGCAGGTTTCGACCCACACGGGCCGAAACCTGCTCCCAACTGGGTACGTAGCCGACATACTCGACCGCAAGTTGATGTGCCGTGATCGCCTCGTCCCACGCCCTGGCCTCATGTAGGTGCCAGCCGGGGTAGTTGAGGAACTCGTCGAACGCAACAATTCCCCCGGGCGCCAAGCGTGGTATGCAGGCCTCGAGGACGGTCACGGTCGAGGAGTACAGATCGCAGTCCACGTGCAGGAGCGCGATCGGCTCGCTGACCTGTTGCAGGAAGGCCGGCAGGGTGTCCTCGAACCAGCCCACGATCAGCTCCGCGCGCTCGAATGGTCGCTGGTCCACGTCATCGAATGCGCCCTTCCCGAATCCGGTCCGCCAGTCCTCTGGCAGCCCCTCGAAGGAGTCGAACCCGACCACCCGCCGAACGCCGGCGCCGTCCTCCAGCCAACGCAGGCTCGAACCATCACCGACACCGAACTCCAGGATCAACCCCTCTGCTGGCGCTACCTCGGCGGCGCGGCGCAGGTGTTGCTCGCGGGTGGCGTGAACCTCCGCTTGCAGCAAGCGCGCCTCCGCCCACGCGGCGGATGCATCGGCCGCACGCCAGGCGAGCACATCGGACAGGTGGTACTGCGCGAGGAACTCCGGCCGGCCTGGGGGCCGGGGAACATGCCGGTCGTGAGAACTTCGCAGGGCTTCCAGTGCCACGCCGAGGGCATGTACCTGGGAGCGGATCTCCTGGACGCCCTTCCCAGCGGCGGCGTCTATCGTCCGGACCTCCTCCACCAGTCCCCTGACAGCCCGGAGCTCGTCCTCGATCCGCGCCAGGTCGGCGGCAACCGCATCCCTCGCGGCCTCCTTGACTCGTTGCTTGGCCTGCCGTGTGACGTCCACGTCCGTTCCTTCCAGTGCTGTCAGTCAGAGGGTGGGTTGGTCCGTTGTCCGGCTCGAAGTGCGAGGCACTCCTGCCACGTCGGAGGGACCGCCGCTGCAGCGAAGCCCGCCAGCAGCGGGGCAGCGGCGTCCTTGACTGACAGTTCAAGTGCGGTGCTCGGGACAGTCCGATCGACGCCGATTGCTGGGTCCAGTGCATTCACCGTGTGTTCGCGTCCCGGGTTGTCGCCCTCGCTGCACAGGTAGATCTCAGTGGAGCGGTCTTCCAGCGCCACGAATCCATGCCCCAGGCCCTTGGTGAGGTACACAGCCGGCCGGTTCCGAACGTCAACGTGTGCCGCCTCCCATTGACCGTACGTGGGAGACCCCACGCCCGCATCCACAACCGCATCCAGGATCGACCCGCGCACGCAGGTGACGTACTCCGCTTGCCCCGGTGGAACGTCGGCGAAATGGATCCCGGGCACGACGACCCGTATGTTCACAGAGCAGTTGGCTTGGGCGAGGTTGAGAGGGCTTCCGACCACCTTCGACAACTGCGGCCGCTAGAAACCCCTCGAGGAACACCTCCCGGCTGTCACCCAGGACCGTAGGGGTCACGAGCCACGCGCATGCAATGGTCATGCGTTCGATCTGCACGGGCAGAGCGTAGCCGCGTGGTAGGTAGTTTGGGCTAAGCCGAGGTCCTGAGTAGAATCGATAAGTCGAGCCCAGCGCCACAGCTGCGGCAGGCGCGCCGCCTTAGCTCAGGGGTAGAGCAGCTCACTCGTAATGAGCAGGTCCGGGGTTCAAATCCCCGAGGCGGCTCCCTGTGTGAAGTCTCGGGACATCGTTAACAGGTGTCCCGGGACTTCGTATATGTCGGTGGGGTGTTCTTCTTCTTGAATCGCCCCGGCTTTGATGGAGGGCCTGATCCCACGGAGGGGTGGGGTCATGCCAGCACCGAGGAAGTATCCGCAGGAGTTGCGGGATAGGTCGATCCGGCTGGTGTCCGAGGCGATGTCCGAGGACCCGGAGTCGTCGTTGAACGCGGCCGTGCATCGGGTCGGCCCGAGGGTCGGGGTCGTGCCGGACACGTTGCGCGGCTGGATGAAGCAAGCTCGGATCGACGCCGGGCTGACCGCGGGAACCACGACCACCGATGCGAAGCGGATCAAGGACCTGGAGCGGGAGGTCCGCGAGCTCAAGCGGGCCAACGAGATCCTGCTGGCGGCGTCCTCGTTCTTCGCGCGGGAGCTCGACCCGCGACTGCCGTGGTAGTGGCGTTCATCGACGACCACCGTGACCGGTTCGGGGTCGAGCCGATCTGCCGAGTGCTCAGCGAGCACGAGGTGAAGATCGCCCCGAGCACCTACGACGCCGCCAAGACCCGACCGCAGTCCGCGCGGGCGGTCAACGATGAGGTTGTCCTGGGCCACGTGCGGCGCATCCACGGCTCGAAGCAGATCGGGCGCGGGCTGTATGGGGTGCGCAAGGTGTGGCGGCACCTGCAACGTGAGCAGGCCGCCGGGCTGTGGCCCGACCTGCCCCCAGCCCCGCGCTGCCAGGTGGCCCGCCTGATGCGTGCAGACGGGCTGCGCGGGGTGACCCGAGGCAGAGTGTTCCGCACCACCCGACCCAACCCGGGTGCGATCCGCCCACCGGATCGGGTCGGGCGGGACTTCACCGCGTGCCGGCCCAATGAGTTGTGGGTCGTGGACTTCACCTGCGTGCCCACCTGGGCCGGGATGGCGCCCTCCCCGTCAACTCCGACGTCCACCCAGCTGGCCTGCCCATCCCCACCTCCGAACTCAAGGTGTTGCGACGACCAGTTGAATCCGCCTTGCGACCCGGCGTCGGCGTGACCGATCAGGGTGCCGGGCACGATGGGATGCCCTTCGCGGGCCCGCTGCCAGAGCGCCATGCGCAGCGGGGTCATGACCAGGTCGGTCTGTTTGGTGGTCGCGGCGTTCCAGGCGACGATCATCTGGGCGAACACGTCGACGATGAACGCGACGTAGACGAACCCAGCCCAGGTGCGCACGTAGGTGAAGTCCATCACCCACGTGCGGTTCGGTTCGGGGCACAGGCGGTGAAGTCCCGGTTGAACAGATCCCCGGCCCGGCGGCCGTCTGCGGCGGGGATCGTGGTCCGCACGCCCCTGGCCCGGCGGATCCCGCTCAGGCCCAGGGCGCGCATCGCCCGATCCACGCTGCCCGCGCTGGCTTCGGGCAGTGACCGGCGGACCAGGGCGGTCATCTTGCGCCGCCCATACAAGCCCTCCGGGGTCAACCGGCGCCGGCCCTGCTCATCGACCCTCCAGGCCAGATCCCGAACGTGATCGGTCACGATCGCGTCGGTGATCGTGCGCTCGGCACGGCCCGGTCGGGCTGCTTCCAGCATCGGTAGGTCCGCGCGGCGACCTGGCAGCCCTGCTCACGCAGGACCCGGCAGATCGACTCGACCGCGTGGCCCTGGGCCCTCATGGTGTCGATGAACCCCATGATCAGCGGTTGCGGGGGTCGAGTTCCCCCGCGAAGAAGGACGTCGCTGCCCGCAAGATGGCCACGTCCGCACGCAGCCGGCGGTTCTCGGCCTTGAGCTTCTTGATCTCCTCGGACTCCTCGGAGGACACCCCAGGGCGCAGTCCGGCATCGACCTCGGCCTGCCGGACCCAGCGGCGCACGGACTCATGACCCACGCCCAGCTGCCGGGCCACCGCAGCACACGCCGCGGTCAGCGACGGGTACTCCTGCTGATGCTCAGTCACCAACCTCACGGCACGGGCCTTGAGCTCCTCATCAATCTTCTTCGGCATGGTTCGCATCCTTCCAACTCAGAAAGATGCGGCAAAGAACCTGGGGCGCTTCAGCGGCAGAGAACCTAGGGCGCTTCACCTACCGAGGCGGCTCCGGGTGACGTCCCCTCGAGTGGTGTAGTTCTCGCTCGTGTTGGGGGTCAGTGGTCTGATCATGCCGTCATGAGTTCGGGGGTGGCCACCTGCCCTTCGGTCTCGGGGTCTGGGATGAGGAGGGCCATGGAGCGTTCGCTGAAGTAGCGGCGGTCTGCTGCGGCCCATTCGTCGTGTTGTTCGACCAGGACGGCGCCGGCCAGCCGGAGCAGGGCGGCTGGGTTGGGGAACACTCCGACGACGTCGGTGCGGCGTTTGATCTCCTTGTTGGTGCGTTCCAAGGGGTTGGTGCTCCACAGCTGTCGCCAGTGCAGCTGGGGGAACGCGGAGAAGGCCAGCAGGTCGTCCTTGGCCTCGATCATCATGGCCTGCACTTTGGGTAGTTGGCGGCCGAGCATGACTGCGATGGTGTCGAACTGCTCGGACACCCGGGCGGCATCGGGTTGGGCGAACACGGTGCGGATCGCCGCGGCGACCATCTCGCTGTTGCCCTTGGGTACCACCGCTAGGACGTTGCGCATGAAGTGGACCCGGCATCGTTGCCAGCTCGAGCCGATGAACACCGCGTTGATGGCGGCCTTGAGCCCGGTGTGCGCGTCGGAGATGACCAGCTGGACCCCGGACAGGCCACGCGCCTTCAGCGAGCGCAGGAACGCGGTCCAGAACGCCCCGTCCTCGGAGTCACCGACGTCCATGCCCAGCACCTCCCGCCGCCCGTCGGCGGTCACCCCGACCGCGACGACGACGGCCTGGGACACGACCCGGTGGTTGACCCTGGCCTTGCAGTAGGTGGCGTCCAGGAACACATACGGATACGCGGTGTCGGCCAGGGACCGGTCCCGGAACGCGGCCACCTCGGCGTCGAGGTCCGCGCAGATCCGCGACACCTCGCTCTTGGAGATCCCGGAGTCCGCGCCCAGGGCGCGGACCAGGTCGTCGACCTTGCGGGTGGACACCCCGTGCAGGTAGGCCTCCATCACCACCGCGAACAACGCCTGGTCGATCCGCCGGCGCCGTTCGAGCAGGCTGGGGAAGAACGTGCCGGTGCGCAGCTTCGGGATCCGCAGCTCCAGGTCCCCCGCGGTCGTGGTCAGGATGCGTGGTCGGGTGCCGTTGCGCACCGCAACCCGGTCCTCGGAGCGTTCCCACGGCCCGGCGCCGATCACCGCGGTGGCCTCGGCGTCGATCAACGCCTGATACAGGGCTTGAGCGGCCAGGCGGATCCGCTCATCAACCCCAGCGGCCTTGAGTGCGTCGAGCAATTCGAGCAGGGCAGACTGGTCCATAGCCATCGTGCAAGGTCCTCTCGTGAGTTCATTGAGCCGTTCTCACTGACCCTTGCACGATGGCCTTCAGCATCGCGGGAACCGCCACACTCAAGCCCCGAAAACCCACCACCACCCGGGACGTCACCCGGCTCCGCGGAGGCCAACGCCTTGGCGACCGTGTTGCGTGACACCCCCAGTCGTTCCGCGATCGCCCGCCCCGACAACTCATCGACCCGACTCAGCCGCCGGATCTCCGCCCAACCCTCCACAGTGATCACCATCCATCGTCATCAGGTGGCTCACTATTCAGTTGGCAGAAACGGCTCACTATTCACTCAGCACTGACACCAGAGCGGTTCACATGCTCACCGACAACGCTTGGCTCGAGCACTACAACACTGGTCGACGCCACAGCGCACTCGGCGGCAAGCCCCCGATCAGCCGCCTGTAACCAACCTGCTGGCCGGGTTCAACTAGCCGCTCGAGTGGACGAACCCTGGGAAGGGAGGTGCTGCTACGAGGGAGAACCCACTCAGGCCTGGCCCCGCTCGAGGTCAACAGTCAGTTCCACCGCCAGGAACGGCGCCAACGGAGTCGCCCCGAGTCGGTCCGGCAGTCTATCCAGATACCAACGGGCGGCCGGCACGAGTCGCCCCGCCGCACCCGCCTCAGTCCTACCGAAGCTGAAGTAGTCCGCGAGGCTCAGCGGGGCGACTCGTGCGGCCCCCGCTCGACGTGCCATCTGGGACACCTCAAAGAACGACATCAGCGGGTGTGATCCCCAGGTCCGGTGCAGGCACAGATGCGTGCGGTCGAAGAACCGGTGCCCTCGATCCGTGGTCGACCAGTCGTGCGCCGGGTCCAACGGGAACCACTTGTGCGGAGCGACCACGATGGCCCGACCCCCGGGCCGCAGGACCCGCAGCATCTCCTGGAGGTAGCGGGTCCGGTCGGCCGTGCGGTCGGCTGCGGGCGCAGGCTCGCCGATGTGTTCGAGCACGCCCAGTGACCAGACAAGGTCGAAAGTGGACTCCTCGAACGGGAGGTCCAGTGCGGACCCGGCCACCGTCCGGCGTGGATCGGCCCCGACGGCCTTCCAGCCGGGAAGGTTGCCCGGTAGGTCGACGCCCCAGACCTCTAGCTCGGGGTGCAAGCCCTCGATTGCCAACCCGATCGAGGCGGTGCCGCAGCCCACATCGAGGGCGAGCCGGTCCGAGTCGCGGATCTGTCGATGTAACCAGCGCTCGGCTCGTTGTGCCCCGTGGCCGGCCTGCTCTGCGAGGTAGTCGTCGAACGGGGTGTGCTGGAGCGAGGATCCCAGTGGCATCAGCGATAGGTACCCACCGTCGAGGCGCCCGAAGCCGCGCTCGCATGCCGTGCAGGTCGTCTCGCCACCCCGATCCCCCACCAATTCGGTGCGACAGTCGGGACAGGCCAAGGGTCCTCGCGGGTCCTGACTGGGTCCGTCCGTGGCTCTGCTCACAGATCACACCCTCCCATGACCCAATGCCCCGCTCATGCCGTGGCCTTGGGTCACCCGCCTCTGCGCTGACGACGCCCTACGGCCGGCTCGACCCCATCAGCGTCCAGTTGACCACCGGCACGTTCACCAGCGTCCGCTCGTCCAGGTCCTCCACGTGGAACCCTGCCTCCACCAGCGCCCCACGCGTGTCCTGCGTGCACCGGCACCCCCCGGCCAGCCGCGGCCACAGCCCGCCGACCGACACCGCGCGCTGCATCCGCTCGGTCCACGTCCCCGGCTCGGCGCGCACGTGCTCGAGCACGCAGACCGTCCCGTCCGGGTGCAGCACCCGCCGGGCCTCGGACAGGACCTCGGCCACCGAGTCCACCGAGCACAGCACGTAGGCGAACAGCACGCAGTCCACCGAGTCGTCGGGCAGCGGCAGCGCCTCAGCCGACTGCGTCGATCAGCTCGACCTCCAGTCCCCGGGCCCGGGCGGCTTCCACGCGTGACAGGGACGCCGCCCGCATCGAGTCGCTCGGCTCGATGGCCACGACCGACGTGACGGCCCCGGGCAGGTGGTCCAGGTCATGGCCCGGGCCGAGCCCGACGATCAGTAGCCGCCCGTGCGCCCCGGCCAGCACCTCGCTGCGCGCGGCACCCAGCTCGGAGTGCTCACCCAGGTCGGCGATGACCTGGTACAGGCGCGTGAACAGGGGGTGGTCATGGGCAGCCATGCCTCCAGTATGCCGAGGGACCAGCGGAGGGGCGCCGCCGCATCGCGCCCGGGCCACGCACGCCCGCGGGACCTCTGCACCTTGCCCGCCCGGCCTCGTGGACGGGCATCCTGACAGGAGCGGTCGTGACGGCACGCACCACAACAGGGGGAGGTGTCCGACCGTGGTCCACCCGAGGCGCGACTCGCCACCCTCCTGGGCGCCTGACCCGGGTCGCCGGATTCGCTGCCCTCCTCCTGTGGGTGTCGTCCTGCGGAGGTGGATCCCCGATCGCCGGCGAGCCCGCCGCATCAGGCCCTCGGCCGTCGACCAGTCCGTCCTCCGGCCCAGGACCGTCCACCGAGGGCACCGCCCCCTGCAGGACCATCTTCCGGTGCCCCGGCGCCGATCCCTCGCCCAGCGCCCCCGTCGCGCTCACGATGACCCCGGCCCAGGCGCGAGCTGACACCGGACAGCTCCTGGACAGCGACTGCTACGCCCACCACCGGGACACGGCCACCCCCGACCCCGAGGACTGCTCCTTCGGCTTCTTCGACGGCGACACCGTCGTCCTCTACGGCGACTCCCATGCCGCGCAGTGGTTCGGGGCTGCGGTCGAGGTGGCCGACCGCCATGACTGGCGGCTGCTCCCCGTGACCAAGGCGGACTGCCCGCCCGGCGGGGCGCGCGTCCTGGACGCCGACGGCGACGAGTACACCGAGTGCGCTGAGTGGCACGCCCGCTCGATGGAGTTCATCACGACGCAGGAGCCGATCCTGGTGCTGGTCGCGGCCCGATCCGACCGCTACCGGGTCCTCGGCGAGGACGGCGAGCCGCTCAGCACGGCTGCGTCGGCCGATCATCTGGCCCAGGGCCTGGCCGAGGATCTGCGGGCCTTCGCCGACATGGGTGCGCGCACGGTCCTCATCCGCGACACCCAGGTGCCGGGGTTCAACGTCCCGGATTGCGTCGAGGCCGATGGCCCGCAGGCCTGCGGCTACGGTCTGATGGAGACGAGCCCCGACGACTCCGCCCAACGCGCGGCGGCCAAGGCGACCAGCACGGACGTCGTGGACCTTCGCGACGAGGTCTGCGCCGACCGCGCCGAATGCCTCAGCGTCGTCAACGGGCTGATCACGTTCCGCGACACGGAGCACCTGACCAGCACCTTCGCAACGTCGCTGGCGGACGACCTCGAGGCCGGCCTCGAGTCCCTGCCGGCTTGAGGACCAGTCGGGCGGGCCTGCGGGGCGCAGGCGCAGCCAGCCGCGTCACAGGGCCAGACCGCCGCGCCTCCCCACATGCCGCTGAGCCCGCCCCCAGTGCCTCCGCCACCACGCTGCCCGCCCCGCCGTGCTCGCCCCCGACCCGCGCCCATCATCCCGCCGCGAGACCGGCGCCCGCACCGCCCTACAGTGAAACTCCCCCGGCCGCGCCCGCCCCCTCCGGTTCGCGACCCCCACCCCCGGGAAGGACGCCCATGAACCTCGCCAGCAACCTCGCCCGCAGCGCCGAGTCAGCCCCGGCCGCTCCTGCCATCACCTTCGACGAGACCGTGATCCCCTACGGCATGCTCGCCCAGGGCGCGGCCCGCGTCGCCGGCTGGCTCCAGGAGCTCGGCGTCCAGCCCGGTGACCGCGTCGCGGTCAGCATGCCCAACATCCCGCACATGCCGATCGTCTACTACGGGATCCTCTGGGCCGGCGGAGTGGTGGTCCCGATGAACCCGCTCTACAAGTCCCGCGAGGTCGCGTTCGTGCTCTCCGACTCCGAATCCCGGGCCCTGTTCGCGTGGGACGGCGTCGCCGAGGAGGCGGGCAAGGGCGCCGCCGAGGCAGGTGCCGAGTTCATCAGCGTGGTCCCGGCGGAGTTCCTCGGCCAGGTCATGGCCCACAAGCCGGTCGCCCTTGTCGAGCGTGACGACCAGGACACCGCAGTCGTGCTCTACACCTCGGGCACGACCGGCACCCCAAAGGGTGCCGAGCTGACGCACACCAACATGTCCCGGAACGCCGAGATCTCCGTCGGGCTGGTCGACATCACGCCCGACGACGTCGTCTTCGGTGGGCTGCCGCTGTTCCACTCGTTCGGCCAGACCGTCGGGATGAACGCGGCCATCTCGGTCGGCGCGAACCTGACGCTCATCCCCCGCTTCGAGCCCACGAAGGCGCTGGAGGTCCTGCAGCGCGACAAGGTGACCATCCTGCTCGCCGTACCCACGATGTACGTGGCGCTGCTGGGGCACCCCAACAAGGGCGACTACGACCTGTCGGCACTGCGGGTGTGCGCCTCAGGCGGCGCCTCCCTGCCCGTCGAGGTCCTGCACGGGTTCGAGTCCGCGTTCGACGCGATCATCCTCGAGGGGTACGGCCTGTCCGAGACCAGCCCGGTCGCCTCGTTCAACCACGCCGACCGCGAGCGCAAGCCAGGCTCGATCGGCACCCCGGTTGCGGGGGTGGAGATGCGCCTCATCGACGCCGACTGGAACGACACCCCTGAGGGCGAGATCGGCGAGATCGCGATCAAGGGCCACAACGTCATGAAGGGCTACCTGGGCAAGCCCGAGGCGACCGCCGAGGTGATGAACGACGGCTGGTTCCGCACCGGCGACCTGGCCAGGCGCGACGACGAGGGCTACTACTACATCGTCGACCGGGCCAAGGACATGATCATCCGCGGCGGCTACAACGTGTATCCGCGCGAGATCGAGGAGGTCCTCTACGAGCACCCCGCCGTGGCCACCGCTGCGGTCGTCGGCGTCCCGAACCGCGAGTACGGCGAGGAGATCGCTGCCGCGGTGACGCTGAAGCCCGGGGCAAGCGCCACCGAGGACGAGCTGCGCGAGTTCGTCAAGGAACGGGTGGCTGCCTACAAGTACCCCCGGATCGTCTGGGTCACCTCCGAACTCCCGCTCACCCCCACGGGCAAGATCCTCAAGCGCGAGATCCACATCCCGACGCAGCTGACCGACTGAGGAGCCGCACCACACCGGTGGGAGTTCCCGACCCACCGCCGTGATCCGTCACCACGGCCGAGATCCCAGCCGGTGGTGGTCGGGCCTTAACCCCCGCTGGTTGCGCCCTTGGCCTCCCCCCGTGCTACAACCACAGGATGAGGGCGGGAACGGCTGTGGGGGCAGGCATCGCGCTTCTCGCGCTGCTCGTCGCTGCTGCCGCCCCGGTCGCCGCCCAGGACGGGGCCGGTGCCGCACCGGTGCTGGCCGCCGCGGACGCCCCGGATCCCCTGGTTGGGTCGACCACGGATGTGGGCCCGGCCAGCGGGCTGCCCCTGACCATGGCCACGGTGCGGGGTGAGCGCCGGGGATCCTCGCAATGGGGGATGGCCGCGGTGGGCGCCGAGGGGGCGTGGGGGGTCACTCGAGGGTCGGGCGTGATTGTGGCGGTCCTGGACTCCGGCGTCGACCGCACGCACCCCGACCTCGCCGGTCGGCTGCTGCCGACCACGGACCTGGTGGAGGACGGCCTGGACGGCGACCCCTTCGGCCACGGCACCCGTGTCGCCGGGATCATCGCCGGGGTCATGGACGGCTCCGGGATCGCTGGCGTCGCCAGCGACGTCCGGATCCTGCCGATCCGGGTCCTGGCGGCCGACGGGGAGGGCGACCAGAACCGCACCGCGCGCGCCATCCGTGCGGCCGTCGCCGCGGGCGCCGCGGTGATCAACCTGTCACTGAGCAGCCAGACGGAGAGCCCCGCCCAGGCCGAGGCGATCCGCTACGCCATCGCCGAGGGGGTCACCGTCGTTGCCGCCGCCGGGAACCGGCGTCAGGAGGGCAGCCCGACGGTGTATCCCGCCGCCTATCCGGGCGTGCTCGGGGTCTCCAGCGTCGGACGTGGCCTGCGCGCCTCCACGTTCGCCAGCCGCGGGGAGTTCATCGACCTGGTCGCCCCCGGGGAGGGCGTGGTCACGACCGAGGCGGGGGGCGGCTGGGGCCGGGAGGACGGCACCTCGATCGCCGCGGCGTTCGTGTCTGCCGCGACCGCGCTGGTGCGGGCCGCGAACCCGACTCTGAGCCGGTCGCAGGTCGAGGAGCTCCTGCTGTCGAGCGCCCGGGACCTGGGATCCAAGGGCCGCGACGATGCATACGGCCACGGCCTGATCCGGGTCGATCGTGCTGTGCGTGCGGCTGCCCTCCTCCCCGGCGGGCTGCCGATACCCTCTGCGGTCGTCACCGTGCGGGCCGCGGAGTCGGGCTCGGAGCTTGGCGTGGACATCGATCCGGACCTCAACGCCGGGTCCTGGCCCTTCCGGGTCCAGCGCCAGCGGGCCGACGGATCGTGGTCCACCCTCCCGGCGAACTACCGCACCCAGGGAGCCCGGGAGACCCGGCTCCTGGACCTGCCCCGCGGCACGTACCGCGTGAGGGTCCCGTCGCGTTTCGGGCTCACCCCGACGGTCTCCCCACCGGTCACGCTCATCCGGTAGGCCCCCAGCGCCCTGCCCGCCCGTCCGGCCTCACGCCAGCTGCAGCAGCAGTTGCCCCTTCGGCTTCGGGATCGGGACGGCGGCCATCTCCATCCGCTGCCCCGGTCGCGCCCGGACCCGGTGCTCGGCCAGGACCGCGGCCATCACCGCCTTGGTCATCAGCTCGGCCAGGTGGTTGCCCAGGCAGATGTGCGCCCCTCCCCCGAACGGCACGTACAGGTGCGAGTGCGCCCGGTCCTCGGCCCGCTCGGGTGCGAAGCGCATCGGGTCGAACTCGTCCGGGGCGGTCCACCAGTCGGGGTGCCGGTGCAGCGCGAGGCTGGCCAGCGTGACCATCTGTCCCGCGCGCAGCGGCACCCCCGCGACCTCGGTGTCGCGCAGCACGCCCGCGCGGCGAGGCCGGCACCGGCGGGCTCAGGCGCAGCGCCTCCTTCATCACCAGCTCGGTGTCGGTCAGGGACTTGTAGTTCTCGATCGTGACGTCACCGCCACCCAGGTCCGCGGCCTCGGCTGCGAGCCGGTCCTGCCAATCGGGCTGCTGGGACAGGTGCCACAGCATCACGGTCAGGGTTGCCGTGGTCGTGTCGTGGGCGGCCAGCAGCAGGAAGATCATGTGGTCCACGACCTCATCGACCGTGAGGCCCGCTCCCTCCTCGGTCGTCGCATGCGACAGCTGCGAGAGCAGGTCCGGCGCCCTCCGGCTGGGCCCGGCGCTCGAGGACCAGCGCGGTGAGCAGCTCCTGCAGGGTCCGGCGCGCCCGCAGCCCCTTGGCGAACGGCGTGCCGGGGATGTCTCGCCGGATCGGCGAGACGGACGCCCGCATCATCGCGACGAAGGAGTTGTTGACCACGGCCGCCTGCGGGCCGAGGTCCAGGCCGACGAACACCTGGGTCGCGATGTCCAGGGTGAGCCGCTTGGTCATCGCGTACACGTCGATCCCGTCCGGCCCCGCGCCGGCCACCGCCGCTGCGACGTGCTCGCGTGACAACCGGTTGACCTGCTCCATGTACCCGGCCAGGGCCTGGCGGCGGAACGCGTACTGCATCACGCGCCGGTGCAGGTGGTGGTCGTCGAAGTCGCGCAGCATCAGGCCGTGGTGGAACATCGGCCCGATCGTGAACGACCAGCCGATCTCGCTGGAGAAGTTCTGCGCCCGGTCGATGTAGATCTCCTTGGTGGCCTGCGGGCTCAGCAGCACCGTGACCGGTTGTCCCAGCACGTGCAGCTCGAACGCGTCGCCGTACGCGGCCTGGGAGTCCCGGAGCAGGCCCAGGGCGTCGCGCAGGAACGCGACGGTGTTGCCCACACGGGTAGGCCCGGGACACGCGTGATCTCGGTGGTCATGGGGACATAGTGGCCGAAGGCGTGCGCGTGGTGGGGCCGGGGGTCGCGGACCTCCCGCGGCGGCCCCCGGCGGAGGCACCGGTACGCCGGAGTGACACCTCGCACTCGTTCACGTCGAAAGGTCGGCGGCAGGCTCGGGTCGTGGCCGTCCCCGACCAACCTCGCGCTCGTTGCGGTCGAAAGACGGCCCGGACACGGGGGCGGGATCAACGCGAGCGGGCGCGAGGTCCACAGCCGCGGCGGCGCAGCGCGGCGGGTTCGACGCCATCGAGCGCACGGTGAGGGGACGTGGGTGTGCCGCGACCGGCTGCGGCCGCCCTCGCTCGCCCGTGGTGGCTACGCTGGGCGCCATGAGCAAGAAGGCGAACAAGCAGCACCTCGAGTCCCTCACCGACGACCAGCTTGCCGAGCTGCTGGAGGAGGGCAAGCACCTGCCGAAGCCGCTGGACGTGGAGGAGGCGGCTGCCCGCCGCAAGGTCAAGCGGATGAACAAGGCGCTCTACGAGCTCGAGCTGTTCCGGCTGCAGGCCGAGCTGGTCGAGATGCAGGAGTGGGTCCGCACCACCGGGGCCCGGCTCGTGGTGATCTTCGAGGGTCGTGATGCTGCCGGCAAGGGCGGCACGATCAAGCGGATCTCCCAGTACCTCAACCCCCGCGTCGCGCGCATCGTGGCCCTCCCGGCGCCCACGGAGCGCGAGCTCTCCCAGTGGTACTTCCAGCGCTACGTCCCGCACCTGCCGGCGGCCGGTGAGATCACGCTCTTCGACCGGTCCTGGTACAACCGGGCAGGCGTCGAGCGGGTCATGGGCTTCTGCACGGCCGAGGAGTACCGCCGCTTCCTGCACCAGGCGCCGATCTTCGAGCGGATGCTCGTCGAGGACGGGATCATGCTGCGCAAGTACTGGTTCAGCGTGTCCGACGAGGAGCAGGAGGCCCGGTTCCGCTCCCGGCTGGATGACCCGATGCGTCGCTGGAAGCTCTCCCCGATGGACCTGGAGTCCATCACCCGCTGGGAGGACTACTCGCGGGCCAAGGACGACATGTTCGTCCACACCGACACGCTGAACGCGCCGTGGAACGTGGTGGAGTCCGACGACAAGCGCCGCGCCCGGGTGAACGCCATCCACCACCTGCTCAGCACGATCCCGTACACCCTTGTCGAGCGCGCGCGCCTCGAGCTGCCGCACCGCCCGGCGACGACCGGCTACCAGCGTCCGCCCCGCAACACCCAGACGTTCGTCCCCGACCACGCGGCGATCCTGGAGCTCGCCGCAGCCGAGGGCGAGAAGTCCCGGCAGCGCGAGGGCGATCACTGAGCCGATCGGCGCGGTCCGCTCTCCGGTGGCCCGATCGCCGGCTCGTCCGGATTCGCGCGAACGGATGCTCGGAGATCCGGACGACGCGGTGAACCCGCACGACGGAGGACCCGCCGGACGAGTGTCCGACGGGTCCTCCTGTGCATCTGTCGTGCGGCGGACCTCCAGCGATCAGGAGGTGAGCGCCGCCACGTCGACGGTCGGGGGCACGAGCACGGCATCGATGACGTGGATGACGCCGTTGGATGCGTCGACGTCCGTGGCGATGACGGTGGCCTCGTTCACCTTCACTCCGTCGTCGGTGGTGATGGCAATCGTGGAGCCCTCAACGGTCGGGACGTCACCAGCGGTGACGTCAGCGGCCATGACCTCACCGGACACCACGTGGTAGGTCAGGATCGATGTCAGGGCGTCCTTGTTCTCCGGCAGGAGCAGGGCGTCGAGCACGCCTTCGGGAAGTGCCTCGAACGCCTCGTCGGTCGGGGCGAAGACCGTGAACGGGCCCTCACCGGAGAGGGTCTCGGCCAGGTCGGCGGCGGTCACGGCGGCGACCAGGGTCTCGAAGTCCTCGTTGGCGGAGGCGACCTCGACGATGGTGCCGGGCTCCGCCATGGCGGGCTCCGACGCCATCTCGCTCGCAGCGGGGGCGGCGGCGCTGGTCGTGGCTGACGTGGCCTCGTCCGAGTCGCTGGAGCAGCCGGAGAGGAAGAGCAGGGCGGCGATGCCACCAGCGGCGGCGATCTTGATGTTCATGGGGTTCTCCTGAGGTGTTGTCCGAGCCACGCTCTGCGGCTCTCACCCCTTCTTCGGCCGCCGGCCCCGCCGGATGCACAAGTTGTGCATAGGTTGATAACGAAATGGTAACGGCGCCTGGTCCACGGGGCAGCCAGCACGAGGGCGTGCCGGCAGATCCATCCGGTCCTGAGCGCGCGAGCCCGATCGGGATCAGGGTCGACCGCCGCGCCCCACGGGCGGGACGGTGAGGGCTGACCGTGGGGTCGTCGTCCAACCAGAAACGCCACGGCGTGGGCGCCCCGGCACCGGAGACGCCGGTGCGCGGACCGGACCTGATGCGGCCCGGTTCCGCCGGAGGCCGACGACGAGAGTCGCAGGGTGCCTGCCGGGTCGAGCAGGTCGAGGCCGTCCTGGGCGCCGGTGACGCCCAGCGCGGTCGCCAGGCGTGCGGGCCCCCGTGCCAGGTCCCGGTCGGCATGACAGGCGGGTCGCCGTGTTCGCGCGACCTCGATACCATCGAGTGACCTCGCCCGCCCGGATCAGCACGGCCCCCGCCTCGCCCTCGGGGTGCACCACGACGTTGAGGCACCAGTGCATCCCGTACGTGAAGTACACGTAGGCGTGCCCCACCGGTCCGAACATCGCGGCGTTGCGCTGCGTCCGCCGGCGGTGGGCGTGGGAGCCCGGGTCCTGCCCGATGCCCGCATAGGCCTCCACCTCGGTGATCCGCACGGCGACCCGGGGGCCGAGGTCGCTGGTCAGCACCGCCCCCAACAGGGTGGGTGCGATCGCCTCGGGACGCCGGGTCAGGGCGCTCCGGGCGTGCGGATCGACGTCGTGCACGGTCATGCACCCGGCTGCCGTGGGACGTCAGTCCCTCAACAGGCGGGATCGGGGGCCGGTGCACGGCCCCCGAGCCGGAGTACCGGGGGTCGGCCGCCCGCATAGCAGCGGAAACGCGTTCCTCGTCGCTGTCCCCGGGCGATCCGCCGAACTCCTCCACCAGCTCGTACCGGCGGCCGTAGACGGTCACCACAGCCTGGATCGTGGCCACCACCGGGATGGCCAGCAGGGCACCGGTGACCCCGAAGAGCGCCGCCCCGGCGAGCACCGAGCCGAACGCCACGGCCGGATGGATCTCCAGCGTGGTCCGCGTGATCCGCGGCGAGACCAGGTAGTTCTCGATCTGCTGGTAGCCGACCACGACGATGAGCACGATCAGGGCCTTGAGGGGTTCGCCCTCCACCAGGGCGATGATGACCGGCAGGGCCCCAGCCAGGTAGGTGCCGATCGTCGGGATGAACTGCGACACCATGCCGACCCAGAGGGCCATCGGCAGCCAGTAGGGCAGGTCGAGCAGGAAGAAGGCGATCCCATGGAACGCCGCGCTGATCATCGCCAGCAGGCCACGGGAGATCACGTAGCCACCGGCCTTCTGGGTCGAGATGTCCACGACGGTCAGGAACGTGCGCTGCCGGTCCGGCGGAAGCCACGAGGCGACGGTGCTGCGGAAGCTCGGCCCGTCGGCGGCGAAGTAGAACGAGAACAGCAGGATCGTGAACAGGGTGAACACCCAGTTGACGGCGGTGCCCAGGACGCCGAGCAGGCCCACCCCAAGGTTCTTGGCGATGTCGGCGATGTCATCGGTGCCCAACCCGATGCTCTGCAGGAGCTGGTTGGGGTCCAGCTGCGTGCCGAAACGGGTGTTCGACCACTCCAGGACCGTCTCGAGGAGTGCTGGCAGGCTCCGGATCAACTCCGAGAGCTGATCGGCCAGGAGCGCGCCGAACACCGCGAAGAAGGCCACGGCGGACACGAGCAGCCCGCCCATGACCATGAAGGTGCCCACCCCGCGGCGGATGCCGCGCTTCTGCAGGTAGTTCACCACCGGCTCCATGGCCAGGCCGATGAAGAACGAGAAGAACAGCGTGTACCAGAACGACGTGAGCTGGCTGAAGCCCCAGGTGACGATCTTCGAGGCGGCGACCAGGATCAGGACGAGGATGACGGCCCGCCGGAACCACGGAGGCAGGCTGCGATCGTCCTGGGCATCGGTGATGGCCCACGGCAGGTTGGGCAGGCCCACGCTCGTTGGCCGGAAGCGGGTTGTCCGGATCCGATCCCGTTGGCTGTGAGCCTGCATCGCTCTCAGGGACGTCCGGCGGATTCATCTCGGTCCTCTCCGTCACGGGGCGCCGAATGGCGTGGCTGCTGTACGCATCCTGCCCGTTGATCGTGCGCGGGGCCAGCACCGACGATCGGCGAACGCCGGGCCGGGCCGCCCCCCACCGACGTCGCCCGTGCCGCCGGCGCGCGGCGTCACTAGGATGTTTCGATGCCGTCGCCGAACCAGCCCTCGAGCGCGGTGCGCGCCGAGCAGCCGGTGGTGGCGGCGATGTACGACCGCCTGGACGTGCTCACCGCCAAGGCCGCGCGCGACCTGCACCGGGCCAAGCGCGCCCCGACGGCCGGCACGCCCGCAGCGCAGGTCGAGCGCGAGGCGATGATCCGGGCCTACAACGAGCGCGTGGGTGCCCTGGTCTCCGCCGAGCGTCGCCTGTGCTTCGGCCGGTTGGACTTCTCCGCGGGCGGCTCCCCCGTCTACATCGGGCGCCTGAGCCTGGCCGACGAGGACCAGAACCTGCTGCTGACCGACTGGCGCGCGCCGGCCGCCGAGCCGTTCTACCGGGCGACGACGGCGACCTCGATGGGCATCGCCCGGCGGCGGCACATCCTGCTCGACGGTCGTGAGGTCACGGGCGTGGAGGACGACGTGCTGGACCTCGATGCGGTGGGCGCCGACTCCGCGTACGAGGGCAACGGCGCCCTGATGGCCGCGCTCGCGGCCCGGCGCACCGGCCGCATGGGCGACATCGTGGCCACCATCCAGGCCGAGCAGGACCGGATCATCCGGGCACCGCTGCCCGGGATCCTCGTGGTCGAGGGGGGGCCCGGATGCGGCAAGACCGTGGTCGGGCTGCACCGGGCGGCCTACCTGCTCTACACGCACCGCGACCAGATCGCCCGCAGCGGAGTGCTGGTGGTCGGCCCCAACCCACTGTTCCTGCGCTACATCAGCCAGGTCCTGCCCGGGCTCGGTGAGTCCAGTGCGGTCCTGGCCACGCCGGGGCAGCTGTACCCCGGCGTGGAGGCCGACCCCGAGGCCTCGGACCCCGTCGCCGCGCTCAAGGGCGACCTGCGGATGGCCGACGTGGTGGCCACGGCGATCCGCAACCGCCAGCGGGTGCCGGACTCAGCCAGGACCCTGACTGTGGAGGGCACCCGGATCACGATGACCCCCGGGATGGTGGCTGCAGCCCGCGACCGGGCGCGCGCCTCACGCAAGCCGCACAACCGGGCGCGGCTGACCTTCGTGACGTCCCTGCTCGACCGCCTGGCGGCGAGCCTGGCACAGGCGCGGGGGGTGGACCCCGACTCCAACCGGGAGATCCTGCTCGCCGACCTGCGCGACAGCCCGGACGTGCGCCGCGAGGTCAACCTGTGCTGGATGCCCCTGAGCCCGGAGAAGGTCATCGGCGACCTGTGGGCTGATCCGCGGGTGCTGGCCGCCGCCGGTCCGCGACTGTCCGCCCGGGAGCGCCGGGCCCTGGCCCGGCCCGCCGGCGAGCCGTGGACGGTCAGCGACGTCCCCCTGCTCGACGAGGCCGCGGAGCTGCTCGGCGAGGACGACGAGCCGGCCCGCCGGGCGGCCGCGGTGGCGGCCTCCGAGCGCGCCCTCGAGGAGGAGTACGCCCGCGGCGTGCTGGAGATGACCGGCGTCGCGGGGCTCACGGCCGGGGCCCTCATCGACCGCTACTCCGGTGCCTCGCGGGTCCGCCGCACGGTCGTCGACGCCGCCCTGGCCGACCGGACCTGGACGTTCGGGCACGTGGTGGTCGACGAGGCCCAGGAGCTCTCGCCGATGCAGTGGCGGCTGCTGCTGCGCCGCTGCCCCAGCCGGTCGATGACGGTCGTGGGCGACCTGGCGCAGGCGGGGTCCGTCGCGGCACCCCGATCGTGGGCCGATGCCTTCGACCGCGTGGCCCCCGGCCGCTGGTCGGTGCAGCCGTTGACGGTCAACTACCGGACCCCCGCGCCGATGATGCAGCTGGCGACCAGCGTCCTGCGGGCGTCGGGGAGCCCGGTCGTCGAGACCTCCTCGATCCGCGACGGGACCCCGCCGCGGATCGTCGCCGCGGCCCCTGACGACCTTGCCCACGCTGTGGGCCGCGAGGTCGCCGTGTGGGTCGGTGAGGAGGGCCGCACGGCCGTGATCGTCCCGCGCTCGCTGCGTGACCCCGTGGTCCGGGCGTTGGCCGACCAGCTCGACTCGGGGATGCTCGGGGTCGGTCACGGCGCCCTGGACTCGCGTGTGAGTGTGCTGACCGTCGCCGAGGCCAAGGGCCTGGAGTTCGACCAGGTCGTGGTCGTCGAGCCGGCCGCGATCCTCGCGGAGTCGCCGCGTGGTGGCCACGACCTGTACGTGGCGCTGACCCGGGCGACCCAGCAGCTGGTCGTGGCGCACGCCCAGGACCTGCCCGCCGGCTTCGACGGGGACTGAACGCCGAGGCCGTCCCGCCTCGGCCGCCGGACTCCGGCGGCCCCGCCGCCCGCCTGCCCTCGCCAACCCACCCCCTGACGGGCTGCGCTCAGTCGTCCCCGCGGCCCGTGACGTTGTCCGCCAGCCAGTCGACCAGCGGCCGGGCCCGGCGCCAGGCGGTGCGCACCTTCGTCCCGGCCGTTCGCGTGCCCAGCCAGGGCTCGTCGTAGGGGATCGAGGTCGAGACCAGGACCGTCCGGTGGCGCATCAGGTCGAGGTCCGGGTGGTCGGCCGGCACCCCGCGCGGGCGGGTCTTCACCTGTTCCCCGCCGACCTCCATGCCCGCGCGCCTGAGCTTGGTGAGCTCCGTGCGCAGCGCCGGGACGGCCAGACCCGCGTCGATGGCGGCCCGGTAGCGCGCCACCTGTTCGCCGGTCGAGTCGTACCACCCGGCGCCGACCATCAGCCCTCCGGAGCTGACCTGGACGTAGTACCCGCAGGCCGGCCCCACCTGTACGTAGCCGCCCTGGTGCTCCTTGTACGGGCTCTTGTCGGCGCTGAACCGGACGTCGCGGTAGGGCCGGAACAGCCGACCGGGTCCGAACTCCGTCTCGAGGTCGTCGAGCAGCGCGCCCATGGGGCCGGCGACGCTCGCCTCGTACCGGTGCTTGTTGTCCGCCCAGAACGCCTTGGTGTTGTCCAGCTCGAGATCGGCGTAGAAGCTGAAGGCGTCGGCGGGGAATCCTGCGAATCGGGTAGCCATGGGCCACACCGTAGGCACCCCCGGCCCGTCACAACAGACCCCCGGCCCGGATCTGTGGACAACCGCTACTCGATCGCCCGCCCTGCGGCGAGGGCCGCGTCCACGGGGATGTCGCGACCCAGGGTCCGGTGGCGCAGCCGCTCGGTGGCCTGGGCGACCGTCTCGGCGGGGGCGGCGATGAAGCCCTGGTAGAAGTCGCACCCCGCGCCGGTCAGGATCCGCAGCTGGCCCGGGGTCTCGACACCCTCGGCGAGCACGCGCATCCCCAGGGCATGCCCGATCCGCACGATCCCCTCAGCGAGCGCCCGGGTGCGCGGGTCGCGCTCGATGTCACGGACGAACACGCGGTCCACCTTGAGCTCATCGACGGGGAACTTCGCGAGGTAGGCCAGCGACGAGTAGCCCGTCCCGAAGTCATCCAGGGAGATCCGCACGCCCAGCGCCCGCAGCCGGGCCAACGCCTCGGTCGCGGCCTCCGGGTCCTCGATCAGCGCGCCCTCGGTCACCTCGAGGGTCAGTGCGGTGGCCGGCAGCCGCGAGCGCAGCAGCGCGCTGCGCACGATGTCCAGCAGTCCCGGGTCGATCAGCTGGTGCGGCGACAGGTTCACCGCGACGGAGAAGTCCGGGCCGCTGATCGGCGCCCACGCGGCGGCCTGCTGGCAGGCCTGGGTCAGCACCCACGCCCCGATCGTGAGGATCGCGCCGGACTCCTCGGCGATCGCGATGAACTCCACGGGGCTGATGTCGCCGGCTTCCGGGTGCCGCCAGCGCATCAGGGCCTCGACCCCGACCTGCCGGCCGTCCAGGCAGCGGAACTGCGGCTGGTAGGCCACCGAGATCTCGCCGCGATCCAGGGCGTGGTTCAGCCAGGAGGAGATCTGCACCCGCCGCCCGACATCGGCGCGCAGGCCCTCGTCGTAGGCCACGATGCTGTTGCGCCCGCGGGACTTGGCCCGGTACATGGCCGTGTCGGCCGCGCGCAGCAGGTTGGCCGCCCCGTCGGGTCCGGCCTCGGTGTCCGAGGACAGCGCCGTGCCGATGTTCACGCCGAAGAACAGCTCCCGGTCACCCAGCGGCAGGGGCGCGGTGATCACCCGGGCGAGGTCGCCGGCGAGCCGGGCAAGCTCGGCCCGGTCGCGCACGTCCGGCACGATGAGGACGAACTCGTCGCCGGCCAGGCGACCGATGATCGTCGCGGCACCGAATCCGCGCAGGCGGGCGGCCATCTGGACCAGAACCTCGTCGCCGGCCTCGTGGCCGAGGGTGTCGTTGACGTCCTTGAACCGGTCGAGGTCCACGATCACCGCACCGACCGGTCGGCCGGCCGCGACGGAGCGGGCGAGCGCGGGCTCCAGCTCCTGCTCGACGCGCCGCCGGGTCCGCAGGCCGGTCAGCGGGTCGTGGCTGGCCTGGTGGGCCAGCTGGCGCTCCATGGCCTTGCGGGTCGTGATGTCGGTGTGCGTGGCGAAGGCCCCGCCCTGCTCCCCGGGCATGGGGGCGATCGACACCATGAACGCGCGCAGGGCGCCGTCCGGGTCGGTCACGTCGTAGTCCCACTCGAACGTCGGGGCACGCCCGCCCAGCACGGCCTCGACCCCGGCCGCCACGGCGGCGGCATCCTCGGAGGCGCTGGCCGCGCGACGCATCACGGCGATGTAGTCCGCGCCGATCCCGACGTCCTCGGGTGCGATCCCACCGAGGCGGACCTCCTCGGTCCACGCGGCGTTCACCGCGATGATCATGCCGTCGCGGTCGAACACGGCCGTCATGGCGCGGGAGGCGTCGAGCAGGGCCTGCATCCGGCGCTCGTTCTCCGCCTTGGCGGCCTCGGCCTCGATCAGGCTGGAGACGTCCCGGTTGATCGACACCGCACCGCGCAGTCGGCCGTCCTCGACGATCGAGGCGATCGAGACGTCGGCGTGCAGAACCCGCCCGTGCAGGGTGCGCTGGCGGACCCGACCGGTCCAGCTGCCCTTGTTGATCAGGCTGATGGCCGGGCCCCCGGCGCCCTGGCTGGCGGCCCCGTACTCGGTGGTGATCAGGTCGTCGAGCCGGCGACCGAGGGCCTCGCGCTCGGGGATCGCGTACATCCGCTCGGCGCCGGCGTTCCAGAGGATCACCTCGCGGTCCCGGGAGAAGCCGATGATCGCGTCCGGCATGGCGTCGACGACGAGGCTGGACTGGCGCATGTGGGTCAGGGCGGTGGCGGTGTCCAGGAAGGTGGTGAGGTGCGCGGCCACCTGCGCCTGGTCGGCCAGGTGCTCGGTGCTCATCCGCTCGTCGGTGCCCAGCCGTGCGGTGACCAGCAGCCCGAGGGCCCGGTCACCGGCGATCAGCGGGGTGATCCCCAGGGCGGCGATCCCGAGGCGATCCAGCGCCCGGGCCCACTCGGGGGGCGCGGACGTGAACGCCAGCCCGTCGATGCCCAGGATCGCGTTCTGCCCGGACTCCAGGGCCGCGCTGAACGGGCTGTCGGGGCCGTCGAGGGCGACCGCCTCCAGGGCCGCCGCCACGACCTCGCGCCGATGGTCGTCCCCGTCGTACAGGGCACCGAGGCGGACGCGCTCGGCCTGGCGCACGAGGACCGCGGCCGAGCTCGAGGTGGCGCCCGCCGCGACCTGCGCGCCGAGCTCCATGACCGCGCCGACGTCGTGCGAGGACCGCGACATGCGCGCCAGGTAGTCGGGCTGGTCGTGCACCCGTGCCCCCTCCCGTCCACCGGATCCTGGGACGCCCGCGGTGTGCGAGGTCCCTGTGAATCACATTCGGCTGAACGGGTGAACCGCTTTAACCCGGAAAGCCGCCCCCACGCGGCAGGTTAGCGGCCTGGTGCTCAGTGGTGCTCAGGAGGCACGTAGCGGGCGAACGAGTCGCTGATCTCCGCCTCGGCGCCGGCCCGGCCCTCCCAGGTGGCCCCCTCCACCGACTTGCCCGGCTCGAGGTCCTTGTAGACCTCGAAGAAGTGCTGGATCTCCAGGCGGTCGAACTCCGGCATGTGGTGGATGTCGCGGATGTGGTCCATCCGGGGGTCGCCGGCCACGACGCAGATGACCTTGTCGTCCCCGCCCGCCTCGTCGCTCATCCGGAACATCCCGATCGCCCGGCACTCGATGATGCAGCCCGGGAACGTGGGCTCGTCGAGCAGGACGAGGGCGTCCAGGGGGTCGCCGTCGAGGCCGAGGGTGTCGTCGATGAACCCGTAGTCGTGCGGGTAGCGGGTCGCGGTGAACAGCCGACGGTCGAGGCGGATCTTGCCCGTGTGGTGGTCCACCTCGTACTTGTTGCGGCTCCCGGCGGGGATCTCGATCACCACGTCGAACGTCATCGGGTCCACGTCGCCTCCAGCAGGTCATCAACGGCCGTCCAGGTCGTGACCGACCCTACCGCGACCCGCCGGTGGACCTGCTTCCGAGGCGGTGACCCCTAGCGTCTCACGTGGCCATCGCTCCTCGGCAGAGCGGCCTGCACCTGGCCACGGCCCGCAGTCGCCTGATCGCCGTCGGCCACGGTCCAGCCCAGTCGGGCGACGATGGCGCCGCCTCGTCGGGACCTCGCAACCAGCTGGCCCCAGTGGCCCTCATCGCGATCGTGTCCTCTGGCACGCCTGGGTGTCGCGGCAGTCCCCGGATTGCGGGTTCCCGATCCGCCACGCGTCGCTCCGTAGCCGTTGCCCTCACCGTCGGTACCGGCCGGCGTGGTGGCGGGTCGAGCACCCCGGGGGAGCACGGACCTGCCACGGCCATCGTCCATCATCAGCTGACCGAAGCGCGCCCAGTCCTGCGGCACTGCCATCCGGACCTTGCCGACCACGGCGTGCAGGCCTCGCTCCTCGGCGTCCTGGCCGCGGCCGAGGCGCATGGCGCACGCCCGGCTTCGGCCGCACGTACTCGGCAGACTGAGCGGCTCGAGCCCTGGGCAGCGGCCACCGCGTGCCGGCGGGGGCCAACCCGTTCGCCGCAGCGATCCGGCGGACCGCGCCCGGGCAGGTGCAGGGCCGCGCTCGACATGCGGCCTTCGGAGACGACCTGAGCGCCACCGACGCCGAGAGCTCGGAGCCCGCGCGGTGGTCGCCGTCCGCGGCGTGGGAGCTGGTCGCCGATGCGCTGCGCGCGACGGGTTCGCCATGCCGACCCCAGCCGCACTGCTCGCAGGGTGGTCGATGTCCACGAGCGTCACGGAAGGCCTCCTCGTCGGCCGGCTGGTGACGAGCAGCCCGGTGAGGGCCTTCGTCCGATCGACCGCCCGTGCAGCGCGGAGCCGATCGCGAAGCCCGGCGCCTCCTCGAGCGATGAGGAACTTGCCATCGTGCTCGACGGACGATGCCTACGACCTGGCGCACCCCGATCACCCAGTGCCCTACGACGAGCCGGACATGGGCAGCTTCGTGGCCGGCCAGTCGCTCGCCGCGCGGCGGGCCACTGCGCAGACTCGAGCGGGATCACCACGCCGGCCAGTGCGCGATCCTGTGCCGAGCGTCCGGCGTATAGGCGACCGCAGGCGGGTCTCGGCTCAGCGCCGAGGACGCAGTCCTCGGTCGGTCATCGAGCGAGGCCGCGGCGGGAACTCCTCAGGAACCTGGCGGTGACACTTCGGTGCCCTCGTCGATATCGGTGGCGACACGGCCCAGCGGGACTGGCCGGCAGCACGTCCGCGGCGCAGGACGGCTGCGTCGGGCGCGCGCAGCCGACGAATCGCGGCCGAGCAGACCGCTCCGCCGCCTGCTCGAGGCCTTGGCCGTATCCCGGCCCGGTATGCGGCGCGCCGGTGGTCCAACAGGACGCCCGACGGCTCCCCGGTCCCGAGCCGGCCCTTCCGGCCGACCACCTACTTCGCCCGTGGGCATGACGGCCCGTCGATCGCTGGTCGCCCCTCAGGCCGACATGGTGGTCGTGCGCCTGGGTCTGCCAGTCCACCGGCCGCGCCGATTCCCGGCCGATGCTGTCCGCGGTCATCGACCTGCAGCCGCGGGGCGGGCGGCCATGACACCGACTGGCCGTCCGTCGTGCATGGCCATCGGGCGAGGGCAGGGGCGCCCCAGCGGGTACCACGCCGGCCGCCTGCGTCTGCGCCGGTAGGGTCAGCGCGTGCTGCGTCCACGTCCCCGGCCCTTCCGCCCTCGAGTGGGGCGTGGGTCGGCTGTCGGTGTGGCCGTGGGGCCGGGCCCGCGGCGGGACCGCACCGCGCCCGCAGCCGCTCGCCCCCAGCTCTTGGCCTGGCATGCGGGGCCCGCGGACGAGGCCGACCGGCCCAGTCGCAGGCCGCGGTGCTGGTCCCCATCCTCCGGATACGCGGCACGGGGCGCTCCGACGCCGGGCGCCGATCCGAGCGTCGAGCTCCCTGCCCCCGGACGCCGTTCCGCGCCCGGTGCGCCGGATCCGACCCTTCCGGACACCTCCGCAGTGGGCGCCCCACTGGACCCGGACGCCGTCGCTGCTGCGCTCGGTCCGCTGCTGACCGGGGGCGCCCTCGGGGCGGGTCGCAGTCCGGCGCACGTCGTCGATGTCGCCACCGGGGAGGTCCTCTTCGCCGCCGCCGATGAGCCGACGGTCCCGGCGTCCACGATGAAGCTGGTCACGGCGGTCGCGGTCCTCGACGCACTCGGCCCCGATGCCCGCGTGCGCACCCGGGTCGTGGTCGACAGCGACCACGTCGATACCGCGGGTGGTGGTCGTCGGGGCCGGGGACCCCAGCCTGGTGTCCACCGACAGGAAGGTCGGCGGTGCGGGGGCCAGCCTGCGGCCCGCATCGATGGAGGAGCTGGCCGCGTCGACCGCTCGTGGGCTGGCCCTGCGCGGCATCACCCGGGTGCGGGTGGGCTTCGACGCCTCCCTGTTCACCGGCCCGGCGCTGCACCCGAGCTGGTCGCCGTCGTTCCCCGCTGCGGGGATCGTCGCGCCGGTCAGCGCCCTGGTGGTCGATCAGGGGCGACGGACGCCGAAGGGGATCAGCCGGGTCGGTGACCCCGCCGCGGAGGCGGGGCGCGTGTTCGCCCAGTACCTGGAGGCGGCGGGCGTGGCCGTGAAGGGCCGGCCGAAGGAGGTGACGGCCCCCGAGGCTGCCGCGACGGTGGCGTTCGTCGAGTCGCCCACGGTCGGCGCCCTGGTCGAGCGGATGCTGGCGTCCTCGGACAACGACTACGCCGAGATCCTGGGCCGCCTGGCGGCCGCGGCCAGCGGGGCGCCGGCCAGCTTCGCGGGTGTCGCCGACCACGCCGAGCAGGTGCTGGACGCGCTCGGGGTGGATGCCCGGGGGGCGCGGTTCGCCGACGGCTCGGGACTGTCGCGGGGCAACCGCCTGGCCCCCTCCACGCTGACCGACCTGCTCGTGGTGACCGCCGACGGGTTCGGGTCGCTGCACTCCGGGCTGCCCGTGGCCGGGGCGACGGGGTCACTGGCTGCCCGGTTCCGAGCGGCGGACCAGCAGCCCGCCCGGGGTGTGGTCCGAGCCAAGACCGGCACCCTGACCGGGGTCGGCGGATTGGCCGGATACGTCAGCCGGCCAGACGGGCGCCTGCTGGCCTTCGGGTTCGTGGACGACTCCGCCCCCGGCGGCCTGCTGGCCGTGCGCGCGGCGCTGGACCGCGCGACTGCCGCCCTGGTCACGTGCGACTGCGCGGCTCCCTGACCAGCCGCTCGAACCCTCCGACCCGGGTGTGACCAGGCACCACCTGGCTCGCCGCGGAGCGTCGCACGACCCGACCGGTCGTGGCACCTTGGCCGCACCCGCGAGCCCCGGCCAGCCCTCCCGCTCCCCCCGATCCCGAACCCGTACCGGTGAGCGCGCCTATGCTCGGACACGTGGCGAACCTCGTGGACTGGACCCTGGCCGAGCGGATCGGGCTGCGGTTCGCGCCCAAGGGCCCGACGACCACCCCGTCCGAGGCCCACGGCACGGTGGCCGAGCTGCGTGAGCTGGCCCAGCTGGCCCGCGAGCCGGTCCAGGCGCTCACCGGCCTGGAGGCTGACCCCGGGCACGCGCCCGCGGTCGTGGTCGACCGCGCGGAGTGGATCCAGTCCAACATCGCCGGGCTGGGGGTGGCCCTGGACCCCTTCGTCTCGGCGCGCGCGGACAAGGAGGCCAATCCCGGCATCGAGGCGGTCGGCTCCCGGCTGACCGCCGCCCAGCTCGGGGGTGCGATGGCCTGGCTGTCGGGCAAGGTCCTCGGGCAGTACGAGGCGTTCACGGCCCCGGGCAGGCCCGGACGGCTGCTCCTGGTGGCGCCGAACATCGTCCAGGTCGAGCGTGAGCTGGAGCTGGTCCCGCGGGACTTCCGCTACTGGGTGTGCCTGCACGAGGAGACCCACCGGGCGCAGTTCGGTGGTGTGCCATGGATGGCCGACCACTTCCTCAGCGAGGTCCAGGCGTTCGTGTCGATCAGCGACCTGTCGGTCGCGGAGTTCACGGCCCGTCTCGGGGCGGTGGCCCAGTCGGTGGTCGGGGCCGCGCGGGGGCGCCCGGGGCCCAGCCTGATGGAGGCGTTCCAGACCCCGGCGCAGCGTGAGATCTTCGACCGCCTCACCGGCCTGATGTCCCTGCTCGAGGGGCATGCCGACTACGTGATGGACGAGGTCGGGCCGGACCACGTGCCGACGGTCGCCGAGATCCGCTCGCGGTTCGCCGCCCGGCGCTCGCAGGCCGGGACCGTCGACGGCTTCGTGCGCCGGATGATGGGGATGGAGACCAAGCTGCGCCAGTACACCAGCGGCGCGGACTTCGTGCGCACGGTCATCGCCACGGCCGGGGACACGGGGTTCGCCGAGGTCTGGGCGGCCCCGGAGAACCTGCCCTCCGCGGTCGAGATCGAGGATCCCGCGGCGTGGGTGCGTCGCGTGCTGGGCTGATGGCCGGCTCGCAGCCCCCGCGGGCTGCCGTGCGCGCGGCGGTCCGGGCGTGCCTGGCCGACCTCGAACCCGGGGAGCGGGTCATCGTCGCCCTCAGCGGGGGGGCCGACTCGCTGGCGCTGACCGCGGCCGCCGTTGTGGTGGGCGACGAGCTGGGGCTGCTCTGCGAGGCCGTCGTGGTCGACCACCAGCTCCAGGCCGGGTCCGCGCAGGTGGCGGCACGGGCCGCCGAACAGGCCCGGATCCTGGGCGCTGGCTCAGCGCGGGTGATCGCTGTGGACGTCCCCCGCGGTGCCGGCTCCGGCGGTGTCGAGGCTGCGGCGCGGGCGGCGCGGTACGCCGCGCTGGACGCGGCGGCGCGTGGCGTCGGGCACCGGGTGCCTCCTGCGGCGGCGGTCCTGCTCGGCCACACGCGCGAGGACCAGGCCGAGACCGTGCTGCTCGGCCTCGCCCGTGGCTCGGGCACGCGATCCCTGGCGGGGATGGCCCAGCGCTCGGGGATCTACCGCCGACCGCTGCTCGACCTGCCACGTGACGTGGTGGTTGCGGCGGCCCTGGAGACGGCATCCGCCGACCCCCGGCTCGAGCCGTGGTCCGACCCGCACAACGACGACGCCGGCTTCGCCCGCGTGCGGGTCCGCCACGAGGTGCTGCCGATGCTCGAGGGGGCCCTGGGCCCCGGCATCGTCGAGGCGCTGGCCCGCACGGCCACGCTGGCCCGCGAGGACGCCGACGCCCTGGACGCCTGGGCCGACCAGGTGTGGGCCCAGGTCGTGGACGGCGCGGCCACACCCGGCCCCGCCCTGAGCGGTGATGCCACCCCTGCCGCGGCCCCAGCCCCGGCCCCACGCCCGGGGCCGGCTCCCGGTGATCCGTGTGGGTTGGTGACGCTAGAGGATCGCGAAACCTGCACGGATCACCGAGCAGACGCCCGCCCCCGCCCCGGAAGCTGGCCGTCCCCGCCCGTCCGGCCCACCTGCCCTGCCGGTCGCTGCGCTCACCTCCGCGGGGTCGCCGCTTCCGCGGGCGATCGTGCACCGAGTGGTCCGCCGGCTCCTGGTCGAGGCCGGGTGCCCGACCGGTGCGCTGACCGCCGGCCACATCCGTGCGGTGGCTGGCCTGCTCGAACCCGGGGCCTCGGCACGCGCTGAGGTTGCGCTGCCCGGGGGGCTGCGTGCCCGCAGGGAGGCCGGGGCCCTGGTTGTGAGAGTCTGACCCCGTGGACGCCGCACACATTGGCAACGACCTGGAGAAGGTCCTCATCGACGAGGAGACGCTGCAGGCGCGCCTGCGCGAGATGGCCGCCGAGGTGGACATCGACTACGCAGGCCGTGACGTCCTGCTCGTCGGGGTCCTCAAGGGCGCGGTCATGGTGATGGCCGACCTGGCCAGGGCGATGAGCATCCACCTGAACATGGACTGGATGGCCGTGTCGTCCTACGGATCGTCGACGAAGTCCTCCGGCGTCGTGCGGATCCTCAAGGACCTCGACACCGACATCACCGGCCGGCACGTCCTCATCGTCGAGGACATCATCGACTCCGGGCTGACCCTGTCCTGGCTGATGCGCAACCTCACCGCGCGCGGGGCGGCCTCGGTCGAGGTGCTGACGATGCTGCGCAAACCTGACGCCGTCAAGGTCGACCTCGTGCCCCGGTACATCGGCTTCGACATCCCCAACGAGTTCGTCGTCGGATACGGGCTCGACTACGCCGAGCGGTACCGCAACCTGCGCGAGATCGGCACCTTGGCCCCGCACGTCTACAGCTGAGGCTGCGCCGAACGGGTGCACCGGTGACGCTGCGTTCACCCAGACGGCGTAATGACACGGCTGTGCCCACCCGAACGGGTGAACGTCGGGCCCCGACGGCGACCCCACGTCACCCTCCGAGGTGAACCTGGAGGCACGACAACGGCCTCGTCCCTGCCAACATCAGCATCCCGTAAGGCCATACGCCCAGCGCGAACCGCGGGAGCCGGTGTCGGCGGATCGGTGTAGTTTCTTCACACGGGCGCGCGGCCCGGCGGGTTGGTGCGGGCTGGGGCGGCACGCACGATCCGAGGGACGGTCGGGGTCACCCGGGCAAGGATGGACGTGAAGCGCTTCCTACGTGGTCCGATCTTCTGGATCCTGATCGCCACGCTGCTGCTGCTTCTGGGCAGCAGCCTGGTCTCCGATGTCACCGGCCCGCGGCAGGTGGACACCTCCGAGGTCGTCACCGCCATCGACAAGGGCCAGGTCAGGGACGCCCTGCTGGTCGACGTCGACCAGCGCATCGAGGTCGAGTACACCGACGGGTCCAAGAAGTTCGCCGAGTACATCGACGGCCAGGGCATCAAGCTCCAGGAGCGCCTCCAGGCCGAGGTCGACTCGGGCCGGCTCGAGTCCTACGACGTGAAGGTCCCGCGGCAGTCGTTCCTGGTGACGATGCTGGTCTCCCTGCTGCCGATCGTGCTCATCCTGGGGCTGCTGTTCTTCTTCATGAACCAGATGGGCGGCGGCTCCAAGGTCATGAGCTTCGGCAAGTCCAAGGCCAAGCCGCTGAGCAAGGACCTGCCCAAGACCACCTTCGCCGATGTCGCCGGCGCCGAGGAGGCCGTCGAGGAGCTCGGCGAGATCAAGGAGTTCCTCCAGGATCCGGCCCGGTTCCAGGCTGTGGGCGCCAAGATCCCCAAGGGTGTGCTGCTCTACGGTCCGCCCGGTACGGGCAAGACCCTGCTGGCTCGCGCCGTGGCCGGTGAGGCGGGCGTGCCGTTCTTCTCCATCTCCGGCTCGGACTTCGTCGAGATGTTCGTCGGCGTCGGGGCCTCCCGTGTGCGTGACCTGTTCGAGCAGGCCAAGACCAACGCGCCCGCGATCATCTTCGTCGACGAGATCGACGCCGTCGGCCGCCATCGCGGCGCCGGCCTGGGGGGAGGTCACGACGAGCGCGAGCAGACGCTGAACCAGCTCCTGGTCGAGATGGACGGCTTCGACGTCTCCGGCGGGGTCATCCTGATCGCCGCGACGAACCGCCCCGACATCCTGGACCCCGCCCTGCTGCGCCCGGGTCGCTTCGACCGGCAGATCCAGGTCTCCCCGCCGGACCTGCTCGGCCGCCACGAGGTGCTCAAGGTCCATGCCCGTGGCAAGCCGATGGCCCCCGGCATCGACCTCGAGGCTGTTGCGCGCCGCACCCCCGGCTTCACCGGCGCCGACCTGGCCAACGTGCTCAACGAGGCCGCGCTTCTGACGGCGCGCTCCGGGTGCCGCCCTGATCGACAACCGTGCCCTGGACGAGGCCATCGACCGCGTCATCGCCGGACCGCAGAAGCGCACGCGGGTCATGGACGACAAGGAGAAGCGGATCACCGCCTACCACGAGGGCGGGCACGCCCTGGTGGCCGCGGCACTGCCGGGCAACGACCCCGTGCACAAGATCACGATCCTGCCGCGCGGGCGGGCGCTGGGCTACACCATGGTCCTGCCCGACCAGGAGAAGTACTCGACCACCCGCAGCGAGATGCTCAACCAGCTGGCCTACATGCTCGGCGGGCGGGCGGCCGAGGAGCTGGTCTTCCACGACCCCACCACCGGTGCGTCCAACGACATCGAGAAGGCCACGACGGTGGCCCGTGCGATGGTCACCCAGTACGGCATGACCGAGCGGCTCGGCGCGATCCGCTACGGCAAGGAGAACGGCGAGGTGTTCCTCGGCCGCGACATGGGCCACACGCGCGACTACTCCGAGGAGATCGCCGCCGCGATCGACGAGGAGGTCCGCAGCCTCATCGACCATGCGCACAACGAGGCGTTCGAGATCCTCGTGGACAACCGCGACGTGCTCGACAAGCTGGTCATCGAGCTGCTCGAGAAGGAGACCCTGAACAAGGAGCAGGTGGCCGGGATCTTCACCGAGCTGCGCCTGCGGCCCTCCCGGCCGGCATGGACGGGCTCCGAGCGGCGGGCACCGTCGGACCGTCCCCCGGTGGACGTGCCCGAGCGTTTGCGGGATGCGGTGAGCCTTGGCGCTTCCATGCTGGGCGCGTACGGCCTGCCAGCCCCAGGTGGGACCTACGTGGCCATTCCGAGCTCGTACGGCCCGCCGGCCCCGGATGGCACCTACCCCAACCCTGTTCCCATCGGTCCGCAGGGCGCCCCGAACCCAACCCCCGGGGCCGCCACCGGGTGGGACACCGCTCCGGGCTCCCCCGGACCTTCCGGCAGCAATGGAGGCCAGTCCCATGGGACGGGGGCAGCGCATCCCTCGGGCATCGGTCACCCCGGGGTGCACCCGGCACCGGGCGATCCGGCGTCGCAGCCCGGCGCCCCCGCCCCTGGCGCCCCCGCCGCCGGCGCGGACTCCCCGGCCACCCCCGCCCCCGGGCCGACCCCCGGCGACCCGACAGACCCGACGGGTGAGGTCCGGCCGTCCGGGTCGGACCAGTGAACGGGATCGATCCGGTCCACGGTGTCGACCCGGGCGTGGTCACGGAGCCGATCGACCTCGAACGCGCGTCCGCCGCGGTCCGCGAGCTGCTCATCGCGATCGGTGAGGACCCCGACCGGGACGGGCTGCGCGACACCCCGGACCGGGTTGCCCGCAGCTACGCCGAGGTGTTCCGCGGCCTGCGTGAGGTCCCCGAGGACGTCCTGTCGACGACCTTCGACATCGGCCATGACGAGATGGTCCTGATCAAGGACATCGAGGTCTACTCCACCTGCGAGCACCACCTCGTGCCGTTCCACGGGGTGGCCCACGTCGGCTACATCCCCAGCAGGGACGGCCGGATCACCGGGCTGAGCAAGATCGCCCGGCTCGTCGACGTCTACGCCAAGCGCCCCCAGGTGCAGGAACGGCTGACCACGCAGGTCGCCGACGCCATGGTCCGCGTCCTGCAGCCGCGGGGGGTCATCGTCGTGATCGAGTGCGAGCACCTGTGCATGTCCATGCGGGGCGTGCGCAAGCCGGGCGCGCGCACCGTGACCAGCGCCGTGCGTGGCGCGCTGCGGGAGCCCGCGACCCGGGCCGAGGTCATGTCGCTGATCCAGAAGGCCTAGGGATGCACCCGCGCGGGCTCCCCGACTCCCTTGCCGGCGAGCGCCGTCCCCTGGTGATGTCGGTGCTCAACGTGACCCCGGACTCCTTCTCCGATGGGGGTCGCTACGTCGACGTGGACATCGCCGTGGCCCACGCGCTGCAGCAGGCCGCTGCGGGGGCCGACATCATCGACGTCGGGGGTGAGTCCACCCGACCCGGTGCGCACCGGATCTCCGCCGACGAGGAGCTGGGCCGGGTGCTGCCCGTGGTCGAGAAGCTCGTCGGACACGGGGTGGTCGTCAGCATCGACACGATGCGCGCGGAGGTCGCCCAGGCCGCGGTCGGCGCCGGTGCCGCCCTGGTCAACGACGTCTCGGGCGGGCTCGCGGATCCCGACATGCACGCGTGGATCGCCGGCGTGGACGTCCCGTACGTCGCGATGCACTGGCGTGGGCACTCCACGGACATGGATCGCCTGGCCACCTACACCGACGTGGTCGGCGAGGTGTGCGCCGAGCTGGGGGATCGCCTCGCCGATCTGGCCGCTGCCGGGGTCGATCCGGCTCGTGTGGTCATCGATCCCGGCCTGGGCTTCGCCAAGGAGCCGGGGCACAACTGGGCGCTGCTGGCCGCCCTGCCGCGGCTCGCGGCGCTGGGCCACCCGGTGCTGATCGGCGCCAGCCGCAAGCGATTCCTCGGGGAGCTCCTCGGCACGCCCGGTCACCCGCGGCCCGTGGCGGATCGTGACGCCGCCACGGATGCCATCACCGCCCTGGCCGCCGCGAACGGGGCGTGGGCCGTGCGGGTCCACGACGTGCGTGGCTCACGGGACGCCATCGCTGTGGCCGGGGCGTGGCGTGCCGCTGGGCAGGTCGACCCAGGCTCCGCCGGGCGGCCCGACCCGAACGCTGCTGTGTCCAGGAACCCGGAGGGGGAGCACCCATGACCGACACCTTCAGCCGTGACCTCGACCGGATCATCCTCACGGGTGTGACGCGCCCGCGGTTTCCACGGCGTGTTCGACCACGAGCGCCAGGACGGCCAGGAGTTCCGCGTCGACGTCGTCCTCGGGGTGATGTCGATCTCGAAGGCGGCCAAGTCCGACAACCTTCTGCACACCGTCGACTACGGCGCAGTCGCCCAGGCGGTGGTCGCGGTCATCGAGGGCCCCCCGGTGAACCTGATCGAGAAGCTGGCGGTGACCATCGCCGAGCGCTGCCTGGACTTCGACTACGTGCGCGCCGTGACCGTCACCGTCCACAAGCCGCAGGCGCCCATCCCCGTTCCCTTCGACGACGTCGCGGTGCGCATCACGAGGGCGCGATGACCCGGGCCGTCCTCGCCCTGGGCGCGAACCTGGGGCATCCCCGCCAGGCGCTGCGCGGCGCGCTCGCCGGGCTCACGGCGGACCCATCGACCCAGGTGGTCGCCGTGTCCAGCCTCTGGCGCACTGCTGCCGTGGGAGGCCCGGAACAGCCGGACTACCTGAATGCCGTGGTTGTGGTGGACACATCCCTGGACCCCTGGGGCCTCCTGGGCCTCGCCCTCTCGCTGGAGGACGCCGCAGGCCGGGTCCGCGATGTCCGGTGGGGTCCACGGACCCTGGACGTCGACCTGCTGGTCGTCGACGACGTGGTCAGCGACGACCCGCTGCTGACCCTCCCGCATCCGCGCGCCCACGAACGCCGATTCGTCCTGGCGCCGTGGGCCGAGGTGGATCCGGGGTATGTCCTGGCCCCCGCTGGCCTCCCCGCCCGCACGGTCGCCGACTGGGCGACGGCGGTCACCGACCAGCAGGTCGAGCTCGACGAGGGGGTGGACTGGTGGAGGTGAAGCCCACGTCGATCGCCACCCTGTTCGGGATCGCCGGGATCGCCGCCCTGCTCGGCTGGGGCTTCGCGGACTGGGTGGACAGCAGCGGCCGGCTCCCAGTGGTGCCGTGGATGGCGGTCGCGGTCATCTGGGTGGTGGCCGCCTTCGTCGGGGCGTGGACGGTCGCTGCGCGCCGTCGCCTGCACCCGAAGCCCGGTGCCCCGCGGATGACACCGCTGATGGCTGCACGCACCACGGCCCTGGCCCTGGCGGGGTCGCGAGTCGGTGCGGTGGTGTTCGGCTTGTACGGCGGGATCGCCCTGCGGCTGCTGCAGGAGACGGCCGTCGCGGCTGGCCGGGAACGGCTGCTGGCCTCCGCCCTGGCCGCGCTCGGCGGCTTCGTCCTGGCCGTGCTGTCGCTGTGGCTCGAGCACAACTGCCGGCTGCCCGAGGACAACGACGAGGCCGGTGCCCGGGGCGTCGAACAGGGTCCGGCCGGCGCGGCCTCCTGAGGGGCCGCGGCCGGTGCCGCGTGACCTCATCGCCGATCCCGTGGACTAGCCTGTCGGCCATGAGCGACCATGCCGCCGCGCACCCTGACCTGCCCTACGAGGAATGGCCCTACGAGGACCTGCGTGACGCTGCGTTCGAGCGTGCCCGCCAGTACCACGACCTGCAGTTCTTCATCGACCTGATGGCCCACACGCCGGCGCTGACCGCCACTGCCGACGAGGGCGGGTCGCTCGGGGAGACGGCGGGGTCGTTCATCGAGACGATCGAGGCCGCCAAGCAGGCGTTCAGCCGGACCGGGGTCGGAGAGCTCGAGCCGCTGTTCGTCGCCGTGTTCGCGACCTACCTGCGCGAGCACCCCGAGCGCTGATCCGCCCGCGCAGGTGGCGGGACGTCCTGACGTGTCCTCAGCGGTCCACGTCCCCGCAGACCAACAGGAAGCTGGCTACCGCGGCCGGGAGGTCGACCTCGGCGGTGCCCTCGAGGGCCCGGCCCAGTGCCGCGGCGTTGCCGAAGCCTGCCGAGCGCAGCTTGAGCCGCCAGGGCGTCCGGTCGTTGCGCGACACCAGCAGGTAGCCGTTGATCCCCGTCGGGTTCTCGGTCCAGGTGTAGCTCGAGCCCTCCGGGACGCGCACGACCTTCGGCAGTCGCACCGCCACCGGGTCCCCGGTCGAGCCGGCGAGCTGCTCGGCGGCCCACGCCACCAGGCCGATGCTGGGGGCGAGCTCCTCGACGAGCAGCCGGACCCGTGCCCGGGCGTCGCCCGCGGTGGCCGTCGGGACCGCGAACGGCGGGTAGGGCAGGTACGGGTCGTCGCGGCGCAGGTCGAGGTCGATGCCGCTGGCGCGGGCGACGGGTCCCGAGACCCCGAACCCCAGGGCCACCTCGGTGCTCAGCGGCGCGACACCCGCGTACGAGGACTCCAGCAGCGTGGCCAGCTCCGGGCCGTCGAGCGTGGCGAGGGCGGCTGACGGCGTTGGGGCCGACCAGGCGGCAGCCGCGGCAGCCACGCGGGCGACCCACTGCGGATCCACATCGGCACGGACCCCGCCCACCTGGCAGAACATCGGGTGCACGCGGTGCCCGGTCGCCGCCTCGATCAGGTCCAGGACCTCGTCGCGCCACTGCCACGCCCGGGCGCGCCACTCCTGCGGCAGATCGCCGGGGAGGGGAGCCAGGAAGGCCAGGTGGTGGGCGATCCGGGTCAGCTCGCACAGCAGGATCCGCAGGTGCTGGGCGCGCTGCGGCGGGGTCAGCCCCAGGGCCCGCTCAACCCCCACCGCCACTCCCACCTCCGAGCAGAAGGCGGACAGCCAGTCATGCCGGTCGACCAGCATGAGGATCTGGCGGTAGTCACGGGACTCGAAGAGCTTCTCGGCACCGCGGTGCACCGTGCCCGGGATCCACTCCGCGGCGCCGACCACCCCGGACTCGGCCACCACCTGGATCGTGGGCAGGCCGTCGAGGGTGGGGTGGTCCGGGCCCAACGGGATGTCCCCGGGCAGGCGCGCGACGTCGACCACCCGCCGTACTCCAGCCCCTTGCTGAGCGCGCACCCGCCAACCCTACGCCGCTGGCCTACGCTGGCCGCATGACCGAGTCCCTGTCCGTCGACGACGCCTTCGCCCCTCCCGGTGAGGCCTGGAACCCCGTGTCCCCCCGGCTGGCCACCGCCCGGCGGATCACCATGGTGCTGGTCATGGGGATGCTGCTGGTCGGCCTGGTCCTGCTTGGCCTCGTACCTGAGGCACGGCCCGTGGCGCTGGCCCTGTCGGGCGTCTGGCTCGTCGCATTGATCTGGATGTGGTGGCTCATCGGCCGGCGCGTGCGGTCCTTCGGCTACGCCGAGCGCGCCGACGACCTGCTGGTCACCAGCGGGATCATGTTCCGCCGGCTCGTGGTCGTGCCGTACGGCCGGATGCAGCTCGTGGACATCACGGCCGGCCCGCTGGACCGGCGCCTGGGAGTCGCCACCGTGCAGCTGCACACTGCCGCTGCCACCACCAACGCCACGATCCCCGGGTTGCCGCCGGCCGAGGCGTCGGGCCTGCGTGACCGGCTCGCTGCGCGCGGCGAGCAGCGGAGCGCTGGGCTGTGAGTCAACCCCCCGGGGCCGACGACCCGCAGGGCCCGGAGGTGTCCGTCCCGGTCCTGAGCACGCCACGTCGGCGGACCCATCCGCTGACCCCACTGGTGGCCTCCGTGCGGTCCCTGGGCATCCTGGTCGGCGTCTTCGTCGTGTTCGGGTCCGGGAACCTGCGCCAGATCGCCTCCGAGGTGGGCGGGCTCCTGGGCCTGTCGCTCGTGTTCGGGGCATTCACGCTCCTGCTGCTGATCGCCCTTGGCTTCAACTACCTGGCGTGGACCCGCACCGAGTTCTTCTTCGACGAGTCCGGCGACTTCCGGCTCGACTCCGGGGTGCTGCAGCGCAACGAGCGCCGGGTGACCCTGTCACGGCTGCAGAGCGTGGACACGACCCGGCCCCTGCTCGGCCGGGTTGTCGGGTTGTCCCAGGTGCGCATCGAGGTGGCCGGCGGTGGGGACTCACGGGTCCTGCTGTCCTACCTCTCCGACGCGGAGGCCAACGCGCTGCGTGCCGAGATCATCGCCCGCGCTGCCGGGATGTCCCCGGACGTGGGGGAGGCGCCCGAGGCCGTCCTTGCCACGGTGCCGACCGGTGACCTGGTCGTCAGCCTGCTGTTGCGCAGCGAGACCGTGATCATCGTCGGAGTCACCCTGCTCGTGGTGCTTTCGATCACGGCCACCGAGGGCCCATCCGGGCTGCTGCTCCTGCTGGTGACCGGCGGCCTGCCGGTGTTCGCGCTCTTCGGCCAGTTCGGCCGGTTCTTCGGATTCACCGTGGCCGACTCCCCCGACGGGCTGCGCCTGCGCCATGGCCTGATCAACGTGCAGAGCCAGACCGTCCCCCCGGGACGGGTGCAGGCCATCGAGATCTCCGAGCCCCTGCTCTGGCGGCGCAAGGGCTGGGTGCGGGTGTCGCTGAACGTGGCCGGGCTGCAGTCCGACGAGAACGGCCAGCAGGAGCACGTCCTGCTGCCGGTGGCCCCCCACGACGTGGCCCGCCAGATCATCTCGCGCGTGATGCCCGGCGTGGACCCGGGTGCGATGGAGTTCCTCCCGGCCCCGGACCGCGCCCGTCGTCGGGCGTGGTGGCAGTTCCCGAACCTCGGTGTCGCCCACGACGACCTCGTCCTGGCGACCCGCCGGGGGTTCCTCACCCGCCGGGTCGCGGTGATCGCACACGCGCGGACCCAGTCGGTCTCAGTCACCCAGGGGCCGTGGCAGCGCAGGCTGGGGCTCGCGTCGGTCCAGGTGGACTCCACGCCGGGCCCGGTCACGATCGTCGCGCTGCACCGATCGGCGGCCGAGGCCCGCCGGATCGCCGAGGACCAGCTGGTGCGGGCGGCGACCGGCCGGGCGACCGGTCCTGCCCCGCGCTGGATGGTCGGCCCCCTGATCGCGCCCGACGAGCCGGGCAGGTCAACACCCTGATCCCGACCTGTCCGTGCCCTGCCGCGACGCCACGCCGTCGCCAGCGGGCGCGCAGGGTCCGTCGGTGGCAGGCTGCGACCCGATGAGTGCTGAACGCTCGGCTGCGCAGCCGCACCCGGCGCCCCGCCTGGCTGTCGGGGTGATCGGCGTGGGTCGGGTCGGCGGCCCGTTGGCCGCAGCCCTGGCTCGGGCCGGCCATCCACTCGTGGGGGCACACGCGGTCTCGGAGCGGTCGCGTCGCCAGGTGCAGGCCTTCCTGCCCAGCGCGCCCCTGCTCACTGCCGCGGAGGTCATGGCTGCCGCGGACCTGGTCCTGCTCACCGTCCCCGACGACGTCCTCCCGGAGCTCGTGTCGGGACTGGCCGACACTGCCGCGGTCACCCCGGGGCAGTTCCTCGTGCACGCCTCGGGCCGATTCGGGACGGCGGTGCTCGAGCCGGCCACCCGACTCGGGGCGCTGCCCATGGCGCTGCACCCGGTGATGACCTTCACGGGCCGGCGCTCCGACCTCGATCGGCTGTCGGGGTGCCCCTTCGGGGTGACCGCCCCGCCGGTGCTGCGTCCGGTTGCCGAGGCCCTGGTCGTCGAGATGGGCGGGGACCCGATGTGGGTCCCCGAGGAGGCCCGCCCGCTGTACCACGCGGCCCTGGCCCACGGGGCCAACCACCTGGTGACCCTGGTGGCCCAGACCCTGGACCTCCTGTCGATCGTGGGCGTCGAGAACCCTGCGGGGCTGGTCCGGCCCCTGCTGACCGCAGCCCTGGACAACGTCCTGGCGATGGGCGACGACGCCCTCACCGGCCCCGTGGCCCGTGGTGATGCCGGAACCGTGGCCGCCCACCTCGACGCCCTGTCCCGTGCGGCCCCGGAGGCCCGTGCTGCCTACGTGGCGATGGCGCGGCTGACTGCCGACCGGGCGCTGGCCGCCGGACGGCTGGACCCCGCGACCGCTGAGTCGCTCCTGGACGTGTTGGGCTGACTCGCGGCCCAGTGGTCGCACGACGGGCTGCGGGAACGGGCGGGCCGCGGACGCACTAGGGTCTGCGACGGGAATGGCCTCCCGTGTGCAGGGGCGCCCCGGCATGGAGCAGGATCGGTCGGCGACACGACGTGCGCGTGTGGTCCGAGGGTGGGAGGAGCAGCATGAGCCAGAGCGACACGACGTCCGGGCCGCCGCCGGTGATGCGGGTGGTGCGCACCCGGGAGTCCCTCGATGACGCCTATGCGAGCCTGCCTGTGCCCTCCGTGCGCTCGGCGCGGGCCGCACGTGCGGCCGTGTTCACGATGGGAGCGCTGCATGCCGGGCACATCGCCCTGATCCGTGCCGCGCGGGGTGAGGTCGGCCCCACCGGTCACGTCACCGTCACCATCTTCGTCAACCCCCTGCAGTTCGGCGCGGGCGAGGACCTCGAGCGGTATCCGCGCTCCCTGAAGGCTGACCTCGAGGTCTGCGCGGCCGAGGACGTGGACCTGGTCTTCGCGCCCGCCGCCGACGTCCTCTACCCGACCGGGGACCCGGAGGTCCGCATCGATCCGGGCCAGATGGGCTCGATCCTCGAGGGGTCGGTGCGCCCCGGGCACTTCTCCGGGGTGCTGACCGTCGTCGCGAAGCTGCTGAACATGACCCGGCCGGATGCCACGTTCTTCGGCGAGAAGGACTACCAGCAGCTCACCCTCGTCCGGCGCATGGTCCTGGACCTGGACCTGCCGGTGAAGGTCCACGGGGTCCCCACGATCCGCGACGCGGACGGCCTGGCACGCTCGAGCCGCAACGCCCTGCTGTCCGAGGAGGAGCGCGCCCTGGCCGCCGCCGTCCCCGCAGCCCTGGCCGCCGGCGTGACGGCCGCCGACCTGGGCCGATCTGCGGACGCCGTCGTAGGTGCCGCGGAGCTGGAGCTGATGCGGGTCGGGCTCACCCCGGACTACGTCGCGCTCACCGATCCGGCCCTCGGCCCGGCCCCTGAGGTCGGTCCCGCGCGGCTGCTGCTGGCCACCCGGGTCGGCCGGACGCGCCTGATCGACAACTCACCGGTTACGTTGCGCAGATGAGCATCGCGGGGCTGGGCGGGAACCGGCTGGCCATCCCCACCTCCGTGGCCGCGCCGGAGCCCGGCTGGTTCACCTCGGCCGACGTGGTCGTGATCGGCTCCGGGGTCGCGGGGCTGTCACTGGCCCTGAACATCCGCCGCCTCGGGCACCGGGTCCTGATCGTCACCAAGTCCTGGGTGGAGGAGGGCGCGACCCGCTGGGCCCAGGGTGGGATCGCCGCCGCACTGGATGATGCCGACTCGCCGGCCGACCACGAGCGGGACACCCTCGTGGCCGGGGCCGGGCTCTGCGACCCGGACGCCGTCCATGAGCTGTGCACGTTGGGCCCGGTCGCGGTGCGCAACCTGATCGCGGCCGGTGCCCGCTTCGACCAGGACACGAGCGGTGGGATCGCCCTGACCCGCGAGGGTGGCCACCTGCGGGACCGGATCGCCCATGCGGGGGGCGATGCGACGGGTGCTGAGATCTTCCGGGCGCTCGTGGCCGCGATCGCCGACGACCCGGGGATCGAGCTCGTCCAGCACGCCCTGGCCATCGACCTGCTCACCGATGCCGAGGGTGGCGTCCAGGGGATCACCCTGCACGTGATCGGCGAGGGCCAGCACGACGGCGTCGGCGCGGTCCTGGCGCCGGCCGTGGTCATCGCGACCGGGGGTCTGGGCCAGGTGTTCTCGCAGACCACGAACCCCGCGGTCGCCACCGGTGATGGCATGGCCCTGGCGCTGCGGGCCGGGGCCGAGGTGGCCGACCTCGAGTTCGTCCAGTTCCATCCGACCGTCATGTACCTGGGACCGGACTCCACCGGCCAGCAGCCCCTGGTCAGCGAGGCGGTCCGCGGGGAGGGGGCCTTCCTCGTCGACGACGACGGTGTCCGGTTCATGCAGGGCGTCCATCCCCTGGCCGACCTGGCCCCGCGGGACGTCGTGGCCAAGGCGATCACCCGACGGATGCGCGAGCAGGGCCGGGCGCACATGTGGCTCGACGCCCGTGTCCTTGCCGACCGCTGGGAGACCCGGTTCCCGACGATCCTGGAGTCCTGCCGTCGGCACGGGATCGATCCGGCCCACGACCTGATCCCCGTCGCGCCGGCGCAGCACTACGCATCGGGGGGCGTGCGCACCGACCTGCTCGGCCGGGCCACCATCCCCGGCCTGTACGCGGCCGGTGAGGTGGCCTGCACCGGCGTCCATGGGGCGAACCGGCTCGCGTCGAACTCGCTGCTCGAGGGCCTGGTGTTCCCGGAGCGGATCGTGTCCGTGCTCGCCCAGGGGCTGCCGCGCAGGCGGGACCCGGTCGTGCGCTCCGAGCATCGCGGCCTGGTCGCCGATGGGAACCGCAGGTCCCTGCAGGTTCTGATGACCGAGGGCGTGGGGGTCATCCGGACGGCCGAGTCCCTGACTGCCACTGCCCGCGGGTTGGCAGCCATGGTCGTCGGCGACCTGCCCCAGGGACGCAGCCCGCAGTCCTGGGAGACCACCAACCTCCACGCCATCTCCTCGGTGCTCACGGCCCACGCCCTGGCCCGCGAGGAGACCCGCGGGTCGCACTGGCGTGAGGACTTCCCCGACATCGACGACCGCTCGTGGCGCGTGCGCCTCGTGGCCTCGGCCGATCCCGACGGGGTGGTGCACTCGCGCCGGGAGCCCGTCCCAGCGCACGACTACCGAACCCCCGGCACCTGAGGAGGCGGCGATGGGAACTCTGGACGAGCTGGCTGCAGCCGGGCTCGACACCGACGCGATCGATGCCCTGATCCGCGCCACCCTGGCCGAGGACCTCGGCGGCGGGGTCGATGTGACCTCCGTGGCCACGGTTCCCGATGCCCAGGTCGCGACCATGGACCTGACGGCACGGGCGGCCGGGGTGGTCGCCGGCATCGCGGTGGCGGCGCGGGTGTTCGAGATCGAGTCCGAGGGTCGCAGCACGGTGACGCAGGTGCGCGCCGACGGGCAGCGGGTGCAGCGCGGTGACGTCGTGCTGACCGTCACCGGACGCACCCGCTCGCTTCTGGTCTGCGAGCGCACCGCACTGAACCTCCTGTGCCACCTGTCCGGGGTCGCCACGGCGACCGCTGCCTGGGCCGACGCGCTGTCCGGGACCCGGGCCAGGGTGCGCGACACCCGCAAGACCACCCCGGGCCTGCGGGTGCTGGAGAAGTACGCGGTCCGCTGCGGAGGAGGGGTCAACCACCGGATGGGACTGTGGGACGCAGCCCTGGTCAAGGACAACCACGTGGTGGCCGCAGGGGGTGTCGCCGAGGCGTTCGAGGCCGTCCGCAGCACGTTCCCAGGGGTGCCGGTCGAGGTGGAGGTCGACTCACTCGCGCAGCTCGCCGAGGTGGTCGATGCCGGGGCGGACCTGGTGCTGCTCGACAACTTCTCGCCCGCCCAGACCGCCGAGGCCGTGGCCCTCGTCGGCGGGCGCTGCCAGCTGGAGTCCTCCGGTGGGCTGAGCCTGCATGTGGCCGCGGCGTATGCGGCGACCGGCGTGGACTTCCTGGCGGTGGGCGCCCTGACCCATTCCGCACCCGTCCTGGACCTGGGGGCCGACCTGCGTCCCGTGGAGGTCTCGGACTCCCGATCCACTGCAGGGGAGGGCTGACCCACATGCTGCTCGCCGTCGACGTCGGCAACACCAACACGGTCCTCGGGCTGTTCGACGACCATGAGCTCGCGCACTCCTGGCGGATCACCACCCACGCCCGAGGGACGGCCGATGAGATGGCCCTGACCTTCCGGGCCCTGCTCACCGAGGTCCCACAGGTCACCGGGATCGCCCTGTGCTCCACGGTTCCCTCCGTGCTGCGTGAGATGCGCTCGATGTTCGCCCGCTACTGGGACCACGTGCCGACGGTGATCGTCGAACCCGGCACCAAGACCGGCGTGCCGCTGCTCACCGACAACCCGAAGGAGGTCGGCGCCGACCGGATCGTCAACACGCTGGCCGCCCACCACCTCTTCGGGGGCCCGGCGATCGTCGTGGACTTCGGCACGTCGACCAACCTCGACGTGGTCAGCGCCAAGGGCGAGTTCCTGGGTGGGGCGCTGGCCCCGGGCATCGAGATCTCGCTCGATGCGCTGGCCGCCCGCGCGGCCCAGCTGCGCAAGGTGGAGCTCGTCCGGCCCCGCTCGGTCATCGGGAAGAACACCGTCGAGGCCCTGCAGTCCGGGGCCCTGTACGGGTTCGCCGGGCAGGTGGACGGCCTGGTCGACCGGATCACCGCCGAACTGGGCGGCACGGTGTCCGCGGTGATCGCCACCGGGGGGCTGGCCCCGATCGTGGTGGCCGAGTCGCGCACGATCACCCACCACGAGCCGGACCTGACCCTGATCGGGCTGGATCTCATCTACGCGAAGAACGTGTCAGGGTGAGAGGGTGACCCGACAAGGTCCCACCTGAGCCTGAATCCGGAGGACTCCGTGGCCAAGCCGAAGGACGCGTCCAAGGGCGCGTCCCTGAGCATGAAGGACGCGTCGAGAACGGCTGTGCCCAAGCCAGCCGCCCGAGCGCCCGAGCTGGCCGCTGCGGGCAGGTCGGTGCGCAAGGACCTGCCCCGGTCCCGGCTGGGGGCGTGGGTGCCACCACCCGATCGGCGGGATCCGGTCGCGATCCTCGAGGAGCAGGCGGTCGGACGGGTCCAGGACCTGATCCCCCTGAGGAATGCGCGCATGTCTGCCTCGGCCTTCACGTTCTACCGAGGTGCTGCGGCGCTGATGGCCGCCGACCTCGGCAGCCAGCCCAACACCGGTCTGGCCGTGCAGCTTGCCGGGGATGCCCATCTGGCCAACTTCGGGGGCTTCGCAACGGCTGAGCGGACCCTCATCTTCGACCTGAACGACTTCGACGAGACCCTTCCCGGGCCCTTCGAGTGGGACGTCAAGCGCCTCGTGGCCAGCTTCGAGGTCGCCGGGCGGCACCTGGGGTTCACCCCGAAGCAGTGCGATGTCGTGGTGGCAGCGGCGGCCGGGGAGTACCGCAACGCGATGGCCGAGTTCGCCACGATGTCGCGCCTGGACGTCTGGTACGCGCGGACCCAGGCCGAGGACATCGTCGGCCGATGGGTCGGCTCGGCCGATCCCGCGCGCATCCAGTCCTTCCAGCGCACGCTGGCCAAGGGGCGCAAGAAGACCAGCGCCGGGGCGGTGTCCCGGTACACGACCACAGGTCCGGACGGGCAGCTGCAGATCATCAGCGACCCGCCGTTCGTCGAGCCGGCCAGCGCACTCGTCGGCATGGGCGAGGCCGAGGTCCGGGCGGCGGTGGCCCAGATCCTGGGCGAGTACCGCGCCTCCCTCCCCGATGATCTCAAGGTCCTCATCGACGGGTACCGGGTCGTGGACGCCGCCCGCAAGGTGGTGGGCGTCGGGTCGGTCGGCACCCGGTGCTGGATCGCGCTGCTGGTCGGGAAGAACGACATGGCCGACGACCTCGTCCTGCAGTTCAAGGAGGCCAACGCCTCCGTCCTGGAACGGGTCAGCGAGCCCAGCGTGTACGGCAACCACGGCCAACGGGTGGTGCAGGGACAGCGGCTGATGCAGGCCTCCAGCGACATGCTCCTGGGCTGGACGAAGGTCCAGGACATGGAAGGCGTCTGGCGGGACTTCTACGTCCGCCAGATGTGGGACTGGAAGACCTCGGCGGACCTGGAGGCCATGGACCATCTCGCGATGGAGGTCTATGCCCGCATGTGCGGCTGGACCCTGGCGCGCGCCCATGCCCGCAGTGGCGACCGTTTCGCGATCGCCGCGTACCTGGGCTCCGGGCGTACCTTCACCCGGGCGATGCAGGACTTCGCGGCCTCCTACGCCGACCAGAACGAGCGCGACTACCAGGCCTTCCTGCAGGCGTTCGCCGAGGGCCGGACCCCCGACCCTGCGGCCACCCAGGGATAGGCCGCGCATCGGCGGTCCGGCCCTCGGATGGAGGTCCGGCCGTCAGCCCAGGTGCGTCACGTCGTCATCGAGATGGACGTGGAGGACGCCTCGGCGCTGTCGGCGTCCTCGCCGCCACGGGGACCCATCGGGCCGAAGCCGCCGCCGTGCCCACGTCCCATGCCACCTCCGGGGCCGAAGCCGTCGCCGCGGCCCATCTCCTCGCCGAACAGCAGGCCCAGTCCCATGCCACGACCCATGGCCCCGGTGTCCTCGCCGGACACCCAGGCATCGGCGCGCTCCGTGGCCCGGCTCAGCGTGGCCTCGGCCTGGGCCTCGGTGATGCGGCCCTCCTTGACGGCCTCGTCGAGGCGCTTGCCCACGAGGTCGAGCATCCCCGCGGCCAGCTCGTCCGCGGAGTCACCGGCGACCTCGCGCAGGGTCTTGCCCGCCCTGACCTGCTCCCGCACCTCCTCGGAGTCCATCCCGAGGGTCTTCTCCAGCAGGGCATCGACCTCCGCCTTGCGCGCCTCGCGGTCCGCCTGCCGCTCGGCGCGCTCGGCCTCCCACGAGTCGGTCAGCGCCTCGCCGACGGCATCGGCCTGCTCCTGGGTGATCGTCCCGTTGCTCACCAGGCCCGACAGGACCGAGGCGAGCCGCCCCGCCGGCCCGGAGCCGTCCGCGGCTGCAGCCACCCCCACCCCGATGAGGCCCGCGAGGGCCACGCCGGCGAGGGCTGCGGTCAGGGTGCGCTTCATGTGAGTCCTCCTCGTCCCGGCCGGTGGGCCACCGGCGCTGGAACCGACACTGTCGCGCCGAGGTTCACAGCCGATGCTGCGCGTGTCAGCGTCGTGTAAGCGCGTCGGCCCGGTCGGGCCACGTGCCCGCGACCGAGCCGGGCCGACGATCAGTCCGACGGGGTGCGGGGGGACTCGAGGAGGGCCCGCAGCACGGCCTGCTCGGCAGCCAGGGCGTCCAGCCGCTGCAGGATCAACGCGGCGGTGTCGCTGCCGGCCAGCTCGGAGGCAGCCGGTGCCTCGTCGGTCTCCACCGCGGGCTCCCCATTCGTGGGATGCCGGGCGACGAACCAGCTCGCGATCGATGCCGAGACGGTGCCGATGAGGCCGATGCCCACGATCATGAGCCCGGCGCCCACGAACCGGCCCTGGGGGCTCGTCGGGTAGAAGTCGCCGTAGCCGACGGTGGTGGTGGTGACCACGGCCCACCAGAGGGCCTCGCCGAGGGTCTTGATGTTCCCGTCGGGCTGCTGGCGCTCGATGTTCCACTCGAGGACCGCCGCGGTGACCACGACCACAGCCACGATGGTGAACAGGGAGCCGGCGATCCGCTCGGTCGAGATGCTGCGCAACGACTTGCGCAGCAGCAGGACCACGCGCAGCATCCGCAGCATCGGGACCGCGACCATGAGCAGGTCCAGCTTGTGGCTGAAGAAGAAGTCGGACCTGTCCGGCGCGAGGCTCAGCCGCACGACGTAGTCGATCGCGAAAGCGGCCCAGACCAGCATCTGGACGGCCAGCAGCCCGCGGGCCACGCCCTGGGGCGGGTTCAGGTAGAGCCACTGCAGGACGAACGCGACCAGGAACACCAGGGCCAGGCGGTCCAGCCACGGTCCGGTCCTGGCCACCCACCGGTCGTAGCGCTGCGCCTGCGCGGCGTCCGCGGTCGTTGCCGGCCCTGACTGCGTGTCAGTCATCCCATCCCACCAATCGGAGCACCTGCTCCAGCCCGTGTGTGGCTCCGCGGGTGCGCGGAAGGATCAGCGTGCGCATCCCGAGGTGGGCCGCGGCACCGTCGTCGTCCACGGTGTCGCCCACCATCAGCAGCTCGTGGGGCGCCAGGCCCAGCCGCTGCGCGGCCAGCGCGAAGATCGCCGGGTCGGGCTTGACCACGCCCTCCTCGAAGGAGAACACCTCGACGTCGTAGAGGCCGGCCAGGCCCGTGCGCGCCAGGACGGCGCGCGGATCGATCCCGACGTTGGACAGGATCGCCGTGGCGACGCCCCGCTCCCGCAGCGCCACGAGCACCGCGGGGGCCTCGAGGTAGGCGTCCCACTGGTCGAGCATGGTCCGGTACAACGCGTCGCCCAGGGCCGGCGGGATGATCCCGATCCGTTCGAGCATGCGGTCGTAGACCTCGCGGTGCAGCTGCGGGGACAGGTCGCGCTCGCTGCCCGGGTCCACCTCGCGGGCGTGCTCCCAGATGCGATCCGCCCAGGGGGCCAGCTCGGCCAGCGACGGCAGTGCGCCCGGTGCCGTCCCGGCCGGGTCGAACCGCCCCCCGAGGGTCGGGTCGGCCTCGAGGAGGTCCAGGGCGGCGGCCATCCAGTCGGCCGGATCGCCGGCATGGACCAGCGTCGCATGCAGGTCGAAGATCACCCCACGGATCGGGTGCCCGCCCGGGGGCGAGGGGTGCGCGTCCATGGGCGCAGAGTCTAGGTGCGCACCCAGCCGGCCCGGGGTCGACTCGGCGGTCCGGCATTGGCAGTGTGGGGTGCATGGAGCACCACATCGAGGTCCTCGAGGTGCAGGTGGTGGCGGTCATCCGCGCCCCGGTGGCCGTCGACGGGATCCCGGCCTTCCTCGCCGGCGCGTTCACGGAGGTGATCGGTGTCCTGTCCGCGCAGGGCGTGGCGATCGTCGGGCCGCCCTTCGCCCGCTTCAGCATGGGTGACCACGGGTTCGACGTGGAGGCCGGCTTCCCGACGAGGGCGCCGGTGGTGCCGACGGGACGGGTGGAGGCCGGGGAGCTGCCGGGCGGCCCTGCCCTCGTGGTCCTGCACCGCGGCGCGTACGACGACGTCGCCCGGGACTTCCGAATCGGCCAGAAGTGGATCGCAGCGAACCGCTGGACCGCCACCGGTGAACCCTGGGAGGTCTACCTCGACGGCCCCGAGGCCGCCGAGCCGAGGACGCTGGTGTACATGCCCTGCCGGCCGACCTGATGCCGTCAGGCGGTCGCACCTGGGCCCCGCCCCCTAGGGTTGCCGCATGGCCCCGGTGATCCGCCCCGCGCGCACCTCGGACGTGCGGCGCATCCGCGAGCTGGTCGACATGTACTCCCAGCGCCGGATCCTGCTGTCCAAGGCAACGGTGACGCTCTTCGAGGACGTGCCGGACTTCCTCGTCGCCGAGCTGGACGGCCAGGTCGTGGGCTGTGGGGCGATGCACGTGATCTGGGAGGACCTCGGCGAGCTGCGGACCCTGGCCGTGGATCCGTCACGAACCGGCTCGGGGATCGGGCGGACCCTGGTCGAGGCGCTGGTGGACCGGGCCCGGGCGCTGGGGGTCTCGCGGGTGTTCTGCCTGACCTTCGAGACCGAGTTCTTCGCCCACAACGGGTTCGTCGAGATCGACGGCGCACCAGTCACTCCCGAGGTGTACGCCCAGCTGCTGCAGTCCTACGACGAGGGTGTGGCTGAGCTGCTGGACCTGGAGCGGGTCAAGCCCAACACGTTGGGCAACCACCGGATGCTGCGCGTGCTCTGAGCCGTGATCGGGGCCCGGCGATCACCCCGTGTTGCGCAGGCCGGTCGCGATGCCGTTGACGGTCAGCAGCAGCGCCCGACGCAGCTGCGGCTCGACGTCGGTCCCCTCGCCCTCGTGCCAGCGCACCCGGGCCAGCAGCGAGATCTGCAGCAGGTGCAGGGGGCGCAGGTAGGCGTCGCGGACCATGAGGGTCTGGGCCAGCCCCGGCTGGTTGCCGAGCAGCGAGTCGGTCCCCATGGCCAGCTGGAGCTCCCGGGTGGTCAGCGCGTGCTCGTCGCGGATCACGGCCGCCAGGCGCTGCAGGTGCTCGGGGACCAGTCGCTGGACGTAGCGGTCCGCCACCGCGAGGTCGGCCTTGGCGGCGGTCATCGCGACGTTGGACAGGAAGTTGGCGAAGAACGGCCACCCCCGTGCCATCTGCGTCACGGTGTCGCCGAGCCCGGCAGAGCGCGCAGCGGCCAGGCCGGACCCCACCCCGAACCAGCCGGGGACGATCTGCCGGGCCTGGGTCCAGCCGAAGACCCACGGGATCGCACGCAGGGCCTCCAGCCCTCCCGACGTCGTGGGCCGACGGGCCGGGCGCGACCCGAGGTGCAGGTCGCCGAGCTGTTCCACGGGAGTGGCGAAGGAGAAGTAGGCGGGAAGGTCCGGATCGTCGACGAGCTCCCGGTAGGCCACGAACGCCGCGGCCGACATCAGGTCCATCACGTCGTCCCATGCGGCCAGGGTCGTGGGATCGACCAGCGAGGTGCGGTGCAGCACCGTGCCCCGCAGGGTGGCCGCCAGGGTCTGGCCGAGGTTCTCCCGGGCCAGCTGGGGCAGCAGGTACTTGTCGGAGATGACCTCGCCCTGCTCGGTGATCTTGATCTGCCCGTCGAGGACACCCCACGGCTGGGACAGGATGGCCTCATAGGTGGGCCCGCCGCCGCGGCCCACCGTGCCGCCCCGCCCGTGGAACAGCCGCAGGACGACCCCGTGCTCCGCGCACACGTCGCGCAGCCGGCGCTGGGCCAGGTGGATCTGCCACTGGGACGTGGTGATGCCGGCGTCCTTGTTGGAGTCGGAGTAGCCGAGCATCACCTCGAGGGTGTCCCCCCGCAGGCGTACCAGCTCGCGGAACCCGGGATCGGCCAGCAGCGCCCCGACGATCCGGTCGGCTGCCCGCAGCTCGGCGACGGTCTCCAGCAGCGGGACGAAGCCGATGCGGGCCACGCCTGCGGGGAGGTCGACCAGTCCGGCCTCGCGGGCCAGGACAACGGCGGCGAGCACGTCGGCGGCCGACTTCGTCATCGAGATGATGTAGGACTGGCAGGTCTCGGGACCGTAGCGGTCCAGCGCCCGGCCGATCTCGACGAATGTGGAGTAGGTGGTCAGGCCCGCGGCATCCAGCGGTGGTGGGGTCGGGGCCAGCGGGCGCTTGCTGGCCAGCTCCGCGGCCAGCGTGGAGAACCGCTGCTCGGCGCCGAGCTGCCCGTAGGGGGAGTCGAGCTCCCCCAGCCGGTCGAGCAGCTGGCCGACCGCGTGGTGGTGGGCGTTCGCGTGCTCCCGGATGTCCAGGGTGGCCAGGGACAACCCGAACACCGCCACGACGCGCATCGTTCGGGCGACCGACCCGGCGGCGATGAGCCCGCCGCGGTTGGCCGCCAGGGACGACCGGATCAGCTCCAGGTCGGCGAGCAGGTCGGCCGTGGTCCGGTAGTCGCGACCGGGTTCGTGCGGCCTGCCCTCGGCCTGCCGGGCGCGGGTGTTGCGCAGCTTCGCGTGGATGCACGTCAGCTTGAGCCGGTAGGGCTCCTCGGCATTGAGCCGTCGGAACCGTGGGTCGAGGTCGGTCAGGGTCTCGAGGTCCGCGGCCAGCGACTCGGCGAAGGCCTTCGAGACCGGGGCGATCCGCTCGGAGACCGACAGCTGCGCACTGAGCTCCTCGATGTGCGGCAGCAGGTCGCGCACGGCGTGGTCGTGCTGGATCGCCAGCACCCGTGCGGTCACGGCCGGGGTCACGAACGGGTTGCCGTCGCGATCCCCGCCGATCCAGGAGCCGAACGTGAGCACGGGACGCCCCGCCGGGACCTCCACTCCGGTCGCCTCGGCGGCGGCCGCGAACTCCCCGACCACCTCGCCGGCAGCCCCGGACGCGAGGTCATCGAGGTAGAACAGCGCGTTGCGGGCCTCGTCGGTGACCTCGGGCTGGCCCAGGCGCAGCTCGTCGGTCTGCCACAGCAGGTCGATGGCCTCGGCGATCGCGCGATCCGTGCGGTCGGTGCGCGGCTCGTCGAGCAGCTCGGCGATGCGGCGCAGCTTGACCAGCACCGAGCGGCGGGATGCTTCGGTGGGGTGTGCGGTGAACACCGGCCGGGCGCTGATCCGCGCGAACCCCTCGGCCACATCGGCTGGCGTGACCTCGCCGGCCTCCAGTGCCGCGCGGATGACCGTCCCCGCCTCGGCCAGGGGGCCGCCGGTGGTGGCGCGCGCGGCGGTCTGCGCACGTGCCCGGTGCACCTGCTCGGCGATGTTGGCCAGGTGGAAGTACAGGGAGAACGCCCGCGCGAGGGTGGTCGCCTCGGCCAGCGGGAGGTCGTCGATGAGCGCGGCCGCCTCATCCGGGGAGTCCCGGGACAGGGACCGGATCTGCTCGACGGTCGCGTAGGTCGCCGGGCCCTCCTGGCGGATCAGCGCCTCGCCGAGCAGGTCACCGAGGCGCCGGATGTCATCACGCAGCGCGGGTGCCGACGCCAGGTGCGACAGGGGGGACATGGGGGCAGCCTAGTGAGCACCCGCTGGGACCGCAGCGGATCAGAGATGGCCGGGGCGGGGATCGGGAGGCGATCGGCGTGCGTCAGCTGAGTGCGTGAAGGATCTCGGTCATGTCGGTCATCCCGAAGGGCTGGTCCCATCCCTCTCGGAACCAGGCTTCGTAGCGGTCCTTTCGCTCGGGGTGCGTGGTTTCCATCCAGCGGCGGGCGGCGGCGACGGCGAAGTGACCGAACTGGGCCAGGACCATGGTGAAGTCGCTGGGCTCGACGATCCGGCCCCTGCCGCCGGCGTCGCGGTAAGCGTCGTAGAGCTGCTGCGCCCTGTGGGGCTGCCCCTGCCAGAACCCGACGATGACCATCGCCAGTTCCTGAGTAGCTTCTGCTGGACCCGAGTTGTCCCAGTCGATCACGCACAACCCGCGAGCTGTGGCCTTCAGGTTGTCCGGCCACAGGTCCCGGTGGCAGAGCTGCTCGTCACGCGGAACCCGGAACAGGGGTTGCAGCCCCAGGAAGTGGGGGACGGAGGCTGCGAACTCGCTCGCGAACGGGGACCGAGCTGCTTCCAGGGCGTTGGCTGTCGCGTGCCAGTCCTGAGGATCGACCGGGTCTGTGTACCAGGGGTCCACCCGGCCCGTGGCCCGGATCGGTTCCCGGTGCAGCAACGCCAGCAGGCGGCCCACAGCGTCAAGCTCCCGGCCCGGGTCCACCTCGCGTAGGTCCACCCATTCGCTGACTCGCACCGTGGCGGCTCCGATCTGCGCCAGAGCGGTCCCCATGATCGTCTGCAGCGGCCGCGGGGCAGGGACCCCTCGATCGATCATCGCGCGCGTGAACTCGTCACTGGCCGACGCTTCCCGCTCATCAAGGGCATGGCGTACCTCTTTGACGGCGTAGTCGCCCCGATCGGTACGCAACCTCCAGATGGTTCCCATCAGGCCGCTGGCTGCCTCAGTGGGATCCGACACGGGACGACCCAGACCGAACTCCCTCGCCACCCGGCCACCGTCCACACCGGAATCGTCGCGCAGGAGGCAGTGGGTCGACAACGTCGCTGTGCCGGCGGGGCGGGGGATGGCTCCTGCCCGGTGGGGCCAGGAATCCAGGGCGCACGTCGATTCGTTGGGACCACAAATCGCGCACAGGGATATTCCGGCGCCCCAGGATTCTCCCCGACTCCGTGGATTCCCTTCCTGCCGGAAACAGCCTATGCTGGTTTCCATTCATTGCTCACCCACCAATTCAGGAGCCGAAAATGGCGCGCAAGGTCCAGGTCCTTCTCGAGGACGACATTGATGGCACGCCGGGTGCCGAGACCGTCCTGTTCTCCCTGGACGGCAAGTCCTATGAGATCGACCTGTCGGAGAAGAACGCCGAGAGGCTCCGCGAGGCCTTCGCCCCGTGGATCGGGGCGGGTCGGCGGGTGAGCAGCCCGGCGGCCGTCGAGCCGCGTCGCCGTCCGGCGCGTCGCTCCGAGGACACCGCCGACATCCGGCGCTGGGCTGCGGAGAACGGCATCCCGGTGAGCACCCGCGGGCGGATCTCGGCCGACCTGCGCGCCCGCTACGAGGCCGCGCACTAGGCATACGGCTGAGCAGGGCCGCCGGCGGGCAGCTGGCGCCCATCGGGTCGCGACGTTCGCCGTGGGCATAGCCGGCGCGGGTATCGGGCTGGCCCCGCCGGCTGTTGCTGCCGGTGACAGGCTGCTCCTCCCGGGTGCCCGGACGGCCATGCGCGTGTGAGTGTCGGGGGTTGCGGCTACAGTTTCGTTCCATCCCGTGCGAGCGGGAGGAAGCACGAACGGAGTGGAGCCCCATGTTCGAACGGTTCACTGACCGCGCTCGTCGCGTTGTGGTGCTCGCGCAGGAGGAAGCGCGGATGCTCAACCACAACTACATCGGCACCGAGCACATCCTGCTCGGGCTGATCCATGAGGGCGAGGGTGTGGCCGCCAAGGCCCTCGAGAGCATGGGCATCTCCCTGGAGTCCGTCCGCCAGCAGGTCGAGGAGATCATCGGCCAGGGCCAGCAGGCGCCCAGTGGGCACATCCCCTTCACCCCGCGCGCCAAGAAGGTCCTTGAGCTGTCCCTGCGCGAGGCGCTGCAGCTCGGGCACAACTACATCGGCACCGAGCACATCCTGCTCGGGCTCATCCGCGAGGGTGAGGGGGTGGCCGCCCAGGTGCTGGTCAAGCTCGGCGCCGACCTGAACAAGGTCCGCCAGACGGTCATCCAGCTGCTCTCGGGCTTCCAGGGCAAGGAGCCGACCGCCGCTGGTGGATCCGGGCCGCAGGAGGGCACTCCGTCCACGTCGCTGGTCCTCGACCAGTTCGGGCGCAACCTCACCAAGGACGCCCGGGAGAACAAGCTCGACCCGGTCATCGGTCGCGAGAAGGAGATCGAGCGGGTCATGCAGGTGCTCTCCCGGCGCACCAAGAACAACCCGGTGCTGATCGGGGAGCCCGGGGTCGGCAAGACCGCGGTCGTCGAGGGCCTGGCCCAGATGATCGTGCGTGGCGAGGTCCCCGAGACGCTCAAGGACAAGCACCTGTACACCCTCGACCTCGGTGCCCTGGTCGCGGGTTCCCGGTACCGCGGTGACTTCGAGGAGCGCCTGAAGAAGGTGCTCAAGGAGATCAAGACCCGCGGCGACATCATCCTGTTCATCGACGAGATGCACACCCTCGTCGGCGCCGGGGCGGCCGAGGGCGCGATCGACGCCGCCAGCATCCTCAAGCCCATGCTGGCCCGTGGCGAGCTGCAGACCATCGGTGCGACCACCCTCGACGAGTACCGCAAGCACGTCGAGAAGGATGCGGCCCTCGAGCGGCGCTTCCAGCCGATCCAGGTCCAGGCCCCCAGCGTCGCCCACACGATCGAGATCCTCAAGGGCCTGCGCGATCGCTACGAGGCGCACCACCGGGTGTCCATCACCGATGCTGCGCTGGCAGCGGCTGCCCGGCTCTCGGACCGGTACGTGTCCGACCGCCAGCTGCCCGACAAGGCGATCGACCTCATCGACGAGGCCGGCTCCCGGTTGCGCATCCGCCGGATGACCGCCCCGCCGGACCTGCGCGAGTTCGACGAGCGCATCGCCAACGTCCGCCGGGAGAAGGAGTCGGCGATCGACGCCCAGGACTTCGAGAAGGCCGCAGCCCTGCGCGATCGGGAGAAGCAGCTGCAGGTCGAGAAGGCCCAGCGGGAGAAGGAGTGGAAGGCCGGCGACATGGACGTCGTGGCCGAGGTCGACGACAAGCTCGTCGCCGAGGTCCTGGCCCTGATGACCGGCATCCCCGTCACGGACCTGTCCGAGGACGACGCCCAGCGCCTGCTGCGCATGGAGGACGAGCTGCACAAGCGGGTCATCGGCCAGCAGGACGCGATCCACGCGCTGAGCCAGGCGATCCGGCGCACCCGGGCCGGCCTCAAGGACCCGAAGCGACCCGGTGGCTCATTCATCTTCGCCGGGCCCTCGGGTGTGGGGAAGACCGAGCTGAGCAAGACGTTGGCCGAATTCCTGTTCGGTGACGAGGACGCGCTCATTGCCCTGGATATGAGCGAGTACTCCGAGAAGCACACCGCCTCGCGACTATTCGGATCCCCGCCCGGATATGTGGGTTATGAGGAGGGTGGACAACTCACTGAGAAGGTGCGCCGCCGGCCATTCTCCGTGGTCCTGTTCGACGAGGTCGAGAAGGCCCACCCCGATATCTTCAACTCATTGCTGCAGGTGCTCGAGGAAGGCCGGCTCACCGACGCCCAGGGTCGGGTGGTGGACTTCAAGAACACCGTCATCATCATGACCACCAACCTCGGCAGCCGCGACGCCAGCAAGGGTGTGATGCTCGGGTTCGCCGGCGACGGGGACGCCGATGGCTACGAGCGGATGAAGTCCAAGGTCCAGCAGGAGCTCAAGTCGCACTTCCGCCCGGAGTTCCTCAACCGCATCGACGACATCGTGGTCTTCCACCAGCTGACCAAGAACGAGATCATCCAGATCGTCGACCTCATGGCCAACAACCTCGAGGAGCGCCTGCGCGAGCGTGACATGGGCATCGAGCTCACGCTGGCCGCCAAGGAGCTGCTCGCCGAGCGCGGGTACGACCCCGCGATGGGCGCCCGGCCGCTGCGCCGGACCATCCAGCGCGAGGTCGAGGACGCCCTGAGCGAGAAGATCCTGTTCGGTGAGCTGCGTCCGGGGCAGATCGTGGTGGTGGACGTCGAGGGCAGTGGCCCGACAGCGACCTTCACCCTGACCGGCACCGACAAGGTGACCCTCCCGGATGCCCCGCCCGTGGAGCCGGCCGGTGCCGGCGGCGAGGCCGTCGAGGGCTGATCGAGCACTGAACCGGCCCGCAGTCCCCGACGGTACGGGGGCTGCGGGCCGGGTCGTGTCCCGGGTCGGGTTACGGTTCTCCTGTGAGTTCGGTCGTGAACCCGGTTGGTCCGGAGGAGCCCAGCACCTACTGGCGGCGGCGCGCGGCGGTCATCGTCGGCCTGCTGGTGGTGCTGTGGCTGGGGTGGTGGCTGCTCCAGGCTGCCTTCGGGTCCAACGACGAACCGTCGGCCCAGGAGCCCAGCGCCTCCCCGAGCTTCGGGCTGTCGATGTCGCCCGAACCCGACGACGACTCCGGCGAGCAGTCCCCGGACCCGGCGGCGAGCGCCTCAGCCGGCGCGTCGGCCAGCCCTTCGCCGAGCCCCAGCCCGTCGGCCAGCGCGCAGTGCGTCGACTCGGACGTCGAGGTCACGGCGGCGACGGCCGATGCCACCACGGGGGTCGGGGGTGGGATGGCCCTGACCCTGACGGTCACGAACACCGGCACAGCGCCGTGCAACCGCGACGTGGGAGCCGGTGCCAACGAGATGCGGATCACGTCCGGCTCGGTCCTGGTGTGGTCCTCGGACTTCTGCAACCCGTCGAAGGCGACCGACGTGCAGGCCCTCGAGCCCGGCACGCCGTTCACCACCTCCGTGACGTGGCCGGGGACGATCACCGAGGAGGGGTGCCCCGCCGACCAGCCGCTGGCCCAGGCGGGGAGCTACAAGGTCGTGGCCCGCAACGGCGCCATCGAGTCCGAGCCGGTGGCGTTCACCGTCGAGTAGGCCTGCCGGTTCCCAGCTCAGACGTAGCGCTCGAGGATCGAGGACTCCGCCAGGCGGGACAGGCCCTCGCGGATGTAGCGGGCGCGGTTCTCGCCGATCCCCTCAACCTCCTGCAGGTCCTCCACCGAGGCCCCGAGGAGCGCCTGCAGGGTGTCGAAGTGGTCCACGAGCCGGTCGCGGACAGCTTCAGGGACCCGGGGGACGCGGGACAGCACCCGGTGGCCCCGCGGGCTGACATTGGTCTCCAGCCCGTCGGCGCTGGCCGGGTAGCCCAGGGCGCGTGCCACGGACGTGAGGTCCAGCAGGTCCGTGGGCCCGATCAGATCCAGGGCCTCCAGCGTGTCGGGCACGCTGCGCACCTTGCGGCTGGACTTCCGTCGCGGCAGGTAGTCGCGCACGACGAGCTCCCGGTCGGTCTCCACCCCGGCCACCAGCTCGGCCAGCTGCAGGGAGACCAGCCGGCCCTCGGTGCCCAGCTCGAGCAGGTAGGCGCGGATCTCGTTGGCGATGTGGCGCACCATCTCCAGGCGCTGCAGGGTCGCGCACACCTCGCGCACCGTGACCAGGTCCTCGATCTCGAGGGCGGACAGGCTGCGGGAGACCTCATCGAGGCGCTGCTTGTAGCGCTCCAGGGTGGCCAGCGCCTGGTTGGCCCGGGACAGGATCGCTGCTGGCTCCTCGAGGACGTAGCGCCGGCCCTTGAGGTACAGGGCGATGATGTGCATCGACTTGCTGACGCTGACGACCGGGTACCCGGTCTGCCGGGCGACCCGATCGGCGGTTCGGTGGCGCGTTCCGGTCTCCCCCGTGGGGATCGCGGGGTCCGGGACCAGCTGCGTGCCCGCACGCACGATCTTCGACGTCGCCGAGTCGATGATGACTGCACCGTCCATCTTGCACAGCTCGCGCAGGCGCGTGGACGTGAAGTCGATGTCCAGGGGGAAGCCTCCGCTGATCAGGGCATCGAGTCCCTTGTCGTGGCCCAGCACGATCAGGGCCCCGGTCCGTCCGCGCATGATGCGCTCCAGCCCGTCGCGCAACTCGGTTCCTGGTGCCACCCGTGCCAGTGCGGCGGCCAGTTCCGGATCGATTGCTGCCATGAATGCTCCGTGATCGTGTGCTCCCCGGGCGAGTGTAGGTGACGCGGGGCCCGCGGCGCGGGCCGGTGCGTGCTGCGGGTGCCCCGGCGATGTCGTACCGGCCGGGTAGCGTCGCGGCCATGACATCCAGCAGTGCGGTCAGGACCGCCTTCCGATGCGCCGAGTGCGGCTGGCGCGCGCCCAAATGGGTGGGCCGCTGCGGGGAGTGCCAGGCCTGGGGCAGCGTCGCCGAGGTCGGCACGAGCAGTCGGACCCCACAGGCGGGGCCCGTGTCCGCCTCCGCCCTGCCCATGGACCAGATCGACCTCACCCGTTCGGCGGCCAGCCCGACGGGCATCGATGAGCTCGACCGTGTCCTCGGTGGCGGGGTGGTGCCCGGTGCCGTCATCCTCCTGGCCGGCGAGCCCGGTGTCGGGAAGTCCACCCTGCTGCTGCAGGTGGTGTCGTCGGTGGCTGCCCGCGGGGTGCGTGCCCTGTACGTCACCGGGGAGGAGAGCGTCGAGCAGGTGCGGGCGCGGGCCGAGCGGGTCGGATCGGTGAGCCCCGGGGTGTTCCTCGCCGCCGAGTCCGACGTCGCGGCCGTGGTCGCGCACGCCCAGGAGGTCTCGCCCGAGCTGCTGGTCGTCGACTCCATCCAGACGATGACCTCCGCCGGCGTGGACGGCGTGGTCTCCGGGGTCACCCAGGTCCGGGAGGCCACCTCCGCGCTGATCCGGTTGGCCAAGGAGCGTCGGATGGCCTGCATCCTGGTCGGGCACGTGACCAAGGACGGCGGGATCGCCGGGCCGCGCACGCTGGAGCACCTCGTGGACGTCGTGCTGTCGTTCGAGGGCGACCGGCACGCGCGGCTGCGGATGGTCCGCGCCGTGAAGAACCGGTACGGGCCGACCGATGAGGTCGGCTGCTTCGACCTGGGGGAGGAGGGCCTGGTCGCCCTGGCCGATCCCAGTGGGCTCTTCGTCACTGATCGGGCGGAGCCGGTGCCCGGGACGTGCGTCACCGTCGCGTTGGAGGGCCGCCGGCCCCTGTTGGCCGAGATCCAGGCCCTGGTCGTGCCTGCGGCCGGGTCGGTCCCACGGCGGACGACCTCGGGTCTCGAGGCGGCGCGGATCGCGATGGTGCTCGCGGTCCTGGAGCGTCGCGAGTCCGTGCCGATGTCCCGGTTCGACGCCTACATCGCCTCGGTGGGTGGGGCACGGCTGGTCGAGCCGGCCAGCGACCTCGCCGTGGCCCTGGCGATCCACGGGTCGGTGCGCGACATGTCGGTCCCGGTGGGATGGGTGGGATTCGGCGAGGTGGGTCTCGCCGGCGACGTGCGCCGAGTCCCCGGCGCCCGGCAACGGGTGATGGAAGCGGCCCGGCTGGGGATGACCGACGTGGTCCTGCCGCGCGGGGACGGTGCCTCCGTGGGCGACCTCGGGGTTCGGCTGCACCCCGTGGATGACCTGTCCGGTGCCCTGCGGCTGATGCCGTGGTCGCGCCCGGACCTGGTGCGCCAGGCCCCCCACTCCGGGCCGCGGGCGCTCGCGATCGTCCCCGAGCTGTAGGCCCGCGAGCGCGTGGGCGACAATGCTCGGGTGCCCGATCTCATGGCGTGGTGGTCATCCGGGCAGTGGCGGGCTGAGGCGACCGAGTGGATCGAGTCCTCGTTGAGCGACCGCGGAATCCGCCTCATCGGGCCCATCGAGCAGCCCCGCATCCGGTTCTGGGGCACGTCGCTGACCATGCCCACCGATGCCGGGGTGGTGTGGTTCAAGGAGAACCACCCGAACCAGGGCTTCGAGGCGGCGCTCGTCGAGCGCCTGGGCAGTCTCTGCCCGGACCGGGTCCTGCCGGTGCTGGCGGTCGAGCGGACCCGGGGGTGGATGCTCACCGCCGACCAGGGACCGACCCTGGCCACCCGTGATGGCGACCGTGCAGGGCACCGGGTGCAGGTGGTCCGGGAGTTCGCCACCCTCCAGCGGGCGCTGTCGGGCCATCGCGACGACCTGGTGGGCACCGGCCTGTTCGTCCTGGATCCTGAGGATGCCCCGCAGCGGTTCCGGGCGCGGGTCGAGGACCTGGCAGCCCTGCCCGCCCGGCACCCCTTCGCCCTTGGTGCGGACGGGGCCGCAGCGGCACGCGCGCGCATCCCGCTGCTCGAGCGGGCTGCAGCGGTCCTGGCCGATTCAGGCGTGCCATTGTCCGTCGAGCACAACGACCTGCACGACAACAACGCATTCCTGGCCGCTGGTGACGGTGCTCCCCTGCGCTTCTTCGACTTCGGGGACGCTCTGTGGGCCCATCCCTTCGTCTCGCTGTTCGTCCCGATGGGGCAGGTCAGCCCCGAGGGGGATGCCACTGACCCGCGGGATCTCCCGGCTGGCCGCGCCCTCATCGAGAGCTACCTCGACGTGTGGGACGACCTGGCCCCACGGACGCACCTGCGCCGCGCTGTTGGTGCAGCCCTGGTCCTCGGCCACCTCCATCGCCTGGAGTCGTGGTGGCGCGTGGCGCAGGAGACCCCGATCGAGCAGCTCGAACCGTTCCGTGGGGTGGCTGAGTTCGCCCTGCTCGACCGGTTCCCCGAGCGGTAGTCCCGCGGGCGGTTCAGCCGAGACTCGGGCGGCCGTCCGGGCCCGTTGGCCGGTGTGGTGGGGGCCTACTGCTCCCCGGCCGGGTGGGGTGCCATGCCCACCAGCGGCAGGCTGCGCGCGGCCAGGGCGCTCAGGGCCTCCTGCCGGGCGCGGCAGTGCTCGGTGAGGACGTCGTAGGCCGCGTGACCCATGAGCTCGACGAGCTCGTCGCGCGAGGAGACGTACACCGGGTCGGCTCCCACATGTGCCGCCGGTGCGGTGGTGCAGTACCAGTCGAGGTCGTGGCCCCCCTCGCCCCACCCGCGACGGTCGTACTCGGCGATCACGATCACCTGCAGGGTGGTCCCATCGGGCCGGGTGACCTCCTCGTAGGTGCGTCGGATCGGCAGCTGCCAGCAGACATCGGGCTTGGTCCGGGTGATCGGGACACCGGTGTCCAGCGCGAGCCGGTGCAGCGCGCACCCTGCCCCACCGCTGAACCCGGGGCGGTTGAGGAAGATGCAGGCGCCGTCGACCACCCGGGTCTTGGGCTCCCCATCGGGATCGATCTCGATGACACCGTTGGCGCGGCCCTCAGCCCGCCACTGCCACTGCGTCGCGGTCAGCCGGCGGGACAGCTTCTCCGTGCGCTGGCGGTCCTCATCGTCGGAGAAATGTGCCCCCAACGTGCAGCAGCCGTCGTCGGGACGCTCGGCGTAGATCCCCTGGCATCCGTTTCCGTAGATGCAGGTCCAGTTCGAGGTGAGCCACGTGAGGTCCGCGCGGTAGTGCACCTGCGCGTCGTGACCCGACTCGCCCGGATCGGGGAACTCCACCCAGTGCCGGGCGCCCCCGAGGGGCACTTCCACCATGGCCGCAAGCGTAGGGGGTCGCGGACACACCCGGGACACGCCGGTCCATGCAGCGAAGGCATACTCTTGTGACGTGCCAGCGAGTCGGGGTGGGGATCCCCAGGGAGTTGATCCGCAACCCGGCGCCACCGCTCCCGGGCCGGCCCCCGACTCCGGCGAGGCACCCAGGAAGCCGACCACGCGCAAGCGCCGGGCCAAGAGGACCGCGGTGCCCGCGCCGGCGACGCCCACCGACGAATCCACCGAACCCGTCGCCAGAGGCCCAGCGGCGCAGAGCGCCACCCCGCAGCCTCCGGCCGACCGCCCCGGTACCCCGAAGCCCCCCCGGGTCCGTCGACCCGCCAGGAAGCCGGTGGCGACCACGCCGGGCGCCGCCACAGCGCCGCCCGCCACGCGTCCAGCCAGGAAGCGCCGCGCCTCCACGCCCACCGGCCCGGCGCCCACCGGCACCGCAGCCCTCCGGCACCGAGCCCTCCGGCACGGCGGTACCTGTGCCGAAGCGCCCCGCCTCACGAAGCGCCCCGCCTCCAAGCGCCCCGCACCTCGCGCGACCGCACCAGGTGCCGGGGCCTCGCTCCTCCTGGCTGAGTCCCTGCCCCCGGCTGTCCGGGTTCCTGCCGCGAAGGTCGCGCTGTCCACGGCCTCGGTCTACCCCGAGTCCACTGCCGCGGCGTTCGAGATCGCCCGTCGGCTGGGCTATGACGGGATCGAGCTCATGGTCTTCACCGACGCCGTGAGCCAGGACCCCGAGGCCGTCCGGGCGCTGTCGGACTACTACGGGATCCCGGTGCTGGCGGTGCACTCGCCGTGCCTCCTGGTGACCCAGCGGGTGTGGAGCACCGACCCCTGGGAGAAGCTGAGGCGCTCCCAGGCTGCTGCCGAGCGGTTGGGCGCCTCCACGGTGGTCGTCCACCCGCCGTTCCGCTGGCAGCGCGACTATGCCCGGGAGTTCGAGCTCGGCCTGGACCGGATGCGCGATGAGACCGACATCGTCTTCGCCGTGGAGAACATGTACCCCTGGCGGGCCAGGAGCCGCGAGTGGGCGGCGTACCAGCCCGACTGGGACCCACGCAACCAGGACTACCCACACGTGACCCTCGACCTGTCGCACACGGCCGTGTCGGGCACGTCCGCCCTGTCGATGGCCGCTGACCTGGGCGACCGGCTCGCGCACATCCACCTCGCCGACGGCACCGGCCTTGCGCGCGATGAGCACCTCGTTCCGGGACGAGGGAACCAGGAGTGCGCGGAGCTCCTCGAGGGCCTCGCGGTGCAGGGGTTCACCGGGACGGTCGTGCTCGAGGTCACCACCCGTCGGGCCGCCAACCGGGCCGAGCGCGAGGCGGACCTCGCTGAGGCGCTGGCCTTCGCCCGGCTCCACCTGGCGGCCCCGCTTGCCGTGCCGGGGGGTCCCGCTCGGCCCTAGTCTGGCCCCGTGAGCGATGACCCGAGGGACGCGCTGCTGGCCGTGGCGCGCGAGATCGTGGAGAAGCGCGGGTACATGGGCCTGAGCATGCGCACGGTCTCCGCAGCAGCAGGGGTGACCGAGGAGGTCGCGCTCCGGTACTTCCGCAACCGTGACTCACTGTTCGCTGCGGCCCTGCGCCTTCCGGTGGACCCGGTCTCGGCGATCCCCGCGCTGATGGCCCCGGGCATCGAGGGGATGGGTGAGCGGCTGGTCCGGCTGACGCTGGAGACGCTGCGCGACCCGGCTGCCCGCGACGACCTGATGTCGTTGGCGCGCACCGGCGTCTCGGCGGGTCAGGCGGTCACCGGGCTGCAGGAGTTCATCGAGGTCGGTGTCGTGGACCGGGTGGCCGGGATGATCGGGGTTCCCGACGCCCGGATGCGCTCGGCGCTGATCACCAGCTACCTGCTCGGTGTGGCGACCATGCGCTACGGCGTGCGCCTCGAGCCGCTGGCCTCCGCCAGCGACGAGGAGGTGATCCGCATGGTGGCCCCGGTCATCCAGGACCTCCTCGACCCGCGCCACCCGATCCCGGGATCCGCCCGAGCCCGAGCACAATCCCGTGCCGACGCCCCGAACCAGCCCTCCTCGACCACGCCCGGGCCCCGGGCTCGCACGTTCGATCCGGACCCGGCCGCCACCCGGGCAGCCGAGGCCGCGCGCCTGGCGGCCATGCTCGCCGAGACCGACCCCACCAGGGGGTCTGCCACCACCTCCTCGACCAGCAGGTCCACATCGGCGAAGGCGGCCACGCGGGGCGCGGCCGGCAGGGCCACCACGAAGGCAGCAACCTCGACGACGAAGGCCACCACCTCGTCGCGGACAGCGGCGAAGAGGACTGCGGCCAGGGCAGCGGCGAAGGTGGCGCCGGTCACGGGAGGGGCAACCACGAAGCCCGCGAAGGCCACCCCCGCGAAGCCCGCCCCCGCGAAGGCCCGCCCCCGCGCAGGCCGGTCCCGGCAAGGCCGCCCCGGCGAAGGCCACCGCTTCGGCGAAGGCGAGCACGACCGCGGCCAGGGCAACCAAGGCCACCACCGACCCGTCGAAACCCGCGTCGCGCCGCTCCTCGCCAGGCGGCAGCCGCAAGGCCACGACGAGCGTGGCATCCGGCTCGGGACGCTGCGGCGGGGCCCAGGCATGCGAAGGTGTCCGCCGACCCTGCGACCGCCGAGGTCCCGAGCGAGTAGGGCACTGCTCGGTCACGACCCGCGCGCGAGGGCGGGGTCAGCGTCCGTCGAACTCCCGGGCGACGGCGATGGTGGTGGCCTGGTCCACCAGTCCCAGCTGCCAGGCGACGGTGACGGCCTCGACCGCGTTCTCCACGTAGTACATGCCGATGCCCTCCTCGCGCAGGGAGGCGGCGCGCGCGGCCACCTGCTCGCTGCGCTCGGCCAGGTGGGACCCGACGTAGACCAGGAAGATCGCGGTGATCCGATCCGGGTACTCCCGGGCCATCAGCTCGTAGGTCTCCGGGTCGCCCTGCCCGACGTCGCCGACCAGGACGAACGAGTAGGTCGGATTCCCCTCGATCAGGGCGCGCATCGTGGCACGCTTGTGCTCCCGCCCGTCGCGCATGAGCCGGTCGGAGGTCGGCCCCCAGTCGGTCAGGAACAACGGCCCGCGCGGGAAGCGGTGCAGGTTGGTGAAGGCGACGAGGTAGTCGTAGAGGTTCCACGATCCGGTGGAGACGTAGAAGAACGGGACACTGCGCTGGGTCCCGTCGCCGCGGGCCAGCCCGGCGTAGAACGTCGACATCCCCAGGACCGGCTTGCGGTCGGCCACGTCCCGGAACAGGGTGCGGCCGGCGGCCGTCCACCCCTGGGTGAGCCCGGTCTTCATGATCGTGTCGTCGATGTCGCTGATCACGGCCACGCCGCCGGCGGGATCCGGGACCAGCACCCGTCCGGTCGTGTGCGCAACGGGCACGTCGACCGGGTCGATGTCCACGACATGCCAGCCCGGGGACAGGGGCCCGACCGGCAGCTCGATGTGCAGGTAGCCGTCCGCGTCGCTGGTGAACTCCCCCGTCACCGATCCCATGGACGCCTGCACGGTGATCCCGGACATCGTCAGCACGAGGAACCGGCGCAGGTTGGCGCGCATGGTCGATCCCAGCCCCATGGACATCTCACCGGCGGCGAACAGCGGCTTCTCGATCGTCCGCGCGGTCAGGTGGGCGACCCCGTCGGCGTACCAGCCGCGGTAGGTCACCACGACCGTGGGGCGCAGCGCCTGGCGGCGGGTCTTGTACTCGATCCGGCCGGCGTTGACGGACTTGTCGACGGTCTGGGCGACGTTGACCCAGTCGACGTCCTCGAGGGCGCCGACCACGCGCGACTCGATTCCCTGCAGCATCCCGGTCACCGTGGAGGCGCCCGGAAGCTCGGACAGAAGGGGGATCTTCACCAGCCCTGCCTTTCCCGTGGTGCCCGCAAGGCTAGCGGTCGGCCCCGCCCAGCCGCGACCGGACGACCGCCCCGGTCGCTGGTGGGCACCACCGGGGCGACGGGGCGCCCGGAGCACGCGTAGCCTTCGGCCCGGAGGTGTGGACCATGGTGGACTTCAGTGGCGTGCTCAGCCGGCTTCCCAGCCGGGAGTCGATGGCCGCGGCGCTCGAATCGATGCCCGCGACGCGCAGCGCGGCCAGCCCGTTCGTGCCGGGGGAGACCGTTGCGGCGGCCGTGGCGGCGGTGGGGGATGTGGCGGCGTCGGGCATGTCGGCCTCGGTCGCCTACCTGCCCGATCCGCAGGCACTGGCCTCCTGCCTGCTGGTCCACATGCAGACGATCGAGGCGCTGGACTCCGCGGACCTGGCGCAGGGGGCGGACCTGATGGTCGACCTGGCGGCCCTGGGCCTGTCCGCGGGTGTTCCCGCGGCATCGGTCAGCGCCGACCTCGCGATCCTGTGCGCGGCAGCCGAGGAGGTCGGGATGACGGTGACCCTCGACGGGGTTTCCCTGGCGCATCTCGATGACACTCTGACGATCCACGCCACGCTCGCGGAGGAGCACCCGGACCTCGGGGTCACGATCGCGGCGAACCTGCTGCGCTCCGAGGCCGACTGCGGCGACCTGGCCAGGGCCGGTGCGCGGGTACGGCTCGTGCGCCAGCAGGAGGCGGTGGCGCCAGGACTGGCGTTCGCCAGCGGGCACGAGGTGGACAAGGCCTACGTCCGGTGCACGCGGCAGTTGATGGCGGCCGGGGCCCGCACCATCGTCGCGACCCACGACGCGCGCCTGATCGAGATCGCCTCCGCGCTGGCGGCACGTTCCGGCCTGGAGCCCGGTCAGCACTCGTTCCAGCTGCGGCTGGGCGTGCGACCGGACGCGGCGGCCGCGCTCGTCGCTGACGGGGAGCAGGTCAGCATCCTGGTGCCGTTCGGCCCGGACTGGGCCGGGTACATGGCCCGGCGGATCGCGTGGAAGCCCAACTCCATCGGCCAGGCGGCCCGCGCCGCCCTCGGCCGGTGAGCGCCATGGCCGGGGATCCCCGGGTGGTGCTGGTGGGTGCCGGGCGGATGGGGCAGGCCGTGCTGGCCGGCCTGCTGGCCGCCGGATGGGAACGGTCGCAGATCCGCGCCACCGAGGCGCACGAGCCGACCGCCCAGGCAGTGCGGGAGCGCCACGGGATCGAGGTGAGCGCCTCCCTCTCGGCCGTCTCGGATGCCGACGTCGTGGTGATCGGGGTCAAGCCGCACCAGGTCACAGCCGTCCTGGACGACGTGGCCGCGCACCTGCCGGCCGGGGTCACCGTCGTCTCGCTGGCCGCCGGGGTCTCCACGGCGACCCTCGCCGCGCACCTGCCGCCCGGCACGGCTGTGGTCCGGGTGATGCCCAACACCCCGGCCCTGGTCGGGATGGGCATGTCGGTCATGTCCCCGGCGCCGGGGTGCCCGCCGGAGTCGCTGGCGCTGGCCGAGCGGGTCCTGGGTGCCGTCGGCCAGGTGCGCACCACCCCGGAGTCCCAGCAGGACGCCGTGACCGCGGTGAGCGGATCCGGGCCGGCCTACGTGTTCTACGTCGCCGAGGCCATGATCGACGCCGGAGTGATGCTGGGACTGCCCCGGGACCTTGCCCACGACCTCACGATCCAGACCCTGCTCGGGGCCGCGACGATGCTGCGTGACACCGGCGAGCACCCCACCGTGCTCCGCGAGAACGTGACCTCACCCGGCGGGGCGACCGCTGCCGCGGTGCATGTCCTCGACGATGCGGCGGTCAAGGCCGCGTTCGCCAACGCCATGCGCGCCTGCCGGGACCGGTCCGTCGAGCTCGGCAGGTCCTGAGCGGACGCATTCCCAGGCTCGGTCCGCACGCGGAGCCGGATCACATCAGCAGCGGGGACACCTCATCCTCCGGGCCGCAGACGACCAGGACGTCCTCGGCCCCCAGGACCAGGTCGGATGTGGCCAGGTCGGGCATCCCCCGGCCCCGGCGGCTGACGGCCAGGACCAGGATCCCCTTCTCGTTGAGCTCATGGGCGTCTGCCAGTCGCCGCCCGACCAGCTTCCGGCTCACTGGGAGCGCGGCGTAGGCCAGGCCGTCGACGGTGGGGATGTACTCGGTGCGGTGTCCCAGCAGGGCGTGAGCCACCCGTCGACCGACCTCGAGCTCGGGGTAGACCACCTCGGTGACGCCGATCTTGCGCAGGATCTTGGCCTGCTGGGCGTTGATGGCCTTGGCCCAGATCTCCGGGATCTTGAAGTCCTCCTTGAGCACGAGGGCGCAGACCAGGGACGCCTCGACGGCATCACCCATCGCGACCACCGCCCGGGTGTACTCACCCACCCCCAGCTGCTCGAGGGCCTCCTTGCTGGTGACGTCGGCCTCCACCGCCATCGTCACCTTCTGGCTGACCTCCCGGACCAGGTCGGCGTTCTGGTCGATGGCCAGCACCTCACAGCCCTCCCGGGTCAGGGCCAGTGCCACGGACCTGCCGAAGCGGCCCAGGCCGAGCACGACCACCGGCTCAACCTCGCGAGCAGACATGTGGTTCTCCTCTCATGTCGTCACCCGATCATCGGCCGGCCCTCGGGCAGCCGGTAGTCGCGGGATGTGGAGCGCAGGGTCAGCGAGGAGGCCAGTGTGACGGGGCCAACCCGGCCCAGGAACATCAGGGCGACGAGCAGCAGCTGCCCCGCCTGCGGGAGCCCGGGGGTCACGTTGGCCGACAGGCCCACGGTCGCCAGGGCGGAGGTGACCTCGAAGAGGGCCAGGTCCAGGCTGAGGTCGGTCACTGCCTGCAGCGCCATGGTTCCCACCAGGACGGCCCCGAGGCTGATCATGGCCACGGAGATGGCCACGCGGACCGTCGTGTCCGGGATCCGGCGGTCGAGGACGTTGACGTCCTTGTGCCCGCGGATCTCGGCGCGCGCGGCGAGGAAGAGGATCATCAGGGTGGTCACCTTGATGCCACCGGCAGTGCTGCCGCTGCCACCACCGACGAACATGAGGGCGTCGGTGAGCAGGCGCGTCTCGGGGATGACGGATCCGTAGTCCACGGTGTTGAACCCCGCGGTGCGCGGGGTCACCCCACCGGAGAAGACCGACTGGATCGCCTTCTCCCACCAGGCCATCGCACCGAGCGTGCTCGGGTTGCTCCACTCGAACAGGGCGAAGCCGAGTGCTCCGACCGCCATCACGATGGCGGTGCCGATGAGCATGAGGCGGGTGTGCAGCGACATCGGGATGGGGTTGGCGAAGCCGAACCGCTCCGGGTGGAACGCCCCCATCCGGTAGCGCGAGCGTCGGGCCAGCTCGCGGCCGCGGGCGAGCACCTCGTCCTGCGTCATCGCCGCGCTCCTGGGCCGGGGGGCGATCCCGCGCGCCCCGGTGGACCGGCGGAAGACCTCGACGATCACGAGGAAGCCCAGGCCGCCGAGCACGATGGCCACGGCGATCGGCCCCAGGACCAATGGGTCCTGGCCGTAGGACATCAGGGAGTCCGGGGCGAGGGCGAACCCGGCGTTGTTGAAGGCGCTGACGCTGTGGAAGATCCCCGTCCACGCGGCATCGGCCAGCGACAGGTCGTAGGACCACCAGAACCGAGCACCGAGCAGCAGGGCGACCGCGGACTCGACGACCACGGTGATCGCAGCCAGCGCGGTGAGCACCTGACGGACGTCGCCCTGGGTCAGCACGCCCGTCTCCTCCTGAGCGGCCAGCCGAGAGCGGGTCCCGAGCCTGCGGTTGAGCAGCAGGATCCACAGCGTGCCCAGCGCCTGGATGCCGAACCCGCCGATCTGGATGAGCATCAGGATGGCCACCTGGCCCAGGGGGCTCCAGTAGGTCCCCGTGTCGACCACGGCGAGCCCTGTCACGCAGGTGGCGCTGACCGAGGTGAACAGCGCGACCGCAGGGCTCGCCGACCCCGCACCGCTGCGCATGACCGGGAGCATGAGCAGCAGGGTTCCCAGCCCGCACAGGATGGCGAACGACACCGTGATGGAGCGCGCTGGTGAGCGGCGCCCGATCCGGGCCTGCTGGGCCTGGGAGCGGATCACCACCTCGGAGGAACCCTGCTGGGCCGGGCCCGTCGAGGGGAACCTGTCGGGGGTCCCGCCACCGGTCCTGTGGCGAGCGCGCAGCACCCGACGCCGCGGCTCGTTGTGGGCGCGTCGCAGGACCATGTGTGCAGGCTATTCACCGGGCCGCACGTGATGTCCGCTGTGGCGGGCGCCCGCGCGCCCTCGACGGCCGTGGTGGGTCTACGGTGGTTCGGTGAGCGATCGGGTGGCTGTGATCGCCGACCCCACCTTGTCGGCGTACAACTTCGGGCAGGGGCACCCGATGGCGCCCATCCGGGTTCAGCTCGCCCTGCGCCTGGCCGAGGACTTCGGCCTCCTGCAGGCCCCCAACGTGGACCTGATCCGTGAGGTGGAGCCCGCGGGTGTCCACGACCTCGTCAAGGTACACGTGCCCGACTTCCTCACGGCCGTGCGCACGGCGGGGCACACGGGCGATCCGGGTGAGGCGAGGTTCGGGATGGGCACCGACGACGTGCCCGTGTTCCCGCGGATGCACGAGGCCGCCGCACACCTGTGCGGCGCCAGCGTGCGGGCCGTGGAGGAGGTGCACTCCGGGCGGGCGCAGCATGCGGTGAACCTGTTCGGCGGGATGCACCACTCGATGGCCGACCGCGCGGCCGGGTTCTGCGTGTACAACGACGTCGGGGTGGCGATCCGCTGGTTGCTGGACCACGGGGTGCAGCGGGTGGCCTACGTCGATGTCGATGCCCACCACGGCGACGGCGTCCAGGCGATGTTCTACGACGACCCCCGGGTGCTCACGATCAGCCTGCACGAGAGCGGGCGCACCCTGTTCCCGGGAACCGGCTGGCCCGGCGACATCGGGGGTCCCGGGGCACTGGGCACGTCGGTGAACGTCTCACTTCCCGCGGGCACGGCCGACAACCAGTGGCTGCGGGCGTTCAACGCGGTCGTCCCGGCGGTCCTCGAGGAGTTCGGACCCGAGTTCCTGGTCAGCCAGCACGGCTGCGACTCGCACTTCGAGGACCCCATGGCCCACCTGCTGCTCAGCGTCGACGGCCAGCGCACCTCGTACGCGGCGCTGCACCGCCTGGCCCACCGGCTGGCCGGAGGCCGCTGGGTGGCTGTCGGCGGCGGGGGCTACGAGGTCGTCGACGTGGTCCCGCGGGCCTGGACCCACCTGATCGCCGAGGCCCTGCACCGGCCGATCGCCCCCGAGACGCCCACCCCGGAGGCGTTCCGGGTGTTCGTCCTCGACCTCCTGGGCCGCGCGGCCCCGGGCCGGATGACCGACGGCAACGATCCGTGGGCCCAGCCCTTCGAGCGCAGCTATCACCCCGAGGACCCCCTGGATCGGGCGATCATGGACACCCGGCGTGCGGTGTTCCCGCACTGGGGACTCATGGCCGATCCGTTCGGCGCCTTCTGAGCGCTGGCTGGCGCCAGTCGGGAGAGCGCGACCATTGGGCCGCTCCGCCCCATTCCCTATCGAACCTACTGGGGCGTAGCATGAGGTTCCTGAGACCTCGTTGAGGTAGGTGACCCGATGACTGATCGCCCACTGGCTGAGGTGCGCCTGCTGACCGTGGCCGAGGTCGCGGCGATCATGCGGCTGTCGAAGATGACGGTCTATCGCATGGTCAACTACGGGACGCTGCCGGCGCTGAAGGTCGGGCGATCCGTGCGGATCCCCGAGTACGTCGTGGACGACTACCTGCGCCACTCGTTCGTCGACACGGCCTGACCGCCCGCGGTCGAGCGGCCGCCGGCAGCCTCGTGGTTTCCGGGGCGTGCGCGCGGGCGGTAGCATGGCCACCAATTACCGGCTCGTCTGTGAGGTCTCCCTGTGGGTTCTGTGATCAAGAAGCGTCGCAAGCGGATGGCGAAGAAGAAGCACCGCAAGCTGCTCAAGCGCACGCGGGTCCAGCGCCGTAACGCCAAGTAGCACCATGGCACGTGTCGTTCTCGTGACCGGGGTCTCCCGTTACCTGGGCGGCAGGATGGCACGCGTGCTCACCGAGGACCCCGCGGTGGAGCGGGTGATCGGTGTTGATGTCGTGACCCCCGCCGGTGACATCGGTGGGGCTGACTTCGTGCGGGCCGACATCCGCAACCCCATCATCGGCAAGGTCATCTCCACGGCGGGCGTCGACACGGTCGTGCACATGGGTGTCATCGCCACCCCCCGCCAGGCGGGGGGGCGCGCCCCGATGAAGGAGATCAACGTCATCGGGACGATGCAGCTGCTGGCCGCATGCCAGAAGGCCGCGTCCGTCGAGAAGCTCGTCGTGAAGTCCTCGACCTCGGTGTACGGAGCGGGGGCCGGTGATGCGGCGCTGCTCACCGAGGACATGGAGCCGACCGCCCTGCCCACATCGGGGTGGGCGAAGGACTCCGTCGAGGTCGAGTCCTACGTGCGTGGCCTGGCCCGCCGACGCCCCGACCTGACCGTCACGACATTGCGGTTCGCCAACTTCCTCGGGCCGACCGCGAACACCCCGATGGCGCAGTACTTCTCGCTGCCGGTCATCCCGACAGTCCTGGGCTACGACGCCCGGATGCAGTTCGTCCACGAGGACGACGGCCTCGAGGTGCTCCGCCGGGCGACCGTCGAGGACCACCCCGGGATCTACAACGTGGCCGGCGACGGCGTGCTGGCGCTGTCCCAGGCGATCCGGCGTGCGGGCCGTGTGGGGGTGCCGGTCTGGTCCCCACTCGTGGGCATCACCGGACGATGGGTCCGCCGGGGAGGTTTCGCCGACTTCAGCCCCGAGCAGATCCGCCTGCTCACGCACGGCCGCGCCGTGGACACGACGCGCCTGCACGAGGAGTTCGGCTTCACCCCGCGCTACACCACCTCCGAGACGTTCGACGACTTCGTCCACGCGCGGCGTCTGAACAACGTCATCACGCCCGAGCTCGTCTCGGGTGCGGGGACGGTGGCCGGGCGCATCCTGTCGGGGTGGTCGGCGTGAACGACGCACAGGTCCTGCGGATGCCCGGGGCTGACGAGCCGCCGGTCACGGATGTGGCGGTCGTCGGCGCGGACCCCAGCTGGGCCGAGCAGGTCAGCGCGGCCCTGGAGTTCCTGCGCCGCCGCGCGCTGGGCCAGTACGAGGTCGACGAGTTCGGGTTCGATCCCGAGCTCAGCGACAGCGTCCTGCTGGCCGCGCTGCGCCCGCTCTACACGCACTGGTTCCGCGTCGAGGTCCGCGGGATCGAGAACGTGCCCCTCGACGGTGGGGCCCTGATCGTGGCCAACCACGCCGGGACGATCGGCCTGGATGCCGTCATGGTGCAGATGGCCATCCACGACCAGCACCCGAACGCACGGCACCTGCGCCCGCTGGGCGCGGACATCGTCTTCGACATGCCGTTCGTCGGGATGTTGGCGCGCAAGGCCGGGGCCACGCTGGCCTGCAACGCCGATGCCGAGCGCCTGCTGCGCTCCGGTGAGCTCGTGGGCGTCTGGCCGGAGGGCTACAAGGGCACCGGCAAGCCGTTCTCCGAGCGCTACCGGTTGCAGCGCTTCGGCCGCGGCGGGTTCGTCTCAGCGGCCCTGAGGACCGGCGTGCCGATCGTGCCGTGCTCGGTGGTGGGCTCCGAGGAGATCTACCCGATGCTGGGCAACGTGAAGGTTGCGGCCCGCATGTTCGGGCTGCCGTACTTCCCGATCACGCCGACCTTCCCGTGGCTGGGCCCGCTGGGCCTGGTGCCGTTGCCCTCGAAGTGGGTCATCGAGTTCGGTGAGCCCATCGACACCGCGGGATTCGGGGATGCCGCGGCCGAGGATCCGATGCTCGTGTTCGAGATCACCGACCAGGTACGTGAGACGATCCAGCACAACCTGTACCGGATGCTGGTGCGCCGCCGCGGCATCTTCCGCTGAGGAGTGCCGTCGCCTGGCCCCGGCATCGGCCCGGCAGCGGGGCGGCGGTCCGCTCTGATGCGCGTGACTCAGCCGCCACGCCCGCGGTAGACCGCGATCCCCTTGGCCACTCCAACGGCCGCCCCGGCAACAAGTCCGGCGGCCGCGGCGGCCGGCACGCCCTTGCGCACCGACTCCTTGCCGCGGATCCGGTAGTCACGGATCGGCCACCCCTGCGCCCTCGCGTGCGAGCGCAGGGCCCCGTCCGGGTTGATCGCCACCGGGCAGCCCACGGCGGACAGCATCGGGATGTCGTTGCTCGAGTCGGAGTAGGCCGCGGACCGGGTCAGGTCGAGGCCGCGCTCGGCGGCCAGCCGTCCGATCGCCTCCACCTTGGCAGCACCGTGCAGCGGCACGCCGTCGAGCTTTCCGGTGTAGTGCCCGTCGGCGACCTCGGCGATCGTCCCCAGCCCCCCGGTCAGGCCCAGGCGGCGGGCGATCACGTCGGCGACCTCCACGGGGGTCGCGCTGACCAGCCACACCTCGTGGCCCAGCGCCTTGTGCGCCTCGGCCAGCTCCACGGTCCCGGCCCACAGCCGGCCGACCATCCGCTCGTCGTAGGCCTGCTCGGCCATGTCCTCGATCTCGCGCGGCTCGCGGCCCTTGACGAACAGCAGGCCGTTCTCGGTCGCCTGGGCCATGTCGTCCATGTTCTCGCGGCCCGACAGGACGTACTTGAGCTGCTTCCAGGTGAAGTCCACGACCTCGCTGGTGGTGAAGTAGTCCCGATCGGCCATCCCCTTGGCCAGTGCGACGATGCTCGATCCGCGCATGATCGTGTTGTCGATGTCGAAGAAGGCGGCCGCGCCGGGCCCGGAGTTCTCCGGCTCGAGTGCGGTGATGCCCGCGGTGAGCCACGCCTCGTCGGCCTCGACGGCGGGAGCCTCCTCGGGGCTCTCCTCCTCGTCCACTGGGGCGCTCCTCGGGGCCCGCCTCCGCCGCCCCTGGGGCGTCCTGCGGGGCATGCCCGGGCGTCGCATCGCCCTGGCTGCGGTCGGATCCGGCGCCGACCTCGGCGGTCAGATCCTCAGCTATCGCCCGGTCGTCCGAGGCGTTCGGGGATTCGGCCACGGGGCGAGCCTAGCCGGATTCGACATGCCACACTGCTCGTGTGACGAACATCGCTGACCTCGTGCGCGAGTCGGCCGTGGCCCGCCCGGACCATCCGGCGCTGGTGACCCGGACCTCCGAACTGACATGGGCCCAGGTCGACCAGCGCGTCGATCGGTCCGCGCGCGCCCTGACCCGGGCCGGGCTGAAGACCGGCTCCCGCGTGGCGTTGATGATCGGGAACCGCCCCGAGTTCGCCATCGCGTACTTCGGCATCCTGCGCGCCGGCATGGTGGCCGTCCCGATCAACACCGGGTACACGAGCACCGAGGTGACCCGACTGTGCAGGGACTCGGGTGCCGAGATCCTGCTGCACGACTCGGGGGCGGCCAAGGTCGGTGTGTCGGTCGCCAAGCGGGCACCGGCGACCCGCGTGCTGGCCATCGACTCGCAGGACGGGCTGGAGATGGTCGGGTCCGGCCCAGGTGGTCGGGGGGCCTTCGCTGCGCCCCGGACGGCCGCCAAGGACCTTGCGGTGCTCATGTACACCTCCGGCAGCGAGGGCCAGCCCAAGGGGGCGATGCTCAGCCATGGTGCGATGCGCGCCAACATCGACGCGCTGGCCAGGATCCGGCGTCCTGCGGCCATGGAGGCCGACGACCGGTTGCTGCTCGTGCTTCCCATGTTCCACATCTACGGTCTCAATGCCGGCCTCGGCCTGGTGGCGAAGGTGGGCGCGACCTGCGTCCTGCTCGATCGCTTCGAGTCACGCTCGTCCCTGGCGGCCGTCCGGGAGTTCGGCGTGACGAACATCGCCGGTGCCCCGCCGATGTACGTGTCGTGGAGTGCGGAGGGATCGCTGCGCGAGTCGATGGACGGTGTTCGGCTGCTCGTCAGCGGGGCGTCGGCGCTGCCCCCGGATGTCTTCGCGCAGTTCGGCACGATCACCGGCAAGCCGATCTGGGAGGGATACGGGCTCACCGAGTGCTGCCCGGTGGTCACCTCCACCCTGGTGTCCCGCCGTCCCAAGCCTGGGTCCGTGGGGCGCCCGGTGGCCGGGGTGCAGGTCTCGCTGCGCGACACCTCGGGCCAGGAGGTCGACGAGGGCGATCCGGGTGAGGTGTGGGTGAAGGCGAAGTCGGTTCTGTCCGGCTACTGGCCCGACAGGTCCGGGGGGGTCGACTCCGACGGCTGGTTCCACACCGGCGACGTCGCCATCCTCGACGAGGACGGCGACTTCCGGCTGGTGGACCGGCGCCGGGACCTGATCATCGTGTCCGGCTTCAACGTCTACCCCCGCGAGGTGGAGGCCGTGTTGGCCACGCACCCGGCCGTCGCCGAGGTCGCCGTCATCGGGGTGCCGCACCCGCTGACCGGGGAGTCCGTGAAGGCCGTGGTGGTGCTCAAGAAGGGCGTACCCGAACCCGACGACCTGCGGGCCTTCTGCGAGGCACGCCTGGCCCGCTTCAAGTGCCCATCCCTCATCGAGTTCGCCGTCAGGCTGCCCCGGGCCGCGACCGGCAAGATCACCAAGGGCAAGCTCAAGGGCGTCCGGGAGTGACCGCCCGCGTCCGGCTCGTGGGCAAGCCCGGATGCCACCTCTGCGACCAGGCGCGGGAGGTCATCACGCGGGTGTGCGCCGAGCTGGGGGAGTCGTGGGACGAGGCCTCGATCCTCGATGACCCCGTGCTCGCCGACCTCTACTGGGAGCAGATACCGGTCACGCTGGTCGACGGAGAAGTCGTGGGGACCTGGCACGTGGACGAGGCAGAACTGCGGGCGACGCTCGCCGTCGGGCTACCCTGACGACCATGCCGGTACGTGTTGCCCTGCTCCAGGTGAGCATCACTGATGATGAGCCCGTCGGTGAGCGCATCGAACGCGTCCTGGCGATGACCGCGGAGGTCGCAGCCGACCACGACCTGGTGGTGCTGCCCGAGCTGTGGCCGATCGGCGCGTTCGCGATCGACCTCATGCCCGTGCACGCGGAGCCGTTGAACGGGCCGCTGTGCCGTGCGCTGGCCCAGGTGGCCGCCGACTCGGGAGCGATGGTCTTCGGAGGCTCGTTCGCCGAGCGGGTCGAGTCGGACTCCGGGGAGATCGACTACTTCAACACCCAGGTGGCATTCGGCCCGGATGGTGAGTTGGCGGGTTCCTACCGCAAGGTCCACCTGTTCGGGTTCAACGGCGGGGAGACCTCGGTCATGACCAGCGGCGGTGAGGTCGTCGTGGTCGATGGTCCGTTGGGGCCGACTGGGTTGGCCACGTGCTACGACCTGCGCTTCCCCGAGTTGTTCCGGGCCCTTGTCGACGGCGGTGCTGAGGCATTTGTGATCCCAGCCGGCTGGCCGGAGCGGCGCGTCGGGCACTGGCAGGTCCTGGCCCGGGCCCGGGCCATCGAGAACCAGGCCTATGTCCTGGCCTGCAACGAAGCCGGGACCCATGGTGGCGTGCCGATCGCCGGATTCTCGATGGTCATCGATCCGCAGGGCGAGGTCCTCGCCGAGGCCGGCACCGGCGAGGAGGTCCTGTCCGTGGAGATCGACCCGGACCGGGTCGCTGCCTGGCGTGGGGCCTTCCCGGCACTCGAGGACCGCCGGCTGGGCTGAGCCCTGCTGGTGCGCGGTGGCCTCAGCCGGTCACGATCGGTGCGCCAGCGGCCTGCAGGTCGGCGATGCCGCCGCCCTCGAGGTTCACCAGCGACGTGAAGCCGGCCGCAGACATCTGGTCGGTGGCCAGCGCCGACCGGCGGCCCGAGCGGCAGTAGACCGCGTACTGGGTGTCCTTCGGCAGGGCCGCGATCTGGGTGGCGAAGTCCGCGGACTCGACGTCGATGTTGACCGCACCGTCCACGTGACCTGCGGCGTACTCGCCGGGTGTCCGCACGTCGACCACGACCGTGCCGGGCTCGGCGGCGGCCGTCAGGAACGCCTCGGCGGAGACGTTCTCGACGGAGCTGTCCGACGAGGAGCAGCCCGCCAGGAGGGCGGTGGTACCGAGGAGGATGGCCAGGAGCGCAAGGAGTCTTCGCATACCCCCAAGGGTATACGATCCGCGCCCGATGCGGGAACCTGCGTCCCGTTCCTCCTCCTTGGCCCCCTCCTCGTCCTCCGCGTGCTCCGCTATTCGGCGGACCACGGTTGGGTCGGTCCGGATCCCCGAGCAGCGGTGCTCCGAGATCCGGACGAACTCCGTGGGCCACGCCGCGACGGTCGCGACTTCGCTACGCTCCGGGACGTGTTGATCCGCAGGGCTACCCCGCAGGACTGGCCGGGGATCTGGACGTTCATGGCCGGGATCGTGGCCGCCGGGGAGACCTACACCTACCCCCAGGACATGGGCTCGGACGAGGGCCGGGCTGCGTGGATGCTGGCCGAGCCCTGGGTGGTGCTCGTGGCCGAGGAGGACGGCCGGCTCCTCGGCACCGCCAAGTTCGGCCCCAACTGGCCCGGGCGGGGCTCGCACGTGGCCAACGCGAGCTTCGTCGTCGATCCGGGCGCGGGGCGACGGGGGGTGGGCAGGGCCCTGGCTGAGCGCGTGCTGGCCGACGCGCGGGCCGAGGGGTACCGCGCCATGCAGTTCAACGCAGTGGTGGCCACGAACGCCGGCGCGATCACGCTCTGGGAGTCCCTGGGATTCCGCATCCTGGCGACGGTCCCCGAGGCCTTCGACCACCCCATCGTGGGCCCGGTCGGCCTGCACATCATGCACCGCCCCCTCTGATCCTCGCTCCTGCATCCCCTCCCTCGCCCCGGCGGCTGGACAGCAATCGGGCCCCACCTGCGTGGTGTGCGCCACGCGGATGGGGCCCGATCGGGTCGTCCCCCCGAGGGGTTCCGAGTCCCGGGGGTCGCCCGGGAGTTCTTCTAGAAGTCGGCCTCCGGCACGTCCATCAGCTCACCGGTGGTCGCCTCAGCCACGGCGCGCTCCGAGGCGAGCAGCGGCAGGCGGTTGGCTGCGAACCACTTGGCGGCCGCGACCTTGCCCTCGTAGAACGGCACGTCCTTGGCCGACGCCCCGGCTGCCAGGGCCTTCTCGGCGACCTCGGCCTGCTTGAGCAGCAGGTAGCCGACGACCAGGTCGCCCATCATCATGAGCAGGCGGGTGGTGTTCAGTCCGACCTTGTAGATCTCGGTGGGGTTGGTCTGCGAGGCCATCGCCCAGCCACCCAGCACGCCGATCACGGCCTGCGTGTCCTCGAGGGCCTTGCCGAGGAGCTCGCGCTCGTGCGTGAGTGAGCCGCCCTCGTCGCCCTTGACGAACTCGGCGATCTGGCCTCCGAGGTACATCACGGCCTTGAACTGGTCGCGGACCATCTTGCGGAAGAAGAAGTCCAGGCCCTGGATCGCCGTGGTGCCCTCGTAGAGGGTGTCGATCTTGGCGTCGCGGATGTACTGCTCGATCGGGTAGTCCTGCAGGAAGCCCGAGCCGCCGAACGTCTGCAGTGAGGTCGCGAGGAGCTCGTAGGAGCGCTCCGAGCCCACGCCCTTGACGATCGGCAGCAGCAGGTCGTTGACCCGCTCGGCCATGTCGAGGTCCACCTCGGGGGTCGCCCCGACGGAGGCCATGTGGATCTGGTCCTGGTAGTAGGCGGTCAGGTGGATCAGCGCCCGCATGCCCTCCGCGTAGGACTTCTGGAGCATCAGGCTGCGGCGGACGTCCGGGTGGGCGGTGATGGTGACGCGGGGGGCCCGCTTGTCCATCATCTGGGTGAGGTCCGCACCCTGCACGCGCTGCTTGGCGTAGTCCAGGGAGTTGAGGTACCCGGTGCTCAGCGTCGCGATGGCCTTCGTGCCGACCATCATCCGGGCGTACTCGATGACCTTGAACATCTGTGCGATGCCGTCGTGGACGTCGCCGATGAGCCAGCCCTGGGCCGGCACGCCGTTCTGGCCGAACGTGATCTCGCAGGTCGTGGAGACCTTGAGTCCCATCTTCTTCTCGACGTTGGTCACGAAGGCGCCGTTGCGCTCGCCGGGGTTGCCCTCGGCGTCGAAGTGGTACTTCGGTACGAAGAACAGGCTCAGGCCCTTGGTGCCGACGCCGCCGAGGCCCTCGACGTTGGCCGGGCGGGCGAGGACCAGGTGGACGATGTTCTCGCTCATGTCGTGCTCACCGGAGGTGATGAAGCGCTTCACGCCCTCGATGTGCCAGCTGCCGTCCTCCTGGAGGAATGCCTTCGTGGTGCCGGCGCCGACGTCGGATCCGGCGTCGGGCTCGGTCAGGACCATGGTCGCGCCCCACTCGCGGTCGATCATGATCTGGGCCCACTGCTTCTGCTCCTCGTTGCCGAGGCCGTCGACGATCGAGGCGAAGCCGGGGCCGGACATGTACATGTAGATCGCTGGGTTGGCGCCGAGCATCATCTCCGCGACGGACCAGCGGATCGACGGCGGGGCACCGGAGCCCCCGAGGTGCTCGGGCAGGTCCAGGCGCCAGAAACCGGACTCCATGAGTGCCGCGTAGGACTTCTTGAAGGACTCGGGCATCTCGACGGTCATCGACTTCGGGTCGTACTTCGGCGGGTTGCGGTCGGCGTCCACGAACGACTCGGCCAGCGGGCCCTCGCACAGGGTCCGGACCTCGCGCAGGACCTCCTTGACGGTGCCCGGATCGAGCTCGGCGTAGGGGCCGGAGCCCAGCCGGTCGGCGGCACCGAAGACCTCGAAGAGGTTGAACTCGATGTCGCGCAGATTGGCCTTGTAGTGGGACATCCGATCTCCTTCGGTGTTCGCAGAGGTGGTTGTGGGTAGGCCTCAACGCAGGCGAGGTTACCCGTCAGTAACCTCATCATGCTACCGACGGGTAACAAACGCAAGTCCCCCCGGGGGCATGTCCGACAGATCGCCGTAAGGCCCATGGGGTGCCGGATCCGGAGTTCGGACTCGCCCGACGCAGGGGCGTGACGGCCCGGGGGCCCGCACGCGAGGCGGGTGGCTTCAGTGCGTGGCGGGGGCCAGTGCGGGGGCGAGCTTCTCCCCCGCCAGCCGGGTGGCCAGGCCGATGATCACGCCGATGATGGCCAGCACGGTGGTGGCTCCGCCAGCCGGGTAGGTGAGCATCACGCCCAGGAGCAGCGCCGTGAACGGCATCCGCATGCAGGCTGCGGTGCCTGCGGCGATGCCCGAGCGCGGCCAGCGCCGAGGACGAGGTGCCCTCGACGAGCAGGGTCGTGCCGGTGGCCATGATCACGCCCAGGGCCACCGCGGGGAAGATCGGACCGCCCCGGAACCCGCTGCCCAGGGAAGCGGTGTAGGCCACGAACTTCCCGACGAGCACGACCAGGGCGGTGCCCACGGAGGTCAGCGCCAGGTAGTCGGGCATCGCCGACTGCCCGGAGAACAGCACCAGCTCCAGGCCCCCGCCGGTGATCGCATCGACGGCGATCGCGGACACGGCGACCACGACGCCGGCGCCGACCATCGTGCCCAGTCGTGCGCGGGAGGCCAGCACGGCGATGCGCCCCGCCCCGAGTCGGGCTGCCATGGCGACGATGGCCACCAGGATCGCCAGGGGCACCGAGACCAGCAGGTCGGCGAACTGCACCTCGGGATACGGCGCCAGGCCGGGGACCGCGAGCTGCGACTCACCCAAGCCCGACCACTGCTCGACCCCGACCTGCAGCACGTAGCTGGCCGCCATCCCGGCCAGCGCCGGCATCAGGACCAGCGGATTGGCCATCCTCGGCCCGGCCAGCATCGCGAACTCCAGCAGCAGCACGCAGGTGACCAGCGGGTTGCCGAAGATCGCGCCGATCGCGGCCATCGCGCCGACGATCATCATGACCTGGCGGATCGGCTTCGACGGGTCCCGGAAGGCCAGGGCGCCCAGGGCCGTGCCGATGGCCATGAGCGGGGCCTCGGGGCCCAGGACGGCGCCGAAGGAGAGGCTGCCCAGCGCGGCGATGATCACCGAGCCGACCTCGCGGGGCCCGATGTCGATCCCGAACCCGTGCAGGGGGGTGTGGCCGCCCTCGCCGGGCAGCTTCTCGGCGAGGAAGGTGATCACCGCTCCGGTGACCAGCAGGAGGACGACCAGCCACGCGGCGGCCTGCTCCTGGCCCAGGGCCTCGGGGAGGTCGGTCCACAGCAGCTGCTGCAGCTCGTGCTCGACGGTGACGAAGGCCGTGGCCCCCGCGCCGGCGAGCAGGCCGACCGCGATCGCGATGAGGGACAGGGCGACGATCTGCCGGGCGATCGGGGCGTCCCTGGGCTCGTCGGCCATGGGGGCGGCCGCACCACCCACGTCGGACGCGGACGCCGGACTCGGGGTCGCAGCCATCCCGGACTCCCTCCACCGCGGGCTCGAGTGCGTCGCGGACGACGGGGGCGACGTTACCCGACCGATAGGCTGGCCTCATGTCGCAGCGGGCCCGGGTCGGCGTTGCCGTGCTGGCCGTGGGGATGCAGATGGTGGTCCTCTACGCCCCGCGGGCGCCCGCGGTGGACACCGGCGGACTGCCGCTGGACAAGCTCGTCCACGTGGTCGCCTTCGCCGTGCCCACCGTTGCCCTCATCGCCGCGGGCATGCCCCGTGGCTGGGTGGTCGGGGTGATGGCGGTGCACGCCCCCCTCAGCGAGGTCATCCAGGGCCGCCTGCTCGCCGAGCGTTCGATGGAGGCAGCCGACGTGGTCGCCGACCTCGTGGGGGTGGGGCTGGGAGCCCTGGCGGCCCGACGCCTCCACCGGCCCGAGGTCGTGGTCGTCGATCCGGTCGGGTGATCCGACCGGTTCGACCACCGCGGTGACGCCCCGGCTCAGGTGCGCACCTCGGCGAGCATGTCCCCGGAGGGGTGATCGGATCCACCGGGGGGCTCCATCGTGATCATGAACTTGGTGACGTCCTGCGCTCCGCCGTCGAGCACGACGGCGATGTGCCCGTCGGCGGCGGGGGTGGCCACACCAGCGGACTCCATCGTCCCGTCCTCGGCGACGCGCCAGACCTGGTAGCACATGCCCTTGGCCGGCATCGGCAGGTCCGAGGCCAGGAACACGGCCTTGTCCATCTCCTGGCTCATGACCACCCGTGAGGTGGTACCCATGATGTCCACGGGCAGCACGTGCGCGTCCTCGGCCGAGGCCACCGCGACGACGGCGGCCATGGCGTCCCCTGCGGCGGCCGACTCCGCGGGGACCTGGCTGCGCCCGAGGCCCACCCCGCCGGCGAAGAGCAGCGCACCCGCCGCGGCGGCAGCCATCCAGGGGGCAGTACGACGCCACCGGGGCGGCATCGGGGACGAGATCGTTGCCGGGGAGTCCCGGTCGGGCACCACCGTGGCGGCGGGTGGCTTGGACGGCTCGGCAGGCTCCCCGGGCCGGCCGGACCCCTGCGTGCGGGCCCGGTCCACGACCGCATCCTCCAGCCCGCGCGGCGGGTGCACGGGATGGGCGGCGGCCAGGGCGCCCAGGACCTCCCGGAAGTCCGCGGCCTCCGTGCGGCAGTCATCGCAGGAGTCGAGGTGCCGCTCGAAGGCGGCCCGGTCGTCGGCGTCGAGGGCGTCGGTGCAGTAGGCGCCGAGCAGGTCGTGGATGTCGTTCACAGGTCGACCTCCAGTTCGGTGCGCAGGCTGCGCAGCGCGTCGCGGATCCGGGTCTTGGCCGTGCCCAGGGGGATGTCGAGGTGCTCGGCGACCTCGGTGTGCGTCAGCCCACCGAGGAATGCCAGCTCCAGGGACTCGCGCTGCACGCGGCTGAGGCCGGCCATCGCCTGGCGGACGCGGCGGTGCTCGGCGCGGATCTCGACGACCTCGGCCACGGAGTCGTGGTCGCGCTCGTGGGTGGAGCTGGCCCACTGCGAGACGCGGTTGCGGTCCCCCTGCTCACGGCGGACCCGGTCGACGGCCCTGCGGTGGGTGAGCATCGTGACCCAGGACCGCACTGAGGAGGTCCCCGGGTCGAAGCGCGCGGCCTGCGCCCACAGGTCGGCGAACGCCTCCTGCAGCACGTCCTGGGCCATGTGCTCGTCCCGGGTGACCCGCAGCGCCAGGCCGTAGGCGGCCGACGAGTTCGCCCGGTAGAGCAACCGGAACGCGTCCTCGTCGCCCTGCGCGACGCGCGCGACCAGCTCGCTGGGCGAGGGCTCGGCGGCGCGCAGGGTCACGGTGTTCATGGTGGCATCACTCGATGAACTGCGCGTCGAGGTTCCAGGGGGCGAACGGGGCGTTGTCCACGATCCACGTCTCGATGTCGCGCATCCAGCCGGTCGCGACCAGCACCCCGACGACGATGAAGACGATGCCCAGGCCCCGGCGGAACCATCCGTGCGAGTCGGCGGCCCAGCCGAACCGGGCGACGACCCGCTGGCCGGCCAGGGCGATCAGCAGCAGCGTCGCGCACAGCCCGAATATGTAGGCGCCGAGCAGGACCAACCCACGCACGGGCTCGGCGGGAAGGACCGTGACGATGACGTATCCGTAGAGCGGCGAGCACGAGGTGAACACCGGCCCGAGTGCCGCACCGGTGAGGATCTCGCCGCCCACGCCGTCACGCCGACGAGCAGCACCCAGGCGCTGCGCCGAGCGGGCCTGGAGCCCCAACCGCGCCGACAGCCGCTCCCACAGGTCGGGGAACGCGCCGACGATGCCCAGGGCGATCAGCACCCCGCCTGAGACCCACTGCCAGGCCTGCGGGGGGACCCCGATCAGGGCGGTGGTGGCTTTCAGGGCGAGGGTGAACACCAGGATGGACACGCCCAGCGAGATCGTGATGACCAGTGCGCGGGCCACCGCCGAGCGCTGCTTCACCGCCTGCTGGGTGGTGGTGCCCACGGCGCCCGATGCGGCGGTGGACTGGGCGCCCTCCTCGGCCAGCGCGCCGGCCATCGAGCCCCCGACGATGATCGGCAGCAGCGGGAGCACGCAGGGCGCGAGGGTGGTCAGCACCCCCGCGACGAGCGCCCCGAACAGCTCGAACATGGTCCCTCGCCCTCGTGTGTGGTGGTCGTCGCGGAACGGTCAGGCCGTCTGGGCGGCGATGGCTTCGCCGGACTCGGCCCCGGTGAACTTGGCCAGCTCGTTGCCCTGCTCGTCGACCTGCACGAACGTGTGCTGGACGGTCACGCCGTACTGCTGCCTCAGGTCGGTGGCCGCGTCGTAGTCCACGCTGACCACGGTGAGCCCGGCGGGGGCCCCCTCGGCGTCGAGGCTCTTCACCGTCGCCTTGCAGGTCGGGCACCACGACGCGTTGAAGAACAGGACGACATCACCGGCCTCATGGAACGTCGCGGCATCGGCCTCGTAGGCCGCCTGGTCGATCCACGCACCCTCCTTGGCCATGGCCGCGTCCTCCTCGCCCTCCTTCTCCATCGCCGTGGGCGACTCGCTTGCCTCCTTCTCCATGGCGGTCGGCGACTCGCTGGGGGCCTTCTCCATCGCGGACTCGGACGCGGCCGCAGGCTCGCTCGAGGTGTCGTCGGAGGCGCACCCGGAGAGGGCGAGGCCGAGCAGCAGGGCCAGGGCGGCGGGAGCAGTGCGGTTCATCGGTGGAGCCTCTCGTCGTGGACCCTCACAACGGGTCGTCGCAGGGTGTTCGCAGCCCCGCACCCGGCGGATTGCCCGCCTCGCGGCCGAGTTGGTCGACGACCCCGGCGCCGGTTCGGGGCCGCCTACGCGTCGATGACGATCGCCATGATCACCGGGTTGCGCCGGTAGGTCTTGAACACCCAGCGGCTGACGGTGCGGTGGATGATCTGCTCGAGCTGGTGCTGGTCGCCGATGCCGTCGGCGGCGGCCTTGGCCAGGGCCTTGTCGATGTGTGGCACCACCTCGGCGAACATGGTGTCGCTGTTGACCAGCCCTCGGGTCAGGAAGTCCGGGGGCTCGGCCAGGGCGCCGGTGTCGGCGTCGACGATCGCCACGATCGTGACCAGCCCCTCCTCGGCCAGGGTGCGCCGGTCCTTCAGGGACGCCTCCGTGGCTCCCCCGACGGTCATGCCGTCGACGTACACGTAGCCGGCCGGGACCTTGCCGGCGATCCGCGCGCGCCCGTCGATGAGGTCCACGACCACGCCGTCCTCGGCGATGACCACGTTCTCGGCCGGCACGCCCGTGCGGATCGCGATCGAGGCGTTCTCCGACAGGTGGCGCCACTCTCCGTGGATCGGCAGCACGTTGCCCGGCTTGACGATGTTGTAGCAGTAGGCCAGCTCCCCGGCGCTGGCGTGCCCCGAGACGTGCACCTTGGCGTTGCCCTTGTGCACGACGTTGGCGCCGTAGCGGGTCAGCGCGTTGATCACGCGGTAGATGGCGTTCTCGTTGCCCGGGATCAGCGAGCTGGCCAGCAGGACGGTGTCGCCCGGGCCGATCCGGATCTCGTGGTCGCGGTTGGCCATCCGCGCCAGGGCCGCCATCGGCTCGCCCTGCGACCCGGTGGAGACCAGCGTGATCCGGTTGTCCGGGAGGTTCTTGATCTCCTTGAGGTTCACCACCAGGCCGTCGGGGATGGTGAGGTACCCCAGGTCGCGGGCGATGCCCATGTTGCGCACCATCGAGCGGCCGACGAACGCGACCTTGCGACCGTGGTGGTGGGCGGCGTCGAGGACCTGCTGGATCCGGTGCACGTGGCTGGCGAAGCTGGACACGATGATCCGCCGTGGGGCGGTGCGGAACACCTCCTCGATCGCCGGCGCCAGGTCGCGCTCGGAGATCGTGAACCCGGGCACGTCGGCGTTGGTCGAGTCGGTCATGAACAGGTCGACGCCCTCCTCGCCCAGCCGGGCGAAGGCGCGCAGGTCGGTGATCCGGGAGTCCAGGGGGAACTGGTCCATCTTGAAGTCCCCGGTGTGCAGGACCATCCCCGCGGGGGTACGGATCGCCACGGCCAGCCCATCGGGGATGGAGTGGTTGACGGCCACGAATTCGCAGTCGAACGGCCCCAGCGTGCGGCGCTCGCCCTCGGCGACCTGCGTGGTGACCGGGGTGATCCGGTGCTCCTTGAGCTTGGCCGTGATGAACGCCAGGGAGAGCCGGGAGCCCACCAACGGGATGTCCGGGCGCTCGCGCAGCAGGTAGGGGACGCCGCCGATGTGGTCCTCGTGCCCGTGGGTCAGCACGATCGCCTCGATGGCGTCGAGCCGGTCACGGATCCAGGTGAAGTCCGGCAGGATCACGTCGACCCCGGGCTGGTGCTCCTCGGGGAACAGCACCCCGCAGTCCACGACCAGGAGTCGGCCGTCGAACTCGAAGACGGTCATGTTCCGACCGATCTCACCGAGCCCTCCGAGGGGGACGACCCGCAGGCCGCCCTTCGGCAGGGCGGGCGGCGGTCCGAGTTCGGGATGCGGATGGCTCATGGGAGCAGTCTCGCAGCAATTGTCGGTGCCCAGACCCCCGTGCGTTCCCGCCGGGGAGTACCGCAACCGCGCTGCTCACGGTTGCCCGGCTGCACCCCGTGGACGAGCTCCCTAGGTAGCTGCTACCCCGCCCGCCGCACCGGCCCTCTGCAGGTAGGCGAAGTTGATCGCCCAGACAAGACCGAGGACCAGTGGGAGATCCGCACTCTCGGCGATGTCGACGGGGTACTTCTTCTTCAGCGCCAGATCCGTCAGATCCAACTTCGCGATGGGTACATCGTCTTCGAGCACGGAGTAGATCTGCTTCAGCGCACCGGACTGGACAACAGTCCACTCAGTCCCACCGGCGAGGGTGAACTCCAAACGGTTCTTGCTGAGTATCGAGTTGGTCTTCAGCTTCCCGGCCAGACTGCCGTCGGGATTCGTGTACTCGATCTTCGCGGGGATTGCCTTCTTGACAACGGCTGTCATGACCACGGTTCCGCTGGCGTCCACGATCTCGGCACCATGCTTGTCCCCGACAATGGTGAAGACCTGGTCCTCGAAGGATTCGTCGCGATAGACCGACAGATCGCGCTGCAGGGCTCCCGAGCTCTTCACATGGAACCTGTTCCAGCCATCCTCTACGCGTGCATCTGGGTCACTCATGGCGTCCTCCGTCGGATCGATGGGCTGTGTGGGCACGAAGGCGGGCGGCGGGCGACGATGCCACTAGAGCGTCTGCAGTCCGGTGCGGGTCGCGGCGATCGTGCGGTCACGGCGCACCATGATGATCGCGGCGATCAGGCCGGTGACCAACACAAGGGTCTGGAACCCCAGGTTCACAGCCGCGAGCCCGCCCGACGGAGCAGGCAGGAACACCGACATGTCCCACAGGCCGTGGGCGATCATGGCCACCACCAGGAGGCCGCGCACCCGGCGGAACACGTACAGCACGACCCCGGCGGCGGAGGCCTGGACGCACTGGAACAGAACGCCACCTGCCGGTGATCCGACGACGAGGTTGGTCAGGTGGAAGAAGCCGAACCACACCGACGAGATCAGCATCACCCACGCCTCGGGACGCAGGTTCGTGCGAAGGCTGCGCAGGATGATGCCGCGGAACAGGGTCTCCTCGGCGAAGCCGACCAGGACACCAGCAGCCACGATCGCCAGGAGCAGATCGGTGGGGGTGTTGGCCCAGTCGGCGATCGCGACGTGCACGACGATCCCCACCACGAAGATCACCACCGGAACCCACAGGAAGCCGTACATGGGCAGGCGAGCGGGGTCCTTGAACACCCAGTCCCATCGGGCCCAGAGCATGAAGCCGATGAGCACCAAGCTCCCGCCGATCAGCGGGATCACCGCCGTCCGGAAGGCATTCCCGCCGGAGTCGAACCACTGGTCGTAGTCGATCCCCGCGCTGAACGCCAGGCCGATGAACACCACGACGTAGGCGACGAAGACACCGGCGGCGACCGGCACGGAGGGTGCGATCCGCCAGGTCGGCGACGGTTCGAGCGTGGTGGGGTCCGCGGCGCTGGCGGTCATGGCACTCCGATCCAAGGCGGTGTTGGGGACACCGGTCGAGGGAGAGGCTAACCGGCACCAAGCTGTTCCTGCTGGCGATCTGGCGCTGTAACAGTTACACCGCGCCCCTCCACGGGCCGTGGCTCCAGCGGGCGATCCCGTCCGCCGCCCGCGACGGTCAGCGCGAGCGGCCCGGGACTGTGACACGCCCGCTGCTATCCTGTGGCCCTGAATCGAGGACGGCCGCCTCATGATCCGTGATCCCTCCGCCCTGTCCGGGGACGACATGTCGGTGGAGGACTGGAACGGCGCGGTCGCTGAGACCCTGACCCGTGTCCTGGCCAGCGAGGCCTTCTCCGGATCGGAGCGCTCGAGGGCCTTCTTGGCCTACGTGGTGACCGAGACCCTGGCGGGGCGTGGGGATCGGCTCTCAGAGCGCACAGTCGGACGCCGCGCGCTGGGTCAGGGCGAGGCCTTCGATGGCCAGAAGGATGCCTCGGTGCGGGTACGGGCGACCCGGGTGCGCAAGGCTCTGCGCGCCTATAGCGAGGGCCAGGGTGCTGCGGACCTCGTGCGGATCGACCTGCCGCCGGGTAGCTACGCGCCGACGTTCTCGCGGGCACCCGTACCGGCCCCTGGCCGGCCCCATGGTTGAGCCTGCCGTCCTGGTGATGCTGTTCGACGCGGCGGGAGAGGGGGCCTCCGTTGCTGCGACGGCGGTGTGCGAGGCGCTGGTGGGACAGTTGGCGCGCTTCCCCGGGCTGCGCGTTCTCGGCCCCGCCTCCTCACATGTCGGGGATGCTCGCACCATCGGTCGCCAACTCGGGGCGCGGTACGTGCTCCAGGGCAGCACGTTGGGGTCTGGGGGTGTGCTGCGCCTGGACGTCCGAGTGACCGACGCCGAGTCCGGGGAGTGCGTGTGGGCCGTGGCCGACACTCTGGCCCAGGAACCGCAGCAGCTGTGGGCGCTCGTGGATGGGTGGGTCGCGGCGGTTGCCGGCGAGTTGGGCGACTACGCGGGCGTGCTCCTGCCGCGCACGGTTCCGGCCGACGACCCGGACGCGGCGGGGCTTGAGACCGTCGCGCGTCTGGCCTTCTACACCTACATCGCCCAGGGCACCCACGCCGCGCTGCTGGACGCCCGCCACGCGCTCACGCTGGCGCGTGAGGCCGGGAGCGGATCCCCGGCTGTGCTGGCCATGTACGCCAACACCCTCGCGGTGACCGTGGCCTACGGGCTGTCCGAGGACCCAGCAGCGGACCTCGCCGACGCCGAGGCGACAGCCCGGGAGGCCCTCGCGGTGGATCCGCGCAACGCTCACGCGCACCTTGACCTCGGCACAGTCGCGCTCGCCCGGGGGCAGTGGGAGGTGGTGATCCAGCGCGCTCAACAGGGTGCCCTCCTTGGCGCGGGGCACCCGACCATGCTGGCCACGGCCGGCACCCTGCTCGCGCTGGCCGGAGCATGGGCAGAAGGTGTGCAGGTCCTGCGAGACGCCCTGCGCCTGAACCCCAGCCATCCCGGATACATGCATGTGTTGCTCGCGCTGGACCGCATCCTGGCGGGCGACGACGCGGCGGCCCTGGCCGAAGCCAGCCTCATCCATGCCCCGGACGTGTACTGGGGCCCGTTCTACCGTGCTCTGGCGCTCGCAGGGCTGGGCTACCTCGAGCAGGCCAACCAGGAGTTCGCGGCGGCCGTCGTCCTCGAGCCGACACTGGTCGAGGACCTACCGTCGGTTCTCGGAAGCTACGCGAACTTCAGCCAGAGCCAGAAGTCCGTGCTCGTGGACCGGGTGGCGCTCATCCGGGCCTCGGGCGAAGCCTCCTGCTGATCCGCAGAGCCCAACGGTCCGTCGGGCACGAGCCGCGGTTCGCGCCACTCATTCCGAAGGCCCCCACGAGGGGGGCCTCCACCATGAGAGCGGGTGACGGGATCCGTCGCACCCGCTGCGCGGGCGCTCCTCCCGATTCCGAAGTCACCAGCCCTCATGCCGAAGGCCCCCACGAGGGGGGCCTCCACCATGAGAGCGGGTGACGGGAATCGAACCCGCACTGTCAGCTTGGGAAGCTGATGTTCTGCCATTGAACTACACCCGCGTGCACACGCCGGGACGATCCGACGGCACGACCAGATTATGCCCCACGCCCCGCCCAGCGCCCAACCGGCCCGGGGGGATCACGTCGGGTTCGAGGGGATCGCGTTCGTCGAGACCCGACGCGATCAGGGTGGGGCCCCAGCAGACCCGACGCGATCCTGGGACCGACCCACGGCACCGGACGGGCGCCGATAGCATCCGCTGCATGATCCTCTCCGATGGCACCATCCGACGACTTCTCGACGAGGGCCGCCTCATCATCGATCCGATCGAGGACGCCCAGATCCAGCCGGCCAGCGTGGACGTGCGGCTCGGCCCGGAGTTCCTGGTGTTCCGCAACCACACCACCGAGGTGATCGACCCCTACGACAAGCCGGCAGACCTCAACGAGCGGGTCAGGGTGCCCGAGGGGACCGCGTTCATCCTGCACCCCGGGGAGTTCGTGCTCGGTACGACGGTCGAGGCGATCGGCCTGCCCGACGACCTGGTCGCGCGGGTCGAGGGCAAGAGCAGCCTGGGACGGTTGGGCCTGCTCATCCACGCCACGGCGGGGTTCGTGGATCCGGGCTGGCCGCGCGGCCAGATCACCCTCGAGCTGAGCAACGTGGCCACGCTGCCGATCAAGCTCTGGCCGGGGATGCGGATCGGCCAGCTCAGCTTCCACTCCCTGGACGCCCCCGCCGAGCGTCCCTATGGCCACGTCGACCTGCACTCGAAGTACGTCGGGCAGTCCGGGCCGGTGGCCTCGCAGTACGCGCAGAACCCGAAGTAGCCCCGCAGAGCCGCCTGGTCGGGTGGTCGCTCAGCGCAGGCCCTGGGCGACCGCGGGGTCCCGGAAGTCGCGCACGCCGGGAACCCGCACGACCCCCAGGGTCAGCACGACGATGCTCACGATCGCCACCACCAGCACCACGTCCTGCCCGACCCTCGCCACGATCGGGCCGGTCACCGCCAACCCGAGGGGCATGAGCCCGAAGGAGGCCATCCAGTCGACGCTGGAGACGCGCGCCAGCCGTTCGGCCGGGATCTGGGTCTGCAGCGCCGAGGCCCAGTACACCGCGAACGGCTCCCACGAGAACCCGCCGATCGCGTAGGCGAGGTAGAGCACCCATGGCGGGCTGCCGAGCAGCAGGCTCAGCGGGATGCCGAGGTAGGCCAGCGCGATGAGCCAGCTGAAGGACCCCACGTGCCGCGGCCGGTAGGTCATCGCGAACAGGGCCCCGGCCAGCCCGCCGCCGAGAAGCAGACCTGCGAGATCGCGAACACGCTGTCGGTGCCGTACTCCTCGCGACCGATGATCGGCAGGAGCACCGTCAGCGGCGCCACGGCAAGCAGCAGCAGCAGCGAGGCCGCGACGAGGGTGCCGGCCACCCAGCGGTGGCGGCGGACCTCCGCCAGACCCTCCCGGACGTCACGCATGAAGCTCGACCCGAGCGCCCCATCGCGGGCCTGGCGCACCGGCTCATGGACTCCGAACAGGAACACCATGCTCACCATGAACATGACGACGTTGACGGCGAAGGCCGCCTCGGTCGACCCCAGCCCGACGACCAGCAGCCCGCCGAGCCCCGGGCCGACCACCGCGGCAGACCGGGAGCTGATCGAGACCAGCCCGTTGGCCTGGGGCAGCCGTTCTGCGGGCAGCAGGCTGGGGATCAGCGCGGTCTGCGCCGGACGGAAGAACGCCTCGGCGGCACCCACGGCGAAGACCGCCGCAGCCAGCACGGCCAACGGCGGGCCGCCGGGCCACACCGCGATCACCGCGACGACGACCGCCCGGAACAGGTCGGCGACCATCATCACGGTGCGTCGGGACAGGCGGTCCGCCCAGACGCCGCCGATGAGCGCGAACACCAGGATGGCCAACCAGCGGGCCCCGAGGATCAGGCCGAGCTGGGCTGCGCTGCCTCCCGCGTCGAGGACCGCGATCGTGGCTGCGATCGGGAAGATCTGGTCACCGATGGTGGAGAAGGCCTGGGCCAACCACAGCCGGCGGAAGTCCCGCACGCCCAGGACGCTGCCACGCACGCGCGCGGAGACGGTCGAGAGCACCCGCCGAGGATGTCACGGGGGTGTCGCCGCGCCCGAATCGGTCAGGACCGGGGTGCGCCGCCCGGGCTCAGCCTCGGACCCGGCGGTGCCAACACGAGTCGGGGGCCCTGGCCCCGCGAAGGAGGCGCAGGGCCCCCGAGGGGCTCGTGTGGGGTCAGCCGCCGATGATCAGGACCGGCTGCGGTCCCACGGCGATCTTCGATCCGGCCGACGCGGGGGCCGGACTCGCATCAAGCAGCTTCTGGTAGGCAGTCGTGCCCTTTGGAAGCGTCATGGACTTGGTCTTGGATGCGTAGCGGATCGTGTACTTGGTGCCGCCCGCACGCAGGGTGCAGGTGGTGATCGAGGACTTGACCTTGCATCCGTACCACGACTTGCCGACCATCCAGTTGCGGATCTGCTTATAGGCGGCTCCGCCCTCGGTGACCTCGCCGCCGGGGGAGCTCTGGGAGGTCATGTCGGTACCGAGCACGTGGATGTCCCAGCCGTACCAGAACACCCTCTTGACGCCGTATCGCTGGGCATCCAGGAAGGTGCGGGCGACGAAGGTGGCTGCGGTCTGACCCGAGTACACGCGCTTGGTCTTCATGTAGGCACGCCGGTCGCCGAAGTTCATCTCGGTGTCCCACAGCGGCTTCTTACCTGCGCCGTACCTCTTGTAGTACGACTTGACCTTCTTGATGTAGGCCACCCGCGTGGCCGGTCCCGACGTCGCCGGCGGGTAGAAGTGCGCGGAGACCGCGTCCACCGAGCCCCAGGCCTTGGCCTTGCGCATGGCTGCCCCGTAGGCCTTGCCGAACTTGCCGACAGGGCCAGTCAGCGCGCACGGTCGTGCTCGCCGCGACCAGCTTGGCTCCCGACCCGACCTCCCTGAGGGCCTGCTTGGCCCGCTTGGTCAGTTGTGCCATCTGCGTCGGGGTGCCGAGGTAGAAGTCCTTGAGGTTCGCCTCGTTCCACATCTGGAACGACGTGATCCCCTGCACGTTCTGCGGCGAGGCGATGGCCTTCAGGAACGCCAGGAACGCCGCCTCATCCGGGTGGCTGTTCGAGCCGGGCCCGTAGAGCGCGAGCCGGGCGTTCGCCGGCTGCAGTGCGGTGCTGTTCGCGGCCCACTCCGGCGTCGAGCCGAGGGTGAACATGATCTCGGATGCACCGAGGGCGCTGGCGTTGTTGACGGCGGTCTGCAGCCGGGCGATGTCGATCGGACCGTTCCTCGTGGGCTGCAGCTCGCGCCATGTCAGGCCCGCGTCCCAGAGGCGGATCGCACCGACGGCACCCCGGAGGGACTCCGGAGCACCAGAACTGATCTTGGCCACGTGCTGGCCGAAGAGCTCCGGCTGCACGACGGGTGCAGCGGTGGCCGCGCCTGCGGGCAGCGTCGCGGCCAGCAGGCCGGCAGCCATCGCGGGGACGAGCAGCTTGGTGATCGTGCGCATGGGACCCCCCCAAATCGGCAACGGGAATGCGCTCACAGTGCCTCCCGGAGGCGTGTCAGTCAACTCTCCACGGCCCCGCGGCGCGGCTTATCCGAGGCTTAGGCCCCGCATTGCTGCAGTGGGAATGGGGCCGCCGAGCTCACCCGGAGAGCCGCACCAGGATCGGGTCGGCCGTGATCTCCAGCGACTGCCCCGACGCCGGCTCGCAGGTGCCGTCGAGCCGGCAGACCTGGGTCGCGCCGCCCGGCATCGGGATGGTGGCCGGGCCCTTGTGGCTGAACAGGATCTGGGCCGGCAGCCCGTCGCCGGTTGCGAGCTCGCACGTTGTCAACGCCCCTGTGTCGCCGGTCGGTTCCATCAGCTCACCGGTGCACCCCTGCCAGTACGCCCCGTCGAACCACTCCTGCACAGTCAGGTACGCCTGGCCGGCGGGCAGGATCTCCCCGGTCGTGGCGTCCACCTGGTCGATGCCCAGGACGGGGATGTTCCACCCGTACCAGTAGACGCGGCCGATGCCCAGGGCCAGCGAGTCGATGTACGTGCGGGCCACCCACCCCACGGCCACGTCCTGGGGGACGACGACCTTCTCCTTGGCGAAGTCGCGGCGGTCACCGAAGCTGATCTCCGTGTCCCACACCGGGCCGGTCCATCCCCGTTCAGCCAGCCAGCCCTTCATCAGGCGCGCATAGTCCGCGCGGGTTTCGGCACCCTGATCGGCCAGCGGGTAGAGGTGCACCGCCATGGCGTCGACCGGCCATCCCCGCTCGGCCAGCGCCGCGGAGTACTTGCCGTACCAGGGCTTCACCGGCCCGGCGGAGCGGACCGTCGTGCTGGCGCCGACCAGCAGGGCCTCGGGATCGACCTCGTCAAGGACCTCCTTGGCCTCGAGCGTGAGCTCGGCCAGGTAGTCGGGCTTGCCGCGGTAGAAGATCTTGATGTTCGCCTCGTTCCAGACCTGGTACGAGGTGATGCGGCCCTGGTACCGCTCGGCCACCTGGCGCAGGAAGTCCAGGTACGCCTCCTTGTCAGGTGCCGAGGAGGTGCCCGGTCCGTAGAGGCCCGGCGCCTCGGGGTCCAGCGCCGCCCACTGGGGCGGACTGCCGTGGACCCACTGGATGTCGGCGGCCCCGGTCTTCTCGGCCTGGGACACGGCGGAGTCCATCAGTGCCCAGTTGATCTGTCCCTGCTCGGGCTCGAGCTGGCGCCAGGTCACTCCCGAGTCCCACAACCGGATCGCCCCGGCGGCCGGCGGAAGCGGCTCAACTCCCGACGCGAGGTTGCCCACGTGGGTGCCGAACAGCTCCCTGGCGACGGGATCCCCCGAGGGGGTCGGTGCGTCAGCTCCTGTGCCACTGGCCGACGTGGAGGGTTCATCGGGCGCGGGTGGGGATCCGGTGCACCCGACCAGCATCACGGTGACCACCCCCAGGGCAGCGCACAGCACAAAACGGCACCAACCGGGCATCTGACCTCCCTCATCAGGGCTGCAGGATACCCACGTCGGTGGGAGCCCCCGCGGGAATCCGACGGTGCCGGTGAGGCTGCTCGGCTTGGAATCGGCGGCTCAGGTGTCTAGTCTCGTCAGTTGCTGGGCCGTCTACGCTGGTGGGAGGGGAGATGGCAGGCATCGAAGCTCGGGACGCAGCGTCCAAGCCGCGCCTTCTGCGCGTCGCCGGTGAGACGGCAGGGGTGGGCCGTTCCCCGGTCGCCGTCATCGTGGAGCGCCCTGAGGCCCGCGGCCGCGCTGAGGTCGACCCGATGTTCTCCGTGGCCCTGCGTGCCTTCCTGCTCGATCTGGGCATCCTGGGCATGAGCATCAGCATCTACATCGCCGTGATGATCAACGCCGGCTACCTGCTCGACCAGGTCCAGACGCCGCTGACCGGTGCGGCGATGGTGGTGATCTGGTTGCTGCTGATCCTGCTCCGGGGGGGCTACGAGTCGCGCTACCTCGGGGTGGGCAACGAGGAGTTCAAGCGGATCGTCAACGCCGGGGTCACCATGCTGTCGGCGATCGCCATCGGCTCGTACGTGGCCAAGTCCGCCCCGCCGCTGCGCCTGGTCCTGCCCACGCTGCTGATCGGCACCATGCTGGTGCTGCTCGGCCGGTGGGTGCTCCGCATCTGGCTGGGACGCCAGCGCCTCACGGGCCGGTTCCAGCAGAGCACCCTGATCGTGGGTGACCGCCTGCGCACGGCTGCCCTGGCCGAATCCTTCACGACCGATGCCGTGGCCGGGTTCAAGGTCATCGGTACCGTGCAGCCCCCCCGGGTCCGGGACGGGGAGTCCGCAGAGGCGGTCCGGGATGCCTGGCTCGACGACGTGATGGCCTGGATCGATGCCCATAACGTCCACGCTGTCGCTGTCGCGGAGTCCACCGCGGTCGACCCGGCGCTGCTGCGACGGCTCGCGTGGCGGCTGGAGGGTCCCCGGATCGACCTGCTCGTGTCGCCGGTCATGTCCGACATCGCTGGTCCGCGCATGTCGGTGCGGCCTGCTGCCGGCCTGCCGCTGATCCACCTCGACGAGCCGAGCCTGACCGGCCCCAAGCGTGCCCTCAAGCGGATGGTCGACCTGCTTGTCGCGATCCCGCTGGTCGTGATCCTGGCGCCGTTCTACCTCCTGATCGGCATCGCCATCAAGTTCGACTCCCTGGGTCGGGCCCTCTACGTCAGCGACCGGGTCGGGCGGTCCGGTGAGACCTTCCGGTGCATCAAGTTCCGCACGATGCACGTGGGCGCCGACTCGATCCGTGCCGACGTGATCGGCGACCTCGACGACGACGTCGCAGAGCGCTACCGGGAGGATCCGCGGGTCACCCGCGTGGGCCGGGGGCTGCGCCGCTGGAGCATCGACGAGCTGCCCCAGCTGTTCAACGTCATCAGTGGGTCGATGTCGCTGGTCGGCCCCCGCCCCATGCTGCCCGACGAGCTGGAGCTCCTCGGCGACGCCGAGCACCGCCGGCACCTGACCAAGCCCGGCATGACCGGCCTGTGGCAGATCTCCGGTCGCAAGGAGGTCTCGTGGGACGACCGGATGCGCCTGGACCTGCACTACATCGAGACCTGGTCGATCGCCCTGGACATCGTCATCCTGGCCAAGACGTTCAAGGCCGTCATCACCGGCCACGGCGCGTACTGAGCAACTCGCCGGCGAGTTGCTCGTAGGCGTCGGCCACGTCGGTCCACCGGTACCGCTGCGCGACATCCGCCTGACCGGCCGCCGCGCGCGCGATCGCCGCCCCGGGATCGGCCTCAGCAGCCTCGCAGACGGTGGCCACCTCGGCGGGCGTCGTGAAGTACACGCCGGCGGCGGCGGCCACCTCCCTGTTGAAGACCACGTCGTAGGCCGCGACGGGAGCCCCCGCCCCCAGGGCCCGCAGGAGGGACGGGTTGGTGCCTCCGACGCTGTGCCCGTGCAGGTAGGTGGACGTGTGGGCGTACAGGGTGTCGAGCAGGTCGGTGTCCCAGAGCCCGCCGAGGAACCGGACGCGGGGATCACCACCGGCCGTCGCCCGCACGCGCCCCCGGTAGGCATCGGAGTAGGGGGCGTCACCGACGACGATCAGCGGTGCCTGGCAGCGCGAGGCGACGTACCCGGTGACGATCTCCAGGAGATGGTTCTCCGGTTCGAAGCGGGCGACCACGAGGTGGTACCCACGCGGGGTCAGCCCCAGCTCGCCCAGCCGGGTGGGGTCGGGGCTGACGATCGGGGCGCCGTAGGGGATGTAGTGCGCACGGATGCCGTGGGCGGCGCGCAGGTGGTCGGCGATCCCGTGGGCGTCGGCGATCACGGCGTCGGCCCAGCGGGCGCTGCGCGCCTCCGCCCAGCGGTAGTAGCCGGAGGCGCGGGCGCCCCACTTGGCGCGCTTCCACTCGAGGCCATCGACGTGCACGGCGACTGGGATCCGCGCGGCCCGCAGGGCGGGGAGGAACGGCGCATTCGCGGCGTTGAAGACGAACGCGACGTCGGGATGTTCCCGGGCGATCGCATGGCCGACGGACAAGCCCGTGTGGCTGAGGGTCTCGGTGGCCCGATGTCGAGCCGCGGGGAGGTTGACCAGTCGCATCCCGAGGTACTCCGTCTGGGTCTGGCCGGGGTTGCGGCAGTAGACCACCACGTCGTGTCCCCGCTCCACGAGCCGTCGGCCGATCTCCTCCGCGGCGGTCTCGAACCCGCCGTAGCGTGCAGGGACCCCTCGGGTCCCGAGCAGGGCGATCCGCATCAGCCGACCGTCAGGTGCAGGGGGCGGTCCAGGGCCCCGGACCACTCGAGGGCTCCGTCGGACTCGGTCCACCCGGACGTGGCGTCGAGCACACCCCCGGGTGCGGGCTGGACCCTGACCGACAGGTCGACCGGACGGGCCAGGGCCTGCGGATCGGCGTGGACCTCGTAGGTGCCGGGCTCGAACGTCCCGTCCGGGAGTACGTACTCCATGACCACGGTGGTGGTGTTCCCGGGATCGGTCTCGTGGCCCTGCCAGAGCACCTGCCCCCCGCCCTCGTCGGGGAACGGCCCCGTCCGGGCGACCGGGACCAACGACACGGAGTTCCCCGTGCTGATCCGCATGTCCGTGGCGGCCAGGGGCAGGCGATAGGCCACGCGCATCCGGGCCAGCAGGGCCAGGTAGCCGCGGTAGGTCGAGGGGTCCCCCTCCAGGCCCTCGGGGACATCGTTGGTGAAGGAGATGGTCCTGCGAACGGTGGCCCCGCCCCCGGCGGTCAGCTGGACCTCCTGAGCGATCCGGCGATCCTGGAACACCGAGAGCTTGTTGGGAGCGCTCTGCGAGTGCACGGCGATGAGGTCGCCCGTGCCCCGGGACAGCTGACCACCGGCGGCCAGTGAGTCGACCGCGTCCTGCAGCGCCGGGGCGTCGAACGAGGCCTGGAGGTGTCGCGGCGGGATCGCGTCCATCGTGCCGCGCAGGGCGGACAGCAGGTTGAGCGGGCGCGTGAGGTCGGTGAGGAGGGAATCGGTGAGCTCGTCGTTGCGGGCATGCCGTTCGAGGACGCCTTCGGGGCTGTTGAACTGCCGGTAGGCGTCCACCAGGATGGTGCGCACCAGGTTCCCGGCATCGATCTGGCCGAAGCTGGGCGACTCGACCGGGCCGGTCCACGCCAGGATCGAGGCCAGGGCGCTGATGTCCACGGTGACGACCCCGTCCACCTCCGGGTAGCCCAGGGCAGCCCAAGCCCGGCGCATGTCCACCGCCGCGATGCCGAAGTCGGGGTGGAAGTTCGAGTTCACGAAGGGGTAGCGCTTGCCCTCCCGGTACCAGGGCGGTCCACCGTTGTGCTCCCACTCGATCGGTGGGTTGTTGGGCGAGAGCTTGGACTCCAACTGGCCCGAGATGGGCACGGACAGGGTTCCCTTGTCCGCCTGCACGACGAACGCCGACAGGGGGGCACCTCCGGAGCCGAAGATCTCGGCATCGTTGAGCGCGGCGACCAGGTAGCGCTTGGGCTCTACGGACCCCAGTGCTTCGGCAAGGTCCGGCATCGCGATCTCAGCCGCCCCCGCCAGCGCACGTCAGGTCGGCGACCGAGCCGGCGAGGGAGTCGGCGACGTCCCCGAGGGGGCGGCCCAGCGGACCCGAGCCCTCGACCTCGGCCAGGGCGGCTCCGGTGGCGGCCAGGGCCTGGTGCACGGCCGACACTGCGGGAGCCAGCTGCTCGGCCCTCGCCGGATCGATGGTGGTTCCGGACACGATCGGCGGCTCGCCGTCGAAGCCGACGGCGGCCGTGCCGATCTCGGCCAGGGGTTCCAGGGCCTGCGCGCCCACCGCCAGGGCGTGCACCGAGGCGCTGACGTCGTCCATGGCGCCCAGCGTCATCGGGTTGTACTCCAGGAGCGTCGCTGCGGGCGACGACCAGGTCCGGTCGAGGATGTTGGCGGCTGCACGGATCGTTCCCAGGCCGCTGTCGAGCGCGGCGCTGTCACGGTCCCGTCCGGCGAGGGCGGTCTGCACAACACCCACGAGGCCGAGCAGCGAGGCCACCTGGGTGCCGAGGATCAGCACGGCCACCGGGGCCAGCAGGATCAGGGCGAGCCATCCCCTCCTGCGCATTGCCCACCCCCGCGTGCTGTGAACGCCCCGATCTGGAAGCCCCATGGTAACGGCACGGCTGCTTCGGCCGGTCGGGCGTGATCCACCCGGCCGGAGGCTAGGGTGGCCTCGTGCGGGCCTCAGCGATCGTCCTGGCCCACGGCGCCGAAGCCACCTTGGAGCAGTGCGTGATGGCCCTGGTGGCCGACGGGGCGCAGGAGATCGTGGTCGTGGACAACGATGCGGCGCCGGGCCCGATTTCGGCCGTGCGGCACCTGCCGGGGGTCCGGGTGCTGTCCCCGGGGACGAACCTGGGCTACGCCGGCGGCTGCAACTATGCCGCCGCGCGGGCCGCGGGAGACGTCCTGGTGTTCGTGAACTCCGATGCCCTGGTCCAACCTGGTGCGCTGGAGGCCCTGGTCCGGCGCGCCGCTGAGCCCGGAATCGGGCTGGCCTGCGCCAGCGTCCGACTGGCAGAGGATCCCACGGTCCTGAACACCGCGGGGAACCCCGTCCACTTCCTCATGTTCTCGTGGGTGGGCGGACTGGGGGAGCCGGCGGCGGATCACGGGGCGCTCACTGAGGTGGCTTCGATCACCGGCGTGACGTTCGCGGTGCGCCGCGAGGTGTGGGACGCCCTGGGCGGTTTCGACGCCGACTACGTGGCCTACTGCGAGGACGTCTACCTGTCGTTGCGCGCATGGCAGGTGGGGTTGCGAGTCGTCCATGAGCCGAGGGCCGTGGTGCTCCACCACTACGACTTCGCCCGGAACGCGGCCAAGTTCTACCAGCTGGAGCGCAACCGGCTCATGAACCTGATCCTGCTGCCCGAGCGCCGGACCCGTCGTCTGGTTGCCGTCCCCGCGCTGGTCGTCGAGGGTGGGGTCCTCCTGGTGGCCCTGCGCGACGGATGGGCCCGGGACAAGGTCGATGGCTGGCGCTGGTTGGTGGCCCATCGCAGGTCACTGGCAGACCGGAGGCGCACGATCCAGGCCGCCCGCACGGTCCCCGATCGTGAGCTGGTCGCGCTGCTGCGCGGACCACTCGACCCGCCCGTGGGACTCGGGCCCGCCGTACCCGACATCGTGAGCCGGGCGTTGGCGCGGTACTGGGGCTGGGCGGAGCAGCGGCTGTGACCTCGCTGGCCTGGGGTCGCACGATCCACCGCCGGGACCTTGCGTGGGCGGGTCTCGTGGCGGTGATCGCGATGGCCGTTGCGCTGGTCTACCGCTCCGCACTCGTGCCCACCGACCCGTGGCACTACGTGCAGGGGGCCTTGGCCTTCCCGGAGGGCACCTGGCGGCCGTCGGGCCTGTCCCGATGGGGCTTCCTGCTGCCGATCATCCCGTTCGCCCGGCTGTGGGGTGATGCCACGGCCACGTACTACGTGATCCCGGTCCTGAGCACCGGTGTCCTCGCGGCGGTCCTCTACCTGCTCGGCACGCGCTACGTGTCGAGGTCGACGGGTGTCCTGGCGGCGGTGCTTGCCCTCGGCACCCCGTTGGTCTTCGTCAACCTGACCCGGGGCTACACCGACCTGACGGCCACCACGCTGATCGGCCTGGCCCTCCTGCTGGCGACCCTGGCCGCGGATGCGGCCGAGGAGGCGCGGGAGGCCGGCCGGGGTTGGGGCTGGCAGGTGCCGGTCCTGCTCGCGGCCAGCGGCTTCGTCACCGGATGGAGCTTCGAGGTCCGTGAGACGGCGATCTTCGCCTGGCCGGTGATCGGGTGGATCCTCTGGCGGATCGGGCGGCCACTGGTGACCCTGGCGTGGTTCGCCCCTCCGGCGCTGGCGTGGCTGGTCCTGGACGTGCTGCTGTGCGCCGTGGTCTACGACGACCCGTTCCTGAAGTTCCGGATCATCCTGGGCGCCGACATCTCCGAGTCGGAGGTCAGCTCCGATGCCGGGTATGTGGGGCAGTCGCGGTGGTGGTACATGACGATCATGCCCCGGTCGATCCTCGAGGTCTCCGGGGGCCCGGCCCTGCTCGCCTGCCTGGCGGTAGGTGCTGTGGGTGGGCTGGTGTTCCGTGCGCAGCTGGGCCGGATCTGGGCGTGGGGGATGCTGACCCTCGGGCTGTTGTGGGTCCAGGGCGGCCCGCTCGACCCGGGGCATCCCTCCGTGCGCCTGGACGTTGCCCGCTACTGGTTGTCGTTCATCGTCCCGCTGATGCTGGCGGCGGTGGGCACGACGGTGATCGTGATCCGCAGCTCCCGGGGAGCCCTGCGGGTGGGGGCTGCGGTGGCTGGGGCCCTCCTGGCCCTCGGCGTCATCGTCCCGGCGGCCCGCTTCGCGACCGCCTACCCCGGCTTCGCGCCCAACGGCGGGGACGCGATGGTCGAGCTCCGGGCGCACCTGGCCACCTCGGGACAGGAGCTTGCTGACGCCCGGATCTGGGCGGACTGGGGCACGCAGCGGGTCCTGCCGGCGTACCAGACCGGGCCCTTCGGCGACCCGAGGTGGGAGGGGGGCAGCTTCCGTTCGCTGAACCGGTTGCTCCGGTTCCCGCCGACCTCGGCCGAGGAGTACCCGCAGCCGGGGGAGTTCGTCGTGCTCTACAGCGCCGATGACCGCACCTGCTGGCACTGCCGCCGCGCCCTGCAGCCGGTCGAGGCGGCGTTCGGTCCCCTGCCCGGGCCCGGCTGGGAGCAGCTGTTCACCTCATCGGCCGGCAACCTCACCCTGTATCGCCTGGGCCCCACGGCGGTGTGGCCCGCCGCACCAGGCACGCCGCCGGCGGACCCCGACGCCGACTCGGAAGCCGAGCCCACCCTCTGACCCCGGCCCCGGCCCCCCGGCCCCTCCTCCGGATCGTGTCGGGTCTGCGGGGTCCGAGCCCGGATCGCGTGGGCTTTCGACGCACGTGATCCACTCGGAGCCGACACGATTTCGCTGACGCCGCGCGGGCGGGCGTAGGCTGGGGAGCCGTCCGTTCGTGAGGAATCCCTGTGCCTGCCCGTCGTGCTCCTGTGGTCCTGCTTCAGGTGGCCAACCTCCTGGGGGGCGTGGCCAACTCGACGGTGGCGGTGCTCATCCCGTGGCTCGTGCTGCAGGAGACCGGTTCCGCTGCCGATGCGGGGCTGGTGGCGGCGGCGGCCGCGATCCCGGGGATCTTCGTCTCGCCCTTCGTCGGGGCCCTGGTCGACCGGTTCGGGCGGCGGCGGGTCTCCATGGCCTCGGATGCGTTCTCCGCGGTGTCCGTCAGCCTGTTCCCACTGGCTGAGGGTGCCGGGATCCTCACGCTGGGCATGATCCTGGCCCTGGCGGTCCTCGGCGCCACGTTCGACCCGGCCGGCTACACGGCGCGCAAGTCGCTGATCCCCGACGTCGCCCACGCCGGACGGTTCTACATCGACCGGATCAACGGCGTGCACGAGGGCGTGTTCGCGGCCGGCTGGGTGATCGGTCCGGCGCTGGCCGCCCTGGGCATCAGCACGATCGGCGTGATCTCGACGTTCTGGGTCACGGCGTCCGCGTTCGTGCTGGCCATCGTGGCGGTTGCCGGGATCCGGGTCACCGAGGCCATCGGCGACTCGCGGCACGAGGCCGGCGACGACGACGAGCCGTTCTGGTCCTCCATCGTGCGCGGCGCGCGGATCCTCTGGCAGGACAAGGCGCTGCGGGTCCTGACCCTGGCGATCGCCGTGCTGGCCATGGTCTACCTGCCCACCGAGTCGGTGCTGATGCCCGTGCACTTCGAGGAGATCGGCCAGCCGAGCGCATACGGCCTGACCCTGACGGCGCTGGCCGCCGGAGGGATGATCGGGTCCTTCTCGTACGGGTGGCTGTCGGCGCGGATGTCCAAGCACCGGATCGTGGTGCTGGTGATGTTCGCGGTCACTGCGGCGATCATCCCGATGGCGTTCCTCCCCCCGCTGCCGGTGTTCGTGGTGGCCGGCTTCCTGCTGGGCCTCGGCTGGGGGCCGATGAACCCGCTGATGAACTCGCTGGTGCAGACCCGGGTGCCGGCGCACGTGCAGGGCCGGGTCTACGGCGTGCAGACGGCGTTGTTCTACGCGGCACCGCCGCTCGGCCTGCTGCTGGCCGGCATCGCCGTCGAGGCGTGGGGCGTGCAGCTGGTGTACGCGATCATCGGCGCCCTGCTGGTCGTGATCTCCCTGCTCATCGCCGCCCTTCCGTCCCTGCGCGGGCTCGACGACGAGGGCCCGCGTGCGTCCGGATCCGACGGGCAGGCGGACGCCACCGGCGGAGGTCCCGCCAGCGGCGTGAGTCGCGAACGGTTCGGGCCCACTGGCCTCCTGCGGCCCGCCGGATCAGGCGTCGCGGCGCAGGGCCCCCACCCAGCCCCCGGACGCGGCCGCGAGGTCGGTCGGAGCGATCGGGAAGACGTCGTGCCAGGTGCCCGCGGCCGCCCAGACGACGTCGTGGCCCAGGAGGTCCTCATCGAGGAACTCCCGCACCGGGGTCGCCAGCCCGATGGGCGGCACCCCGCCGATCGGGAAGCCGGTGGCCGCCCGGACGTCGTCGGCGTTCGCCCGTCGGCACGTCGATCCGCCCGCTGCGTCCGCGAGCTTGGCCTCGTCGAGCTGGTTGGCCCCACTCACCAGCGCCAGGACCACCTCACCGTCCACGGTGAAGATCAGGCTCTTGACGATGGCCCCGACCGGGCAGCCGATCGCGGTTGCGGCGTCCTGGGCCGTCCGGGTCCCCTCGGGGAACCGGCGGACATCGAGGGCCAGGCCCAGCTCGGCTGCAGCAGCGCGAACGCGGGCCACGTTGGCGTGCTCCGCCTGTTGCGCATCGGTCCCGTCAGTCATCCGACCTGTCCCTCCCGCGCGTCGCGCCGAGGACCTCGGAACAGCCCTCGCGTGAGTTCCCGTCGGCCGTCAGGCGCTGGGCTCCGGGGACCGCACCGAACCCAGCAGCAGCGACGCGATGTCGAGGACCTCGACCACCGGCGCGTCCTCGCCGGCCTCCTGGGCCCGGACGGTCACCCCGTCGTGGAGCATGACGGAGCAGAACGGGCAGGCAACGGCGATCTTGCCAGCACCGGTGCCCAGCGCCTCGTCGGCGCGGTTCTGGTTCACCCGGGTGCCCAGGCGCTCCTCCATCCACATCTGGGCGCCACCGGCGCCGCAGCAGAAGGACTTGTCGGCGGTGCGGTCCATCTCCACCAGCTTGACGCCCGGCACGGATGCGACCAGCTCGCGGGGCGGCACGTACACCTTGTTGTGCCGGCCCAGGTAGCACGGGTCGTGGTAGGTCACGGTCTCGTCCAGGGGGGTCAGCGGGCGCAGCCGGCCGTCGCGCAGGAGCGTGGCGAGCAGCTGGCTGTGGTGCACGACCTCGTAGTTGCCCCCGAGCTGCGGGTACTCGCGACCGATCGTGTTCATGCAGTGCGGGCACGTCACGACGATTCGCGTGGCCTTGACCTCGTTGAGGACCTCGACGTTCTGCATCGCCTGCATCTGGAACAGGAACTCGTTGCCCGCGCGGCGGGCCGGGTCGCCGGTGCAGGTCTCGCCCTCACCGAGCACCATGTACTTCACGCCCGCGACGTTGAGCAGCTCGGCGACGTCCTTGGTGGTCTGCTTGGCGCGGTCCTCGTAGGCACCGGCGCAGCCGACCCAGAACAGGTACTCGACGTCGGCGGGGATCTCGTCCTCGCCCTCCATGCCGAACACGGGGACCTCGAAGTCGACCTCGCTGATCCAGTCGTTGCGCTTCGAGGCGTTCATGCCCCACGGGTTGCCCTTGTTCTCCAGGTTCTTGAACAGGCTGTTGAGCTCGTTGGGGAACTCGGTGGCGATCATCACCTGGTGGCGGCGCATGTCGATGAAGTGGTCGATGTGCTCGATGTCCACCGGGCACTGGTTGACGCACGCCCCGCAGGTCGTGCACGACCACAGCGCGTCGACGTCGATGACCGGGCCCTCGTGCGAGCGGTGCCCGGCGGGGTCGTAGCCGTCGGTGTCGCGGTGCGGGTCGAAGTCACGCTCGCCGATGAGCGGGCGCTGCGCCTCGGCCTGGACCTTCTCCGGGAGGGTGGCCAGGACCTCCTCATCGATCTCGCCGAACTCCACGTTCTTCCCGTCGAGCTTCTTCTGGGTGGCGGTGATGTAGGGGGCCTTGGTGAAGGCATGGTCGCGCAGGTTCATGATCATGAGCTTCGGGCTCAGCGGCTTCTCGGTGTTCCACGCCGGGCACTGGCTCTGGCAGCGACCGCACTCGGTGCAGGTCGCCATGTCCAGCAGGCCCTTCCAGGTGAAGTCCTCGATCCGGCCGCGGCCGAACACGGCGTCGTCGGCGGGGTCCTCGAAGTCGATCTTCTCCGTGCCCGAGTACATCTCCAGCAGCGGCCCGAGGCCGTCGGGACGCCGTGAGAAGTACACGTTGATCGGGGCGGCGAAGATGTGCAGGTGCTTGCTGTGCAGCACGATCAGCAGGAAGCCGAGGATGATCCCGACGTGCGCCCAGAGGCCGAATGTCTCCAGCCAGAGGTTGACGTCCTCGCCCAGCGGCTCGAGCACGCTGCCGACCGCCTGGGAGGCGAAGGCACCTTCCATGCCGACGTCCTCGGCGGTCTCCCCGGCGGCGTAGGCCGCGCCCACCTTGGCGCCGCGGTACCACAGCAGCGTGAAGACGACCATCGAGATCATGAACAGGACCAGCCAGGCACCGGAGGTGTGCGAGCCGAAGAACCGCGACCAGCGTCCGTCCTTCGCGGGGTTGTTCCGCAGGCGGATGATCGCGAAGACGACAACGCCCAGGAACACGAGGATCGCGAACAGGTCCTCGAGGAACCGCACGATCGGCCAGGTGCCGATGATCGGGAACGCGAAGTCCTCGATGAACAGCTCCCCGAAGGCCTCGACGACCGTGATCGTCAGGATCAGGAACCCGAAGAACACCAGCACGTGAGCCATGCCGGGGACCGACCACTTGAGCAGCTTCTTCTGGCCCAGGACCTCGGTGGCCTCGACCTGCACGCGGGCGCCGACGTCGTCGGTACGACCCACCGCGGGCTGCCCGGAGCGGACCAGCCTGACGAGGAACCCCGTCCTCTTCAGGGCGAAGAACCCGGCCACCACAATGATGATCAGGCCGACCGTTCCCCGGATCAGCATCATCGAATCCATGTTCGCCAACCTCCTGGCCAGGGGTGCCCCGTGCGGCCCATTCTTGTGCCCGCGCGAGGTGGTCCCGCATGGGGGACCCTACCGGTCAGTAACATAGCCGATTCGCCCGACGGGTGGGCAATCCGGGCAGGGTTCGCCGCCGGTTGCATGCCGGAGGGCCGCCGCTATCCTGCGACGTTCCTCCACGTGCGTTCTCCGGTCAGTGACCTACCAGGGCTTGTCCTCCCCGTCCTCCCCGTCACCGGGGAGGTCGATCCCCGTGGCCTCCTCGGCCGCGCCACCAGCGGCTTGAGCGGCCTCCGGTGCCGAGCCCTCGGCTTGCTCAGCCATGACGCTGACCTCGCCATCGACCGGTTCGCCCGCGTCCGGACCGTCCGGGCCAGTTCCGCCACCGGCGGTGGCAAGAGCGGCCTGATGGCGCTGGGTGACGAAACGGGCGCCGACGAAGCCGGCGACCAGGAGCACGACCAGGCCCAGGAGCACGCGAGGCAGGGTGCTCGGTGCCTCGGTGTCAGCCGGGTCCATCCGGAACTCGTAGGCGCCGGCGAGCTTCGTGCCCTCAGGTGCCTCGGTCACGTCGCAGCCGTAGGGCAGGGGACAGGTCTGGGCCGCGGTCTTGAGCCCGACCACCTCCGCCTTGAGCGTGTCGGCCTTGTCGATGACAGCACCGGCGGCCTCCTTGCCCTCCTCGACTGCTGCACCTACTTCGGCCTTGGCGGCCTCCAACGCGACGACGAGCTCGGCCACGTAGCTGCTCACCTCGCTCTTGACCCCGGCGATCCCACCGCTGACCTGGTCGAGCCCGCTGGTGACCTGCTGCCCGCCCTCGGAGGTCAGGATCGACTCGGTGATGTTCGCCAGGACAGCGTCCATCGACGGCAGATCCACCGTCTTCTCAGCCAACCCCGTGGAGATGATCGTCAACTGCTCGTTGAGCGCGACGAGCTTGGGATCCAGCGCGGTCAGCGACGCAGTCACCGACTCCAGGAGACCGGCGACCTTCTCCAGCAACGGCTGGAGGACCGCAACAGCCCCATCGACCTGCTTGAGCACGTTGTTGAGGTCATCGATTGCGGCCTCAGTTGCGGGGATATCTGCAATGACCAGCTCGAGCAAGCTGACCAGCGATTCGCACTGCTCCTTGGTGACTCCCACATCGGGTATCTGGGCGATGATCGGGCAGGAGGCCGCTGGAGGTGTGCCGGGCGATGGGATTTATCTTGTCGATCAGGTCGAGGGCGCCCTCGACCGCGGCGATGAACTGGTCGAAGTTCGAATCGATCGTGGCGATGGCTTCCGGGATCTGCGATTCGTCGTACTTGTCGAGAGCCGCCTTGAGCTCGGCCACCGCTGCCTGGAGCTCGGCAAGGCTGGCATTGAACGCCCGGATGTCCGACGTGATGCTCTCGGGGTTGTCCGGGTCGGTCAGCGCGGCGATGTCGGCGAAGTTCGTGGCGAACTCCTCGAAGAACGCGTTGATCTTGCCCTCGGCGACGTCGAGCGGGTCAGCGCTGCCGTCGTCGGCGGTCAGGGTCTCGAGGCCGGAGATGACATCCGCGACACCGTCCTTGATGGCGTTGACCTCACCGCTCACGTCAGGCGGCGGGACCGACTCGAGGGCGGCCTGCCGCGCCTCCTCGCTGGCGGGGTCCTTCGCGCCCTCCTCGCCCTCGGGGATGTAGACCGGCAGGACCTGGACCAGCATCGAGGGGATCACCGCATTGGTGACGTTCGCGGCCCAGCCGAAGGAGGCCGTCCCATCCGCACTCAGCGGGGAGAAGGGCAGCGCGATCCACTTGACCTGGGTGTTGCCGCGACCATCCGCGCCGCCGAGTCCCGCGCCCGTGTTCAGGGCGGAGAACCGGTCCGGCAGCAGCGTGACGGCCTCGACGACCATGGGGACGTCGGCCTCGACCTCCTTCTCGATCTCCTCACCGGTCACGCTGGTGATCGGGACGGTCAGGGTCTCCCGGGTCTTGTTGATGACGGTGTACTTGGCGGTGACGACGCCGTCCTTGCCCACGAGGTCCTGGGCGAGGATCGGCTCACCGTCGAGGGTGAATTCGGTCGTGAGCTCAACCGGAAGCTCGAAGTCCTCCGGCGGGACCAGGCTCACCGATCGGGCCGTGCCGAATCCGGTGTCGTTGAGGCTGATGTCGAACAGGCCCTTGCCGTCCTCCTGCGGGATGAAGCCAAGCTCCTGCAGGTTGTGCAGCAGCAGGCCCTCCTCCGGGACGGCCACCGTGATGTCGGCCCCCGGGTCACCCTCAGCACCGATCTGGGTGACCGACCAGCGGAAGTCGGTGACCGCACTGTTCGGGTTGCCGTCCGCATCGGTGCGGATCTGCACGCTCTGGGCGACGGAGTTCTGCGATCCGCGGGTCTCCATCGGCTCGGTGGGCGCGTCATCGTTGGCCAGGGCGGCCGTGGGCGCCAGGGCCAGGGTCAGGGCTGTTGCGCCCGCCAGGGCGGCGCGAGCGGCAAGACGACTCACGATGCCACCCCCACGTCGGCGGAGGCCGGGTCGGTCACGTCCGCAGCCTCGGCGGCCCTGGCGGCCTCCGCCTCGGCGTCGGACTTCGTGACCCACTGCACCGCCATTCCGGCGAGGAATCCCATCGCGAGCGGGAACACCGTCTGCCCGATCGCCACGGGTAGGGAGTAGTTGAGGCTCTGCGGGTCGGTGTTGAACTGGAATGCGTAGACACCGGTGAGCGCACCCGCCCCGAGGATTCCGGCCAGGAAGTCGGTCTGCCGCTTGGTCCACATGGTGGCCAGCGCGATCAGGACGATCGGCACGGTGCCGCCGAGGAGGAGTCCGTTCTCGGTGTCGGGCAGAAGGCTGGCGCCGAGCACGTAGCCGAACGCGCCGAAGAGCACGCCGACGAACACCCACATGCCGCGGGCGAACATGTGGTTCGGTGACCCGAGGTACGTCGCGGCCGCACCAGCGCCGGTGCACACCGCGGCGGTCAACATGGTCCGGGTTCCCCCGAGGGGCCCCAGGAGCCAGACGAGAACGAGTGCCAGGATCGATCCGAGGGCCAGGGCCCATACGCGTCCCATGACGTTTCCCTTCTTCGGCAGTGAATGGGGGACGGTAGCGACTGCTGCCTCACGTTGCGCGGTGGCAGCGCTCAAGTTGTGACCCGAATCCAGAAGCCACCTTCTCCCCGGCACCCGCGGACCTGGCAGATCACATTGAGTCGAAGGGACTCAAGTGTTATGAGCATCCAGCTTGACACAAAGTCCGAGCGGGGGGACGATAGTCGGGTCATAACGCGCCCGACGGCGTCGCCGCCGGGCATCCGAACGGAAAGGAACCACCTTCCATGAGTCGTGCTGTCGGCATCGACCTCGGTACCACCAACTCCTGCGTCGCCGTCCTCGAGGCCGGCGAGCCCGTCGTGATCGCGAACGCCGAGGGCGCGCGCACGACCCCCTCGGTCGTCGCCTTCGCCAAGAACGGCGAGGTCCTGGTCGGTGAGGTCGCCAAGCGCCAGGCCGTGACCAACCCGGACCGCACCATCCGCTCGATCAAGCGGCACATGGGCGACGGCACCTTCAAGGTGACCATCGACGACAAGAGCTTCAGCCCCCAGGAGATCAGCGCCCGCGTGCTCGGCAAGCTCAAGCGCGACGCGGAGGCCTACCTCGGCGAGGCCGTGACCGATGCGGTCATCACCGTCCCGGCCTACTTCAACGACGCGCAGCGCCAGGCCACCAAGGAGGCCGGCGAGATCGCGGGCCTCAACGTCAGCCGGATCATCAACGAGCCCACCGCGGCCGCCCTGGCCTACGGCCTGGACAAGGCCGACCAGGAGCAGCGGATCCTCGTGTTCGACCTCGGCGGCGGCACGTTCGACGTGTCCCTGCTGGAGATCGGCGATGGCGTCGTGGAGGTCAAGGCGACCTCCGGTGACAACCACCTCGGTGGTGACGACTGGGACCAGCGCGTCGTCGACTGGCTGGTGAGCCAGTTCAAGAACGCCCACGGCATCGACCTGAGCAAGGACAAGATGGCCAGCCAGCGCCTGCGTGAGGCGGCGGAGAAGGCCAAGATCGAGCTGTCGAGCTCGATGCAGACCGGCATCAACCTGCCCTACATCACCGCCGGCGCCGACGGCCCGATGCACCTCGACGAGACCCTCAGCCGGGCCAAGTTCGAGGAGCTCACCGCCGACCTGCTCAACCGGACCAAGGCGCCGTTCGCCACCGTCATCAAGGACGCCGGCGTCTCCGTGGCCGACATCGACCAGATCGTCATGGTCGGCGGCTCGACCCGCATGCCGGCCGTCAGCGAGGTCGTGCGCGAGCTGACCAACGGCAAGGAGCCCAACAAGAGCGTCAACCCCGACGAGGTCGTCGCGCTCGGCGCCTCCCTGCAGGCCGGTGTGCTCAAGGGTGAGGTCAAGGACGTCCTGCTGCTCGACGTGACCCCGCTGAGCCTGGGCATCGAGACCAAGGGCGGGATCATGACCCGGCTCATCGAGCGCAACACCACGATCCCGACCAAGCGCTCGGAGATCTTCACCACCGCCGACGACAACCAGCCGTCGGTGCTGATCCAGGTGTTCCAGGGCGAGCGCGAGATGGCGGCCTACAACAAGAAGCTCGGCACGTTCGAGCTGACCGGCCTTCCGCCGGCCCCGCGTGGCGTGCCGCAGGTCGAGGTCACCTTCGACATCGACGCCAACGGCATCGTGCACGTCTCGGCCAAGGACCTGGCCACCGGCAAGGAGCAGAAGATGACGATCTCCGGCGGCTCCGCGCTGCCGAAGGACGACATCGACCGGATGATGCGTGACGCCGAGGCCCATGCGGCCGAGGACCACGCGCGCCGCGAGGAGGCCGAGGTCCGCAACACCGCGGAGTCGCTGGTCTACCAGACCGAGAAGTTCCTGCGCGACAACGCCGACAAGGTCCCGGCTGACGCCAAGGCCAACGTCGACGAGCCGCTGGTCGAGCTGAAGAGGGCGCTGGAGGGCACCGACATCGAGGCGATCAAGACCGCCTCGGAGAAGGTGGCCACCGCCTCGCAGGCCCTCGGCTCGGCGATGTACGCCGCTGCGCAGGCCTCCGCCCCGGCCGGCGACGGCAACCCCGGTGGCTCCGATGAGGGTGGCGCCTCCGGCGCTGACGAGGACGTCATCGACGCCGAGATCGTCGACGACGAGGGCGCGACTGAGGACGAGCAGAAGTGACCGAGCGTCCCGAGCAGACCCCGCCCCCGGAGGGCTTCGGCCCCCGGGCGGCGGGGCGGCCCGACCCTGCGGGCACCCCACCTGGGGGCCCCGTGGATGAGGGGATCCTCGACGCCGAGATCCTCGAGGGCGACGTCGTCCCGCCGGCCGCCCGGCAGGACTCCGACGTGGCCGAGGGTGAGGTCGTGGAGCCCTCGACGTCCGAGGCCGCCGAGGTCGACGCCCTGCTGGCCGAGGCGCTGGACGCCGACGCCATCGAGGCGCAGTTCAGCGCCGCCGAAGCCGACCTGGCCGCGGCCGCAGGCGGGTCGGGTGCCGTCGCCGAGCAGGTGGCGGTCCTGACCGCGGACCTGCAGCGCGTCCATGCGGAGTACTCCAACTACCGCAAGCGCGTCGAGCGCGACCGCGAGCTCGTGCGCGAGCGGGCGGTCGAGTCGGCCCTGGTCGAGCTGCTCCCGATCCTCGATGACATCGGTCGCGCCCGGGACCACGACGAGCTCGTCGGTGGGTTCCGCAGTGTGGGCGAGGCCCTCGAGGCCGCCGTCGTGCGGCTGGGCCTGACCCCGTTCGGGGTGGTCGGCGAGCCGTTCGACCCGACCCGCCACGAGGCGCTCATGCGCGAGGAGCGTGAGGGCGTCACCGAGCCGACGGTGGTGACCATCCTGCAGGTCGGCTACGAGATGGGTGGGCGCGTCGTGCGCCCGGCCCGCGTGTCGGTCGCCGGCACGGACTGACCCAGCCGAAGGAGGTGGGGGTGCGGTGAGCACGAAGGACTGGATCGACAAGGACTTCTACAAGATCCTGGGCGTCAAGAAGGACGCGACGGCCGATGAGATCAAGAAGGCCTACCGCACCCTCGCCCGCAAGCACCACCCGGACAAGAACCCGGACAACGCGGCCGCGGAGGCCAAGTTCAAGGAGGTCTCGGAGGCCTACGACGTCCTGTCCGATGCCAAGACCCGCAAGGAGTACGACGAGGCCCGCTCGCTGTTCGGCAGCGGCCCCCGCTTCCCTGGCGGCTTCGGTGGCTCCGGCGGAACGGGCGGGGCAGGCGGGGTCAACTTCGACGACCTCCTGGCCCAGATGCGCCAGCAGGGCGGTGGGGCCGGAGGTCCCGCGGGTTCCGGCGGCGGCGTGGGTGGGGTGTTCGGCGACGTCCTCGGCGGGCTGTTCAACCGCGGCGGCCAGCGCACGAGCGTGCGTCAGGCCCGTCGCGGGGCCGACGTCGAGAGCGAGGCGACCATCTCCTTCGCCGAGGCCCTTGACGGCGTCACCGTCTCGCTGCGCCTGACCACCGAGCAGCCGTGCGCGGCCTGCTCCGGGACCGGGGCGGCGGCCGGCACAGCACCGCGCATGTGTCCGACGTGCAACGGAACCGGGCAGTCCGTGCGCAGCCAGGGCGGGTTCGCCCTGGCCGAGCCGTGCCGGGCCTGCCTGGGTCGCGGGCATGGTCGTCGACACGCCGTGCCCGACCTGCGCCGGCTCGGGTCGCGGGAAGTCCGCCCGGCCGGTGAGCGCCCGGATCCCCCCGGGCGTCACCGACGGCGCGCGCATCCGGCTCAAGGGCAAGGGCGCGCCCGGTGAGAACGGCGGCCCCGCCGGCGACCTCTTCATCGTGGTCCACGTCAGCGCCGACCCGGTGTTCGGCCGGGCCAAGGACAACGTGACGGTCACCGTCCCGGTGACCTTCGCGGAGGCCGCGTTGGGCGCCGACATCCCGATCCCCCTGCCCCGGGGCGGGAAGGTCACGCTGAAGGTGCCGGCGGGCACCTCGAACGGCCGCACGTTCCGGGTTCGGGGCCGCGGGGCGACCCGCCGCGACGGGACCATGGGCGACCTGCTGGCCACCGTCGAGGTCACCGTCCCGAGGACGCTGTCCGACGAGGCCCGCGCGGCCCTGTCCGCCTATGTCGAGGCCGCCGACGAGCCGGACCCCCGAGCACACCTGACGTCCATCCCCACGAGCACCAAGGGAGGCAGCTGATGGACTTCGACGACGACACCCCGGTGTATGCGATCTCGATCGCCGCGTCCCTGGCCGGCCTGCACCCGCAGACCCTGCGCCAGTACGACCGGCTCGGGCTGGTCTCCCCGAACCGGACCGGCGGGCGCAACCGCCTCTACTCGATGCGCGACGTCGCCCGGCTGCGCGAGGTGCAGCGCCTGGCCGCCGACGGCGTCAACCTCACGGGGATCATGCGGATCCTGGAGCTCGAGGAGCACCTGGAGGGCATGCGCCGACGCCTGGATGCCCTCGAGGGGCGCGAGCGCTCGACGGCCCTGGTCGTCTGGCGCCCCGAGCGCCGCCGCTGACGGGGCTCCCGCCGCACACCGCCGCCCTGTGTCATCGATCCGGCACTTGGAATGCCAGATCGATGACACAACCCCGATGTCGCCGAACATGACCGGCAAGGAGGATCGCCATGGCTGACCAGTTCACCACCCGCACCCAGGAGGCGCTGCAGGCTGCCGTGCGCGATGCGGCGGGCCGGGGCAACGCCCATGTGGAGCCGGTCCACGTGCTCAAGGCCCTGCTCGACCAGCGCGACGGGATCGCCGTGGCCCTGCTCGAGGGGCTCGGCGCCGACGTCGACGCCCTGGGCCGGGCGACTGACCGTGCCATCGCGGGGCTGCCGGCGGCCTCCGGTGCGACCGTGGCCAGCGCCGACCTCGCCCAGTCCACCTACAAGGTGCTCAAGGCTGCCGGAGACCTCGCCCGCAGCCGCGGGGACTCGTTCGTCTCCACCGAGCACGTCCTGATCGCCCTGGCGGCACCGGAGGCCGCCACCGGTCCGATGCTCGCCTCGGCCGGGGTCACCCCCGACGCCCTGGTCACCGCGCTCGACGCCGCGCGGGGCGGGCGGCGCGTGGACTCCGCCGACCCCGAGGGCAGCTTCAAGGCCCTCGAGAAGTACGGCGTCGACCTCACCGCGCGGGCCCGGGAGGGCCGGATCGACCCGGTGATCGGCCGGGACGCCGAGATCCGCCGGGTCATCCAGGTCCTGTCCCGGCGCACGAAGAACAACCCGGTCCTGATCGGCGAGCCCGGCGTGGGCAAGACCGCCGTCGTCGAGGGGCTGGCCCAGCGGATCGTCGCCGGCGACGTGCCCGAGTCGCTGCGCGGCAAGCGCCTGATCTCCCTGGACCTCGCGTCGATGGTCGCCGGCGCGAAGTACCGCGGCGAGTTCGAGGAGCGCCTGAAGGCCGTGCTCAAGGAGATCGCGGACTCCAACGGCCAGATCGTCACGTTCATCGACGAGCTGCACACCGTGGTGGGCGCCGGCGCCGGCGGGGACTCGGCCATGGACGCCGGCAACATGCTCAAGCCCATGCTGGCCCGCGGCGAGCTGCGGATGGTCGGCGCGACCACCCTGGACGAGTACCGCGAGCGGATCGAGAAGGACCCCGCCCTTGAGCGCCGGTTCCAGCAGGTGTTCGTCGGCGAGCCCAGCGTGGAGGACACCATCGGCATCCTTCGCGGGCTGAAGGAGAAGTACGAGGCCCACCACAAGGTCGCCATCTCCGACGCCGCACTGGTCGCGGCGGCCACGCTCTCGGACCGCTACATCACCAGCAGGTTCCTGCCCGACAAGGCGATCGACCTCGTCGACGAGGCCGCCTCGCGGCTGCGGATGGAGATCGACTCCTCCCCGGTCGAGATCGACCAGCTCCAGCGCCAGGTCGACCGGCTGCGGATGGAGGAGCTCGCGCTGGCCAAGGAGACCGACGAGGCCAGCGTCGCCCGCCTGGCGAAGCTGCGCACCGACCTGGCCGACAAGGAGGAGGCCCTCGCCGCCCTGCGCGCCCGCTGGGACCAGGAGAAGGCCGGCCTGGACCGGGTCGGTGACCTGAAGATCCGGATCGACGAGCTGCGGATGGCCGCCGACCGCGCCCAGCGCGAGGGCGACTTCGAGTCGGCCGCACGCATCCTCTACGGCGAGCTGCCCGCCCTCGAGGCCCAGCTGGAGACCGTGGCGGCCGAGGCCAACGACCGCTCGGCGATGGTCCGTGAGGAGGTCGGCCCGGATGACGTGGCGGAGGTGGTGGGCGCCTGGACCGGCATCCCTGCGGGGCGCCTGCTCGAGGGTGAGACCGCCAAGCTGCTGCGGATGGAGGACGAGCTCGGCCGGCGCGTGGTCGGCCAGACCACGGCCGTGCGCACGGTGTCCGACGCCGTGCGTCGCGCGCGGGCCGGGATCGCCGACCCGGACCGGCCGACCGGCTCGTTCCTGTTCCTCGGGCCCACCGGTGTGGGCAAGACCGAGCTGGCCAAGGCCCTGGCGGAGTTCCTCTTCGACGACGAGCGGGCGATCACCCGGATCGACATGAGCGAGTACGGCGAGAAGCACTCCGTGGCCCGCCTCGTGGGTGCGCCCCCGGGGTACGTCGGCTACGAGGAGGGCGGCCAGCTCACCGAGGCGGTGCGCCGGCGGCCCTACAGCGTCGTGCTGCTCGACGAGGTGGAGAAGGCCCACCCCGAGGTCTTCAACGTCCTGCTCCAGGTGCTCGACGACGGCCGGCTCACCGACGGCCAGGGCCGCACGGTGGACTTCCGCAACGCGATCCTGATCCTCACCTCGAACCTGGGCTCCCAGGCACTCATCGACCCCACGCTGAGCACCGAGCAGCGCCACGATGCTGTGATGGCGGTGGTCCGCACCGCGTTCAAGCCGGAGTTCCTCAACCGCCTGGACGACACGATCATGTTCGACGCGTTGACCCGCGGGGACCTCGCGGCGATCGTCGACATCCAGGTCGAGGCACTGGCCCGACGCCTGGCCGACCGCCGGATCGCCCTCGAGGTCGACCCGGCCGCCCGCGAGTGGCTCGCCGACCACGGGTTCGACCCGCTCTACGGTGCCCGCCCGCTGCGCCGGCTGATCCAGACCGCGATCGGCGACCCGCTCGCGCGCGGAATCCTGTCGGGCGAGTTCCGCGACGGCTCGACCATCGTGGTCGAGGTGGGCGCCCAGGGCACGGACGCGGGCCTGGTCCTGACGGCGTCCTGAACCCGGGGCTGTGCGTGGCGTCACACACCGCGCGCAGGGGGGGCCGGGAGCACTACTCTCCGTCAGGGGTCGCCATACCCCGGCGGGTACGGAGTCGTTGCGCTGGCCCATCACGGGGCCTGTGAGTCGGCTCAGTCGGGCGTTCGGCGAGCGCTGATGCCGTGACCGTCCAGGGACGACGAGAGAGCGGGTGCAGATGAGCGCGGACGTGCGTCCCGATTCCCGGGCTACGGAGACCGTGAAGCGCGGCCGGGTCTCCAGCGGCACTGTCCTGGCCATCGCCTCGTTCGGGGCGTTCCTGGCGTTCCTCGACGCCACGATCGTCAACGTCGCGTTCCCCAGCATCCGTGAGTCGTTCCCGGACTCCACGATCAGCAACCTGTCGTGGATCCTCAACGCCTACAACATCGTCTTCGCGGCGTTCCTGGTCCCGTTCGGCCGGATGAGCGACCTGATCGGCCGGCGGCGCGCGTTCGTCTGGGGGGTGCTGGTCTTCACGGTCGCCTCTGTGATCTGCGCCCTCTCGCCGTCGGTGGGCTTCCTCATCGGCGCCCGCGTCGTGCAGGCCCTCGGCGCGGCCATGCTGGTGCCGGCCTCGCTGGCGCTGGTCGTCGCGGCCTTCCCCGCCGAGCGCCGGACCCACGCGGTCGGGCTGTGGGGCGCGTCGGCCGCCCTGGCCTCCGGTCTCGGCCCGCCGATCGGCGGCCTGCTCGTGCAGCTCGGCGACTGGCGCTGGGCGTTCCTCGTGAACCTCCCGTTCGGGATCGCCGCCTGGGTCATCGCCCGGCGCTCGCTCGTCGAGAGCCGGGCACCGGGGCGCCGGACCCTGCCGGACCTCGGCGGGGCGGCGCTGTTCGCCCTCGCCCTCGGTCTGCTCACCCTGGGCATCGTCCAGGGCGACGAGTGGGGCTGGACCAGCTGGGCCGTCATCGGCTGCTTCGTCGTCTCGGCGCTCCTGCTGGTCTTCTTCGTGCTCAGCTCCCGGCGACATCGCTCGCCGCTGCTGGACCCCGAGCTGCTCAAGGTCCGCGCCTTCAAGGTCGGCAACGTCGCCACGATCGCGGCCGGGATGGGCTTCTACGCCTACCTGCTGACGAACATCCTGTGGCTGTCCTACGTCTGGGGCTACAGCGTCCTGCGGGCCGGCATGGCGCTGGTCCCCGCCGCGCTGATCGCTGCGGTGGTCGCCGCTGTCCTCGGTCCGATCGCCGCGAAGCGCGGGTACCGGCTGTTCATCGTCCCCGGCGCGCTCATCTGGGCCAGCTCCTACGTCTGGTATGCGACCCAGGTGGGCACCACCCCGGCCTTCCTCACCGAATGGCTGCCCGGCCAGGTGCTCAGCGGGATCGGGGTCGGGATGACCCTGCCGCTGTTGGGCAGCGCCACTCTTGCGGCCGTGCCGGGCGGTCGGTACGCCACAGCGTCGGCAGTCGCGTCGAGCACCCGGCAGATGGGTGGCGTCCTGGGCATCGCCCTCCTGGTCGTGATCATCGGCACGCCCACCCCGGCGACCTCGGTGGACTCGTTCCGCCAGGGCTGGTGGATGTCGGTGGCCTGCTTCGTCGCGGTCGCGGTCATCTCGATGTTCCTCGGCCGGATCCAGCCGGCCAGCGAGGAGCCGGACGACCCGTCGAGCCGACGGATCGAGGTGCACCTGCCCGAGCCGGGGACCGCCCGGGGGCAGGCTGTCGCCTCGATCGGGTCCGTGCCGTTGTTCAGCCGGTTGCCCGAGTCGGTCCGCTCTGCACTGGACCAGGCCGCGGACGACCGGCACCTCCAGGGCGGCCAGTGGCTGTTCCGCGCCGGGGACACGGCCGACTCCGTCTACGTCCTGCGCGCCGGACGGCTCGAGGTGGTGATCGGCGACGAGGTCGTGCGCGAGCTCGGGCCCGGGTCGGTGGTCGGGGAGCTCGCGCTGCTCACCGCCGGGACGCGCTCGGCGTCGATCCGGGCGCGCCGGGACAGCATCCTCAGTGAGGTGTCACGCGCGGAGTTCGACGCCGCGATGTCCCGGGACGCCAGCGCCTACCCCGCCCTGGCGGGGGTGCTCGCCGAGCAGCTCAGCGACGCCCGGCCCCCGGCACAGGCCCTGGGGACCCGCCCCGTGGTGGTGTCCGTTGTCGGGTTGCACCCGGGGGCACCGGTCGAGGCGGTGGCCGCCGAGCTGCTGGCGCACCTGCGCACCCGCCTGCGGGCAGACGTGCTGGCCGAGCCGGGCCCCGAGGCCCTCGAGCGCGCGGAGGGGGCCCTCGACCGGGTCCTGCTGGTCGCAGCGGCCGACGACCCGAGCCGGGACTTCTGCCTGCGCCAGTCCGACCACGTGGTCCTGGTGGCAGTGGCCGGCAGTGAGCCGCCCAGTGGATCCGACGGCGTGCGAACGGGTGCTGACCTGGCCCTGGTCGGCAGCCGGCCGGCTGAGGACACCCTTCGGCGCTGGTGCGAGGCGCTGGACCCCTGGCAGGTCACGATCCTCGCCGAGGGGGTCCCGCACGACGACCTGCGCATGCTGGCCGCGCGGATCGGGGGCTGGTCTGTGGGCATGGTCATGGCCGGCGGTGGGGCTCGTGGGTTCGCCCACATCGGCGTCCTGCAGGAGTTCGCTGCCGCGGGCATCCACGTGGATCGCGTGGCCGGCAGCAGCATCGGGTCCATCGTGGCCGGTGCCTACGCCACGGGGATGGACGCCATGACGCTCCACGAGGTCTGCTACGACGACTTCGTCCGGGGCAACCCGATCGGCGACTACACCTTCCCGAGCGTGTCCCTGATCAAGGGCCGGCGCACGCGCAGCATGCTCCGTCACCGCCTGGGGGGCAGGGAGATCCAGGCGCTTCCCCGGCAGTTCCGATGCATGAGCGTGGACCTCCTCGGCCGTGCGCCCTTGGAGCACCGCAGCGGCGATCTCGCGGAGGCGATCAGTGCGTCCGTCTCGATCCCGGTCGTGTTCCCGCCGATGCGCTACGGGGACCGGCTCCTGGTCGACGGAGGAGTCCTGGACAACCTCCCGGTACGGCTGCTGACCGAGCGCGACGAGGGGCCGATCGTGGCCGTGAACATCGCGATGGGCGGCGGTGGAGGCGGGAAGGCGCGCACCGGACCCCCGCGGATGCCGGCGATGGGCGACACGCTGCTGCGGGTCATGATGATCGGCAGTGGGGGTGCCGTCCAGGCGGCTCGCGCGAGCGGTGCGACGGTCGTCACCCCGCCGCCGCTCGGGGTGGGAACCCTGGAGTGGCACCAGATGGACCTCGTGGTCGAGGCGGGGCGGATGGCCGCTCGAGAGCTGCTCGCGCAGACCGGGGGGTTGCTGCCGGGACACACGACGCAGGTGATCGAGCAGGAGTGACCTCAGGCGTGCCGGCGGGAGGAGGGCCGTGCTCGGCGCATGGCCCTCGGGACGCAGGTGACCCCCCGCGCACCCGTCAGAGCCCGTTTATCCTTGCTGCCTTCCGGCCCTGGGGAGGTTCACAGGGTGACGCCACACGGGGGGTCGGGCACCATTCTACGCCCCGACGGGCGTTGCTGGCTCCCGCCGGGTGGGCTCGCGGGGGCGGCCCGCCTGGGTGCTGCGGCACCGGCGTTCCGCGGATTCGGAGGAACCCCACGGCGCACCGTAGAATCTCCGGCGGAGGATTCGCATAGTGGCCTAGTGCGCACGATTGGAAATCGTGTTGGGGTAACACCCTCACGGGTTCAAATCCCGTATCCTCCGCCGCGCGAGAAGGGGCAGCCGATCCGGTTGCCCCTTCTCCATCTCCGGCCGGATGTGGGCGAAGGGCCACGCCATCGCCGATCCGCGGTCCGGTGGGCGTACCGTGGGATGTCGAGCCAGAGCACCCGAGGCGACCGAGGGGAGGGTCAGCTGCGATGTTGCTGAGCCAGCCGGACCTGCCCGGAGCCCTTCTGGCCCCGGGCGCCCGGATCGCCATCATCGCCCCGTCCGGCCCGGTCGCCCCCGCACGCCTCGGGCGGGGGCTCGACGTGCTCCACGAGTGGGGCTACCGCCCCCAGGTCGGCAAGCACGTCCTGGCCGTGGCCGGGCACACGGCCGGAACGGCCACCCAGCGCCTCGAGGACCTGCGTTGGGCGATGACCGATCCGGAGGTGGAGGCCATCTGGTTCGCCCGGGGTGGCTTCGGCTCGATGCACCTGCTCGAGGACCTGATCCGGCTCACCCGGGACCCCGCTGCCGTCCCGAACCGACCGCTGCTCGGCTTCTCGGACGCCACGGCCTTCCTCGCCGCGCTCTACCGGGAGCACAGCCTGACCGATGACCTCGCCCATCCGGTCGCCCACGGGCTGATGGGGATCCACGCACCGGTCATCACCGCCCTGGGTGACCTCGTCGCGCCCACGGTCCTCGAGCGGGTACGTGCGATGCTCCAGGACGGCGCCGGGTTCAGCGCCCGGGTCGATCACGTGGCCGGGCCGCGCCGTTCGGTCCGCGGACCGTTCGTGGGCGGGAACCTCGCGATGCTCGCCGCGCTTGCCGGCACGCCCCACGCCCTGCGCTCGCACGACGCGATCATGGTCCTCGAGGACGTCGGGGAGCCGGTCTACCGCCTGGACCGGATGATCACCCAGCTGCAGCTCTCCGGGGGCCTGATGGGCGTCCAGGCCTTCGCCCTCGGCTCGTTCAGTGCCGCCGTCGGTGAGCGCGACCAGCACGCCGAGAGCTTCATGGAGCAGCGCCTGCTGGAGTTCGACGTCCCCATCGTGGTCGGGGTCCCGGTGGGCCACGACCCCGACAACGAGCCGTGGGTCTACGGCCAGGTCGGTGAGCTGGTCACCGACGAGTCGGACGCCGTCGACTGAGACGCTCCCCCGGGGTGCCGGTGCCGCGCGCCAGGGCCGGTCGCCTCGGACCCGGGCGCGGGCGGCGCGGGCAGGCGGCGTCGGAACGGTCAGACCACGCCGTAGAGGCGGTCCCCGGCGTCGCCGAGGCCGGGGACGATGTACCCGTGGTCGTTGAGCCGCTCGTCGATCGCGGCCGTGACCAGGGTGACGGTCGGGATCCGGTCGGCCACGGCGACGTCGACGGCCTCGATGCCCTCCGGCGCGGCCAGGATGCAGATCGCCGTCACATCCCGGGCGCCCCGGGAGAGCACCAGGTCGATCGCCATGATCAACGTCCCGCCGGTGGCCAGCATCGGGTCGAGCAGGAACACCTGCCGCCCGGACAGGTCCATCGGGAGCCGGTCGGCGTACGTGGAGGCCTCGAGGGTCACCTCGTCGCGGATCATCCCGAGGAAGCCGATCTCGGCCGTGGGCAGCAACCGGGTCATCCCCTCGAGCATCCCGAGTCCCGCGCGCAGGATGGGGATCACCACCGGGCGGGGCTGGGCCATCCGGTGGCCTGTGGCCGGGCCGACGGGCGTGGTGATCGCCACCTCGGCCACCGAGATGTCCCGGGTCGCCTCGTAGGCCAGCAGGGTCACCAGCTCGTCGACGAGTCGCCGGAAGGTGGGGGAGTCGGTGCGCTCGTCGCGCAGCGTCGTCAGCTTGTGGGCGACCAGTGGGTGGTCGGCGAGGATGGTCCGCATGGCGGCAACCCTATTGTCGCCGGACCCGTCCGGCGGCACCGGCCGCGGTGGTCCGGTGTGGTGCGTCAGCCCCGATGGGCCGCGAAGAACTCCCGGAGCACCCGACCGCAGTCCTCGGCCAGCACCCCGGCGACCACCTCGGGGCGGTGGTTGAGCCGCGGGTCACGCACCACGTCCCAGAGGGAGCCCACCGCACCGGCCTTCGGGTCGAACGCCCCGAACACGACGCGGTCCACCCGGGCGAGCACCAGGGCCCCGGCGCACATGGTGCACGGCTCGAGGGTGACCACGAGGGTGGCGCCCTCCAGCCGCCACCGGCCCACCTCGCCGGCCGCTGCGCGCAGGGCGAGGACCTCGGCGTGCGCGGTGGGATCGGAGTCCAGCTCCCGGCGGTTGAACCCCTCCCCGATCACCTCTCCCCGCGCGTCGAGCACCACCGCGCCGATGGGGACGTCCCCGCCGGGCAGCGCCCGTTGGGCCACCGCGAGGGCCAGGCGCATCGCGCGCTCGTCGGCGGTGGAGGACCTCACGGGACGAAGTCTGGCATCGACGTACCGCCGCACGTCCACCCCCGCGCCACACCGGGCAGACCCCCGCGCCGGGCCGACCCCCGCGCCGGGCCGACCCTCGCGCCGGGCCGACCCTCGCGCAGGCGCCGAGGCCGCCTGCCTGCGCGCCTGCGGTTGTGCCCGGGACCAACTGCTGGTGGGGTGGGCCCATGCAGAGCCCCGCATCGATCCTGAGCCCGGCTGGATTCCACGGCGCCGGTGCCCTGCGCGACCACACGCGCGGCCGCGGCCGGGGGCGGTCCTACTTCGAGGGGTGGTACGTCAAGCTCGTCAACGCGGACCGCTCCACCCGACTGGCCGTCATCCCGGGGATGTTCCTGTCCGAGGACGGCTCGATCGCCGAGGCATTCGTGCAGGTGCTCGACGGCATCACCGGTTCCACGGCCTACCACCGCTTCCCCCTGACGGACTTCCGCGCCGACTCCCGGCGCTTCGACGTGCGCGTCGGGGCAAACCGGTTCAGTGCCGACGGGATCGTCGTGGACCTGCCGGGGCTGTCGGCCGAGGTCCGCTTCGGCCCCGGTGCCGCCTGGCCGGTGACGGTGCGCGAGCCGGGGGCCATGGGCTGGTACGCGTGGGTGCCCACCATGGAGTGCTACCACGGGGTCGTCAGCCTGGACCACGCCCTGGCCGGCTGGGTCGACACCGGGTCCGGTCGCGTGGACCTGTCCGGCGGGCGGGGCTACCTGGAGAAGGACTGGGGGACGGCCTTCCCGAAGGCCTACGTGTGGATGCAGTCCAACCACTTCGACTCCCCGGGTGTCAGCCTGGTGGCCTCGACCGCGCTGATCCCATGGCGCAGCTCGGCCTTCCGCGGTGACCTCGTGGCCCTGCACCTGCCCGAGGGCCCGGATGCCGGCCTGCACCGGTTCACCAGCTACACCCGGGCCCGCACCGTCGACCTGGCCGTCGACGACGACGGGGTGCACTGGTCGCTGCGGTCCCCCAGTGGCGACCGGCTGGACCTCGTTGCGCGCCTCGGTGGGCGGACCACCGGCCTGCTGCACTCCCCGGTGCGCACCGAGATGCACCAGCGGGTGGCCGAGACCCTCGACGGCACCTTGGAGGTCCGACTCGCCGATGCCTCCGGTCGGACCCGTTTCGAGGGCGTCGGGCAGTGCGCGGGGGTGGAGGTGCACGGGGCGATCGACGAGCTGCTGGCCACGTCCGGGAGGTGAGTCCGCTGCCTCCCGTTGTCAGGACATCGGGCTGGCCGAGGGGGCAGACTGGCCCCACAACGGGGCGCGGACGCCCCACTCACGAAGCGGAGGATGAATGGGCAAGGCTGAGGACATCATCGAGGCCCTGGGAGGGGCGGACAACATCGAGGAGATCGAGGCCTGCGCCACCCGACTGCGCACTGTGGTCAATGACCCGTCCCTCGTCGACGAGCAGGCGCTGAAGACCGCTGGGGCGTTCGGCGTCCTGACCGCGGGCCCAGTCCTCCAGGTCATCGTGGGTGGTGAGGCCGACGGCCTTGCCATGGATATCAACGACATCATCGAATAAGGGAGAATCACCGTGGCACTGCAAGTCCTGTCCCCCATGCCCGGCCGGGTCGCGAACCTGACCGAGGTTCCCGATCCCATGTTCGCCGAGGCGATGCTCGGCCCCGGCCTGGCGATCGACCCCCCGCGCAGCCGCGTCGTGGCCGTGGCCCCGGTCTCCGGCACCATCGCCAGCCTGTTCCCGCACGCCATGGGCATCGAGTCCGACGGCTACTCGATCCTGGTCCACCTGGGCCTGGAGACCGTCCAGCTCAACGGTGAGGGCTTCACCCTGCTCAAGGCCAAGGGCGACACCGTCGTGGCCGGCGAGCCGGTCATCGAGTGGGATCCCTCCGTCATCGAGGCCGGTGGTCTTCCGGTGATCACGCCGCTCATCGCGATCCAGGCCGAAGCGGGCCAGATCACCCAGCTCGTCCCGGACGGCACCCAGGTCGAGGCCGGCCAAGCCGTCTTCGAGATCGCCTGATCCCGGCACGCAGAGCGTCACCGACCACCCGCCCCACGAGGGCTCCCGAGACCGAAATGAAACTGAGAGGTGTTTGATCGTGGCTGAAATCACTGTTGTCCTGCCCCCCGGAGTCGGGCTGCACGCCCGTCCTGCGGCACTGTTCGTCGGCGCGGCTGCCAAGTCGACCTGCGACGTGACCATCGGACGCCCGGGTGAGCCCGGCGTCAACGCCAAGAGCATCCTGGGCGTGATGGGCCTGGGCGCCAAGGCCGGCGAGGAGATGGTCGTCACCGCCGAGGGCGAGGGCGCCGACGAGCTGCTGGCCGGTCTCAAGGAGATCCTGGAGACCCCTGAGGGCGGCCATGCCTGACCTGACGACCCTGACCGGCGTCGGGGTCAGCCCCGGCGTGGGTGCCGGACCGGTCGTACGTGTGGTGGACTCCGTCCCCGAGCCCACGCAGGGCCCGGGGACGGGGACCCCCGAGGAGGAGTACGCCGCCGCCGCCAAGGCGCTCGAGGACGTCGCGGCCGACCTCGAGGACCGCGGGCAGCGTGCCGGCGGCGAGGCGCAGCACGTGCTCGAGGCCCAGGCCATGATGGCCCGTGACCCCGACCTCGCCGTGGGGATCAAGCAGCGCACCGACGGCGGTTCGAACGCCGCACGGGCGGCCTACGACGCGTTCGGCGCGACCCGTGAGGTCCTGCTCACGCTCGGGGAGTACTTCGCCGCGCGCGTGACCGACCTCGACGACATCCGCAACCGGACGGTGGCCCTGCTCCTGGACGTGCCGGCCCCCGGCATCCCCGAGCTCAAGGAGCCCAGCATCCTGGTCGCGATGGACCTGGCCCCGGCCGACACCGCGCTCATCGACAAGTCGATGGTGCTGGCGTTCGCCACCCAGGAGGGTGGTCCGACCTCGCACACCTCGATCCTGGCGCGCAACCTGGGCATCCCCGCCGTGGTGGGCTGCCCGGGGGTGCGTGAGCTCGCCCCGGGCACGTACGTGATGGTGGACGGGTCCGCGGGCAAGGTCGTCATCGACCCGCCCGTGGAGATGGTCGCCGAGCTCGCCGGTCGCGACGAGAAGCGCCGTGCGGCCCTGGCCGCCGTGGGCAACGCCCCCGGTGCGACCGCCGATGGCCATGCCGTCCCGTTGCTGGCCAACATCGGCGGGCAGGAGGACGTGGCCGGAGCCCTGGCCAACGGCGCCGAGGGCGTGGGGCTGTTCCGCAGCGAGCTGCTGTTCCTCGACCGCACGGACGCACCCAGCGAGGACGAGCAGTACGGCCTGTACCGGGCGGTGCTCGAGGGTTTCGCGGGCAAGAAGGTCGTCGTGCGCACGCTGGACGCGGGCGCGGACAAGCCGCTGCCGTTCCTGCCGTTCGGTGAGGAGCCCAACCCGTCGATGGGCGTGCGTGGGCTGCGCATCTGCATGCAGGCCCCGGAGATCATGCACACCCAGCTGCACGCGCTGGCCAGGGCCGCTGAGGGCCTGGACACCGAGCTCTGGGTGATGGCCCCGATGGTCGCCGACGTCTACGAGGCCACGTGGTTCCGCGAGGCCTGCAAGAAGGCCGGCCTGCACGCCAAGATCGGCACGATGGTCGAGATCCCCGCGGCCGCACTGCGCTCCAAGCACCTGGGCCAGGTGGCGGAGTTCTTCTCCATCGGCAGCAACGACCTGACGCAGTACACGTTCGCGGCCGATCGCCAGATCGGGGCGGTTGCCCGGCTGCAGGACGCGTGGCAGCCGGCGATCCTCGACCTCGTCGCGGCGACGGTCGTGGGCGGGCAGGCCAATGGCATCCCGACGGGCGTCTGCGGCGAGGCGGCCTCGGATCCTGCGCTGGGCTGCGTGCTGGTCGGGCTGGGCGTGAACACGCTGTCGATGTCGGCCGGCGCCCTGCCGGGCGTGCGCGCGGCCCTGGCCGCCCACACGCTCGACCAGTGCAAGGCAGCCGCGGCGGCAGCCACAGAGGCCGTTGATGCCCCGGCCGCGAAGGCGGCGGCACGCGCGGCCCTGCCCAAGCTCGCCGAGCTCGGGTTGTAGGAGGTCCGCGAACCGGTCGGACGATGCACCAGGTGGATGCGCTGTCGGAGGATCTCCGGCAGCGCATCCGCATGTCCGGCCCCGGTTGCCCCGGGCGCCCCGTTCACGGTCCGACGTGAGGCCGCCCCGTGGGGAGGCCGTTCGCTCGGGGCGGGCTCCCGTCGTGTGCCGGCGAGGCGCCGCCCCATGGGCGCGGGCTCCTGTCGTGTCCGCCGAGCGCACCCCCCGCCAGCGCGAGCTCGCGTCGTGTCCGCCGAGCGCACCCCCCGCCGATGATCCATGCACGTTGCAGACCTTCTAGGCCACCGAACCTCAATGGATCATGTGGCAGGCAGGCAGGCAGGCAGGCGGGCAGGCGGGCGGGCAGGCGGGACGGCGGGCGGGCGGGCGGGACGGCGCTGTCCCTCGTCCGACGTGGTGCGGGTCAGGTCCAGCGCCGGCCGGTGAGCCGTTCGTAGGCCTGCACGTAGAGGGCTCGGGTGCGCTCGACGACGTCCTCGGGCAGGGGGGGTGGCGGCTGTCCACCGGTCCGGTCCCACCCGGAGGCCGGCGAGGTCAGCCAGTCGCGGACGTACTGCTTGTCGAAAGACGGCTGACCGCCGGGGCGCCCGGGCTGCCACCCGTCGGCAGGCCAGAAGCGTGAGGAGTCCGGGGTCAGTACCTCATCGGCAAGCAGGATCGGGTCCCCCGGGGCGTCGGCCGGGCGGCCGAACTCGAACTTCGTGTCGGCCAGGATCAGCCCACGCTCCCGGGCGACCTCCTCGGCGCGGGCATAGACCACCAGCGTGAGCCGGCGCAGCTCCTGGGCGTCGTGGGCCCCGACCTCGGCGACCACGGCGTCGAAGTCCACGTTCTCGTCATGTGACCCGAGCTCGGCCTTGGTTGCCGGGGTGAAGATCGGCTCGGGAAGCCGCGACCCGTCGACGAGTCCGGTGGGCAGCGCCACACCGCACACCTGCCCCGACTGCCGGTACTCCACAAGGCCCGAGCCCGTCAGGTACCCGCGGGCGACGCACTCCACGGGGAACATCGCCAGGGGCCGGCACAGCATGGCGCGCCCGGCCACCTCGGCGGGGACCTGACCGGGCAGCACGTGGTTGCCCACGATGTCGGCCACCTGCTCGAACCACCAGAGGCTCAGCTGCGTGAGGATCGCGCCCTTGTCGGGGATGGTCGTGGGCAGGACCCAGTCGTAGGCCGAGATGCGGTCCGAGGCGACGAACAGCAGCGCACCGTCGGGGGCCCTGTAGAGGTCACGGACCTTTCCCGAGTAGACGGGGACGAACCCGGGGACCTCCGGCGGCGGCGGGATGTTGGCAAGGATGGCTGCACCGTCGTGCGGCGCTGTCCCTTCCGGGCGCTGGTGGCCGGGGGACCCAGTCGCCTGTCCAGCGGGCCCAGCCGGGGGCCGGCGGCTCACAGCATCGTCCTCCCCAGCGGCCGTGGTGGGCCCGCTCACAGGATCGCCCCCGGCGAGTAGGCCGCCGCATCAGGATGGCGGGCGGCGATGACCTCGATCCGGTCGACCACGCGGGCGACCTGGTCGCGGGCGGCGCCGGTGAACTCGATGGGCTCGGCGATCAGATCCTCCAGGGCTGCCCGGTCCAGGCCCAGACGACCATCGGCGGCGAGGCGGTCGAACAGGTCGTTGACCGCCTGCCCGCGGCGCATGTCCAGGGCCACCGCCACAGCGTGGGTCTTGATGACCTCGTGGGCAGTCTCGCGGCCGACCCCGGCCCGCACCGCGGCCATCAGGACCTTGGTGGTCGCCAGGAACGGCAGGTAGCGGCGCAGCTCAGCCTCGATCACGGCGGGGAACGCCCCGAACTCGTCAAGCACGGTCAGGAACGTCTCGAACAGCCCGTCGATGGCGAAGAAGGCGTCGGGCAGCGCCACCCGGCGGACCACCGAGCAGAACACATCGCCCTCGTTCCACTGCGCCCCAGCCAGCTCCGCGCCCATCGCGGCGTAGCCGCGCAGGACCACGGTCAGGCCGTTCACCCGCTCGCAGGAGCGCGAGTTCATCTTGTGCGGCATCGCTGACGAGCCGACCTGGCCCTCCTTGAACCCCTCGGTCACCAACTCGTTGCCGGCCATCAGCCGGATCGTGGTGGCCAGGCTCGACGGTCCGGCAGCGACCTGCACCAGCGCCGAGAGCACGTCGTGGTCCAGGGAGCGCGGGTAGACCTGGCCGACCGAGTCCAGCACCTCGGTGAACCCGAGGTGCGCGGCCACCCGCTGCTCGAGATCGGCGAGCCGGCTCGCGTCGCCGTCGAGGAGGTCGAGCATGTCCTGGGCGGTGCCGACCGGGCCCTTGATCCCGCGCAGGGGGTAGCGCTCGATCAGGTCCTCGAGGCGCGCGTAGGCGGCGATCAACTCCTCGGCGGCACTCGCGAACCGCTTGCCCAGCGTCGTGGTCTGTGCCGCCACGTTGTGGCTGCGGCCGGTCAACGGCTGGTCGGCGTACTGGGCCGCCAGCGCACCGAGGCGGGCCAGGGTGGCCACGACCCGGTCGCGCACGAGCAGCAGCGACAGGCGCACCTGCATCTGCTCGACGTTCTCGGTCAGGTCCCGGCTGGTCATCCCCTTGTGGATGTGCTCGGTGCCGGCGAGGTCGGTGAACTCCTCGATGCGGGCCTTCACGTCGTGGCGCGTGACCCTCTCCCGCGCGGCGATGGACGATAGGTCGACCTGGTCGCGCACCGCCTCGTACGCCTCGATCGTCCCGTCCGGGACCCCGATCCCGAGGTCGGCCTGGGCCCGCAGCACCGCGATCCACAGGTCGCGCTCGAGGCGCACCTTGTGCTCCGGTGACCACAGCTCCACCATCTGCGACGAGGCGTAGCGGTGGGCCAGGACGTTGGGGATGATCGTCACTGCGCCATTGTCGCAGCCGCGTTCCACAGCGACGACGGGTAGGCCGCCGGGTTCGCAGTCGATTTCGACCCCTCACCCATCACCGGCGGCGGGGTGGTGGGCGAACGCGTACGAAATCGATCCGACGAGGCCCGGTTGGCCGGCCGTTGAGGTCGATTCCGTACGCGGACCACCCGCCATGACCTCGCGGGTAGCTGGGAGAGGTCGAAATCGGGTGTGTTCCGGTGCGCCGCCCCCATCGCGGAGGTCAGGGTGGCGGAGGTCAGGGTGTGGGGGTCCGGCCCGCTGCGGCGGCGAGTGCGATGTCGCGGCGGTAGTGGCTGCCCTCGAGGGCGATCCCGTCGAGGAGCTCGTAGGAACGCTCCCGCGCCCCGGCGAGGTCGGCCGCGCGGGCGGTGGCGCACAGGACGCGGCCCCCCGTGGCCACGAGATCGGTGCCCCGGCGTTCCGTCCCCGAGTGCACGACCCAGGCGGCATCCCACCCCGACTCGGCGTCCGCGCCGGCGGGCACGCCGGTGAGGACGCCTCCCGTTCGTGGGCGCCTCGGGGTAGCCCGGCGCGGCCAGAACGACCGTGACGGCTGCGCCGGGATGCCACTGCAGTTCGCCGACCTCGTCGAGGGTCCCGTGGGCGGCAGCGTTGAGCAGCCCGGCCAGCGGTGTCCGGAGCAGGGCGAGGACGACCTGGGTCTCCGGGTCGCCGAACCGGGCGTTGAACTCCACCACCCGCAACCCGCGTGAGGTCAGGGCCAGTCCCGCGTACAGCAGGCCGCTGAACGGCGTTCCGCGGTGTGCCATGAGATCGATGGTCGGACCGACGACCCGCTCCATGATCTCCTCGACCAGCCCGGCGGGAGCCCAGGGGAGGGGTGCGTAGGCGCCCATCCCGCCGGTGTTGGGTCCGGCGTCCCCCTCGCCGACCCGCTTGAAGTCCTGGGCCGGCACCAGGGGTACGGCGGTGGAGCCGTCGGTGATCGCGAACAGCGAGACCTCCGGGCCGTCGAGGTACTCCTCGACCACCACGGCACCGCCCGGGCGGGCCAGGCACGCGACTGCGTGGTCGAGGGCTGCCTGCCGATCGTCGAGTGACCACCACGCCCTTCCCGCCAGCCAGGCCGTCGTCCTTGACGACGTGCGGCGAACCGAACTGGTCCAGCGCCCGGGCGACCTCCTCGACGGTCGTGCACACGTGGGCCATGGCGGTCGGCACCCCGGCCTCGGCCATCACCTGCTTGGCGAAGGCCTTCGAGCCCTCGATCTGGGCGGCAGCACCGGACGGGCCGAACACCGCGAAGCCGGCCGCGCGCAGGGCGTCGGCGACGCCGGCGACCAACGGGGCCTCCGGGCCGATCACGACCAGGTCCACACCCAGCTCGCGGGCCAGGCGGACGACGTCGCTGGGGTCGGTCGCGATCACCGGGTGGTTGGTGCCGACCTCGGCGGTGCCCGCGTTCCCGGGAGCGATGTGCAGGGCAGCGACCGAGGGGTCGGCGGCCAGCGACAGGGCCAGGGCGTGCTCACGTCCGCCGGAGCCGATCACGAGGATGTCCACGCCCCGCAGGTTACCCGTCGGCGGTCAGGGGGCCTCCGCCGAGGCATCCCGCAGGTGGCGCCCCACGACGGCCACCAGGTACCAGAGCCACAGGATCATCCCGACGTGCAGGACGTCGTTCTCGGAGAAGTAGAAGCCGGAACCGTCGTCCCAGAGGACGGCCGTGATCCCTGCGGCGTAGTAGGCGAAGTAGGCGACCTGGACGAGCACGAGGAGCACCGCGGCGATCACCAGGGAGCGGTCCATCGGGTCGCGTGTGGCGTGATATCGGCGGCCCGCCACGACGATCACGATCAGGATGCCGGGCAGGGCGAACAGCATCAGGACCGCGAACGACAGCAGGACCGCGCTGGGCGCCAGCACGCCGATGACCGTGATGACGAGGTACACCGCGGCGTTGGCGATCGCGAAGATGATCAGGCCGCGGCGCAGGCGTCCGGTTGTGCAGGCGTGGGCCACCGCGATCAGCACGGCGCTGGAGCTGCACGCCTGGGTGAGGCTGTACGCCACCTCCCAGCCGTTCGTGAGGCGACAGAGGTCGAGCCCGGCGCACTTGAGCTCGTAGCTGAATGTCTGGTAGCTGACCCCGGCCAGCGCCGCTCCGATCCCACCGAGGATCAGGGCGATGCCCAGCCACTGGCGCGAGCGCTGGCCGCGGCGCGTGCGCAGGAAGTAGATCCCCGAGGCGACCCACAGCCCGGCGAGCAGGAACACAAGAAACGTTCCGAGGGGTTCGTTGACGATCGTGTCCCCCACCTGGACGCAGGGGCGCTGGTCGCACCACTGCTCGGGTGTGGTCTCGCGGCTGGTAGGTCAGCTCGTCCAGCCGCCCGCACGCGCTGAGCAGGAGAGCGCCGCCGGCCGCGGCAGTCCCGCGGAGCGCCCGCGAGCGGCGCCGGGCCCGTGCTGCGCTCACAGGGCGAGCAGCGTGGCGAGGTCGCCCTCGACCACGGCCCGGTCCTCCACGTCGTCGAGGGCGGCGGCCAGGTCGGCGGCGATGTCGCGCTCGATCCGTGCGGCGTTGAGGTCGCCGTTGACCAGTGTATGCCCGCGCGAGGGCCTCATGGGCTGAGGCCACGATGTAGCCGTCGAGCTGGTACTCCGCGCAGAGGTCCACGCACCGCTGGGCATGCCCCAGGGCGGGCTCGGGGCGGCCCAGGACCGCATACACGCGCGAGCACTGCCACTCGCCGATGGCCCACTCCTGTGGACCGCCCGCGCGCCCCCAGTGCCAGCGGGAGGCGTGCGTGCAGTGGATCAGGTCGAAGTCCTCGGCCACCGTCCGCTCGGGCAGGTCCAGCAGGCTCCAGGCATGGTTGAACAGGGCGACAGCCTGGGCGCGGTCAGCCGCACGCTCCTGCTGTTCAACGGTGGCGGCATCGAGGTCGTCGGAGGGCATGGGGCTCAGGGTAGGGGCTGGCGAGCGACCGCCGCACGCGGTCGGGGTCGTGTCCAGCGCCGCTGCCTTCCTACCCCGCTGCCGCCCCCGGCCGCGCGCTCAATCGGGACCCGGCGCCGGCAGCACGCCGAGTCCCGCGCCCATCCCCGGCCGCAGCGCGGTCGTACCGCCGGACGCGTGCCCTGGCCCCCGGCTGCATCGCCGGCCCCATCCAGGCCGCACGCTGCAGCACGCTGAGTCCTGCGCTGATCTGGTGGTTCGGTCGGGCTGCCGTGCTGCGGCGGGCCCACCCGCGGTGGGGCCTTCAGCCCTCGTAGTAGCGGTCGACCTCGGTGAGCACCTCATCGAGGATGGCCAGGCCGGTGCGCGCCTCCTCGTCGGTGACCGTGCAGGGGGGGACGACGTGCAGGCGGTTGAAGTTCATGAACGGCAGCAGCCCACGCTTCTTCGCCTCGGCGCCCAGGACCGTCATCGCCTCGGACGTCCCGCCGTAGGGCGCCAGCATCGCCCGCGTCTCGCGGTTGCTCACGAGGTCCAGGGCCCAGAACACGCCCAGGCCACGCACCTCGCCGATCACCGGGTGCGTGGCGGCGAGCTCCGCGAGGCCGGGGCCGAGCACGTCGGCGCCGATCCGGGCGGCGTTCTCCACGATGCCCTCCTCGCGCATCGCGGTGATCGACGCCACGATCGAGGCGGCGGCCAGCGGATGCCCGGAGTAGGTCAGCCCTCCGGGGAACACGCGGGTGTCGAACGTCGCGGCGATGTCGTCGGAGATGATCACACCGCCGACCGGCACGTAGCCGGAGTTCGAGCCCTTGGCGAAGGTGACCAGGTCCGGGCGGACATCGAAGTGGTCGAAGGCGAACCACCTGCCGGTCCGGCCGAAGCCGGCCATGACCTCGTCGAGGATGAGCAGGATCCCGTGCTCGTCGCACAGTGCGCGGACCCCCTCGAGGTAGCCCGGCGGCGGGATCAGGACGCCGGCCGTGCCGACCACGGTCTCGATCAGGATCGCGGCGATCGTGCCGGGCCCCTCGAACCGGATGACGTCGTCGAGGTGCTGCAGGGCGCGCTGGGACTCCTGCTCGGGGCTGGTGGCCCAGAAGTGCGATCGGTACGGGTACGGGCCGAAGAAGTGCACCTGGTCGTCGGCGTACTCGTTGGGCCACCGCCGCGGGTCGCCGGTGGCGACGATGGCCGAGCCGGTGTTGCCGTGGTAGGACCGGTAGAAGCTCAGGACCTTGCGCCGGCCGGTGTGCAGGCGGGCCATCCTGATCGCGTTCTCGTTCGCGTCGGCCCCACCGTTGGTGAAGAAGACCTTGTTCAGGCTGTCCGGGGCGAGCTCGCAGATCAGCCGGGCGGCCTCACTGCGGGCGGCGTTGGCGTGCTGGGGGGCGATCGTGGCCAGGGTCCCGGCCTGCTCCTGGATCGCGGCGATGACCTTCGGGTGCTGGTGGCCGATGTTGGTGTTGACCAGCTGGCTGGAGAAGTCCAGGTACCGGTTGCCCTCGTAGTCCCATACCCAGGAGCCCAACCCCCCGGCGAACGTCATCGGGGTCAGGGCCGCCTGCGCCGACCAGGAGTGGAAGACGTGCGCCCGGTCGAGCTCGTAGGCACGGGTGCCGGCTGCGGGATCCGTGGGCATCGCGGACTCGGACATTCGTTCTCCTTGGGGGCGTGGCGCGTGATCCACGACTTTAGTACCCGACCGGGGGGTCCTGGCCACTCCGTCGGGAGCCTGCGGCCGTCCGCGCACCCGGCAACCACGCACTGCTCGATGTGGCAGGACCTGGTGATGGTCCGGGGCCCTGCCACATCGCGGGGGTCGCTCGCCGGGCCGCTGGCGTGCGACCCCCGGACTGACCGCCTACAGCGCCTTGATGATGTCCTCGACGCGGTCCTTCGCGTCGCCGAAGAGCATCTGGGTGTTGTCCTTGAAGAACAGCGGGTTCTGCACGCCCGCGTACCCGGTGGCCATGGACCGCTTGAACACGATCACGTCCTTTGCCTGCCACACCGTCAGGACCGGCATCCCGGCGATCGGGCTGCCGGGGTCGTCCATGGCTGCGGGGTTCACGGTGTCGTTGGCGCCGATGACCAGGACCACATCCGTCTCGGGCATGTCCGGGTTGACCTCGTCCATCTCCAGGACGATGTCGTAGGGAACCTTGGCCTCGGCCAGCAGGACGTTCATGTGTCCGGGCAGGCGCCCGGCCACGGGGTGGATGCCGAAGCGGACGTCGATGCCGCGCTCGCGCAGCTTGCGGGTCAGCTCGGCCACCGGGTACTGCGCCTGTGCGACGGCCATGCCGTAGCCGGGGGTGATCATGACCGAGTGCGCCTCGGTGAGCAGGTCCGCGGCACCCTCGGCGGTGATCTCCCGGTGCTCGCCGTAGTCGACGTCGGAGGCGACGGTGCCGGCCTCGACGCCGAACCCGCCGGCGATGACCGAGATGAACGACCGGTTCATCGCCCGGCACATGATGTAGGACAGGTAGGCACCGGACGACCCGACCAGGGCGCCGGTGATGATCAGCAGGTCGTTGTTGAGCAGGAAGCCGGCCGCGGCCGCCGCCCAACCTGAGTAGCTGTTGAGCATGGACACCACGACGGGCATGTCGCCACCGCCGATGGAGGCCACGAGGTGCCAGCCGAGGAACAGGGCGAGCAGGGTCATCAGGCCCAGCAGCGACTGGCGCAGGACGAGGTCGTCCTCCGGGACCATCGTGTAGGCGACGGTCATCACGAAGAACGCGACGATGATGCCCAGGTTGATCGCGTTGTGCGCGGGGAGCATCAGGGGCGCGGACTTGATCTTCGCCGAGAGCTTCAGGTACGCGACGATCGAGCCGGTGAAGGTCACGGCGCCGATGAACACGCCGACGAACACCTCGACGTCGTGGATCGCGGGGTAGAGGACGTCGGTCTCGTAGGAGGAGTTCCAGCCGACCAGTACGGCGGCCAGGCCCACGAAGCTGTGCAGCATCGCGATGAGCTCGGGCATGCCGGTCATCTCGACGCGCTTGGCCCGCCAGATCCCGATCGCCCCACCGATCGCCATGGCCGCCAGGATGAGCGCGAAACCGGTGATGCCGGTCCCCTCGGTCTCCACCGCGCCGCTGGCGGTCTCGACCCCGAGGACTGCGGCCAGGATCGTGATGACCAGGGCGACGGTCATGCCGATGATGCCGTAGCGGTTGCCGGCGGGCGCGGTCTCGTGCTTGGACAGCCCGGCCAGCGCCATGATGAACAGCAGCCCGGCGACGATGTAGGCGCCCTGGACGAGGCTCAGTGAGATTGTCATCGGACCGAGTCCTCACGCTTGAACATCTGGAGCATCCTGCCGGTGACGGTGAAGCCACCGAAGACGTTGATGCTGGCCACCAGGATCCCGATGAAGGCCAGGACCGAGACCCACACGTCGCCCTTGCCGATCTGCAGCAGGGCGCCGACCAGGATGATGCCGCTGATCGCGTTGGTCACCGACATCAGCGGGGTGTGCAGCGCGTGGTGCACGTTGCCGATCACGTAGAAGCCGATGACGACCGAGAGCATGAACACCATCATGTGTCCGAGGAACGGAGCCGGTGTGACGGCCGACATCAGCAGGAACAGCGCCGCGCCGGCTCCCAGCAGGCCGAGCTTCGTGCTGTCGGCCATCTTCTTCTTGGGTGGTGCGGGTTCGGGGGGTATGGCCACGGCTGCCGTGGGCGCCGCCGAGACCTGGACCGCGGGCGGGGGCCAGAGCACCTCGCCCTGCTTCACGACGGTCATGCCGCGCTGGACGACGTCCTCGAGGTCGAGCACGGCCTGGCCGTCCTTCTCGGGGGTCATCAGCTTGAGCAGGTTCACCAGGTTGGTGCCGAACAGCTGCGAGGCCTGGGTCGGCAGGCGCCCGGGGAGGTCGGTGTAGCCGAGGATCACCACTCCGTTGTCGGTGACCACGCGCTCATCGGGGCGGCTGCCGGCGACGTTGCCGCCGTTGGCGGCTGCCATGTCGACGACCACGCTGCCGGGCTTCATCGAGGCGACCATCTCCTCGGTGAGCAGGCGCGGGGCCGGCCTGCCGGGGATGAGCGCGGTGGTGATGACGATGTCGACGTCCTTGGCCTGCTCGGCGTACAGCTCCGCGGCCTTGCGGTTGAAGTCCTCGCCCATCTCCTTGGCGTAGCCGGTGGCGCTGGGACCGGTGTCCTCCACCTCGATGCGCAGGAACTCCGCGCCCATCGACTCGACCTGCTCGCCCACCTCCGACCGGGCGTCGAACGCCCGTACGATCGCGCCCAGGCTGCTCGCGGTGCCGATCGCGGCAAGCCCGGCCACGCCGGCGCCGACGACCAGGACCTTGGCGGGCGGGACCTTGCCGGCGGCCGTGACCTGGCCGGTGAAGAACGAGCCGAACTCGTTGGCCGCCTCGATCACCGCGCGGTAGCCGCCGATGTTGGCCATGGAGCTGAGCACGTCCAGGGACTGGGCGCGCGAGATGCGCGGGACGGCGTCCATGGCCAGCGCGGTGACCCCGCGCGCGGACAGGGCGCTGACGAGGTCGGGATCCAGGGCTGGGGAGAGCAGGCTGACCAGGGTCTGGCCGCCGTTCAGGCGCTGAACCTCCTCGGGCGAGGGGGCGTTGATCTTCAGGACGAGGTCGGCGGACCACACCTCGTCGGCGCTGCCGATCTCGGCCCCGGCCGCGCGGTAGGACGCGTCGTCGAACGAGGCCCCGGCGCCCGCGCCGGACTCGATGGACACGTCATACCCGAGCTTGATGATCTGCTCGACGGTCTTGGGGGTGGCAGCCACCCGGCGTTCACCGGGCTTGGACTCCTTGGGCACACCGATGCGCACGACTCTTCCTCTCGCCGAAGCGGTCGCTGCCGAACCTACCCCGTCGGTGGCAGGGGTCCGCAGGTGGGTGCGGCCCCCGGGGACAGGTCAGGACGTAGGTCCCGGCCCGGGCCCGGACACAGGTCCCGGCCTGCTGGGTCGGGCGGCCACCGGGTCCGCCGCCCCGAGCTGGTAGTCGTTTCCGTCGTTCGGATCGACCGGATCGACTACCAGCAGCTGAGGTCCGGGCGCCGCGTCACTGGAATCGACCGCGCAGGAGCTGCGGCGGCCACGGGGCGTCGGCGCCGAGCTCGTGCGCGGCGCGCAGCGGCCACTGCGGGTCGCGCAGCAGGACCCGGGCCAGGGCGACCATGTCCGCGGCTCCCTGCGCCAGGATCGCCTCGGCCTGGGCAGGTTCGGTGATCATGCCGACGGCGGCGGTGGGGATGCCGGCGCCCTGCCGGATCCGCTCGGACAGGTGGACCTGGTACCCGGGGCCGGGGCTGATGTCCTGGTGCGGGCTGACCCCGCCGCTGGAGACATCGATCAGGTCCACGCCGAGCTCGCGCAGCCATCCGGCCACCACCACGCTGTCCTCCAGGGTGTGCCCGCCGGTGGCCCAGTCCGTCGCGCTGATCCGCACCAGCAGCGCGCGATCCTGCGGCCAGGCCGCGCGGACGGCGGTGACGACCTCGAGCAGCAGTCGGGCGCGGGCCGCCAGGTCCCCGCCGTACCCGTCGGTCCGGTCATTGGACAGCGGTGAGAGGAACTGGTGCAGGAGGTAGCCGTGGGCGGCGTGCACCTCCACGACGTCGAAGCCCGCCTCCAGCGCCCGACGTGCGGCCGCCTCGAACGCCGCCACCACGCCGGGCAGCTCCTCGGTCGCCAGCGCGCGGGGTGTGGCGTACCCCGGGTAGCCCGGTGGCGCTCGGTCCCACCGTCGCCCAGCCGCCCTCTGCGTGTGGGACGCTGCCCCGCCCGCTCCACGGCCGGAAGGTCGACGCCTTGTTGCCCGCGTGCGCCAGCTGGATCGCGGCCACCGCGCCCTGACCCTGGACGAACGACACGATCGGCGCCCAGGCGCGCGCCTGCTCGTCGGACCACAGCCCCGTGTCCTGTGGGCTGATCCGGCCCTCGGGCACCACGGACGTGGCCTCGGCCATCACCAGCGCCGCCCCACCCCGGGCCAGTCCGCCGAGGTGGACCAGGTGCCACGGCGTGGGGACCCCGTCCTCGTCCTCGACGGAGTACTGGCACATCGGCGAGACCATGATCCGGTTGCGCAGGTGGGTCCCGCGCAGGTCCAGCGGTGAGAACAGGTGCGTCATGGCGGTCACGCTACCTGCGTTCGTCCGGGCTCGCCCCGGGCCCGCCCCGGGCGAGGGGACGACCCCCGGCCGGTTGCGGGGTCAGTGGCCCGAGAACCGCACGAGGCCGGCTGGCCAGAAGACCCGGAACTCGGGGTTGATGATCGCCTCCGGGCGCTCGAGGCCCGGACCGGCGATGTTGTCCCGCAGATCCAGGAGGTTGGTCTCGGTGAGCGCGTTGTAGGTCACGCCGTACGCCGCGGCCTTCCCGTCGTTGGCCCAGGGCATGAACTGCATCGCGCGGGCCATGTTCGCGAACACGTTGCCCTTCACCGTCAGGTTCTCCGCGCCACTGGCCAGGATCCCGCGGCAGTCATTGCCCTTGCTCGGGCACCAGACGCCGTCGAAGGTGTTGCTGATGAGCGCCGAGTCCCGCCAGTTCATCACCCGGACGGCGTCGTTGCGCATGCCGGTGAACGTGTTGCCCACGACCGCGATCCGGGTGTGGTAGCGCCCGCCGGAGAAGTTGTGGGTACCCAGGCCGCGGACCAGGTTCGCGAAGACGTTGCCCTGCACGAGGATGTCGACGTTGGGCGTGGCGTCGAGGTTGCTCCAGATCGAGCCGAAGCCGTCGGTCAGGGCGTCGGGGGTGTCGAGGTTGACAGCCTCGGCCGACATCCGGGTGTTGCCCGTGGCGCCGAGGAACTCATTGTTGCGGATCACCGAGTTGGCGTTGGCATCCATCTCGATGAAGTGGTTGTTGTTCATGTTCGTGAAGCGGATGCCCTCGATCCGGACGTTCTGGTTGTGCCCGGCGATGATGCCCAACGAGTTGCGGATGCCGGCGAGGTCGATCACCGACTGACCGCCGCCGGCGCCCACGATGGCGATGTTCGAGGCGCCGCCGTACCCACCCACAGCCCCGCGCCGCTTGCCCAGCGACGGGGGCACCAGCATGAACATCGAGGATGCGGCCTTGAACTTCTTCGTGCAGGTGCGGTTGGTCTTGACCAGCGTCGTGCCCGCGGACAGCTGGATCGTGGTGTTCGAGGGGACATAGATGGTGCTGGGGATGCGGTAGGTGCCGGGGGCGAGTGTGAGCGTGCCGCCTCCGGCGGCCTCGAAGTTCTCCATCCAGGAGCGGATCATGTAGTAGTCACGGGTGCAGCTGTTGACCGTCTTGAACCGGGCGACGCGGGCACCTGGCGCGAACGCCGCGCCGCTGGACAAGGCGACCTGCGGGCCCTCAGCCCGCACGACGCTCGGCGCTGCGACCCCGGCGGGGGTCACCGCCGCCCGGGGCGCTGCCTGGGCGAGGGCAGGGGTGGCCGCCGCGGCGACGACCGTCGCGGCGATCAGGGCATGGGAGGCAAGGCGGAACGGGCGCATGCCCCCGTTATCGGCTCAGGTGAGCAGGTCGTTGAGCACCAGCGTCGCATCGCGGTCAGGTCCCACCCCGATGGCCGATACCCGGCAGCCCGCCTGCTCCTCCAGGAAGCGCACGTACGTGCGGCAGTTGGCCGGCAGGCCGGCGAAGTCGCGCACCTCGGAGATGTCGGATCCCCAGCCCGGCAGGACCTCGTAGATGGGCGTCGCGTGGTGGAACTCGGTCTGGGTGGTGGGGATCTCATCGACGCGCGTGCCGTCCACGTCGTAGCCGACGCACACCGGGATCTCGTCGAAGGTGCTCAGCACGTCGAGCTTGGTCAGGAAGTAGTCGGTCATGCCGTTCACCCGTGTGGCGTAGCGCGCGATCGGCGCGTCGAACCACCCGCAGCGACGGTTGCGGCCCGTCGTGACGCCGACCTCCCCGCCGATCGTTCGCAGCTTCTCGCCGTCGTCGTCGAACAGCTCGGTCGGGAACGGGCCCTCGCCCACGCGGGTGGTGTAGGCCTTGAGGATCCCCAGGACGCGGTCGATCCGGGTCGGCCCGATGCCCGAGCCGGTGCAGGCGCCCCCCGCCGTGGGGTTCGACGAGGTGACGTAGGGGTAGGTGCCGTGGTCGACGTCGAGCAGGGTGCCCTGTCCACCCTCGAGGACGACCGTCTCGCCGCGGTCCAGGGCGTCGTTGAGCAGCAGGGCGGTGTCGACGATGTGCGGGCGCAGCCGGTCGGCGTAGGACAGCAGCTGCTCCACGGTCTGGTCGACCTCGACCGCCCGGCGGTTGAAGACCTTCACCAGGGCCTGGTTCTTGTTGACCAGGGCGCCCTCGACCTTGCGGTGCAGGATCGAGGGGTCCATGAGGTCCTGGATGCGGATGCCGACCCGGGCCATCTTGTCCCCGTAGGTGGGGCCGATCCCCCGGCCGGTGGTCCCGATCTTGGCCTTGCCCAGGAACCGCTCGGTGACCTTGTCGAGGGTGACGTTGTACGGCGTGATGATGTGTGCGTTGGCGCTGATGACCAGCCGCGAGGGGTCCACGCCGCGGGCGATCAGGCCGTCCATCTCACGGAACAGGACCTCCAGGTCGATCACGACCCCGTTGCCGATCACCGGCACGCAGGTGGGCGACAGGATCCCGCTGGGCAGCAGGTGCAGGGCGAACTTCGCATCGCCGATCACCACGGTGTGCCCGGCGTTGTTGCCGCCCTGGTAGCGCACGACGTAGTCGGCGCGCCCGCCGAGCAGGTCGGTCGCCTTGCCCTTGCCCTCGTCGCCCCACTGGGCCCCCACGATCACGATCGCCGGCATCGGTGCCTCCACCCTCGGGCGCGCCCAGTGCGGGCACACGCAACCTGCACCCCCGCGGCGGTGGTGCCAGACCACACTAGCGCCGCAGGGGGCCCCGGCTCCCCCCGCCGCCCGCCCCGCGCCGCGGCTGTGTCATCGATCCAGCACTTTGATTGCCGGATCGATGACACCGCACTTGAACTGCCGGATCCATGACACAACCGCAAGCGGCGCCCCCCGGGGTGGGGAGCGCCGCATTTGCGTGCGGGGTGTTGTGTCGTTCGCCCTACAGCTTGGTGCCGGTCGAGCGCAGGTCCTCGCAGGCCTTCACGACACGTGCGGCCATGCCGGCCTCGGCCGACTTGCCGTACGAGCGCGGGTCGTAGACCTTCTTGTTGCCGACCTCGCCCTCGACCTTGAGCACGCCGTCGTAGTTCTTGAACATGTGGTCCACGATCGGACGGGTGAACGCGTACTGGGTGTCGGTGTCGATGTTCATCTTGACCACGCCGTAGTCCAGCGACTCGTGGATCTCGCTGAGCAACGAACCGGAACCGCCGTGGAACACCAGGTCCAGCGGCTTGGAGCCGGCCTCGAGGCCGCGCATCTCGATGACCTTGTCCTGCAGCGTGCGCAGGATCGACGGGGTGAGGACAACGTTGCCCGGCTTGTACACCCCGTGCACGTTGCCGAAGGTCGCCGCGACCAGGTAGCGGGCGCGCTCGGTGAGGCCCAGCTTGGTGATCATGGCCTCGACGTCCTCGGGGGTGGAGAACAGGTGGGCGTCGTGGCTTGCCTCGACGCCGTCCTCCTCGCCGCCGACAGCGCCGATCTCGATCTCCATGATCGTGTTGGCGGCGATCGACATGTCGAGCAGCTCGTCGGCGATGTCGATGTTGCGGCCGAGCTCGATCGCCGAGCCGTCCCACATGTGCGAGTTGAACAGCGGCTTCTTGCCCGCGCTCACGCGCTCGGCACCCAGGACCAGCAGCGGACGCATGTACTTGTCCAGGTTGTCCTCGGGGCAGTGGTCGGTGTGCAGGGCGATGTTCACCGGGTACTGGTCGGCGATCGAGTGCGCGAACTCGGCGAGGGCCACGGCGCCGGCAACCATGTTCTTGGCGTACTGGCCGGACGCGAACTCCGCACCGCCGGTCGAGAACTGCACGATGCCGTCGGACTCTGCTTCGGCGAAGCCGCGCATGGTGGCGATGATCGTCTGCGACGAGGTGCAGTTCACGGCCGGGTAGGCGTACGCGCCTGCCTTGGCCTTGTTCAGCATCTCCTCGTAGACCTCACGTGACGCGATGGGCATTGAAGGGCTCCTCCTCGTTCGACAGCACGACGAGTCCCGCCGTGCATGACAGTCATCCTGACACCACGCCGCAGCCGACGCGCGGTGGCGCCGACCGGCCCCGGCGACGTTCGGCGGGAGTTCACCCGGGCGGCGCCTGCAGGTCCACCTGCCGATCGGGCGGGCGGCACCCGGGCTGGGCAGGATGTCCCCGTGACGACCGCACGTGCTTCGGCCGATGATCCACCTGGGACACCCCGCCAGCAGACCGGGGTGGGTCTCGGCGGCCACGACCTGCCGGCGGGCCTTCGCACGTCCCTGGATGGCGCGGGGATACCGGTCATCACGGACCAGGCGGTGCTGGCCGGGCACGAGGTCGACTGGACCGGGAGATGGCGCGGCCGCGCGTTGGCGGCGGTGCGACCGGGCACCACCGAGCAGGTGGCGCTGGTGCTGCGCGCGGCCCAGGCGGCCGGCGTCGCCGTGCAGGTCCAGGGCGGCAACACCGGGCTGGTCGGCGGATCCGTGCCCGACCGCCCCTGCCTGCTGCTCCTGACGACCGGGCTGGACCGGCTCGATCCGGTTGACGTGGCCGAGCGGACGGTCGTTGCCGGAGCCGGGGTCACGGCCGCCCGACTCGCCGGCCACGCCCGCCGGGCGGGGCTGCACCTCGGTGTCGACCTGGCGGCCCGTGACTCGGCCACCGTCGGCGGGATGGTCGCCACGAACGCCGGCGGCGTGGGCGTGTGTGCCTTCGGCATGATGCGCGAGCAGGTGCGCGGGCTGGAGGCCGTGCTCGCCGACGGACGGATCGTGAGCACGGTCGGTCGTCCACGCAAGGACAACTGCGGCTACGACCTGTCCGCGCTGCTCGCCGGGAGCGAGGGCACCCTCGGGGTCATCACCGCGGTGGAGGTCGCCCTGCACCCCCAACCGGGGCCTTCCTCGGTGGCGCTCCTGGCGGTCGCCGACCTCGCCGAGGCGGTCCGGTGCGCACGCGAGGTCCCGCGGGGCATGCTCCTGGCCGCCGAGGTCGTGGATTCCGCGGGCATCGCGCGGGCGGCGGCGGTGCTGGGGATCGCCGACCCGCTGCCCGCGGGCACCGCGTGGGCCGTTCTCCTCGAGGTGGCCGACGGCGCGACAGCCGAGGGCCTGGCGCCGGTCGCCGATCGAGTGGTCGCCGTCGCCACGGACGCTGCGCAGCAGCGGGCGCTGTGGGCGTTGCGTGAGCGGCAGACCGAGGTCTACGCGACCCTGCCGGAGGTGCACAAGCTCGACGTGAGCGTCCGCCTCGCGGACCTCGACGCCGCCGTCGCGGCGATCCATGCGGTGGTGGCGTCGGCGGGTGCTGCCTCGGCGGGTGCGGGTGCCCCGGAGGGCGCGGCCCCGGCAGGCGCGGGGGCAGGCGGCGGGAGCCGTGCTGCGTCGTCCACGTCGTCCGCGCCCGCGGAGCCCGGCGGTCGCCCGTGGGCGGGCATCTTCGGCCACGCCCTCGACGGCAACCTGCACGTGCAGCTGGTCGACGCCGATGAGGCGCTGGCCGATCGCGTCCTCGGGGCGATCGTCGAGCTGGGTGGCAGCATCAGCGCCGAGCACGGCATCGGCCGGCTGAAGGCAGATCAGCTGCACCTTGCCCGTTCCCCGGAGCAGGTGGCGTGGATGCGGGCGATCAAGGCGACGGTCGACCCCCGCGGGTTGCTCAACCCCGGCGTGCTCATCGGCCCGGAGCCCACGTGAGGACGGGCCCCCGACTCCCGGCCGGCGCCCCGACCCCACGATCGGGACACGGGGGTGACGAGGACGTGCACAGCGCGCGGGAGGGTGGGGCCAGCGGGCATGCTGGTCCCGTGTCCGGCCATCCCCTGGTGATCGCGCACCGGGGCGCCAGTGCGCTGCGGGCCGAGCACACGTTGGCCGCCTACGAGCTGGCCATCGAGCAGGGTGCCGACGGGCTGGAGTGCGACGTCCGCCTGACCGCCGACGGGCACCTCGTCTGCGTGCACGACCGCCGGATCGATCGCACCAGCGACGGGTGGGGTGTGGTCTCCACCAAGACCCTTGCCGACCTGCGGCGCCACGACTTCGGGTCCTGGGCGGAGCAGGGCGGCCCACGCCCCGCGCGACGGCCGCTGCGGGAGCGCCGGGTCGCCGACCGGCGACTGGAGTCCTGGCCCGGTGAGGACGTCCTGGCCGACCCATCGGGCGGGATCCTGACGCTGCCCACGCTGCTGGACCTCGTCACGAGCAGTCCCCGCCCGGTCCTGCTGGCGATCGAGACCAAGCACCCGACCCGCTATGCGGGGTGGGTCGAGCAGGCCGTCGTGGCGCAGCTGCGCAGGTTCGGGCTGGCCAATCCGGCGCGCCAGGGCCCACACCCCGTGCGGGTGATGTCCTTCTCCGCCCAGGCGGTCCGCCGGTTCCGGACGCTCGCCCCCGGTGTGCCGCGCGTGTTCCTCATGGACCGGGTGCCGCTGCGGATGCGCGCCGGTGACCTGCCCTTCGGTGCCACGATCGCCGGCCCGGACATCGCCATCCTCCGCGCCCACCCGAGCTACGCGGAGCGGGTCCGCCGCCTCGGCGGGCAGCTCTACGTCTGGACGGTCGATGAGCCCGAGGATGTCGCGCTCTGCCGTGACCTGGGCGTGACCGCGATCATCACCAACCGCCCGGGCGACGTGCTGGCGGCGGTCCGCCAGGGGACCTAGCCGGGTCGGTGCGCACGCGCCGGCCCACGGACGTCGGGCGTGCGCGCGCGGCCCCGCGCGGGGCAGCCGGCCAGGCGTCCCGGCTGCCTGGGTGCGCCGGGGATGGCTCCGGCTGGTCGTGCGTGGAACGGCGGCATCGCCTGTGATCTTGCGGATCAGTGGCGGACGTGACGGAAGGATCACGTCGTTGTGATCCGACTCACGCAATACCTGCGCTGGGCAGTTGCTCGTGTCCGCGGCGGTGGCATATGATTCAACCAGTTCGGACGTCACTGCATCCCCCGTCGGTGACGTCCGAACCCTTTTCTCCCCCCGGCGCGCGGCGACTACCCTGTGGGTCCATGTCCCCGGCCGTGAGCACCGCCCTGGCGTTGATCGCCCTTGTGCTGGCGGTCGCCGCGATCGTGCTGGCCACCATCGCGAACCGTCGGTGGGTGCGGCGGCCCTCCCGCAGCGCGGCACCAGCCGGGTCGGCGGCGGCCGACGAAGGTCGGGACGACCTCTCCGGGGCCGACCCGGACAGTGGCCCCGTTGTCGCGCCCGGGCGGGACCCGGACGGTGCCGCCCGTGAGGTGCTGGCCGGAAGCCTGGCAGCGATGCGTGACCAGGTGGATGGACTCAGCGCGCACGTCGAGGACCTCGCCGCCCAGTCCGCGGCCGTCCGCCAGGACGTCGACGCCCTGCGCAGCCAGCTCGAGGACGTCGCGGCCCGCGTGGACGACAGGGGCGATCCGACCGCCCTGCGCCACGTCGCCCTGGTCCGCTATGACGCCTTCGCCGACGTCGGCGGCCGGCTGTCCTACAGCGTGGCCCTGCTCGACGACACCAGCTCGGGGCTGGTCCTGACCACCCTGGCCGGCAAGGCCGACGTGCGCACGTACGTCCGCACGATCTCGGCCGGCTCGCCCGACGGTAGCCTGACCGCCGAGGAGCAGCAGGCGATCGATGCAGCAGTGGGGAGTCGACAGTGACCGTCGTGGCGTTCCAGGGCGAGATGGGGGCGAACTCGCACATCGCCATCAACGAGGTGTACCCGAGTGCGACGCCGCTGCCGTGCGCCACGTTCGAGGACGTCTTCGCCGCCGTCGCCGACGGCAGCGCACCCCTGGCGATGATCCCGATCGAGAACTCGCTGGCCGGGCGGGTGTCGGACATCTACCACCTGCTGCCCGTCGCGGGCCTGGCGATCGTCGGCGAGCACTTCCTGCCGATCCGCCACCAGCTGCTCGGCGTCCCCGGCGCCCGGATCGAGGACCTGCGGACCGTCGAGAGCCATGTGATGGCCCTCGGGCAGTGCCGCAACGCGATCCGTCGGCTCGGCCTGACGCCGATCGTGGCGGCGGACACGGCCGGCTCGGCACGGGAGGTCGCCGAGGTGGCCGACCCGTCGCGTGCCGCGATCGCCTCCGCCCTGGCGGCCCGGACCTACGGCCTGGAGATCCTGGCCGAGAACATCGAGGACGCCGACCACAACACCACGCGGTTCCTCGTCCTCGCCCGCGAGCCGGAGGACACCGATCCGGCCGACGGTCCGCTGATCACGACCCTGGTGTTCCGCGTGCGCAACGTGCCGGCGGCGCTGTTCAAGGCGTTGGGCGGGTTCGCCACCAACGGGGTCAACATGACCAAGCTCGAGAGCTACATGCTCGACGGGCACTTCTCGGCCACGCAGTTCTACGCCGACGTGGACGGCCACCCCGCCGACCGCGGGCTGGCCTTCGCCCTCGAGGAGCTGGAGTTCTTCTCCCACGAGGTCAGCATCCTGGGCACCTACCCCGCGCATCCGTTCCGGGAGTCGCTGGACTGACCGGACGACGGTCGCTGGGTCAGGAGCGGATGCGGGGCGCGGGCCGCGGTGCCAGCCACCACGCCGCCAGGCCCCCGGCGAGTGCTCCGGTCAGGTGCGCCTGCCAGGAGACGTTGCCCGCCACCGCCCAGGGCACGGCCCCGAGCAGCAGCGAGCCGTAGACGAGCAGGACGGCCACGCCGATCAGCAGGTCGCGCCAGTGCCGGGTCCGGATGCCCGCGACCAGCAGGTACCCCAGGTAGCCGAAGACGAGTCCGCTCGCGCCGATGGTCACCGTGTCGGACGGGGAGATGAGCCACGTGCCCAGGCCACCGAGCACGACCACGACGGCCGTGACCTTCCAGAAGACCGCGCGCCCCCCGCCCGCGGCGACGAGGGTGCCCAGGACGAGCAGGGGGATCGTGTTGGAGATCAGGTGGTCGTACCCCCCGTGCAGCAGGGGGGCGAACAGGATCCCGAGCAACCCCTCGGACTCCCGCGGCTGGATGCCGCCGTTGTCGAGCCATCCGCGCAGCACCACGTCGATCGTCTCCAGCACCCACATGATCGCCAGGAGCAGCAGAGGGGGGCCGGCAGGTCCGAGCCGGGCGAACCCCCGGCGACGCGCGGGTGCGGGCTGGACGGTCATCGGTGCGCCTCCAGGATCGCCTCCAGCAGCCGGCCCACACCGTCCGCGGAGTTGCTCGGGATGAGGTGATCGGCGGCCGCCCTGGCAGAGGGATGGGCGTTGGCCACCGCGTACCCGGTGCCGGCGGCGCGGATGAGCGCGACGTCGTTGGGCATGTCCCCGACGGCGACCGTGCGGTGCGCCCCGATCCCGCGCAGCTCGGCGACCTCGAGGAAGCCCACCCCCTTGTCGATCTCGCCGGACATGATCTCGATCAGGACGTCCTTCGTCCCCGAGTGGGTGATGTGCAGGACATCGGCGTACTCCGCCTCGGCCAGGGCCAGCAGCGAGTCGGAGTCGTGCCCCGTGCCCGCGGGGGGTGCTGCCAGGATCTTCACCGGCTCGCCCCGGCCGATCAGGTCCAGGATGTCCCCGCTCTCCACGCCCGGCATCCGGGCCCACGGGGGGTCGTACGACGGCTCGAAGCCGACGACGGTGAGGTGGTCGAGGTTGTGGGCCTCGTCGGCTCCCTCGATGAGCCGCTCCAGGGCGAACGTGATCCCCGGGACGAGCTCGCGCAGCCGCAGGGCGACGGTGGCGGCCAGCTCGTGCTCGATGGCGGTCCGGCGCACGAGGCGTTCCTCGGCGAGGTCCACGACCAGTGCGCCGTTGGCGCAGACGGCCATCCCCGCGTGCCCGGTCTGCGCGATGATGGGCCGCAGCCACCGCGGCGGGCGGCCGGTCACGTAGACGAACTCGACCCCCGCGTCGGCCAGGTGGGGGATCGCCGCGAGACTGCGCGGACCGACGGCCAGGCTCGGGTCCAGCAGCGTCCCGTCGAGGTCCGAGCCCACCATGGCGACGTCGTCGGGGACGGGGATGGGGGCGTCGAGATCGACCTCGACGTAGCCGCCCGGGCGCACCCCGATGTCGTCGGGCAGGACCTCAGCGGCAGGCAGGTCCTCGGGACTCGGCCGCGTCGTCGCCCGGGCGCTGTCTGCCATGGACCGATCCTTCCACGACCCCACCCGTCGTGCCCGCGGTCCCGGCTGGGGCCGGCGGACTCAGGCCAGCGGCTGGAGGCTCTCGCGACCACCGAGGAACGGCCGCAGCGCGGCCGGGACCCGCACCGATCCATCGGCCTGCTGGTGGTTCTCGAGGATCGCGATGATCGTGCGGGGGATCGCCACCAGGGTCCCGTTGAGGGTGGCCAGGGGGCGGACGGTGCCGTCGGCGGTCCGCTCCCGGACGCGCAGCCGGCGCGCCTGGAACGTGGTGCAGTTCGACGTCGAGGTCAGCTCCCGGTAGCGACCCTGCGAGGGGATCCACGCCTCGCAGTCGAACTTGCGGGTCGCACTCGACCCGAGGTCGCCGGTGGCGACGTCGATCACCCGGTAGGGCAGCTCGAGGCTGTCGAGGAACTGCTTCTCGAACTCCAGCAGCTGGGCGTGCTCGGCCTCGGCGTCCTCGGGTGCGGCGAAGGTGAACATCTCCACCTTGTCGAACCAGTGGACGCGGAAGATGCCCCGGGTGTCCTTGCCGTAGGTCCCGGCCTCGCGCCGGAAGCACGGGGAGTAGCCGGCGAACCGGCGCGGCAGGGTGGCGCTGGGCAGGATCTCGTCGGAGTGGTAGGCCGCCAGGGGAACCTCCGCCGTGCCGACGAGGTACATGTCGTCGGCCTCGAGCCGGTAGACGTTCTCCGCGGCCTGGCCGAGGAAGCCGGTGCCCTCCATCGCCGCGGGCTTGACCAGCGCCGGCGGGATGATCGGGGTGAGCCCGTTGGCGGTCGCCTGGGCCATCGCGAGGTTGATCAGGGCGAGCTCGAGCAGGGCCCCCACGCCGGTCAGGTAGTAGAACCGCGACCCCGACACCTTCGCGCCGCGCTCCACGTCGATGGCACCGAGGGCCTCGCCGATCTCGAGGTGGTCGCGCACCGTGATGCCCTCGCCCGCGAAGTCGCGGATGGTCCCGCGCTGTTCGAGGACGGTGAAGTCCTCCTCGCCGCCGCGTGGGGACTGCGGGTGCACCAGGTTGGAGATCGCCAGGACGAGCTCGTCGGCCCGCTCGGTGGCCTGTGCGCGCTGGGCGTCGGCGGCCTTCACCTGGTCGGCGAGGTCCTTGGCCCGGGCCAACAGCGCCGGCTTGTCCTCGGGGGAGGCCTTCGCGACCTCCTTGCCCAGGCCCTTCTGCTCGTTGCGCAGGGCGTCGAAGGTGGTGCCGGCGGTGCGCCGGGCCTCATCGGCGGCGAGCAGCTCGTCGACCAGCCCGGGATCCTCGCCGCGGGCCCTCTGGGAGTCGCGGAACAGGTCGGGGTCATCTCGCAGCAGTCGCAGGTCGATCACGAGCGCACAGCCTACGCGCCCCCTACAGGTAGGGCCCGCCCGTTCCGCCGCGGCGGTGCCCGTCGGGGTTGCCGTCAACGCCGGCCCCCGCCGATGCTCAGGCCCGGCGGCCGTGCGCCCGTTTCCGTCGTTAGAGGGTCCTGCTCCGAGGGTGGACGCCCACCTCGCGCCTGCTTCGGTTGGACCCAGGCCCGCTGAGGCACGCGGATCGACGCGAGAGGGCGCGAGGCTCCCCGCTGGGCCTCCCCGCGCGGTGGCCTACGGGTCGGGTTCGACGTCAGCGGGCGCGAGGTTCGGCGGCCCGCCCATGCCCGCTCGGGAGCTTGGCGGTGAGCGGCGGTGCCCGCCGCACCTGGGACGCGTGGGGGCAGCGTTTGTGGGTGCGCCCGCTACAGGTAGGGGCCGCCCGTCCCGCCGCGGCGGTGCCCGTCGGGACTGGTGGCCGGTCGCTCCTCGGGCTCGGCCGTGATCGCCGCGCGGCGCATCTGCTCGAACTGGGCGCGCGCGGCCATCTGCTGGGCGAACAGGGCGGTCTGGATCCCGTGGAACAGGCCCTCCAGCCAGCCGACGAGCTGGGCCTGGGCGATCCGCAGCTCGGCGTCGGTGGGGACGCTGTCGGCGCTGAACGGCAGGGACAGGCGGTCGAGCTCCTCGACGAGCTCCGGGGCCAGGCCGGACTCCAGCTCGGTGATCGAGCGCTGGTGGATGTCGCGCAAGCGGGCCCGTGAGGCCTCGTCCAGGGGTGCGGAGCGGACCTCCTCCAGCAGCTGCTTGATCATGCTGCCCACGCGCATGACCTTGGCCGGCTGCTCGATGAGGTCGGCGACCGAGGGTTCGTTCGACTCCTCCGCTGTCGCGATCGGCTGGCCGTCGGGACCGACGATGACGATCTGGCCGACGTTCGCGTTCTCGCCGTTGGTTTCCTCTGGCTGCTCTGACATGGAACCATTGTCGCCCCCGCACGTCGCGACCCGCGCCCCAGGAGGTTGGATGCTGCACAGCTGGCTGACGCCCAAGGCCGTTGTCCGCGACGTGGGGGAGCACGGCCACGGTTCCTTCGCGCTCCAGGCGATCCCTGCCGGGGAGGTCGTGGCAGCCTTCGGCGGGTATGTGGTCACGGGCAGCCAGCTCACCGACTTCGACGAGGCTCGGGTGTCGCGCTCCATCCAGATCGCCGACGACCTGTACCTGCTGGCCGCCCCCGAGGTGGAGGACGGGGACCTGGTCAACCACTCGTGCGACCCCACGTGCGGGCTGCTCGGCGAGACCGTGCTGGTCGCCAAGTACGACCTTGCCGCCGGGGAGGAGCTGACCTTCGACTACGGCACCTGTGACGCCAGCCCGTACGACGAGTTCGACTGCGTGTGCCAGGCGCCGCGCTGCCGGGGGCGGGTGACCGGCGACGACTGGCGGGACCGGGACTTCCAGATGCGCAACAACGGCTGGTTCTCGCCCTACATCGCGCGGCGGATCGCCGCCCAGCACGGGCGCGAGGGGGCTGCACCGCTGTAGTCCACAGTGCGCCGGGTCCCGACCCGGGCGGACGCAGACCCGGTCGCTGGCCCGGCTGCGCGCAGGTCGTCGGTGGCCGGGCGCACCTCCGGGCGCCGCTTGACTGCGGTGACGGCGTACATTTCCCTCGTGGCCGAGCTGGGTAACCTCTTCGAGGATGAGACCACCGGCGAGTCCCGGGTCGTCTTCCCGCGCCGCAGGCTCAGTGCCCGGCGCTCGTTGGGTGTGCGGATACTGATCGCGCTCAGTTGCCTGTTGTTCACGGCCATGCTGGTGTGGGTCGAACGAGATGGGTACAGGGACTCGGCGGATGGCTCGATCTCGGTCCTTGATGCCTTCTACTACGCCACGGTCAGTCTGTCCACGACCGGCTACGGGGACATCACCCCGGTCTCTGACGAGGCCCGCCTGACCAACATCCTCGTGATCACCCCCCTGCGGTTCATCTTCCTGATCGTGCTGGTCAGCACGACCGTCGAGGTGCTCACGCAGGCTGCCCGGGAGCGTTCGCGGGTCAACCGCTGGAGGAAGCGCGTGAAGGACCAGACTGTCATCGTCGGCTTCGGGGTCAAGGGGCAGGCCGCCCTGCGCTCGCTGCTCGCCCACGGCCTGGACCCGCGCACGATCGTGGTGATCGCCGCCGACCGCTACGCCGTGGCGGAGGCGACCCGTCAGGGCGTGACCGGCGTGGTCGGCGATGCGCGCAGCGAGCAGGTGCTCCGCGATGCGGGCGTGCCGGAGGCCAAGCCGGTGATCGTGGCTGCGGATCAGGACGACACCGCGATCATGGTGACACTGCGCGTGCGGGCCATGGCCCCGACCGCCACGATCGTGTCCGCCGCGCGGGAGGCCTCCGCGGCAGAGCTCCTGCGCCAGAGCGGAGCCGACCGCGTGATCACGCACGCGGAGTCCGCGGGCAACCTGATGGGCCTGTCGCTGCTGTCGGGCAACGTGGGGGAGATGATCGAGGACCTCATGGACACCGGTCGTGGGCTGGAGGTCGTGGAGCGCCCGATCAGCCGGGCCGAGCTCGGCCTGTCCCCATCCGACGTCCAGGCGGCCGGCGACCTCGTGCTCGCCGTGGTGCGCGGCGACGAGGTGATCCGCTTCGACCAGGGTGCCGTGCGGGTGTTCCAGCCCGGCGATCGGGTCGTGGTGATCCGCAAGTCCCACGATGCCGGGACCCCGCCGACACCTGCCGGCGCCGCGAACCCGGCCCCGCGATAGGCCCGAGCGCTCAGTAGCGCGGCATCGGCCCCGAGGCCAGCACCTCGAACAGCTCGCGCTCGTTGAGGTTCGACAGGTCGTAGGTCATCTCGAACCCGTCGGAGAGGTCGAGGTGGGCGCGGGTGCGCCACCAGTCCCGGGTCACCGAGTCGTCGGCGATGCAGGTGATGTCGCCGGCCTCACCGAGCCGGCCCAGGTGGATCGTGCCGGCCGGGGGCTGCTGCCCGGCCTTGAGGATGGCTGCGCCCTGCTCGGTCAGCAGGACCGTGACGTCGCCGCGGGCGTCGGCCAGGGTCCGCAGGTGGGCCTCGGCGGCGGGGGTTGCCACGACGTGTGCGGGGGACTCGTCAACGGTGTACATGTACCTGTCTTCCATGTGAGGGAACGTTCATGTAAGGCAAGCATTGCCACGCCTTGGCCGCTCGATCCAGTTACCCGCAAGTTCTACCGATGGGTAGTGTCGGCGGGCCGCGTCGACGTCCCGCGGCGGGATCGTCGGGATCGCCCGGAGGGTCGGGGGATCACCGCGCTGCGGGCCGTCGGGAGCGACCCAGCGAACTTGACGCTGGTGTCAACTTGACGCTAACGTCAAGTTCGTGAAACCGGTGATGCGCACGTCGGTGGACCCCCGCTCCGAGGCCTTCCGGGCCAACCGTGAGGCGATGCTGGAGTCCTTGGCCGAGATCGAGACCCTCAATGCAACGGTGGTCGCCGGGGGCGGCTCATCGAACCCCGCCAAGGCCGCCAAGGCGGTCGCCCGGCACCGTGACCGCGGCAAGCTGCTGCCCCGCGAGCGGATCGCCACCCTGCTCGACGCGGACAGCCCGTTCCTCGAGCTCTCCCCACTGGCGGGCTGGGGCTCCTCGGACGAGCTGGGCGTGGGCCTGGTGACCGGCATCGGCTGGGTCAACGGGGTCGAGTGCCTGGTCAGCGCCAACGACCCGACAGTCAAGGGCGGAGCGCAGAGCCCGATGACCATGCACAAGGCCCTGCGCGCGATGGACATCGCGCGAGCGCAATCGCCTGCCGCTGGTCAACCTCACCGAGTCCGGGGGTGCGGACCTGCCGAACCAGGCCGAGGTCTTCGTTCCCGGCGGGGCGAGCTTCCGCAAGCTGACCCAGATGTCGGCGGCGAACATCCCGACGATCACCCTCGTCTTCGGCTCCTCGACCGCCGGTGGGGCGTACGTGCCCGGCATGAGCGACTACATCGTGATGCAGAAGAAGTCGGCCAAGGTCTTCCTCGCCGGCCCGCCCCTGGTGAAGATGGCCATCAACGAGGACGCCGTCGACGAGGACCTCGGTGGGGCGGAGATGCACGCCCGGGTCTCCGGGCTGGCCGACTACCTCGCCGAGGACGAGCTCGACGCCCTGCGGATCGGGCGCGGCATCGTCGGTCACCTCAACTGGCGCAAGCTCGGCCCGGCTCCGCGGGTCGCCGCGCCGGACGCGCCGGTGCTGGACCCCGAGGAGCTGCTCGGCATCGCCAGCGCGGATGTCCGGGTGCCGTTCGACACCCGCGAGATCATCGCCCGGATCGTCGACGGCTCCCGGTTCGAGGAGTTCAAGGCGCTCTACGGCTCCCAGCTCGTCACGGGCTGGGCGGAGCTGGGCGGCTACCCGGTCGGGATCATCGCCAACAACGGCATCCTGTTCAGTGAGGAGTCGCAGAAGTCCGCGCAGTTCATCCAGCTGTGCAACCGCCACGACACCCCGATCATCTTCCTGCAGAACACCACCGGCTTCATGGTCGGCACCCGCTACGAGCAGCGCGGCATCATCAAGGACGGCGCCAAGCTGATCAACGCGGTCTCCAACTCCACCGTCCCGCACATCACGCTGATGGTCGGGGCGTCCTACGGTGCCGGGAACTACGGCATGGCCGGCCGGGCGTTCAACCCGCGGTTCGTGTTCACGTGGCCGAACCACCGGATCGCGGTGATGGGGCCCAAGCAGCTCGGCGGCGTCATGGAGATCGTGGCCAAGCAGAAGGCCGAGAAGCTCGGCATCCCGTGGAGCGACGAGCAGTTCGCCCCGATGCGCGAGGGCCTGGAGAACCAGGTCGAACGGGAGTCCACCGCCCTGTTCGCGACCGGCCGGGTGTGGGACGACGGGATCATCGACCCGCGCGACTCCCGGACCGTCCTGGGCTTCGCCCTGTCGGCGATCCACTCCAACGAGGTCAAGGGGACGTCGAACTTCGGCGTCTTCCGGATGTGAGGCGCGAGATGTCACCCGAGAGCATGCCCCCCACTGAGCTGGTAGTCGATCCGGTCGAGCAGAGCGTCGGAATCGACCACCAACACACCACGAGCCGGCCCATCCGGCGGATCCTGGTCGCCAACCGCGGCGAGATCGCCCGGCGCGTGATCCGCACCGCCCACCGGATGGGCCTGCAGGCCGTCGCGATCCACTCCGACCCGGACGCCGGCGCGCCGTTCGTGCGTGACGCCGACCTTGCTGTCGCCATCGGCGGGCGGACGTCCGCGGAGTCCTACCTCGTGGCCGAGAAGGTCCTGGACGCCGCGCGCCGGTCGGGCGCCGACGCCATCCACCCCGGATACGGCTTCCTGTCGGAGAACCCCGATTTCGCCCAGGCCGTGGCCGATGCCGGCCTGGCCTGGATCGGCCCGACCCCGGAGTCCATGAACGCCATGGCGCTCAAGGTCGAGGCCAAGCGCCTGGTCGCCGCGGCCGGGGTGCCGCTGGTCCCCGGCGCTGAGCTTGAGGCCGATGCCAGCGACGCGGACATCACCGCCGCCGGTGCCGGGGTGGGCCTGCCCCTGCTGGTGAAGGCCTCGGCGGGCGGTGGTGGCAAGGGCATGCGCCTGGTCCGCGAGCCCGACGAGCTGCTCGAGGCGGTGTCCGCCGCGCGCAACGAGGCCGCCTCGGCGTTCGGTGATCCCACGGTCTTCCTCGAGCGCTACCTGGAGCGTGGCCGGCACGTCGAGGTGCAGGTCTTCGGCGACACCCACGGCAACGTGGTGCACGCCTTCGAGCGCGAGTGCTCGATCCAGCGCCGCCATCAGAAGGTCGTGGAGGAGTCCCCCTCGCCCGGGGCGACGCCCGCCACGCTGGAGCGGATGTACGCCGCCGCCGTTGCCGCGGCCAGGGCGATCGACTACGTCGGGGCCGGGACCGTGGAGTTCATGGTCGCCGGCGAGGGTGCGGACCAGGAGTTCTTCTTCCTCGAGATGAACACCCGCCTGCAGGTCGAGCACCCGGTGACCGAGGAGGTCACCGGCCTGGACCTCGTGGAGTGGCAGGTCCGGGTCGCCGCCGGTGAGCCGCTGCCGCTGGCCCAGGAGCAGGTCACCCGCTCCGGCCACGCCATCGAGGTGCGGCTGTACGCCGAGGACCCGGCCCGGGGCTACCTGCCGGGGATGGGCCGCATCGAGTGCTTCGAGTGCGACCCGGCGCCGGGCATCCGGCTGGAGTCCGGCGTGGAGACCGGGTCGGAGGTCAGCGCGTTCTACGACCCGATGCTGGCCAAGGTCATCGCCCACGGGCCGACCCGGGAGGTCGCTGCGGCCACGCTGGCGACCAGCCTCGAGGGCTTGCGGGTGGCCGGTGTGCCGACCAACCGCGAGTCGCTGGCCGCGATCCTGCGCTCGCCGGAGTTCCTCTCCGGGGACACGACGACCGCCTTCCTGGATGAGAACCCGCAGGTCGCGGTGCCCGTCCTCGAGCGCCGGGAGCTCGCGCTGCACATCGCCGCTGCCGCGCTCGGCCTGGCCGAGCAGGAGCGCGTGGGCCAGCCGTGGGCAGCCCTGGCCCCGGCCGGCTGGCGCAACATCCCGGCCGTGCCTGAGGTGCGCCGGTTCGGCTACTCGGAGTTCGGCGCCGACCTGTCGGTCGAGGTGCACTACACCCGCGACCGTGACGGTGGCGTGGACATCAGTCTCGCCGGCGACGCGGTCTCGACCGGGGGCGCGGCGGCCGTGGCCCCCGGGCCCGCGGACATGCGCGCGGCCGCCGGGGCGGCGCTCCTCGACGAGGGTCCGGAGGTGGCCGAGGCCGTGTTCCAGGTCGACCCGCCCCCGCTGCCCGCCACGTTGCGGGTCGACCGGACGCGTGCCGAGGGTGACTCGGTGATGGTCGAGGTCGACGGCGTCGGTGGCTGGTTCGCCGTCCGGCGCGCGGGCGACTGGGCGCTGGTCACCGGCCTGGGGCGCACGACGACGCTGAAGGTGCTCCCGCGCCACCCGGACGCCTCCGACCACGGCCACGACCACGGCCTGGTCACGCCGGTGCCCGGGACCGTCACCGCCGTCCTCGTGGCGCCCGGCGACCATGTGGCCACCGGCGACACCCTGGTGATCCTCGAGGCCATGAAGATGGAGCACCGGATCAAGGCCGATGACGACGGGGTCGTGGCCGAGGTGCGCGTCGCCGTCGGCGACTCGGTGGATGCCCACCACGTGGTGGCGGTCCTCGAGGAGGAGTAGGGCGGGCGCCAGCAGCGGCCCGGCCCCTCGGGGGGCGTGGGGGCGCCGTGCCGGCCCGGCCGGAGCTGGGACGGACGCGAGCGCGTCTGAGGTGGCTACCCCCGAAGGTGCGTGGCAGCGACGGGGCCGAGTCCCGGCTCTGGGTTCCCCGGCCACCCGTCACCGCAGGTCGATCGTCCGCAGCGGCGCCACCTGGGCGATCCACTCGAAATCGGCATCACGATGGGCCACGACGTCGCCGTATCTCAGCGCGACCGCAGCGATGAGGCAGTCGGTCAGCGATCGGATTGTCGACCCGCGCCGGCGGCAGGCGCGATACAGCATCGCCGCGTCGCGGTAGTCGCGGTTCGGATCGACGGCACGGAGGTTCACGCTGGCCAGGCGCGCCTCAACGGCCTCGGGATCACGGGCACCGGCAAGAACCTCACCGATGATGGGTTCGGTGACGGCCAGGGGCTCGCCGGCGGATGTCAGGGCCTGCTTCAGGTCACCGGTATCGCCCCGGGTGATCTCGATCCAGACCGACGTGTCGATCAGCAGCATCAGAACGCCTCGATCGCGTCGTCCAACGCCCCCTCGGGCAGGTCCCACCCGGTGCCCTCGATCTCGAAGACGTAGTCCAGGAGGGCCTCGCCGGTCAGGGGCGGTCCGACAAGGCGTTGCAGGGCGAGCTCGACCGCGGAGCGCTTGGTGGTCAGGCCGTACTTGGTCATCGCCCGCGTGATGAGGTCATCGTCGATCTCGATGTTTGTGCGTGTCATACACCAAGCGTACACATGACAGCTGACATGTCCCCACCTCCTGGTGGGCGCCCATCCCGCCCGGGCCCCTCGGGGGTGGCGTGGGGCCGCCGTGCGGAGCATGCTGGAGGCATGGGCACGCGGGCCCCGCTGCGCACCGACCTCCCGGTCATCTGGCCCGGGCGGTGGTGGCACGTGCTGGACGACGGACGCGTCCAGTGCGACCTGTGCCCCCGGGAGTGCCGGCTGCACGAGGGGCAGCGGGGCCTGTGCTTCGTGCGCGCCCGCCAGGGTGATGCGATCGTCTCGACCACCTACGGCCGGTCGTCCGGGTACTGCGTGGATCCCATCGAGAAGAAGCCGCTGAACCACTTCCTGCCCGGTTCGTCGGTGCTCTCCTTCGGGACGGCCGGCTGCAACCTGACCTGCAGGTTCTGCCAGAACTGGGACATCTCCAAGTCACGCGACGTCGACACCCTCGCCGACAGTGCCAGCCCGCAGGACATCGCGCTGGCCGCCGAGCGCCTGGGCTGTGCGAGTGTGGCGTTCACCTACAACGACCCGGTGATCTTCGCCGAGTACGCGATCGACACCGCGGTGGCCTGCCGCGCACGCGGGATACGGACGGTCGCGGTCACCGCCGGGTACATCAACCCCGAGCCGCGCGTCGAGTTCTACCGCCACATGGACGCGGTCAACATCGACCTCAAGGGCTTCACCGCCGAGTTCTACCACCGGGTCTGCGGCGCGGACCTGGCCGCCGTCCTGGACACCATCGAGTACGTGGCCACGCAGACCACCACGTGGCTGGAGCTCACCACGTTGGTCATCCCCGGCCACAACGACTCCGAGGACGAGCTCGACGCAATGACCCGATGGGTCGTGGAGCACTGCGGGCGCGACGTGCCGATGCACTTCAGCGCGTTCCACCCGGACTGGAAGATGCGCGACGTCCCGGCCACGCCGCCCGCCACGCTGAGCCGGGCCCGCGCCATCGCGATGGCCAACGGCGTGCGCTACGCCTACACCGGCAACGTCCATGACCGCGCTGGCGACGAGACCATGTGCCCCGGATGCCACCGGCCGGTCATCGAGCGCGACTGGTACGACGTCCGCGCCTACCGGCTCTACGACGACGGACGCTGCCGCGGGTGCGGCACGCCGATCGCCGGGGTGTTCGACGGCCCGGCGGGGTCATGGGGTCGCCGGCGGCTGCCGGTGCGGATCGCCGAGGTCGTGGGGTCGGGCTGATGCGTCCGCGCTGCGGGCCGGTGGTCGGGGCCGTCGATGTGCGGCCCGGCCCGTCGCCGCACGGGTGCCGTGCCGCTGGCTGGGGGACCGGGTCATGAGGCTCTGGGGGCAGCCCGTCGGGCACCACGGCGGGATCCGCGAGCCCGCGGTGGCCGGGAGGTTCTACCCCGGCCGGGCCGACCGCCTGGCCGAGGGCGTGGACCGCTACCTGGCCGACGCGCGCGAGGAGATGGCCGCGCGGGGTGGTGGTTCGGCTGCGCGAGGCGGTGCGGGCCGGCCCGGCCAGCCCGCGCCGGCGGAGGGCCGGCTCGTGGCGGTGGTCGTCCCACACGCCGGGCACGTCTACTCCGGACCCACGGCCGGCTTCGCCTTCGCCTCGATCGATCCGGCGCTCATCGACCGGGTGGTCCTGCTCGGCCCTGCCCACTACGTCCCGGTGGACGGGATCGGCGTGAGCACGGCGACCGTGTGGCGCACGCCGCTCGGTGACGTCCCGCTCGACTCGGACCTCGCCGACGACCTGCGGGCGCGCATCGAGACCGTGGTGCCCGCTGATGACGCCCACGCCCCGGAGCACAGCCTCGAGGTGCAGGTCCCGTTCCTGCAGCGGGTGCTGGCCGACGGGTGGCGGCTGTGCCCGCTGATCGTCGGTGCGGACCTCCCCGGGGACGTAGCCGCCGTCATCACGCTGTGCGCCGGCCTCCCGCGCTCGCTTGTCGTGGTCTCCACCGACCTGTCGCACTACCTGGACTACTCCTCGGCGGTCGCCCAGGACGCCCGGACGATCCGGTCGATCGTGCACCGGCGCCCGGACTCGATCGGCACCTCCGACGCGTGTGGGCGCCACCCGCTGCGGGGGTTGCTGACCGCCGCCGCGGCCCAGGACTGGAGCGTCCGACTGCTCGATGCGCGCAACTCCGGGGACACCGCCGGCGACCGCGACCGGGTCGTCGGGTACGCGGCGTTCGCGGTCCGCGCGGCGGAGTCGAGCGTCGCGGCGGCCACCGAGTCTGCGGCGCACGACCGCCGCGACCGCACCACCTCGCCCCGATCCGCCGGCTGAGCGCGACGGGCAGGACCCGAGACGCTGGTGTCCGCGGTGCGCCGGACGTTGTCCGGATCGCGCCGGAGTCCCGCGCCGTCCCTGCTCCGGGTCGCCCGGGCGACCATCCAGGAGGCGTTGTCGACCCAGCGTCGGCCCCGGTTCGAGGCTGATCGGTGGCCCGCCTCCGACCCGGTCCTGCGCGAGCCGGGCGCGGCGTTCGTCACCCTGCGCTCGGCCTCCGGCGAGCTGCTGGGGTGCATCGGGTCCCTGGCGGCGCGCCAGCCGCTGATCGCCGATGTCGCTGAGCACGCGTTCGATGCGGCCTTCCGCGACCCCCGGTTCCCGCCGATGACCCGCGAGCGCGCACGCGGGATGGTCATCGACATCTCCGTGCTGTCCCCGACCCGGCCGTTCGCGTGCGCCGGGTACGACGACCTGCTCGCCCGCGTCCCGGTCGGCCGGGGGCTGGTCGTCGCGGCGGGCCGCCACCGCGCGACCTTCCTGCCCGCCGTCTGGGAGCAGCTGCCCGATCCGTCGGGCTTCCTCACCGCGCTATGGCGCAAGGCGGGACTTGCCCCGGGGCAGTGGCCTGACGGGACCACGATCGAGGTGTACGACTCCGAGGAGTTCGCTGAGGCGTGAGCCGCGCGCCACCCCCCGGTGGGACCGCCCACGGGCTGGGCCATACTGCCCGAATGGTGGATGCAGCAGCACGTGGCCCGGTCCGGATCGGCAACTGCTCGGGGTTCCTCGGCGACCGCATGTCGGCCGCCGCGGAGCTCGTCGAGTCCGGGGAGATCGACGTCCTCACCGGCGACTGGCTGGCCGAGCTGACCATGCTGATCCTGGCCCGCCAACGGATGAAGCACGGCGCTGGCTCGGGGTACGCCCGGACCTTCCTGACCCAGATGGAGCAGGTCCTCGGCACGTGCCTGGACCGCGGGATCCGCGTGGTCAGCAACGCGGGCGGGCTGGACCCGCAGGGCTGTGCCGATGCCCTGGGCGAGCTGGCCGGCCGGCTGGGGCTGACGCCGCGGATCGGCGTGGTCACCGGCGACAACGTCCTGCCGATCATCAGCTCACGTCCGGAGGGCTTCGCGCACCTGGACACCGGGGAGGCCCTGGCCGGGCGCACCCCGATCACGGCCAACGCCTACCTCGGCGGGGAGCCGGTCACCGCTGCGCTCGCGGCCGGCGCAGACGTGGTGATCACGGGGCGGATCACCGATGCGGCCCTGGTGATCGGCCCGGCGGCGTGGTGGCACGGCTGGTCGTACGCGGACGCAGCAGCGGGCGACCCGGTCGCCCTCGACCGGCTGGCCGGGGCGGTGGCCGCCGGCCACGTCATCGAGTGCGGCGCGCAGGCCACCGGCGGCAACTACTCGTTCTTCACCGAGGTCCCGTCGTGGCCCGCGGGCTTCCCGATCGCGGAGGTGGCCGCCGACGGGTCCAGCGTGATCACCAAGCCGACCGGGTCCGGTGGGCTGGTCTCCGTCGGGACGGTGACCTCGCAGCTGGTCTACGAGATCGCCGGCCCGGAGTACGCCAACCCGGATGTGACCGCGCTCTTCGACACGATCGCGCTGAGCCCGGTCGGCCCGGATCGGGTGCGGATCAGCGGGGTCCGTGGTGCGCCGGCCCCGGAGAAGCTGAAGGTCGCGGTCAACCTGTTCGCCGGGTTCCGCAACACGATGTCGTTGGTGCTCACCGGTCGCGATGCCGGGGCCAAGGCGGACCTCGCGCTGCGGATGGTCGCCGGCGTGGGCCTGGCCGAGGCCCTGGGCGACCCGGCCGCGGGCCGTCCCGCGCCGAGCCCGCGGGACCTCGCCGGGGCCAGCACCCTGGACGTCAGCGCCCTGCACGTGGCGTTCGACGACGTGGCCGCCGAGGACCCGGCCACGACCGCAGCTGCGCAGGGCCACCTGCGGATCACCGTCAAGGACGTCGACCAGCGCAAGGTGGGCAAGCCGTTCACGACCGCCGTCGTGGAGTCCGCGCTCGGCGCCTACCCCGGCATGTTCCCGACGGCCCCACCGGCCGAGGGCACCGCGTACGGCATCTACTGGCCGACTCTCATCGACCGGTCCGAGGTCCAGGTCGCGGTGACGGTGGACGGCGAGCCGGTCGAGTGGTTGCAGGCGCGATCCGCAGCGGCTCCCGCGCGGGCGGCGGCCGGCGGGGCAGGGGCACCTTCGGGATCGCCAGTGGGTGGCGGTGACCGCGGACTTCGGGTACGTGGAGGGAACCGTGCTCGGCGATGTCGTGGGTGCGCGCTCCGGGGACAAGGGCGGCAACGCCAACGTGGGGGTGTGGATCCCCGAACCCGGTGTCGGGCCGAGCGCGGGGCTGGATGAGTCCGCGGTGGCTGCCCAGTACGTCTGGCTGGAGTCGTGGCTCACCCCGGACAAGGTCCGCGAGCTGCTCCCGGAGGCCGCTGACCTGGCCGTCGACGTGTACCCGCTGCCGAACCTGCGGGCGGTGAACGTCGTGATCCGCGGGCTGCTCGGCAGCGGCGTCGCGGACTCCACGTCCCTGGATCCCCAGGCCAAGGGCCTCGCCGAGCACCTGCGCGCCCGCCGGATCCGCTGACAGCCACAGGGCGGCTGGTGCTGCCGGGAACCGGCGCGCCTGGGAGTTGGGGTCCCGGATGGGTGGGCGGAGGAAGCCCCAGAGGGGCGCGCGGAGAGCCCCGGATGGCATCCGCGGGGAGACCCCCGAACCTCGCGCCCGGTCCGGTCGATACGCGGACGTGGGCGGGACGTGTGGGCACGGCGCGGCCGACCTCGCGCCCGGTCCGGTCGAATAGCGCCCAGTAGTTGAGGTTCTTCCAACCGGAACGGGCGCAAGGATGGGTTGCGGGCGTGAAGACCTTCCCGGTAACGACCGGAACCCCCGCGAGGTCGGCGACGAGCCCGGTGCTGCTCAGGCGGAATGCTGCCGCGCGGTTGGGCCGTGGCCGACGTGACCGGCCGCCGCGTGGGGTGATGGCCGCTGGTGCTGGGGCGGGCCAGCTGGGCTGCGGTGAAGTGCCGGCCGAGTGACAGGGCCGGCCGGGTGATCCGGGGTGGGAGTGCGCGCTGAGGTGCAGCTCCGGGCGGTTGTGCCGCGGTGGTGGCCAGTTGCGCCAGCGCACCGCACCCACCGCTGCCGTGGCGACGTCCCGGGCCTGCCAGGTGACAGTGCCGGCCGGCCGGTGCGGACGGCCCGGGTGCGGGCAACAGCTCTCGGCGCGGACCGATCGGGACGCAGGTACGAACTTGACGCTGGTGTCAACTTGACGCTAGCGTCAGGTTCATGAGGCCGCTGACGGCCCGGGGGCAGGCGACCCGGGACAAGCTCGTGGCCGCCGCGCGCGAGGTGTTCGCCGAGCGGGGCTTCGCCGGCACCCGGATGGGCGACCTCGCCGACGCCGCCGGGGTCGCCCACGGCACCGTCTACACGTACTTCGACACCAAGGAGGACGTCCTGCTCGCGGTGCTCGCCGCCGTGCGCACCGACCTCCACGAGGCGATGACCGTGCCCCGCCTGCGCGATCCGATCGCCCGCGTGGACGCGGCGAACCGCGCCTACCTCGACGGGTACCGCAGCCACGCGCAGCTGCTGCAGGTGGCGCAGGAGGCCTCGGCCGGCGACTCCCGGTTCGCCGACGTCCTGCTCGACCTGCGTCGCACGCACGTGGCGCGTGTCGCCACGGCCATCCGCAAGCTCCAGGAGGAGGGCCTGGCTGCCCCGGACCTGGACGCCCAGACCTCGGCTGCGGCGCTGTGCGGGATGGTCGAGGGCTTCGCAGCGCACTGGCTGGGAAGAGGCGAGGTCCACGACGAGGCCCTCGCCACCCGCACGTTGACCCAGCTCTGGGTGCGCGGCCTGGGCATGCCCGCCCGCATCGCGATGGCCGGTGGCCAGCTGCCCTCCCAGTCCCGCCCGCCCGCGGCAGGCGCCCGCCCCCCGGCAGGCGCCCGCCCGCCCGCCACCGCAGCCCGGGCTCCCCGGACTGCTCCGCGGCCAACTCCCCGTCCCGCTCCCCGAGCGGCGCAACGATCCGCCCCACGCAAGGAGTCCTGATGATCACCTTCACCCCCGAGCACCGCGAGTTCCGCGCCCTGGTCCGGCGCTTCGTGGAGACCGAGATCAACCCGAACGCCGACAAGTGGGAGGCCGACGCGATCTTCCCGGCCCACGAGGTGTTCGCCAAGGCCGGCGAGCTGGGCCTGTTCGGTCTGGAGGTCGACCCCGAGTTCGGCGGCCAGGGGGCCGACCACATCTACAACATGATCCTCGGCGAGGAGCTCGGCAAGTCCGACGCCGCCGGGGTGCCGCTGGCCATCGCCGTGCAGGCGACGATGTCGACGCCGTCGCTGGCCAAGTACGGCACCGACGAGCTGAAGCTCAAGTACCTCGCACCCGCCCTGCGCGGCGAGATGGTGACCTCGGTCGCGGTCAGCGAGCCGGATGCGGGCAGCGATGTCGCGGGCATCCGCACCAAGGCCGTGCGCGACGGCGACGACTGGGTGATCACGGGCCGCAAGATGTGGATCACCAACGGCACCCAGGCTGACTGGCTGTGCCTGCTGGCCCGCACGGTGGAGCCCGGCGAGGAGGCCGCCACCGGGATACCGCGGGATGAGCCAGATCATCGTGCCCACCGACACCGCGGGGTTCTCGGTGGGGCGCAAGATCGAGAAGATGGGCAACCACTCGTCGGACACCGCGGAGCTGGTGCTCGACGAGGTCCGGGTGCCGGTGGCCAACACGGTCGGGCGCGTCGGCAAGGGCTTCCAGCAGCAGATGTCGCAGTTCCAGGACGAGCGGCTGATGGGTGCCTACATGGCCACGGCCGGGATGCGCCGGGCGATCGTGCGCACCGGCGAGTACCTCAAGGTCCGCCACGCGTTCGGGGAGCCCCTGATCAACAACCAGTACCTGCGCTTCCGGCTGGCCGAGCTGGCCGCGGAGGTCGACATCCTCCAGGAGTACAACTACACGGCCGCAGAGCGGTACGCCGCCGGGCAGGACGTCACGCGGATGGCCACGATCGCCAAGTTCAAGACCGGTCGGCTGGCCCGGGAGGTCGCCGACATCGCGGTGCAGTTCCACGGTGGGATGGGCTACGCCGAGGAGAACTGGCCGGCCCGCTACATGCGCGACTCGCGACTCATCTCGATCGGGGGCGGCGCCGATGAGGTCATGCTGCGCGTGATCGCGATGCTGGAGGGGTGGGAGCGGCTGTGAGCCAGGCGCCGAGCACGTCGGGTTCGGGCGGCCCGGGGCTGCCGGTGCCCCGGTCGACGCTCAGGGCCCGGGTGCCGGTGGTGGGTCGGGGGCCGCGAGCGCCGGTGGCGCCCGAGCTGCCGGTGCCGCCGGCCCCGGAGGTGCTCCTCGAGGTCGACGGCCAGGTGGCCACCATCACGATGAACCGTCCCGACGCGCGGAACATGCTCACGGCCTCGGGGATGGGGCTGCTGGCCGAGCACCTGCGCACCGCCGGGGCCGACCCCGGTGTGCGGGTCATCGTGCTGACCGGCTCGGGCAACACGTTCTGCTCGGGGGCGGACCTGCGGGGGGCCTCGGCGGCCGATGCCGCGTCGTTCACCGGCTCCGGTCCTGCGGCGCTGGTCGAGGTCCTCACCGCGATCCTGGACAACCCCAAGCCCGTGATCGCGCGGGTGCAGGGGCACGTGGCAGGTGGTGGGAACGGCCTGGTCGCGGCCGCTGACCTCTCCGTGGCGGCGGAGTCCGCGAAGTTCGCGTTCTCGGAGGTGCGCCTCGGGCTGGCGCCCGCGGTCATCAGCGTGGTCTGCCTGGCGCGGATGCACCGCGCGGACTCCCAGGAGCTCCTGCTGACCGGGGACCGCGTCCCGGCGGCGCGGATGGTGGCGGCGGGCATGGTCAATCGCGTGGTCGCCGACGACGAGCTCGATGGTGCGGTCGATTCGTGGGTCACCTCCCTGGTGGCCGGGGGTCCCGAGGCCCTGACGCAGACGAAGGACCTGCTCCGCGTCGTCCCGGGGATGACCCGCGAGGAGGGCTTCGCGCACACCGCCGCCCTGTCCGCGCGGCTGTTCGCCTCCCCGGAGGCGGCCGCGGGGATGATGGCGTTCCTCTCCCGCCAGCCCGCCCCCTGGGTCCCGAAGGGCTGACGCCGCGCCGCGCCGCCCTCGCCACTCGGCCACCCCGGGATCGCCACCCCGCCCGCCGGCCGGCATTGGCCCCCTCCCGAGCGCCGCCAGCTGCAGGCACAGACCCTCCGGTTTCGTACAGACCCTCCCATCTGAACGGGAGGGTCCGCACCGAACGGGAGGGTCTGCGCGTACGGGCGGAGGGTCTGCGCGCGGGTGGGCCGGACGTCGGCCCAGTGGGTTCGTTTGCCCACTGGCAGCATCCGTGCTCCAATGGTGGTAGTTGCTGGTTCAAGGAGTGGTCGTGGTGAAGGTTGAGGTCTGGTCCGATGTGGCCTGCCCGTGGTGCTACATCGGCAAGCGCCGGTTCGCCGAGGGGGTGCGCCAGTACCGTGAGGCTGGCGGCGATCAGGAGATCGAGGTCGAGTACCGCTCCTTCGAGCTCTCCCCGGACCTGCCCGCGGACTTCAGCGGGTCGGTGATCGACTACCTGCACGGGCTCAGGGGGATCCCCGAGGCCCAGGTCCACCAGATGATCGAGCAGGTCACCGGGTTGGCCAACGCCGAGGGCATCGACGCCGACTTCCACGCGGTGGTCCAGACCCGGACGCTCAAGGCCCACGAACTGCTCCACCTGGCCAAGGCCCGCGGGGTGCAGGAGCCCATGAAGGAGCGGCTGCTGAGTGCCTACTTCGTCGAGGGCCGCAACGTCGGCGACCCCGGGCAGTTGGCGGACATGGCGGTCGAGGTGGGCCTGGACCGCGATGAGGTGCTCGAGGCCCTCGACGCCGGGACGTACGCGCACGCCGTCCAGGCGGACATCGACCAGGCCCGTGCCTACGGGATCTCCGGTGTGCCGTTCTACGTGATCGACGGGCGCTACGGGATCTCCGGTGCCCAGCCGCCCGAGACCTTCGCCCAGGCCCTGGCGCAGGCCGCCGGCGACCGTGTGGGCCAACGATGACCGGGCACGACACGGCCGCTGTCGCGGTGAGTTCCGACCCGGCGGGCAGCGCGGCGGGCAGCGCGGCGGCAGCGGCTGGGGCATGGGGTGATGCGCAGGGGCCCGTCCCTGCGCCGGTGAACACTCCGGGCGCCGGCCTGACCATGCTGGGCTCGGTCGACAGTGGTGACGCCTGCGCGGACGGCTCCTGCGCCATCCCGATCGTCGACCCCGCGGGCTGACCGAGGACGGGCGCCGAACTGCGTCGACGGATCGGAAGGTCCTCAGGCAACGCGGTCAACCGCGGCGAACCTGACGGAGGCGCACACGGTCAGCCTCGGAGAACGTGCCGCCCCAGGTGAGCCTGACGACCTCAGGCGAGCTGACGGTCTCAGGCCAACCCGGCGGCCTCAGGCCATCGCGTCGAGGACCTGATCCACCAGTTCGTGGGTCGTCCTGGGGTGCAGGAACACGAGGCGGCCGACCGTGCGGCCCTCCCACTTCGTGGAGGTCACCAGCGCGACCTGGTCGTCGAGGAGTTCCGCGGCCCAGCGGTCGTAGTCGGCGGGCTCCCAGCCGTCGCGCTCGAACAGCACGATCGACAGGGTCGGCTCGCGCAGCAGGGTGAGGTGCGCGCTGGCATCGATCCGCCGGGCGGTCCAGCGGGCGAGGTCCAGCGACGCCTCGACGGCGCGGGCGTAGGCATCGGTGCCGTAGACCGCCAGCGAGAACCACAACGGCAGCCCGCGGGCGCGGCGGGTCAGGTGGTAGGCGAGGTCACTGGGGTTCCACTCGTCGTCGTCGGTGTGGATGACGTCGAGGTAGCTGGCGTCCTGGGTGTGCACGGCCTTGGCCAGCCGCGGCTCGCGGTAGAGCAGGGCGGCGCAGTCGTAGGGGGCGAACATCCACTTGTGCGGGTCGACGATGAACGAGTCCGCGTGCTCGAGGCCGGCGTAGAGCGGGCGCACCGAGGGGGCGAACAGTGCCCCGCCGCCGTACGCCCCGTCGACGTGGAACCACAGGTCGCGCGCGCGGGTGACCTCGGCGATGCTGGCCAGCTCGTCGATGATCCCGGCGTTCGTGGTGCCCGACGTGGCCACGACGCCCACGACGTTGCTGGGGTCCGGGTCGGCGTCCAGGGCGGCTGCGAGCGCCGGACCGGTCAGGACGTGGTTGTTGGTGGGGACGACCAGGGCCGCCATGTCCAGGATCGACAGTGCGTTCTTGATCGACGAGTGCGCCTGGTCGCTGACGGCGATCCGCGTGAGGTCGCCGCGGCCGAGCCCGCGGCGTGAGCGGCCGACATCACGGGCGACGGTCAGGGCCGAGAGGTTGCCCGCGGACCCGCCGGAGACGAACACCCCGCCGGCGCCGGCCGGCAGTCCGGCGAGATCGGCGATGAGCCGCAGCACCTGGTTCTCCGCGGCGATCGCGCCGGCCGCCTCCAGGGCGGAGATCCCCTGGATGCTCGAGCCGGACACGAGCATGTCGAACAGCAGGGCGGCCTTGGTGGGGGCAGCCGGAATGAACGCCAGGAAGTTCGAGGCGTCCGAGCTCATCACGTGCGGGGCCAGCACGTCGGTCCACATCTCCATCACGCGGTGCGGGTCGGTTCCCTCCGCGGTGATCAGGCCGTCGAGCTGCGCGGTGAGCGCGGGCACATCGCCGGGCCGGTCGAGGGGAACGGGATCCATCGCGATGCGGTCGTGCATGGCGGTGAGGACCATGCGGGTCAGCCGCTCGTCGTGTGTGTGCATGTCGCGGGCCATGGGTGCCCACCGTAGTGGCAGCGCCAGCGTGCCGCGACGGCCGAGCCCGCGCGCGTGCCGGGTTTCCCGTCCGACCGCTGGTGCGCGATGATGGGGCCCGGCTGGTGGTCCGTGCGCGGTCACCAGCCAGGGCGGGGTCGCCTAGTGGCCTAGGGCAGCGGTCTTGAAAACCGCCGTGGGGCAACCCACCGTGGGTTCAAATCCCACCCCCGCCGCCGCCCGCCCGCCCGCCGCGGGGGTGCCGCTCGCCGCCCACCCCCGCCGCCCGGTCGCCCGCCCTCCGCCCCCGAGCCCGCCCCTCGCGCGCCTGTGTGACCTAACGGTCCGTGAACCCATCGCCTTCGGGCTATCTGGACGACGCACCTCAGGTGCGCCTCGAATCGGGCCTCCCCGAAGCAGTGCCGACCGGGCGTGTGGAGCGGTCCAGCCCCTAGAGTCCCGCCGGGAGGAGGTGGCTGATGGCCGTCACATTCGAGGCGCAGCTCGTGCGCGGAGGAGCCAAGGACACGATGGGGATCGTCGTGCCCGACGCCGTCGTTGAGGCACTGGGAGCGGGGCGACGTCCACCGGTCCTGGTCACCGTGCTCGGCCACACCTACCGCTCGACGGTCGCACGCATGGGCGAGCAGTTCCTGGTGGGCCTGAGCAAGGAGCAGCGAACGGCCGCCGGGATCACCGACGAGCAGACGGTCCCGGTGACCCTTGAGGTCGACGCCGCCCCGCGGGACGTGGCGATCCCGGAGGACCTGGCTGCCGCGCTCGCCCAGGCGGATGCCACGGCCGGCTGGCAGCGCCTCGCCCCGTCCGCCCGCAAGGAACTGGTACGCCAGATCGAGACCGCCAAGAAGACCGAGACCCGAGTGGGCAGGATCACGAAGGCGGTCGACGCCGCCCTCAGCAAGCAACCCTGATCCGCGCTCCAGCGGGCCTGCGAGCTGCCCTGGGCGACGTCGACCCAGTGCGCCGATGAGGGCGAGGGACGACCGCCCCCCGCCCAGATCGGCCGAATCGACTGCGAACTACTCGGCTGCCTCGGCCTCCGCCTCCAGCTCGGCGATCGCGAAGCCGAGCGCACTGAGGATGCTGCTGGTCGCCTCCACGGTCCGGGGCGTGCCGATGACTGGGGCGACTGCGACCACGATGCCCTGGACGTCCTCGAGGGTGATGCCGACGTCCATCGCAGTGCCCGCATTGGCAAGGTACGACGCCGGGGGGGCGCCCACCGCTGCAAGGGCAGCGATCCGGGCGATCATCAACTCGCGCGGGTCGAGGTCGCAGTTCTCCAGCGACGCTGCGGTCATGAGGGCGAGCGTGTCCAGAACGGGTGTGCCTTCAGCCATGGTGTCTCCTGTTTCGGTCGGGCGCAGGGGATCTGCGTCCGACTGGCAGCCTAGGGGAGGGGCATCCTCATGTCGACTGGGTGACCAGCTGGTCGGCAGCGTTCACCCGACGTTCCCCCCGCGTCCCCCCGGAGATCGGCCGCCCGCCTGACCCACCGCCGGATCACGTCGGGACTGCTGGGATCGGGGGCGGATCGCGTCGGGTCCCGACGAACGCGATCCGCCGGAACCCGACGCGATTGGTGGAGCGCCGGCCGTGGGCCTACTGTGCTTCGCGCAGGAAGCGCTCCAGGATCGGGCCCGGCTGTCTGTGAGCCCGACTTCCCCTCCTCGACGAAGACGGCGACCGCCAGGTCGCCCTGCGTGGCGATCATCCAGGCGTGGGTGTCCGGCGGGGTGCCGGTGCCGAACTCCGCCGTCCCGGTCTTGGCGCCGACCGGCGCGCCGGGCACGTCGTCGAGGAATCCGGCGGTGCCCTCGGTGACGACCGCCCGCATCATGTCGCGCAGGGCGTCGGCCTCCTCCGGCGTGAGCGGTGCGGCCGGGTCCACCTCGGGGTCGGGGCGCTCGGGAAGGAGCCGGGGCACGACCGTCGATCCCTCGGCGACGGACGCGGCGACCGCGGCCATGGCCATCGGCGACGCGAGGACCGTGCCCTGGCCGATCAGCGACGCGGCCTTGCCGGTCTGCGACTCGGGTGCGGGCACCTGGCCGAAGAAGGCGGGGAAGCCGAGGTCGTGGTCGACGCCGAGCCCGAGCGCCGCGGCTGCCTCAGCGAGGTCCTCATCGGCCAGGGCCTCCCGCTGGGAGATCAGGGCGGTGTTGCAGGAGTTCGCGACCGCGGATCGCAGCGGGATGTCACCCAGGCCCTGCGCCGGGTAGTCGTCGTAGTTGGTGAAGGCCTTGCCGTCGACCACGATCTCCCGCGTGCAGGGCAGCGCGTCGGAGGGCTTCACGCCGGCCCGCATCAGGGCCAGTGCGGTGACCACCTTCATCGTGGACCCGGGAGCGTACTGCCCGAACGTCGCGGTGTTGTAGCCCTCGGATCCCGCACCGCTGGCGGCCGCCAGGATCTCCCCGGTCGACGGCCGCAGGGCCACCACCGCACTGGCCGGACCGACGTCGTCGAGCGCCTTCTCCGCGGCCTTCTGCAGCCCTTCGTCGAGTGTCGTCCGCAGCGCCTGGCCGTCGGTCGCTTCGCGCCTGAGCAGTGATCGCTCCTGGTCGCCGGCCACCGCCGAGACCGCGACCCCGGGCGTCCCGGCGAGGGTCTCGTCGTAGCGCGCCTGAAGGCCCGACAGGCCCGCCTGGTCCCCGGCCCGGACCCTGCCCCCGGACTTCTCGATGATCTCGGCGGTCGCCGGGCCGACCCGGCCGATGATCTCGTTGGCGAAGTCGCGGGTGGGGGCCAGCGGGCGCTCGGCGGCGAGGCCCACGGCACCGGGGATCGCCTCCACCGCCTCCTGCGAGAGCTCCTCGGTGTCGTCATCGCGCAGGACGAGGGCCTCGACGAAGGCCTTGGGGCCGGCCTGGGTGACCGCCTTCACGTAGGCCTTCGCGTCGATGTCGAGCAGCTCGGCGAGCGCGCGCGCCGAGTCCGCCGCCTCATCCGCGGGGACCTTGGTCTTGTCGATGCCCAGGCGCATCACCGGGCGAAGGGTGACCAGGGGCTCCTCCCCGACGCCGAGGATGTCGCCCCGCATGGGCCGCAGGGTCCTGGCATCCAGCGCCTCCTCACCCGTGAGGGAGGGCTCGACGAGGGCTGGCGTCCACTGGACCGCCCACTGGTCGTCGACCTTCTGCAGCTGCGCGGTTGTCGTGTAGGCCCACGGTCCGCCGGGCGTCGCCCACTGCCAGTCGAGAGTGGCTGCCGCGGTGTCGCCCTCACGCTCGACGTTGTCCACGGTCACGGTCGCGGGGATTCCGTCCATGCCGGCCACGATCGTGTCGAGCTCCTCCTGGCCGCCGCCGGACACCGGCACGGTCCCGAGCTCGCCGGAGGTCAGGGCCGTCGCGAGGTCGGAGGCCAACGCCTGCGTGGCCTGCTCGTCGGCATCCGAGCCGCACGCCGCCAGCAGGAGCAGCGCGCTGGCCAGCAGGGCTGCGGGCAGCCGGCGGCCCCCTGCCACGCGTTCCCGTCCTGACATCACGGATGCTCCCACCACGGCCACATCCTCCCTCACCCCCACGCGCCCCGCGGCACAGCACCCCACACGTCCGCGTGAGGATCACGTCGGGTTCGCTGGGTCCACGGGCCGATCGTGTCGGATCTCGACGCACGCGATCGGCTGGGACCCGACGCGATCCGGCGGGGGCCGCGCCCGGTAGCCTCCGGGGGTGTTCGAGATGGTCGGTCCTTCGCCACGCGCTGGCGGGCCGCTGGTCGTTGTCGCCGTCCTCGAGGAGGCGCAGGCCTTCGCCCATCGTGTGCCGACGCTGGTGACCGGCGTGGGCAAGGTCCGTGCGGCCACCGCGACGACGTGGGCGGCGATGACCCATCAGCCGGGTGTGATCCTCAACCTCGGGACGGCCGGGGCTCTGCGTCCGGGCGAGCTTGCCGCGGGGATCGTCCATGAGATCGGAGCCGTGCTGCAGCACGACGTGAACGGCCGTGCGATCGCGACGCTCGTCGGCTCGGACCCGTCCCCCCGGATCGAGCTGGCCGACACCGGCGTGGTCCTGGCCACCGGCGACCGGTTCATCTCCGCTCCGGAGGACCGCGACGCCCTGGCCGTGCACGCCCACCTGGTCGACATGGAGGGCTACGCCGTGGCGGCCTCGGCGACCCGGCTGGGCATCCCCGTGCGCCTGGCCAAGACGATCAGCGACGATGCCGGCCACGGGGCCGCCACGTCGTGGAGTGAGTCGCTGCAGTCCGCGTCCGCACGCCTCGCGGCCTGGCTCGACGGGATCCTCTGACGGGTGTGCTGTCGATTGCCGATGATCTGAACGTCGGAATCGACAGCACAACGACGGGATGGGCGGCATCCTTGGGCCATGACCGCCTGGCGAGTGCTCGCATCCGTGGCTGCCGTGGCCCTCGTGATCATCTACGCGGCTGGGTCAGGGGTGTGGGTCTCGACCAACCCCGGGTGGTACGCGGGGCTGACCCGCCCGGCATGGCAGCCGCCGGACATCGTGTTCGGGCTGATCTGGCCGTACAACTTCATCGCCCTGGCCGTGGTCGGTGTGATCGTCGCCCAGCGCGGCAGCCCCGGAGCCGTGGGCGCCTGGCTGGCGGTGGGGGCGGCCAGCGTGGTCTGCGCCCTGTCCTGGGCCTACCTGTTCTACGTCCCCCACCACCTCACGGCGTCGGCGATCGCGCTGGGCGGGGCCGCGGTCCTGACGCTGGTCCTGGTGGTCCTGACCTGGACGGTGACGCGCGGTGGTGCGATCGCGCTGCTGCCCTACCTGATCTGGGTGAGCCTGGCCACGTCGCTGGCCTTCGGGTACGCGCGGCTCAACTCCTGACGGCGGGCCGCGCCATCGACGGCGACGTGCTGTCGATTCCGACGATCTGAGGGTCGGATCCGACGCACAACGACAGCGTTGGCCGACGGCCGAGGGCCGCCCGGCGAGCGTCAGGCTGTTGTCCGCGTCGGCCAGGGAGCGGCCTGCTCCAGCTCGAGGGCGACCTCGAGCAGCCGTCGCTCGTGACCGAACGGTGCGGCCAGGTGCACCCCGAGCGGCAGGCCCTGCGCCGAGCGGCCCAGGGGGAGGGACATCGCCGGTGCGCCGGACACGTTCTGCACCGGGGTCATCGACGCGAACTGGATCAGGCGCACGAGGTGCGCGCGGAACTCCACGTCCGGGCCCAGGTAGCCGATGGGGGGAGCCGGGTACCCGGTGACCGGTGACAGGAACAGGTCGTACTCGTCGAACCCGGCATCCGGGGTGCGCGCCAGCTGGCGCAGCCGTCGGATCGATCCGGGGACCCGGTCGAGCTGCCGGCTGAGCCGCCCGCTGAGCCCCTTCGTGAACTCCTCCACCAGTGCGCCGTCGAAGCCCGCGCCATAGGCCGCCGACCCGCTGTGGTGCAGCACGAAGGCCAGCAGCGCCCAGTAGCGCAGGAAGTCGGCTGCGAACTCCTCACCCACGGGGGGCCCGACCTCCTCGACGTGGTGCCCGAGGTCCTCGAGCAGCGCCCCGGCGGACCGGACCGCGGCGACCGTGTCCGGGCTGAGCGGGAGATCCCGCAGCGTGGTCACGCACATCCCGATCCGCAGGCGCTCGGCCCCCGGGCGCGTGACGTGGCCGATGGGCGGCAGGCCCGCGTCCGGCCGGTCCGGGTCGGCCAGCGAGAGGAGCAGTGCGGTGTCGCGGACCGACCGGGTGAGCACCCCCTGGGCGGCGATCCGGACCGGGATCCGCTCCTTCAGGGGGTTCATCGGGAGCCGGCCCCGCGATGGCTTCAGCCCGACCAGCCCGCAGCAGGACGCGGGGATCCGGATCGAACCGCCGCCGTCGTTGGCGTGGGCGATCGGCACCACCCCGGCTGCCACCATGGCCGCCGATCCACCGCTGGATCCGCCGGCCGATCGGTCGGTGTCCCATGGGTTGCGGGTGGCGCCGTAACGGCTGGACTCGGTGTTCGCGGTCAGCCCGAACTCGGGCATCGTGGTGGCCCCCAACGGTTCGAGCCCGAGGTGCAGGAGCGCGGTCACGATCGGGGAGCAGGCCGGCGCCGGGATGTCCGGGACCGCCCTCGACCCCTGGGTGGTCGGGAACCCGGCCACCTCCTCGTTGTCCTTGATGAACGTCGGGATCCCGGCCAGGGGGGCGTCGTCGGGGACGACCACCTCGGTGCGCACCGGATCGTCGAACCAGTGGGCGACGGCATTCAGGTGCGGGTTCGCCGCCCGCGCACGGGCCATCGACGCCGCGCGGAGCTCGCCGGCCGACACCTCGCGCCGGGTGAGCCGGGCGAGCAGCTCGGTGACGTCGCTGGCGCCCAGGGCGTCGTTGGTGGTGGTGTCGACGGTGCGGAGGCGCTCGGTCACGTCGGCGACAGTAGTGGCCGCTCCGACGCTGCGCTCCCCCGAGGCGGCTCGGCGCCGCGCCCGAACCGATCAGACGTACTTCTCGGGGCGGACCACCTGCGCGGCCGTCGTCCACGCCACGACCGCGTACCGCGGGAAGTAGTCCCGGGCGAGCAGCTGGAGGAACCGGTCGGCCACCTCCGCGGAGACCAGGGTCTCCAGCCGGATGTTCGACCCCTCGAACTCGTCGGCGCGCACGCCGCGGGAACCCTGGCCGCGGGCGTCGCAGATCGTCCACCCGTGCGAGCCGGCAGCCGTCAGGTCCCGCACGAGCCGGTGCTCGACGACGGCCTCGGCGACGACGGTCACCAGGACCAGTTGCTCGGTCTGCATGGCGCTCCTCTCAGCTTCCCAGGGCTTGGGCGATCCCCAGGTACAGCGGGATCCCGATGATCAGGTTGAAGGGGAACGTGATCCCCAGGCTGGCGGTCAGGTAGAAGCCCGGGTTGGCTTCCGGGAGGGCGAGTCGGACGGCGGCGGGGGCGGCGATGTAGGACGCGCTGGCCGTGAGGACCCCCAGGATGGCAGCGCCCCCGGCCGAGAGCCCCACCGCGAGTCCGGCCACGATGCCCAGGGTGCCCGACACGACCGGGAAGGCCAGGGCGAACACCACCAGCCCGGGACCGGCCTTGGGCAGGTCCCGCAGGCGTCGGGCGGCGATGACGCCCATCTCCAGCAGGAACAGGGTCAGCACCCCGACGAAGAGGCCACCGAAGAGCGGCTCGACCCGCGCGTAGCCGGCGGTCCCGGTGACCAGCCCGACCAGCAGCCCTCCGACGAGCAGCAGGATGCTGCGCCCCGTGAGGATCTCGCGCAGCGATTCGCCCCAGGATGCCGAGCGGGAGACGTGCCGCCCGGCCAGCATCAGCCCGACGATGATGGCCGGCACCTCCAGGACCGCAAGCAGCGTGGTCATGAACCCCTCGTAGCTGATCCCGGAGCTGGTCAGGAAGACCGTGGCCGCGGTGAACGTGACCAGCGACGTCGACCCGTAGTGGGCCGCCATCGCGCCGCGGTCGACCGGGCCGAGCCGGGTCGTCCAGCGCAGGACGACGTAGGCCAGCAGCGGGATCACGATGCCCAGCGCCAAGGTCACCAGGATGGGCCCGATGACGTCCCCGGCCGGGGCCTCGGACAGCGCCACGCCGCCCTTGATGCCGATCCCGAGCAGCAGGTAGAAGCTCAGGAACTGGTAGATCGGCTCGGGGAGTCTCAGGTCGCCGCCGATCGAGGTGGCCAGCAGCCCGAGCAGGAAGGCCAGGACCGGCGGGGACGTGAGGTTGTCGACAGCCAGCTGCCACGTGTCCATCAGGCGAAGAGCGCCAGGAGGTCCCCGACCTGGTGGTCGGCCTCGGCGGGATGCCGGAACGGCCGACGCTCGTTGACCACGTAGTGCGTCCGCCGGCCCTGCGGGACCCGCGTCAGGTAGCCCTCGTCCTCGAGGTCGCGCAGGATGTTGAGGGTCGCCCGCTCCGTGATCCCCACCGTGGCCGCGATGTCACGGACCCGGGCGTCGGGGTTGCGGTGGACGAACACCAGGACGTGGCCGTGGTTGGTCAGCAGTGTCCACATGCGGGGGGCGTGGTCAGCCATGCAGGACCTCCTTGTGGCGTCTCCTCCGCGGAGGTCCCCGCTGGGGAGTCCGGGGTGGAGTGGCCGGCTGCCTCAGCCCCGGCGCCGGCAGTGGCGTCCGCCTCAGGTCGGTCGCCCGGGTCCGCCTGCGACCCGGCCTGCGACCCGGCCTCCGACCCGGCCTCCCTCATGGGCCACCGCCGGCTGGTCGCGGGTGGCCCGCAGGCTGGCGACGATCGCGATCGTGATGATCGAGGCCACGACGCCCAGGCTCAACCAGGTCGGCATCTTGTAGAGGTCGACCTGCAGGACGAGCTTGATGCCCACCCAGACCAGCACCAGGCCCAGGCCCAGCTTCAGGTACACGAACCGGTGCATCAGGTCGGCCAGCAGGAAGTACATCGCCCGCAGGCCCAGGATCGCGAAGGCGTTGGCGGTGAACACCAGGAAGGTCTCCTGGGTGACCGCGAAGATGGCCGGGATCGAGTCGACGGCGAACACGAGGTCCGTGGTCTCCACGAGGATCAGCACCAGCAGCAGCGGGGTGGCCACCAGGGCGCCGTTGCGCCGGGTGAGGAACCTCTGGCCGTCGTACTCGTCGGTCATCGGCACGGTGCGCCGGAACAGGCGGACGACCCGGGAGTTCGACGGGTCGAAGTGCGAGTTCCGGTGGCGCATCATCATGACGCCCGGTGAACACCAGGAAGGCGCCGAAGAAGTACAGGATCCAGATGTACTCCTTGATCGCGGCCGAGCCGGCCCAGATCATCGCCCCGCGCATCACGAGCGCGCCGACGACGCCGTAGAACAGCACCCGGTGCTGGTACTGCCGCGGGACCGCGAAGTAGCTGAAGATGATCGCCCAGACGAAGACGTTGTCCACGGCCAGGGACTTCTCGATGAGGTAGCCGGCGTAGTACTGCCCGGCGAACTCGGCACCCGCGGTGGCCCAGATGATCATCCCGAAGCCGATGCCCATCGCGACCCAGATCGCCGACCAGATCGCGGCCTCCTTCGCCGAGATGACGTGGGCGTCCCGGTGGGCGAAGAGATCGATGGCCAGCATGACCACGATCACCCCCAGGACCGCCAGCCAGATCGTCAACGGGACGTCCATCACTTGCTCAACTCTCTTCCGGTGCTTGATTCACGAATTGGATTGCACCTATCGTGCCGGGTTCTGCCATGAAGTGCAAGTCGTGAGCCCTCTTGCATGTTGCTGAATACATGTTATGGTCTTCACCAGAGGGGAGTACCCCACCCTCCCGGCGGTCGTCATCACGTCCGATCCACGTCGGACCGGCCCCGGGGGCCGCTGCGGCGTCCGGGGGAGACCTCTGGTACCCAACGCCGGAGGAACCATGCCCACGTCCACCCTCGAGACCGTCGCCCCACCCCAGCTGCGACTGCCCACAGCGGCCGATGTGGCCCGCTTGGCCGCGCAGCGCCATCCGCTGTGCCTCTCCCTGCTGATGACCACGACACCCGCCGAGTGCATGCTGCCCGGTGATCGGGCAACGCTGCAGGGACTGACCCTCGACGCCCTGCGCCGTCTGGACGAGGAGCCGGACCTGAGGGCAGTTGCCCAGACGCGGGCAGCCCTGGCGACCACGATCGCCCAGGCGCAGGACGGGCCGACGGACCACGGGCTGGCCATCCTGGTCAGTCCCGGAGGGGCTCACCTGCTGCACCTGCGGGTCTCTCCGCGCGACCGGGTCGTCCTGGACCCGACCTTCGCCACCCGGGACCTCGTTCGGTCGGCTGCGGAGGACCCGGCGTTCCTGACCCTGGTCGTCGACGGCCGGGCGGCGCGCCTGCTCCACTACGGGCAGCGCTACACCCGCCCGATCCTCGGTCACGACTTCCCCATGATCCGCCCTGCGGACAGCCACGGGAGCTCGGGGACGGGCGGTGGGGCGCCCCGGGCGCAACGGGAGCGCCTGCGGTCCTTCCTGCGGGAGGTGGACGACAGGCTGGCCGCGCGCATCGAGGAGTTCGGCCTCCCGGTGGTGCTCATCGCCAACGACCGGACGGCCGCCGAGTACCTTGGCCTGGCCCCCGGCCGGCGCATCGCCGCGGTGGTGCGCACGGGAAGCATGAACGCCTCGCTGGCCGACCTGGAGCGGGCTGCGAGGGCCGCACTCGACGAGCACGTGCGCGACCGGGCGGACGCGGCGCTGGACACCGCGCGGGTGCGCCTGGCCCACGGCCGGGCGGTCGCCGGGCTGGAGGCAGCCTGGCAGGTGATCGACCACGCCGACCCCGACCTGCTCGTGGTCGAGCGCAGCCATCAGGCCGCAGCCCGCGTCGCGGGAACACGGCTCGACCTGGTCGACGACCCTGAGGAGCTCGGCGTCCTCGACGATGCTGTCGACGAGCTCATCGAGGCCGCCCTGGCCCGCGGCGCCGAGGTCGTCACCGTCCCCGACGGCGCGCTGGCGCGCCATGGCCATCTGGTGCTCGCCCTGCGCGGCCCGGTCCCTGCCCTCGTGCCATGACCACCTCGACCCCGGGAGGGAACCCCATGACCGACCCCCACGCCTTCAGCGACTCGGACTGGGACGTGCTGGTCTCCGTTCCGCTCGCCGTCCTGGTCCTCGTTGGGTACGCCGACGGCGGGCTGGCTCCAGCCGAGCGCCGGGCGTTCGCCTCGATCGTCAGCGAGATGGGCACGGGTTCCAGGAGCGCGGACGGTCCACTTGTCCGGGAGGTGATGGGAAGGCTCGCGGATGACCCTGGCCGGACCATGGAGCGCCTGGACGATCAGGTGGGGGCCGGGCTGCCCTTCTACGAGGTGCTCGCCGCGGCGCGGGTCCTGCTCGACGACATGCCCCAGCAGGCCGACGCCCTGGCCTTCAGGGAGGCGATGGTCCACCTGGCGCAGGGGGTGGCCCGCGCGTGGCCGGTCCTGGGCCGCCGGACGAGCGCCGAGGAGGCGCGCAGCATCCGGTTCATCGGCGACCAGCTGGGTCTCGGGGATCGCTCGGCCGCTGGTGGCGGCTCGGCGATCGGCCGGACGCGCGCCGCGGCCTGAGTCAGTCCACCGGGTCGGCGAAGCCGGGCAGGTGCGCCTCGAGCTCCGCCCGGACCGGCACCGTGGCGCCCAGGCCGCAGAGCACGCCGACCAGCCCGAGCCACAGCCGATGGGTGAACAGCTGGTCGGCGGGGATCGTGAGCTGGAGGGCGACCGTGAAGTCCGGGTTCCGGGGGTCGTTGACGCGGCCGAACTCGGACTTCAGCCACTCGCGGCTGAACGTGAAGACCTCGTGGCGTGACGGCTCACTGAACGGCGACAGGTAGTCGATGAGCTTCTCGACCTCGATGTGCTGGCCCGGCGCGACGAACCCACCCTCGCGCAGTCGTCGCTCGACCGCCGCCGGGTCCGTGGCGGTCATGGCCCGGATCAGCCCGCCGAACGTCGGCGGCAGCCCTCCGGGCATGACCAGCACGGAGCCGAAGTCGAGCACGCCCATCCGGCCGTCGGGCAGGAGGCGGAAGTTGCCGGGGTGCGGGTCGGTGTGCAGCAGCCCCACGCGTGCCGGGGACGTCAGGAAGAAGTGCTGGTAGGCGGCCCCGAGGTGATCGCGCTCGGCCGGTGTGCCGTCGCGGGCGACCTGGGCCAGGCCGATCCCGTCCATCCAGTGGCTGACCAGCACGCCGCGGGTGGCGGCCAGCACCGGCGGCACGTAGTACCGGGGGTCGTCGGCGTAGGCCGCGGCGAAGGCGCGCTGGTGGTCGGCCTCCGTGCGGTAGTCCAGCTCCTCGCCGAGGCGGGTCCGCAGCTCGGCGACCAGCGGGGGCATGGCCATCCCGCGTGCGACCAGGGACGTCAGCCGCAGCGCGATCGCCAGCGAGCGCACGTCCCCGGCGACCGCATCGGCCACCCCCGGGTACTGGATCTTGACGGCCACGGGCGTGCCGTCGGACCACTGCGCACGGTGGACCTGGCCGATGGAGGCAGCGGCGGTCGGGTGCTCATCGAACGTGCGGAACTCCGAGCGCCACGCAGGACCCATCTCGGCCTCGAGCACCGGGCGGACCTCGGCGAACGGCAGCCCGGGGTTGTCCTCCTGCAGGGCGCCCAACGCGTGCTGCCAGGAGTCATCGGGATCCGAGGGGAAGAGGGCATCGACCGTGGAGAGCAGCTGGCCCAGCTTCAGCGCGCCGCCCTTGAGGCTGCCGAGAGTCGCTCGGGTGTCGGCAGCGGTCTGCGTGCGGGCCTGTTCCCGCAGCGCCGCCCGGTCGGCGCCGAGCAGGCCCTTGACCTGGATCGAGGTCGCGCGGCCGACCGCCCGGGCCGGCAGCCCCGCAAGGGTGGCGCTGCGACGGATGCGCGAGGTGGGCACGGGCATGGAGCAAGTATCCCGGGCCGCACGCGCCGGACTGGAGCGGCGGGCACGGCCGCGCGGAGGGCACGGGCGCGACGCGGGCATCGGGGCGACCGGCCGGGCGGCCATCCCCCGGAGGGCTCAGCCGAACGACTGGCCCTCGCCGCGGTAGGTCGGGCACTCGTCGACGACCCGGTCGCCGTCGACCAGGTGGAACCGGGTGAACCGCTCGGCGAGCTCGCCCGCCTTCGCGTGGCGCAACCACACCAGGTCACCGATCCGCAGGCGGTCCGCGGCCGCCCCGCGCACCGGTGTCTGCACCTCGCCGGCGCCCTCGGTCCCGCTGAGCGACAGCCCCGTGGGAAGGTGCACCACGGGAAGGCGCTGCGTGTCCGCGGGACCGGAGGCCAGGTAGCCGCCGCTGAACAGGGTGACCCAGCCGGGGCCGGGACGCCGGACCACCGGAAGCGCGAACAGGGCGGCCGGTCGGGGTCGGAACGTCGAGTAGGTGTCGAACAGGTGCGGCCCGAACACGCCGCTTCCGGCGGAGACCTCCGTGACGGCAGCCTCCGCGCTCGTGCCCTCCAGGCTGCCCGTGCCGCCGCCGTTGACGAACCGCAGGTCAGCCACTCCCCGGACCGCCGCAACCACCTCGGCCCGCCGATGGGCCAGCTCGGCAGCGGACCGGGACTGCATCGCCCGGATCGCTGCCGCCCTGGCCCGCGGACCCGGCGGCCGGTCCCCGACGCCGGCGATCTGCGCCTCGTAGGCCATCAGCCCGTCGAGGTGCAGCCCGGGGCGGCCGACGATCTCGCGGGCGAGGGTCACGGCCTGCGCGGGGGTGCGGACCGGGGATCGCCGGACCCCGAGGTGCAGCCGCGGCGACTCGCGGGGCCGGTAGGACGCGTCGACATCGATGGCCACCCGGATCGGCACGGGCGGTGCTCCCGCCCTGCGAACCGCGGACTCGATGAGGTCCAGGTGCTCGACGCAGTCGACCATGAGGGTGATGGCGGATGCTGCGCGCTCATCGGCAGGCGAGGTCGGCGATCGCTGCGGTGTCCACCGTCGGATAGGCCACGACGATGTCGTCCGAGGACCCCGCGCGGACCAGGAACAGGGCCTCACGCAGCGAGTACCCCAGCAGTCCGCGGTAGCCCGGCATCGCGACGACCTGCTCGATCAGCGAGCGCACCCGCAGGCTCTTGGTCGCCAGTCGGATCGGCGTTCCGTGCGCCCGGCGGACCAGGTCCGCGGCGTTGGTGTGCACGGCGGCCATGTCGAGGATCGCCAGCGGTGCGGGGATCCCGTGCACGGCGCCGTCGTACCGCGCCTTCAGCTGGTCGGGGCTCTCCACGCGGGGCACGGTACTCGTCCCGGTGCTCGGTGACCGGCTCCGCGACCCCCTCGCCACCGGCCGACGCAAGGTGGAGACTGGGTCGCATCGGCTGTCAGGGTCGTTGGGCGTCGCGTCGGCGCCAGGAGGTGCACATGGCGAGCAGGTGCACGGCATCGCCGCGGCCCCGGGGCAGCCGGTGGTCGGGCTGGACTTCGACGGGGTGCTCAACATCACCGCCCGGACCGACCTCCCCGACGGGTTCGAGCTGCACATCGTCGAGCTCGACCACCGGAACTGGCCGCGGCACCCCTACATCCGGCCGCTGCCGGATGGTCCGGGACCCTTCCTGCACGGCGTGGTCGTCAGCCGGGCCCACGGCCCCATGGTCCGTGCCTGGATCGAGGCGGGGGCGTGTGTCGTCTGGGCCACCACCTGGGAGCGTGCGGTCCTGCGCAACGCCCCGCTCTGCGACGTCCCCGAGCTGCCGGTCCTCGAGATCTCGAAGGTCCTTGCCGGCCGGCACCCGCAGCGCACCGCGGACTGGAAGGTCGCGGGCCTGCAGGCCGCCTTCCCGGGCCACCCCCTGGTGTGGGTCGATGACTTCGGTGCGGACCGGCGTGGCGAGTCCACCTACGGCGATCCCCCGGCGCCGATGCTCGTGGTCGCCCCCGACGAGGCCGTCGGCCTCACGGCAGAGGAGTCCGCGGAGGTCCTCGCGTTCGTCGAGCGGTACCGCCGTCGGGAGTGACCGGGGGCCGAACGGGACGTCACGGCCTCCGGCCGCCGATCTTCCGACCGGCCGCATCGACGCCCGGTCCGTCGGACGCCCGGCCCGTCGCACGCCCGGCCCGTCCCCCGGTGGACCCGGTCGCACTACGCTGCGGCGATGGCCCACATCAGCGCCGTGTGCGTGCTGCACACCCTGCACCCCGAGCCGGACAACCCCGACGGGACGACCTCGATCGACAAGCGCGCACTCGCGGGACCCGTGGCGGTGGGCCCCCTCGGGCTCGCCGGTGACCGGCAGTCCGACCCCGAGCACCACGGGGGCGTCGACCAGGCCGTCTACCTGTACGCCGACGAGGACGCCGACTGGTGGGCCCGGGAGCTCGGCCGGGAGATCCCGCCGGGACTGTTCGGCGAGAACCTGCGGACCTCCGGGATCGACCTGAGTGGGATCCGCATCGGCCAGGTGCTGCGCATCGGCGACGAAGTGCTCGTGGAGGTGACCGCACCACGGACGCCGTGTGCGACCTTCGCTCGGCGGATGGAGGAGCCGCACTGGGTCAGGCGGTTCACCGAGCGCCGTGCTCCCGGGGCCTATGCCCGAGTGCTTCAGGCCGGTGTGGTCTGCGAAGGTGACCCGATCCTCGTCCTGCCCGCGCCCGCGCACGACGTGACGGTCGCCGCCCTGCTGCCACCGGTCGAGCCGGGGGCCTTCGAGCGGCTCCTCGCGGCCGAGCGCGCCGGCACCGTGGAGCTCACCGAGCGTGTGCGCGGGAAGGCCCTGAAGGCCGTCGGCGGCTGAGTCCGGCCTCCCTGGCGCGTCGAGCGGGTCGACCGGATGGTCCGTGTCGACGGCTGGTGCCGGCCGACCGTGCCCAGAGCCGCGATCTGTCGGCCCCCGTCAGGGCTGGGCAGGGTCCCCGTGTCGCGACCACCACAGAGCCGCCTGCACCCGGTCGGTGACGCCGATCTGGGCGAAGATGCTGGTCAGGTGCGCCTTCACCGTCTTCTCCGCGATCCCCAGCCGACGCGCGATCAGCCGGTTGCTCAGGCCCTCACCGATGAGCGCGAGGACCTCCCACTCCCGGGCGGTCAGCGATGGCGTGCCCCCGGCGGGCGGGATCCGTTCCCTGTCTCCGGACTCCCCGATGGGATCGGCGGAGACCCTCCGTCGATCGATGAGGGCCAGCGCGGCACGGGGGTCCAGGGGTGCCTCACCCCGCGCGGCGGAGCGCACGGCGTCCGCCAGGGCGCCCGGGTCGGCGTCCTTGAGCATGAATCCGACGGCCCCGGCATCGATCGCCGCGGTGACGTGGTCGCGATCGGCGAACGTCGTCAGGACGACCACCTGGACGGCCGGGTGCTCGGTGGTCAGCACGGCCGTTGCCTGGACCCCGTCCATGCCCGGCATCGACAGGTCCATCAGCACCACGTCGGGCGCGAGCCCGGCCACGGCTTCCACCGCTGCGGCACCGTCGGCTGCCTCGCCGACGACCTCGATGCCGGTGGCCCGCCCCAGCAGCATCCGCAGCCCCGCGCGGACCACCTCGTGGTCGTCGACCACCAGGACCCGGATGGGGCCCTGCCTGCCCGCGTCGTCGGTCATCGCGGCACCACCATCCGCACGGTCGTCCCCGACCCCGGGGCCGAGTCGATCGTCAGCGTCCCGCCCAGGGAGTGCGCCAGGTCGGCCAGCAGGCGCAGCCCCACATGCCCCGCCTCCACCGCCGCTGGGTCGAACCCGATCCCATCGTCGGAGACAGTCAGCTCCACGCGCCCGGGCTCGGTGGCCTCCAGCCGGACCGTCGCATGTGTGGCGCGCGCGTGCCGCCGCACGTTCGACAGCGCTTCGCGGATGGCGCGGTACACGGCCTCCTCGGTGCCGTCGGACAGGGTGATCGTCGGGTCGACGTGGATCTCGACATCGACGTCCGAGGGTCCAGCCGCGACCAGGTCGGCCACCGCGCCGGCGAGCCCGACCTGGCTCAGGTTCGGGGGGTAGATCTCGACCAGCAGCGAGCGCAGGCTGCGCACGCTGCGCCGGGTCGACGTCGCGGCGGCGGCCAACTCGGGGGCGTGCGGTGCGTCCTCGGCAGCCAGGGCGTCCAGGGAGTAGGTGACCCCGACAAGGTCCTGGACCACGCCGTCGTGCAGGTCGGCGGCGATCGTGCGGCGCTCGTGGTCGGAGGCCGCCAGGGACTGGGCGAGCAGCCGCTCGCGCTCGTCCTGGCTGGCTTGGAGACGTCGGGCCAGGCGCCAGCTGAGCAGGGCCTGCACCGCGCCGAACAGCAGCAGCCCGCCGAGCACGACCGGGGCGAACGCGCGCAGGATCCGCTGCGTGGTGGCATCGATCCCGGCGGTGGTCTGGTAGGTCTCGAACAGCAGTCGCCGGCCCTGCGGATCCTCGATGGCGACGTACACCTCGAGCAGCTGCTCGAAGTCGGACTGGTCTGCGTTCTCCTCCTCGGACAGGTCGGAGAGCTCGGCATGCGACGTGCCGGTGGCGAACACGTCCTGCTGGTCGGCGCCCAGGGCGAACGTGGAGCCGATGCCCTCGAGGTCGTCGGAGTACAGGACGGTCCCGTCGTCGCGCCAGATCTTGGCCGCGACGATCCGGTCGCTGAGCACCGAGGTCCCGACGACGGCATCCAGCGCCTCGATGGCCTCGGGGTCACCCTCGACCAGGCCCACGGGGACAGCCGGCTCGATCACCGCCGCGGCGAGCAGCTCCGTCGCCTGCTCGGCTTGGTGGATGGCCTCACCCGTGGCCACCGTCCGGGCGGCCCAGAAGCCGCCGACCCCGATGGCGGCTGCGGCGAGGGTGCTCAGCAGCGCGGAGAAGGCCACCTCGCGTCGGACGGTCACGCGCCCATTGTGGGTGCGTGACCGTCCGCGTGGTGGAGCCACTCCTAGATCGTCAGCGATGCCCGGCACGACTCGCCCGTGCGGGCGTTGCGGGCCGTCGCGGAGATCCGCTGGGTCCCGCCCTGGTCCGCGGTCCGGCGCTCGACGCTGAAGGAGCCGCTTGGCGCCTGGGTCGTCCGCTTCCCGGAGGCGAACACTGATCCGTCGGAGCGCAGGGTCCAGGTCCACACCTGCCCGTTCCGGTTGGAGTCAACCTCGAACTCGACCTCCAGCTGACCATCATCGGGCTTCGCCTTGAGCTTCCAGTCCGAGCGTGTGGAGCAGTCACCTCGGACGATGACCCGGCCGTCGCCGTCCTTGGCCGAGGCCGGCGACGTGGCAGTCACCCCGCCGATCATGAGCAGGGCGAGGGCGGTGGATCCGAGGCGGCGGGTGGTGGTGTTCATGGGATTGACCTCCAGGTGTCGTGGTTGGTGCCTCCGAGTCTGCGTCGGATGAGGTCTGGGGCACCATCGGACCTTGGTCGTAGGACCGAGGTCGGTCTGGGGGAACTGGTAGTCGATCCGGCCGGTCTGATCGACCGAATCGACAACAACAAGGTCGTGCTCGGCCTGTCAGTCCTCGACCGGCCGCTCGCGCAGGTCGTCCTCGGGGTGGCTCACCGTGCCGTGGCCGAGCTCCCAGAGCCGGATGCCACCGGAGATGCCCGCCTCGTTGGGCACGATCGTCACGTCGTCTCCGAGGTCGAGGGTCAGGCGTCGGGCGTTGCCGCCCCCCACGTAGAGCCGGTCCCAGACGAACATGGGGCGCAGGCCGTCCACTGCCTTGCGGACCCGCCGCGACCAGCGCTTGGCGCCCAGCTCCCGGCGGGCGAGGTCCCCGATCCACTCGTCGTACAGCACGCCCTTGCGCACCGGTGACCGCGAGAGCTCGATCTTGGGCGCGAGGCTGCCGTCGTCGAACACCGCGCAGCCCAGACCGGTGCCCAGCGTGAACACGACCTCCAGCCCCTCGCCGGTGACGACGGCCGCACCGTGGACCTCCGCGTCGTTGACCACGCGGGTCGGGATCCCCAGGCCCCGGGCCAGCGCGGTCTGGGCGTCGAAGTGGTCCCAGGCGCGCTCCAGGTCCGGATCGACGGGGGAGTGCGGACCCTTCGTCGTGATGTAGTGCGGGGTGGTGATGACCCGCCCGTGGCGGATCATCCCCGGCACCCCGACCGTGGCGCGGTCGGCGGCCGGCAGCGCCTCAGCCAGGTCGCAGAGCACCTCGACGAAGTGCTGCGGTGACATCGGGTAGGGCGTCGGGATCCGCACCTGGTCGGCGACCATCGCCCCCTCGTGATCGAGGACCGAGCCCTTGAGCCCGCTCCCCCCGCAGTCGATGGCCAGCGTGCGCTCGAGTTCCACGAGCACAGGGTGCCCCATCCGGCGGGCTCCCCGCACAACGAGCGCCCGCGCCCCAGCCCCCGCCGGATCGCGCGCCCCGCGCCGCGCGCCCTATGCCGCGCGCCCCGCGGCGCGCGCCCTATCCGGATCGCGTCGGGTCTGCTGGGTGCCCATCCGCGATCGGGTCGGGTCTCGACGAACACGATCGGCTCAAACCCGACGCGATCTGGAGGAGGGGCGCGGGGGAGGGGCTCCCGCGTGGCGCGTGGATCTCAGGCCGCGGGGTGGGTCGCGTGGGCGCGGACCGCGAGGGTCTGGCGGATCCGGGCCCACACCTGGTCCGGGCGCCGTTCGAGGTCCTCCCAGGTGAACCGGAGCGTGACGTATCCGAGTGCTGCCAGGCGTTGGTCGCGAGTCCGATCCGGCTGGAAGCGATCCGGTCCGTGGAAGGTGCGGCTGTCGAGCTCCACGACCGTGCCGGTGGCCGGGTGGAAGGCGTCGACGGCTCCGACGAAACCGTCGGAGTCGTAGAGGGACACGTTGAACTGCCACCCGGACCCAACCTGCTGGATCCCCTCGTGGAATCGCCACTCGAGGACCGAGTGCGGCTCCGTGGCGCATGTTGAGGCGATCCAGCGCACCCGGCTCGCCCCGGTCATGCCCCGCGCGAGCTGGGCGCAGGCGGCGAGGTCTGCAGCGCTGAGCAGGCCACGGTGCAGCGCGTCCGTGATGAGGGCCACGACTCGCCGGGTGGGCTCGTGCGAACCAGGTCTGCAACCGTCTGCAGGGCGGTGGTCACGACCAACCCCTCGACGCCCTGCGCGGCGTCGGCTCCGAGTCGTGACCGGTGGACGCGCACTCCCGGCGCTGCGACCGCGAACGTCGCAATCCCGTGCAGTCCCCCGCCAGCGCGAAGACCCCACAGGCGACCTGCCGTCTCATGGCTGACCACCAGTCGGCCGGCGAGGGCAACCGCGCGGGCGCTCTGCCACGGTCCGGGCTCCACCTCGCGGTTGCGCAGCACGTGTGGGGTCATCGCCACCCAGGTGCCTGCTCGGATCAACGCCCGCTGCCGGTCGTCGCTCCATCCCTCCGCCCGAGCCTGGGACCGGGTGAAGACGCCATCCTGGCGGACGGCGGCCGCGGGTTGGACCAGTTCGACTGGAACCGGGACACGAGCTGCGAGTCGCATGCGAACCATGACCAGATCCTGCGCAGCACATGCCCCAGCGCCAACCCCCGAACACGAACCTGTGGACAACCGGTCCGCGCCCCGCCCGCCGCCGCCCGCGCCTCCGCACGATCGCGTCGGGTCTGCTGGGTGCCCGCCGCGATCGAGTCGGGTCTCGACGAACGTGATCGGCTCGAACCCGACGCGATCTGGGGGAGGGCGTGGGGCGCGGGGGCGCGTGGGGCGTGGCGTGGGGCCGGGGGGCGTGGCGGGGGGTTCGGTGGGGCGTGGGGCGCGCGGGATGCGTCAGAATCGGCGCATGCCTGTCGCCACGCCTCCGGTCCGCTCCGTCGCCGACGCCGTGCTCGACGCGCTGGAGGCCGAGGCGATCTGGGCGCTGCGCGAGACCGCCGCGGCATTCCGCAACCCGGTGATGCTCTACAGCATCGGCAAGGACTCCGGGGTGATGCTGCACCTGGCCGCGAAGGCGTTCGCACCGGGTCCGATCCCGTTCCCGGTGCTGCACGTGGACACCACCTGGAAGTTCCGCGACATGATCACGTTCCGCGGCCAGATGGCCGAGCAGTACGGACTGGACCTGCGCGTGGCCACGAACACCGAGGCCGTCGCCGAGGGCGTCACGCCGTTCAGCCACGGCGCCCAGGAGTACACGCGCCTGATGAAGACCGTCGCACTCCGGGCGGCCCTCGACGAGGGCGGCTATGACGCGGCGATCGGCGGTTCGCGCCGCGACGAGGAGCGCAGTCGCGCCAAGGAGCGGATCTTCAGCCTGCGGATGCCCGGACACCGCTGGGAGCCGCGCCGCCAGCGCCCGGAGCTGTGGCACACGGTCAACGCCCAGCTGACCCCCGGGCAGACGATGCGCACGTTCCCGCTGTCGAACTGGACCGAGATCGACGTGTGGCACTACGTCCGCCGCGAGGGGCTGCCGGTCGTCCCGCTGTACTTCGCGGCCATGCGGCCGACGGTGGTGCGCGGCGGCCAGCTCATCGTGGTCGACGACGACCGGATGGCCCTGGACCCCGGTGAGGTCCCGGTCGAGCGGCTCGTCCGGTTCCGCTCCCTGGGGTGCTACCCGCTCAGTGCGGCCGTCGAGTCCCCGGCCGCCACCCTCGACGAGGTGATCGCCGAGATGGAGGGCTCCCGGCAGTCGGAGCGGGCGGGCCGGATGATCGATGGTGAGGGCGGTGCCTCGATGGAGGCCAAGAAGGTCGAGGGGTACTTCTGATGGGCCTGATCCGCCTGGTCGCCTGCGGCAGCGTCGACGACGGCAAGTCCACCCTCATCGGCCGGCTGCTGGCCGACACCGACTCCGTGCCCGAGGACACCCTCGAGCTGGCACGCACCGTCCGCCGGGCGGGCTCGACGATCCCGGCGGGTGAGATCGACTACTCGCTGCTCACCGACGGGCTCGAGGCCGAGCGGGAGCAGGGGATCACGATCGACGTGGCCTACCGGCACATGGCGCTGCCCGACGGCCGTCGGGTCGTGATCGCCGATGCCCCGGGGCACGAGCAGTACACCCGCAACATGGCCGTCGCGGCCTCCACCGCCGACGTCGCGCTGCTGCTCGTGGACGCCGCCCGCGGGGTGACCCGCCAGACCTACCGGCACCTGACGATCTGCGCGCTCATGGGCGTGCACCACGTGATCATCGCGGTCAACAAGCTCGATGCCGTGGGCTTCGACCACGCCCGGTTCGCGGAGCTGGCCGATGCGGTGGCCGGCGCCGCGGCGCGGCTGGACTTCTCCCGGGTCACGGTCATCCCGGTCAGCGCCCTGGACGGTGACAACGTCATCACCTCCTCGAAGCGCACCGAGTGGTACGCCGGGCCGTCGGTCATCACGGCCATCGGCGAGACCCACGAGCTCGATGCCCCGCCGGCCACGGCGGCACGACCGGTGCGGATCCCGGTGCAGACGGTCGTGCGCGCCGACGGGTTCCGCGGCGTGGCGGGGACACTGGTCACCGGGCAGCTGGCCGTCGGCGACGAGGTGGCCGTCGCCGGCACCGGCGTGACTGGGCGGGTCGGCCGGCTGCTCGTGGCCGGCGCCGACCGCGACCGCGCAACGGCCGGGGACGCGGTGGCCGTCGAGCTGCTGCCCGACCTCGACGTCACCCGCGGCGACCTGCTGGAGTCGGCGGCCGCCGAGCCTGTGATCCCGGCCGACCGGTTCTCCGCCGACGTCGTGTGGCTCGGCGAGGAGCCGCTGGCGCACGGCCGGTCCTACCTGCTCGTGAGCGGGCCCCTGGTCGTCCCCGCCGTGGTGACCAGCGTGCGCCACCGCCTCGACGTGACCACCGGGTCGGAGGAGGCCGCCCGGGTACTGAGCCTCAACGACGTCGGGCGGGTCGAGGTGGCCACGGACCGTCCCGTCCCCCTCGAGGCCTACCTGCACTCCCGCGACACCGGTGGGTTCGTCCTCGTCGACCGCCTGTCGGCCGACACCGTCGCCGCCGGCATGGTCCGCTACGCCCTGCGCCGCTCGGCGAACGTGCGCCACCACGAGTTCGTCGTCGACCGCACCGCCCGCGAGCGCCTCAACGGGCATCGTGGCCGCGTCGTCTGGCTCACGGGGCTGTCGGGGTCGGGCAAGTCCACGATCGCCGATGCGGCCGAGCGGGACCTGCACGCGCAGGGGGTGCGCACGTTCGTCCTCGACGGCGACAACGTCCGCCATGGCCTGAACAAGGACCTGGGCTTCACCTCCGAGGACCGGGCGGAGAACGTCCGTCGGGTGGCCGAGGTCGCCCGGCTGATGGTCGAGGCAGGCACCGTGGTGATCGTCGCCCTCGTGTCGCCCTTCCGTGGTGATCGGCGGGCCGCGCGCGACCTGTTCGCTCCCGGGGACTTCGTCGAGGTGTTCGTGCGCACGCCGGTCGAGGTGTGCGCCGCCCGGGACCCCAAGGGCCTGTACGCGAAGGCGGCCTCCGGGGACCTTCCCAACCTCACAGGAGTCGGCCAGGACTACGAGGAGCCGTTGTCCCCCGATCTCGTGGTACTCGGCGACGGAGACCTCGCCGCGTCGGTGGCTGCCGTCACGGCGGCGGCGACAGCGCAGGCGGTGCCCGAGTAGTCGACCCACCGCGTTTCCGCTATTCCCCACCATTCCGATCGGGTATGCTTCCTGCATGCTCCTCACAGTCCTGGTGTTCGCCCTCGTCGGGTCCGCCGCCCAGATGGTCGACGGCACCCTCGGGATGGGCTTCGGCGTCACGTCGGCGACCCTGCTCACGCTGCTGGGCTACTCGGCTGTGGCCGCATCGGCGGGAACCCACGCGGCCAAGATGGGCACGACGTTCGTCTCGGGCATCAGCCACTGGCGTGAGGGCAACGTGGACGGCCGCGTCCTTGTTGTCATCGCGCTGCCCGGTGTGGTGGGCGCCTTCATCGGTGCCGTGATCCTCACCGCCGTGGCATCCAACGCAGCGCGGCTGTGGATGGCGTGCATCCTGTTCGTCCTGGGGCTGGTGATCATCGCCCGTTTCGGCTTCGGTCGCAGCCTGTTCCCCGAGGTCCGCGCCCGCACCCGCCACCTGTGGCCGGTCGGCCTGGTCGGGGGATTCGTGGACGCGACCGGCGGGGGTGGCTGGGGGCCGGTCGCGACACCGTCCCTGCTCACCCTCACCCGGCATGAGCCGCACCGTGTGGTCGGCACCGTCAATGCCGCGGAGTTCTTCGTCGCGGTGGCGGCCTCCGCGGGTTTCCTGTACGGCGCGGGGGACGCGGGAGTGCCCTGGCTGCCCGTGCTCGGCCTTGTGCTCGGAGGTGCGATCGTCGCGCCGTTCGCCGCCCGTCTGGCCCGGCGCGCGCCGACTGCGATCCTGGGCGTGTGCGTCGGTGGGATGGTGCTGGTCAGCAACACGGCCGTGATCTCCAAGGTGCTCGGCGTCCCCGGCGCGCTGGCCAGTGTCCTGATCCTGGCCATCATCGTGGCGACGGGGGCGATCGCACTGCGGGTGCACCGTGCGGGAGGGCGGGCCGCGGCCGTGGTCCCCGAGGCCGACGAGCCGGCACCCCTGCACTGATCCTCGGGGAGCCGCGCCACGCGTCCCGGAGCGCTCCGAAGGTCCGCCAGTGACCACCATCCGGTCGGGCAACCGACCGGCGGACATGCCACGATGGGCCGGTCATCACCACTCGCAGGAGGAATGCATGTCCGAGCTCGACGATCGCTTCACCGCCGCTGCCGACACGTCCAAGACGCTGCCGACCCGCCCCGACAACGACACCCTGCTGCAGATGTACGCGCTCTACAAGCAGGCCACGGTCGGCGATGTCGAGGGCAAGCGGCCGGGGTTCACCGATCCGGTGGGCAAGGCCAAGTACGACGCCTGGGACAAGATCAAGGGCATGTCCGCAGACGATGCCAAGGCCGCATACGCCGACCTTGTCGAGGGCCTGGCGGGCTGACCGCGATTACCGAGCCCCGCGGCCATTCGGGTACCCTGTGGGCGTCCGTTGGATGGGGAGGCGTCGCCTAGTCAGGTCTATGGCGCCCGCCTGCTAAGCGGGTTTGGGGTTTAGAGCCCCATCGAGGGTTCAAATCCCTCCGCCTCCGCCGAACGCACCATGGTGGCTCCGGGTCAGCCCGGGGCCACCGCTGCGTCTGGGGCAGGAGCCAGTGGATGGCCGCCGGGATTTCCCCATCCCCACCGCGGTCGGGTAACCTTGGCAGGCCCCGGTGGGGCAGTGCGCCTGTAGCTCAGCGGATAGAGCATCTGACTACGGATCAGAAGGCCAGGGGTTCGAATCCCTTCAGGCGCGCCAGATCTGAGCACGATGCAGGCCCTCGGCTCACCCCGGGGGCCTGTCGCGTCCCACCAGCCTGCGCCTGCGCACTACACGGGAGATCGTGTGGCCCGAGTTGGACATCGCTCCGGGCGGTCACTTGTCGGCCAGGATCCCCAGCGCTGTTGCGCGCGCCACGGCCTCGTCACGCGAGTGCACGCCCAGCTTGCGGTACACCGCGCGGCGATGCGTTCGGACGGTGTTCTCAGACACGTAGAGTCGCGCGCCGATCTCCCTGATCGACAGGCCCTCGGTCATCAGGCGCAGGACGGTCAGCTCCGCATCGCTGAGTGCGGTGACCACCTCGCCGTCTGTCGCGCGCTCCCGCGCCGAGGCGATCTCCTGCTCGACCTCCGCCAGGAGCCCGGGCAGGATGCCGGCGTCGGGGAGTTCATCCAGGGTGTCACGGGCCCTGCCGGACAGCTGGGCAGCCTCGTCCAGCCGCCACCGCTGCGCATTCGCCCTGGCAAGCAGCAGAAGGCTCCATGTGTGATGGATGGTGGGGACCTCATCGCGGAGCAGTCGCTCTGCGGCTGCCAGCCGCCGGTGGGCTTCAGCGGCGTGGCCCTGCGCGATCAACAGCGCCCCGGATGCGAGCTCGACGTTCCCTCCGAGCCAGCTCCGGCCCGCGCTGATCTGCCCGACCAGGTCCTTGGTCTCGTCGAGGTGCCCCTGCGCTGCCCCGAGTCGGCCCAGTGCCACCTCGACGAGTGTGAGAGTCACCAATGCGTGGACGTGCGCGGGCACCTGGCGCGTCAGGTCCCCTGCCCCGCGAACCTGCAGTGCAGCATCGTGGGCCCCGTCCAGATCGCCACCGAGGAGCATGGCGCGCCCGTATCCGGCGCAGCGCCCCAAGCGCGAGCGGGTCCATCCCGTCCCGGGCCAGTTCGACTGCGCGGTACCCGAGCTCCACCCCGTTCGCCACCCCACGGTCGAGTCCGAGCACGCGGGCGACCTTGACCATGACGGCGACGTATCCATCCGCCGGGACCTGACCAGCGGCGATCGCCTCGTCCAACAGGTGCAGGTAGCGCCGCCGCTCCAAGGCACCGAATCCCTCGATCAGTGAACCGATTGCCGCTGCCCCGGCCACTTCGGGGAACGCCATGAGCACGTCGTCGGGCAGGGTCCGGGCCCAGCGGAGGAACGTGCGCCATGCTCCTGTGCGGATCAGGGCGAGGTGATGCTCCGCGAGCAACTCGGCGACCAGCGCGTGCTCACCAGCTGCGGATGCGTGCTGCAGCGCCTCGAGCGGCTGGCGCGGCGCCAGCCACCGGGCAGCCCGGAGATGGATCTCCTGCGCGGCGCCGGGCTCCTGCGGCCTCCAGTTCCAGGAGGGCGTACTCGCCGAACAGGGGGTGGATCCGGAACAGGTCACCGCCTTCCAGGCGGGACACGAAGTGCCCCTCGCGGACCAGGCCGACGATCATCTCCCTCGAGCCGGTGCGCTGCAGTGCGGCATCGCACAGGGCGGGCGTGAAGTCACCGAGCACGGCGACCCCCTGGAGGAAGGCGGATTGCTCGTCATCGAGCCCGGCCAGGACCTCGGCGCTCAGGTAGTCGGCGACGAAACGCTGCTCCGCGCCGAACCGCGACACGGCACTGGCCGGGTCATCGACGCCGCGCAGCCAGATCCCGCTGAGCACCAGCATGGCGGGCCAGCCCTGCGTCCGCTCCACCAGCGCCGCAACCTGGTCGGATGGCAGGTCCAGGCCGAAGCGGCCGACGAGCAGATCCCGTGCCTCGGTCACGGTGAAGGCGAGGTCCCGGGCGCGCAGCTCGGTGACCTGTTGGCGCGCACGCCACCGTGCGATCGACAGGGACGGATCCATCCGGGTGCCGATGACCAGGCGGACGTTGTCCGGCATGTGGCGCATGGCCCGATCGATCGTCGCCAGGGAGTCGGGATTGGTCAGCGTGTGCAGATCGTCGAGGACCAGGATCGCCGGCTTCCGGGACCGCCCCAGGATGGTCATGAGCTCGTCCACGGCGTGCCCGATCGGGGCGCCCTGGATCTCGAGGCGCTGCAGCACGGGGCGAGCCAGGCCCGGCCGGATCCGCTCCGCCGCCGTCGCGATGTAGGTCCACAGGCGCACCGGGTCGTCATCGTCGGAGTCGAGCGTGACCCACATGAGGCCGGCATCCTGCGTCGCGCACCAGGAACGGATCGCGGTCGACTTCCCGTAACCCGCCGGTGCGTCGAACACCTTCACGCGGGTGTCTGCCCCGTCCTGGAGGATCTGGGTGATCCGTCGGCGATCGATCATGTCCCGGCGAATGCTCGGGGGCGAGATCTTCGCCTCGACGAATGGCGCACCGATGTCCGCGCTGTACTCGGACAAGGGCCCTCCTGAGCACCGGGGTGGGTCTCTGCTGTGCGTGCCGAATGCTACCAACTCCGGCGATCCACGTGGTCTGCCCAGTCGGACCCGCTGTGCTGCAGGCTGCCAGCCGGGGCGGGCCGTCGCGTGCCTGCCGTATCCGGGTGATCGACCCCGGACACCGGATTCACCCGGGTGATACGTGTGCTCCGGACGGGGATCGGGCGATCCGCGTGCGAGGCTCAGTTCCGGAGTCCAGTCCGCAGACCGGTCGGCCCGATCAGCGGAGCGGGGCGTGCCCTGATGCGCCCGGAGCGCAGTACCTGGAGGTTGCCGTGGGCGGATTGATCCTGTTGCTGGTGGCGGCGGGCTATGGGGCGTTCTCGCGGCTGCTGGATCGGGTGTGGATCAGCGCGCCCATGGTGTTCGTGGCCGCGGGCCTGCTGATCGGGCCGGAAGGTGCGGACCTGCTGCACGTCGAAGGGGGCAGCGAGACCGTCCTGACCTTCACCGAGCTGACGCTGGCCACCCTGCTCTTCGCCGATGCGACGACCGTGCCGCTGCGCCGACTGAAGTCGGACGCAGGTGTCCCCGGGCGCCTGCTGAGCGTCGGGCTGCTCCTGACCCTGCTGCTCGGCGCGGTCGTGGCCATGCTCGTGGTGCCGGGCCTGACCTGGGCCGAGGCCGCCCTCATCGCCGCGGTGCTCGCCCCGACGGACGCGGCGCTCGGCATGGCCGTCGTGACCGACAAGGCGGTGCCGGTGCGCATCCGCCGGGCGCTGAACATCGAGAGTGGACTCAACGATGGCATCGCCACGCCCTTCGTCACGGTGTTCCTGGCGGTCGTGATCGGCGAGGTCGCCGACGAGGGCGGGTCACCCGTGCTCGATGCCCTGGTGCAGATCGGGATCGCGATCGTGGTTGCGATCGTGATCGGTGCGGTGGGGGGTCGGCTGCTCGTGTGGTCGACGCAACGCGGGTGGTCCTCGCACACCACCCGGCAGCTGTTCGTGCTGTCGCTGGCCTTCGTCGCCTATGAGGGAGCGGTGCACCTGGGAGGCAACGGGTTCGTGAGCGCCTTCGTGGCGGGGCTCGTCTTCGGGGCGGTGGACGAGGGGAACAAGAAGGCCATCACGTTCACCGAGGACGTGGGGATGTTCGCCTCGCTGCTGGTGTGGACCGTGTTCGGCGCCTTCTTCGTCGGGCCGGTTCTCGCCGGAGGCTTCGCCTGGTCATCGGTGGTGTACGCCGTGCTCAGCCTGACGCTGATCCGGATGGCACCGGTGGCCGTTGCGCTGCTCGGCGCGGGCTTCCGGCCGCTGACGGTGGGCTTCATGGGCTGGTTCGGTCCGCGCGGACTCGCCTCGGTGGTGTTCTCCCTGATCGCCGTCGAGGACCTGACCGGGAGTGCGGTCGACGTGCCGTTGCTCGAGGTGGCCACCTGGACGATCCTCCTGTCGGTCCTGCTGCACGGGCTCACCGCCCGCCCGCTGGCCGCGGCCTACGGAGCCAGGATCAATGCGGGTCCGGACGACCAACCGGAACTCGTCGATGTGCCCGAGCCCCACGTGCGGCGCCATCTGCAACGGGCAAGTACAGGAGGACCGAACTGACATGGACGCTGATGTGAGCACCGGCCAGGGATCCCTGCAGAAGTGGGTCCCCGGCATCGCCGTGATGCGCGGCTACAAGAGCTCGTGGCTCCGCTTCGACATCATCGCCGGCGTCGTCCTCGCCGCGATCCTCGTGC
>CAVPNX010000007.1:0-191403 GCA_963706885.1 uncultured Actinomycetes bacterium | reverse complement strand
TGAGGGGCTTCGCCCTGTGTGGGGGTCGGCAGATGCGGGCCCTCTGGCACTGACCTGCGAGGCCGGCGCGGCGGTATACCGGAATCGGAAGGGATACAGAGAAGGGGTGGTCCCGATGATCACGACCCTGCCAACCCCCACCGAACACGCGACGCGCGCCAGCGTCACCTCCACGGTCGCAGCCCGTCCCGCCCCGGACTCGGCTGCCGCTGTCGTCCCGGGGACCGGGGAACGGCCGTGGCTTCCCTACGCGCTCGGTGTCCTGCTCGGGCTGCTCGTCGTCCTCGCCCTGGCCGCCTGGGCCCTGCTGATGCTCAACGGCGCTGACTACTCCGGGGTCGTCGACCTCTCCCAGGTGATCCAGCCGTAGTCGCTGCCCGCCAGTCGGGGCAGCATGTCCGACCCCGTCATCCGGTGAAGGCTGTCGTCGGCACGAGTTCCAGGTGCGGACCGTCGCCGGCATCCCGCAGGAGGGCGACCGTGGACCCGTCCGAGGCGATGTCGGCGCCCAGTTCCAGGCCCTGCACCCGACCAGCGCCGAGGAGTTCGAGGGTGTCCCCGTCAAGGGTCACGACCTCCCCGGACTCGAAGGCGATCCATGCGTCTCCAGCACTGGCCCGTGGCAGGCCCGGCAGCCCCTCGCCCAGCCCCTCGAGGCGCACGGCAGTGACGGTGCCATCGGAATCCACCCGCTGCACGACCTTGTCGTTGTCCACGAGCACCAACCCGTCCCCCACCGCCACCGAGAACGGCTTCGGGTTGGCCGCAGCCGGGTGGTTCGCCTCGGTCTCCTCCGACCATTCGAAGGAGTTGATGACCGACCCGTCCGCCGGGTCGAGCTGCCAGTAGGGCTGCAGCGGGGACATCAGGTCGTTGACGACCCAGAGCGTGGACTCGGTGGCGAGCACCCGCGTCATCGGCTCCGGGGTGGTGAGCGTTCGCATCATCTCCCCGGTTCGGGGGTCCATGAGGCCCAGCTCCGAGGGGCCGATCCCGAGCCAGAGCCCGGTGTCGGCACCAGCGCTGCCGTACTGACCCTCGGTCCTGGATGCTGTCTCGGTCAATCCGAGGACCTCCCCTGTGGCGAGGTCGATCCGCAGGTAGCCGTCCTTGCGCGACGAGAAGTCCGAGCCGGCCTCGCCGTACTGCCGGATCCCGAGGACCAGGATGCCATCGCTGACTCCGCTGCCCAGGAGCGCGGTGAGCTCGAACTGCGTCTCCACGAGCACGTCGCCCGCCGGGCTGATGACCGACACCGTGGTCGGCTCGGGACTCCCGCAATCGGCGGTGGTCGACACCTTCCCCGTCAGGGTCACGAAGCCGTCAGCGGTCGGGGCCGAGGAGGCCGCGGCCGTCCAGACCATGTCGGTCACCTGCCCCTCGGAGGAGGGCACCTCCACGGCTGTGACCGTGATGGGTGTCGCTGACCCCGGCGCGAGGACCACCTGCCCAGGCGCGACGCTGGACACAGGGGCTTCCGGCGATGCCGGTGATGCCGGTCCGCCCGATGAGGACGAGTCGGCGCACCCGGCACCCAGAAGCAGGAGGGCCAGGAGACAGGCAGCGCCCCGCCGATGCCCGGACCCCCGGGCGGAGGACCGACCTGGCCGGGAACACGGAGTCGACGCCTCCGGAGGCACAGTTGTGGACTGCTCATGATTCCCACCGCCTCGGACACCCGAGCCCACGGTGCGCCGTGCACCCGGTGGGGTGCCACTCTCACGGTACGCCCGCCGCCCCGATCATCACCAGCCCGCCATGGTGCCCATCGCGTGGCCCGGGCCCCTGGCTCTCCAGGGCATCGCGCCCGGCCCGGGTTCCGCGAGTGGCGCCAGGGTCACGGCGCCCCCGATCAGGGAACGCTGCGGATCCCTCGTGACCAGCACGGCCGAGAGCAGGGTGATCGCGGCCGTCATCAGGTAGAGCCCGGTGTACCCCGCGGCCCCCGTCACGATGGGTGCGGCGATCACCGGGGCCAGCACCTGGGGGGCGCTGTTGGCGATGTTGATGACGCCGAGGTCACGTCCCCGGTCGATGGCTGTCGGGAGCACCTGCGTGACGAGGGCCTGGTCGACGGCCAGGTACATCCCGTAGCCGAGGCCGAGGATGAGCGCGGCGACCATGGCTGCGCTGAACACGGGGAAGAACGCGAGGATCACGGCCGCGACGGCCATCACGACGGTGGCCAGGATCACGTAGACCTTGCGCCGGCCGGAGCGGTCCGACAACCGGCCGAAGACCACGGCGGTGAGGATGGTGCCCAGTGCGTACAGGGCGATCAGGATGGTCTGCCCCTGCTCCGGCTCGGCGAACTCCACCTCGTCCTGCAACCAGAACAGCAGGTACAGGGTGGCCATCGAGTTGCCCAGCATCATGAGGAACCGGGTGATCCACGCCCACCCGAAGTCGGGGTACTCACGCGGGGAGATCCAGAACCCACGCAGCCAGGCACCGAACTGGAACGCCGGCTTCGCCTCGACGGGCAGCACCACGTCGCGCACCCGCAGCACGAAGGGCAGCACGAGCAGCACCAGCAGGACAGCGGTCAGCACCAACCCGGGCCGCAGGTCGGTCACGACGAAGGAGACCAGAGCCACCCCGACGACGACGCCGACGGTCGTGGCGATCCCGACCCAGCCGGAGACCAGTCCGCGCTGTCGGACCGGGACCTGGTCGGGGATGGTTGCCGTGACGGCCGCATAGGACCCGTTGATCGCGGCCTGGCAGCCGAACCAGACGAGCGCGAGACCCAGGACGGTGCCCGGAACCCCCAGCAGCACGATGCCCGCCGCTCCCACCAGCGCCCCACCGAGCACCCACGGCTTGCGCCGGCCCCAGCGCGACGTGGTCCGGTCGGACAGGGCGCCGGCCAGCGGGTTGAAGAAGATGGAGGCGAACGCACCAGCTCCGGTGATCCAGGCCAGCGCGGCCTCCTTGCTGTCCGGGGCCACCTCCTGGGCCAGCCGGGGCAGCAGGCTCTGGATCGGGGTGAAGAACGCGATGGTGATGCCCAGGTTCACCAGCGCGACGGCCCCGATGTAGCCACGTCGGACGGGGACCACCGGCTCCGCGAGGGCCTCGGGCGCGAGCGCCTGCTCGGCGCTCATGCATGCGTCCACGGGAAGGTCGCACTCCACGGCTGGTCGCCCGGTGCCCAGGTGATGATCACAGTCCGTACCTTGGCACGCCGGCGAGCACTGATGCGGACCGGCGCGACCGGGACCCCGCCCGCCGCGGACACCGCTGCCATAGGGTTCCCGCGTGGCTACCCCCGGCACCGACGGCCCGACCGCCCCGGCACCGGCCACATCCGCCCGCGAGATCCTGCGGCTGGCGGTCCCTGCCTTCGGGGCGCTGGTGGCCCAGCCGCTGTTCACGTTGATCGACGCGGCCATCGTCGCAACCCTCGGGACCACCTCGCTGGCAGCGCTTGGGGCCGGCGCCCAGGTCTTCACGACCGTCACCGGGCTGGCGATCTTCCTGGCCTACGGGACGACCGCCGTGGTCGCCCGACGGGTGGGTGCCGGGCAGGTAGCCGCCGGGATCAGTGACGGGATCGAGGGCGTGGCCCTGGGCCTCGCGCTCGGCGTGCTGGCGACCGCCGGGACGTGGGTGCTGGCCCCCCAGCTCCTGGACTGGATCGGCACCTCCCCGGCCACCACCCCCGAGGCCCTGGACTACCTGCGCACGATCAGCCTCGCGTTCCCGTTCGCACTGGCGGCCATGGCGGCCATCGGCGTGCTCCGGGGGCTGCAGGACACCGCCACGACCCTCTGGGTCACGTTGGCCGCGGTGGGCACGAACCTCGCACTGGCCGCCTACCTGGTGCTGGTCGCCGGATGGGGGATCACCGGGTCGGCGTGGGCGACCGTCGTGGCCGAGGCCCTCGCCGCGGGCCTGTTCCTGGCGACGCTGGCCCGACGGGCGCGGCGGATCGGCGCCCCGCTGCGGCCCACCCGGTCCGGTGTGCTGGTGGCCGCCCGTGGATCGGTCCCCCTGTTCTGGCGCACCGTGGCCCTGCGCGCGGTGTTCGTCCTGGCCGTGGTGGTGGCCGCGCGCCTCGGCGACGCCGAGCTGGCCGCCTACTACGTGACGTTCACGATCTGGTACCTGCTGGCCCTGGGCATGGACGCCCTGGCGATCGCCGGGCAGGCCCTGCTCGGGCGGCACCTCGGGGCCGGTTCCGTGGGGACCGCCCGGGCGGTGACCTGGCAGATGACCCGCTGGGGCGTCTGGCTGGGCGTGATCCTGATGATCCTGGTGCTGCTCGCCCGCCCGTGGGTGCCCGAACTGTTCGGCGACGATCCGGTCGTCCACGCGATGGTCGCCTCAGCCCTGGTGGTCGTGGCACTCCAGCAGCCCCTGGCCGGGGTGGTCTTCGTGCTCGACGGGGTGCTGTTGGGTGCCGGGGACGCGCGGTTCCTGGTGTGGGCCCAGGTGCTGGCCCTGGCGGCGTTCGCCCCGGCGGCGTGGTGGGTGCTGCGCACGCAGGGCAGCGTGACCGGCCTCTGGCTGGCCCTCACGCTGTTCATGCTCGCGCGGGCAGCGGCATTCCTGTGGCGGGTGCGCGGCACGTCCTGGCTCGTGACGGGCGCAACCCGCTGACGGGAGGTCAGTTCCCCGGGGCGGAACGCCGAGACCCTCGGATGGGGCAGCCCAGCGGCGGGGACCGGACAGGGCTACCCGGCGGGGGTGTCCTCCGACATGCCGTTGCGCGGCGCCGGGATGCTCTCCAGCAGGCCGCGCACCTCACTCTCGAGGTACCGCCGGTGCCCACCCAGGGTCCGGATGGAGGTCAGCTTGCCGGAGTTCGCCCAGCGGGTCACCGTCTTCGGGTCGACGCGGAACAGCGCTGCAACCTCAGCGGGGGTGAGCAGCGGTTCCACTTCCTGCTGTCGTGCAGCCATTGCGGACTCCTCGGTGATAGTTCCCAGAACGTGCTCAAACGGGCATCTGCCCTGAGCATGGCACCGATTCCGCGGCCCATCAACACGGGGAGCGCATTTTGTCACGAGTTTCATCCAGTCGCGGTAGCGCCACGCCGGGATGTGCCGGTCGACCCGGCGACACGGGACATCCGGTCATCATCACGATGAGACGGGCGCGAGCACCTGCGGCCGGGTAGTATGTCCCCGATCACGCCTCCGGCAGCTGAGGTGTGGATGACGTGTCACGCCGGAGCACACGCACCGCCCGGGAACGCACCGGAGGAGGGGGTCGAGCCATGGGGCGCGGCCGAGCCAAGGCCAAGCAGACGAAGGTTGCCCGCCAGCTGAAGTACGGCGGCCCGACCACGGACCTGGACAGACTCCAGGCCGAGCTCGCAGGGTCTGCACCTTCCGAGTCCGATGACAGCGACGACTTCGCCGAGGACTCCGACTACGACGATCCGTACGCGAAGTACGTCGAGGACGACGAGGACGACGACGACGAGGCGCAGCCGACCACGCGCTGAGTGCGCCGACGGCTCAGGCGTGCTCCCCCACGAGCGCGACGGTTCCGCCGACCCCGCCCTTGGCCGGTGAATCCGAATGGTCACCGGCCGTGGCGGCGCGCACATGCCCGCACACCCAGGCCGGCACACCCCGGGCTGCCAGCCGGCGGACCCCGTCGGCGACCGACTCCGGGGCCATCACGGCGACCATGCCCAGGCCCTCGTTGAACGTCCGCTCGCGCTCGGTCAGGGCCACCCCACCGAGCTGGCCGATCAGGCCGAAGATGGGTGGTGGGGTCCAGGACGCCCGGACGATCTCACCGTGCAACCCGGAGGGCAGGACCCGTGCCACGTTCGCAGCGATCCCACCCCCGGTGATGTGCGAGACGGCATGAACCCCGCCGGCCGAGATCAGGTCCAGGACGTCGAGGGTGTAGATCCGGGTCGGTTCGAGCAACTCCTCACCCAGCGTGCGCCCCAGCTCGGGCACGTGGCGGTCCAGCGCCCACCCGGCCCGCTCGAACAGCACGTGGCGGGCCAGTGAGTACCCGTTGGAGTGCAGCCCGCTGGAGGCCATGGCCACCAGGACGTCGCCGGCGCGAACACGATCCGGCCCGAGGAGCTCGTCGGCCTCGACCACGCCGGTGCCCGCACCCGCGACGTCGTACTCATCCGGGGCGAGCAGGCCGGGGTGCTCGGCGGTCTCCCCACCCACCAGGGCCACACCTGCGCGGCGGCACCCTTCGGCGATCCCGGTGACGATGGCCGCGACCCGCTCGGGGACCACGCTGCCCACGGCGATGTAGTCGGTCATGAACAGGGGCTCCGCGCCGCAGACCACCAGGTCGTCGACGACCATCGCGACCAGGTCGATGCCGATGGTGTCGTGGACGTCCATGCGCCGGGCGACGTCGACCTTGGTGCCCACGCCGTCGGTGGACGTGGCCAGCAGGGGGCGGCGGAACCGGGTGAGCGCGGTGGCGTCGAACAGCCCGGCGAACCCGCCGACCCCGCCGACGACCTCCGGGCGCTGGGCGCGGGCGATGGCCGAGCGCATCAGCTCGACGGCGCGCTCCCCGGCCTCGACGTCGACCCCCGCGGCGGCGTAGGTGGCCCCGGCCGGGGAGGTCGACCCGCCCCCGTCGGACTCGTGCCCTGGGTTCACGGTGCGGCCACCTCCGCGTCCTCGAGCAGGTACTTGCCCAGCAGCTCAGGTTCGGGCAGCGCGATCGGGTACACGCCGTCGAAGCAGGCGCGGCACAGGTTCTCCGCCCCGAGCGAGGTGGCGGCGGTGAGCCCGTCCAGCGAGACGTAGCCGAGGGAGTCCGCACCCAGGGAGGCGCGGATCTGCTCCACCGTGCGGTCGTTGCCGATGAGCTCCGTGCGCGTGGCGAAGTCGATGCCGTAGAAGCACGGCCACAGCACCGGCGGGCTGGAGATCCGGACGTGCACCTCGGCTGCCCCGGCCTCCCGCAGCATCCGGACGATCGCGCGCTGGGTGTTGCCCCGGACGATGGAGTCATCGACGACCACGAGCCGCTTGCCCTCGATGACGTCGCGCAGGGGGTTGAGCTTGAGCCGGATGCCCAGCTGGCGGATGGTCTGCGACGGCTGGATGAACGTGCGCCCGACGTAGGCGTTCTTCACCAGGCCCTGCGCGAAGGGGATGCCGCTGGCCTGGGCGTAGCCGACCGCCGCCGGGGTCCCGGACTCCGGCGTGGGGATGACCAGGTCCGCCTCGACGGGGTGCTCGCGGAACAGGGTGCGCCCGATCTGCACGCGCGTGGCGTGCACGGAGCGATCAGAGATCCGGGTGTCCGGCCGGGCCAGGTAGACGAACTCGAACAGGCACCCCTTCGGCTCGGCGGGGGCGAACCGGTCGCTGCGCAGCCCACGCTCGTCGATCGCGATGACCTCACCGGGCTCGACCTCGCGCACGAACGTCGCGCCGACGATGTCCAGGGCGGCCGACTCCGAGGCCACGACCCAGCCGCCCCGCTCCAACTGCCCGATCACCAGCGGACGGATCCCCTGGGGATCCCGGGCGGCGTACAGGGTGGTGTCGTCCATGAAGACGAGGCTGAACGCCCCGCGGACGTGCGGGAGCTCGTCGACCGCGGCGCTGAGCATCGACTCGCCCTGGTGCGCGGCCAGCAGCGCGGTGAGCAGCTCCGTGTCCGAGGTGGAGTGCATCAGGGTGCCCAGGGGCAGCGCCCCGGACCGGGACTCGGCCTCGGCGACCCGGACGGTCAGCTCATGGGTGTTGGTGAGGTTGCCGTTGTGCCCCAGCGCCAGGTGCCCGGTCGCGGTGGAGCGGAAGGTCGGCTGGGCGTTCTCCCAGACGCTGGACCCGGTGGTCGAGTAGCGGCAGTGGCCGATGGCCACATGCCCCTGCAGGGAGGCCAGCACGCCCTCCGTGAACACCTGGGAGACCAGGCCCATCTCCTTGTAGACCATGATCTGGTGACCGTCGCTGACCGCCATCCCGGCCGACTCCTGGCCCCGGTGCTGCAACGCGTAGAGGCCGAAGTAGGTGAGCTTGGCGACCTCCTCGTCGCGCGCCCACACCCCGAAGACGCCGCACGCGTCCTGCGGCCCCTGATCCTGGGGATCGAGTTCGTGGGTGAGCATCCCATCGCCGCGCGGCACGGGTGCAGTCTAGGTGCCCCGGTCGCCTCGGGTGAACGCCACGGCCGTGTGGGCGTACCCTCGGGTCCCGTGCCCGCCGCCCGGATGCCCGTCCTGCTGGTCGTGGCGGCCGGGACCCTGTTCGGGACCGCGGGCACCGCCCAGGCGCTGGGGCCGGCCGAGAGCACCCCGCTGGCCGTCGGAATCCTGCGGATCGTGGTCGGTGCCGGCGCACTGCTGATCGCGATGCGTGTGTCCGGATCGTCGGCCCGAGCCCTGATCCCGCTGTGGCGAACGCCGGCCATGCTCCTCACGGCCAGCACCGCAGGTGCCTACCAGCTGTTCTTCTTCGCCGGGGTCAGCCGGGCCGGGGTGGCCCTGGGGACGCTGGTCGCGGTGGGCAGCGCTCCCCTGTTCGCCGGGGCTGGTCGGGTGGGCCGTCCTGCGCCACCGCCCCACCCCTGGCTGGGCGCTGGCCACCGTCGTCTGCCTCGTGGGCCTGGGCCTGCTCATGGCACCCGGGCTCACCACGGGCAGTTCCCTCGGGTTCCTGCTCGCCCTCGGGGCGGGGCTGTGCATCGCCGGCTACAACGTGGCCGCGCGGATCCAGCTGGATCGGGGTGTCGGGGCACTCGAGGTCCCGACGGGCAGCTTCGTCCTCGGCGGGGCACTGCTCCTCCCGGTGCTGATGACCCAGCCCCTTGCCTGGCTGGCCACCCCGTCCGGGGCAGCCATGGCCCTCTACCTCGGGGTGGCCACCATGGGCCTGGCCAACGTTCTGCTCACCCGCGGCATGCGCACCCTGACCCCTGCCCCGGCGACCACCCTGATGCTCACCGACCCGGTGGTCGCCACGCTGCTCGGGGTCATCGTGCTCGGTGAGTCGCTGGTCGCCGTGGAGGTCGTGGGGGTCCTGGTGATCCTGGCCGGGCTGCTCCTGCAGGGCGTGCTGGCCGGTCGCGGGTCGCCCGAGGAGGCGGAGCCGGTGCCCGTCCTGTGACCCGCGACGTCTCAGGGTGGGCGCGACACGGGATGCCGGCGGATCGGCGACAATCGGGGCATGGCACGCGCCCGGATCACCGATGATGACGGGCTTGGCGGCCCTCCGTGCCTGTCTGGACCCCGCAGACTCGCAGCGGCCGGCCGACCGCGCCACGCAGCGGCTGGCGGTCCAGTACACGCTCCAGGCGCTCACCGACCGTGCACCCGGGCACGCGGTGGAGGTGCGGATCCCCCCACTGGCCGCGGTCCAGGCGATCCCCGGCCCCGTGCACCGCCGCGGGACCCCGTCAGCGGTCGTCGAGATGGACCCCGCCACGTGGCTGTCCCTCGCCACCGGGGAACTCTCGTGGGCTCAGGCCAGGTCATTGGGACGGATCAGGGCCAGCGGCGAACGCGCCGACCTCTCCCCCTGGCTCCCCCTGGTCGCGCGCTGAACGGCCGGTCGCCCCGCCGGGTGCAGCCGCCGGGGCGTCGGACCGCCCAGCGCCCCGGTCCGCCGCGCCGCACGGGGAGGGCGGGGCCGCTCGGAGCAGGCTGGTTCGCTACAGATTGCCGATGATGAGCGCCACGCCCCCGAACGCCGCGACCCCCAGGACCGCCAGGCGAGCCGCGTGCTCGGGGATCCGCGGCGCCAGCCACATCCCCGCGAGGGTGCCGATCGCGAGGGCGAGCACCATCCACGGGTCCGGCCACGTGAGTCCCACGACCAGGGCGGTTGCGATGCCCTGCACGAGGAAGAACGCCTGCAGGCTGGCGCGCGACTCCGGCGGGTCCCAGCCGGCGTTCGCCGCGTACAGCCCGACGGGGGGACCGCCCACCCCGCCGACGACATTGAGGGTGGCGCTGGCGATCCCGGTTCCGATCGCCCCGGGGACGGACACGAGCCGGTCCCACGTGAATCCACGCCACAGCGCGACGACCCCGACGAGGACGGCACACTCCCGCCGCGACCGCCACGGTCGAGGTGTCCATCCCCGACAGCAGGGCGGCCACGATCGGCGTGGCCAGGATTGTGGGCACCAGCAGAGTCGCGGTGTCGCGCACCCGGACCCGCCGCCAGTGGCCGAACAGCGGCAGGACCGCAGCGAGGGTGCCCAGGAGGACGACGACGCCGACCCCCTGACGCGGACCGAGCAACGCGATGAGTGCAGGCGCGGCCACCAGGGCGAACCCGAGCCCGGTCACCGACTGGGCCAGGCCGCCCAGGGCGACCCCGGCGATCGCGACGACCAGCAGCGGCTCCACACGCGAGTCCTATCAGGTGGCCGCGACCGACGGTGCACGACCCGAGCGGCGGCGGCGCGTCAGCCGACGGCGCGGCGGCCCTCGGCCGCGGCGGTGACGATCCGCTCGATCCGCGCCGCCCTGGTCTCCGGTCGCTTCGCGCTCAGGACGAACCACAGGTTCTGCTTGCGTGCGCCCGGGGGCATCCCGTCGAAGAACTCCCGAGCCGCCGGGACAGCATCGAGCGCCCGGGCCAGGTCGTCGGGCACCTCAAGGGCCTCAGCAGCGTCGAGGACCTCCCAGGATCCGTTGGACTTGGCCACCTCGATCGCACGCAGGCCCCGCGGGGTCATCAACCCCGAGGGAAGCAGGTGCTCCAATCGGGCCTTGTTCACCGCCGACCAGGTCGAGCGTGGCTTGCGCGAGGCGAACAGGATCATCGAGGTCTCGGCATCGCGCGTGCGCACGGTCGAGTCGATCCACCCGAAGCACAGCGCCTCCTCGACGATGTCGTCGTAGGAGGGCGCCGGCTTGCCGGATGAGCGCTTGTACGTGACGAGCCAGATGCTCGGGGAGGTGTCCGCGTTGGCCTCCAGCCACGCACGCAGCTCGGCGCGAGAGGTGACCAGCACCTGCTCGAGGTCATCGAGGCCCATGGGCGACGATGGTGGCACGGCCCGGACACTCCGGCACGTCGACCCGGTCCGGCCCGGTGCCTGCCCGCCGCCTGCCGCCGCCTGCTCGCCGCCTGACCACCCCGGGAGGCGACCCTCGCGGGGGTTCCTGTCGGAACGGCACCCAGTGGTCCGGGGTCGTCGGAACCTCGCGGGGTTTCCGGTCGAAGGACCGCCCTCCGCCGCGCTCCTATCGACCGGATCGGGCGCGAGGACGGCAGTTCAGGCTCCAGCCCTGCTCCAGGACCGCCCGGTTCGACAGGAACGGCCGCGAGGGTGGCGCCGTCAGCCGAACAGGGCGGGGAGGGTGGCCTCCCGCAGGCCGCGCACCTCATCGAGGGGGAGCACGACGGTCGTGCCGTGGACCCCGTCGACCACCAGCGCCTGACCACCGGCGGGAACCCCCGACTCGGCACCGATCCCGGAGTCCACGACGCCGATCCGGGTGGCCGGGAAGCCCCGGGCCCCGCACATCTCGGTGAACCGCAGCTCCTCGGAGCGGGCCACGACCACGACCGCCCGGGTCGCGGACTCCGACAGCAGGAACACGAACGGGTCCAGGCCGTCGGGGACCCAGCAGCGCGCGCCGACCCCGGAGCGCAGGGCCATCTCGATCAGGGCCACCGCCAGCCCGCCGTCGGAGACGTCATGGGCGGCGCGTGAACATGCCGTCGCGCGAGCCGGCCACGAGGATCTGACCGAGCTGGCGCTCCGCCGCGAGGTCCAGGTGCGGCGGCATCCCGCCGAGGTGCCCGTGCACGACGTGCGCCCACTCCGACCCACCGAACTCGTCGCGGGTCTCCCCCAGGACGTAGATCAGGTCGCCGTCGGCGCCCCACGCCATCGGCGTGCGGCGGGCCACGTCGTCGATGACGCCCAGCACCCCGACCACCGGCGTGGGGTGGATGGCCACGTCGCCGGTCTGGTTGTAGAACGAGACGTTGCCGCCGGTGACCGGCGTGCCCATCTCCAGGCAGGCGTCGGCCAGCCCGGTGACGGCCTGGGCGAACTGCCACATCACGCCCGGGTCCTCCGGCGAGCCGAAGTTCAGGCAGTTGGTGATCGCCAGCGGGACCGCACCCGAGACCGACACGTTGCGGTAGGCCTCGGCGAACGCCAGCTGCGCACCCGCGTAGGGGTCCAGGGCGGCGAACCGGCCGTTGCAGTCGGTGGCCAGTGCCACGCCCAGGCCGGTCTCGTCGTCGATGCGGATCATGCCGGAGTCCTCCGGCTGCGCCAGCACGGTGTTGCCCATGACGTAGCGGTCGTACTGGTCGGTGACCCAGTCCTTGGCGGCGAGGTTCGGCGAGCCGAACAACGTGAGGAGCGTGTCGCGGATCTCGGCCGCCGTCGCCGGGCGGGCCAGCCGCTCCGGCGTCGGGGCGTCGTCCTGGCGGGGCGTCAGCCACTCGGGCCGGGCCAGCGGCCGGTCGTACACCGGGCCCTCGTGGGCCACGGTGCGGGGCGGCACGTCGACGATCTGCTCGCCGTGCCAGTCGACGGTCAGGCGCCCCGTGTCGTTCACCTCGCCGATCACGACGGCCTCGACGTCCCACTTGGCGCAGATCGCCAGGAACGCCTCGACCTTGGCCGGCTCCACGACCGCGCACATCCGCTCCTGGGACTCGCTCATGAGGATCTCCTCGGGCGAGAGCGTCGGGTCGCGCAGGAGAACCCGGTCGAGCCACACGTGCATGCCGCCCTCACCATTGGAGGCCAGCTCCGAGGTGGCGCATGAGATGCCCGCGCCGCCGAGGTCCTGGATCCCCTCGACGAGCCCGGCGCCGAGCACCTCGAGCGTGCACTCGATGAGCAGCTTCTCCATGAACGGGTCGCCCACCTGCACGCTGGGGCGCTTGGTCGGGCCGCCGTCGGTGAACGTCTCCGAGGCCAGCACCGACACCCCGCCGATCCCGTCGCCGCCGGTGCGCGCGCCGTAGAGGATGACCGCGTTGCCCACGCCCTTCGCGCTGGCCAGGTGGATCTCGTCGTGGCGCATCACGCCGACGCACAGGGCGTTCACGAGCGGGTTGCCCTGGTAGGACGCGTCGAACACGACCTCGCCACCGATGTTGGGCAGGCCCAGGCAGTTGCCGTAGCCGCCGACTCCGGCCACGACCCCGGGCAGCACCCGCCGGGTGTCCGGATGGTCGGCGGCACCGAACCGCAGGGGGTCCATGACCGCCACCGGGCGGGCGCCCATGCTCATGATGTCGCGCACGATCCCGCCCACGCCCGTGGCCGCACCCTGGTAGGGCTCGACGTACGAGGGGTGGTTGTGCGACTCGACCTTGAACGTGACCGCCCACCCCTGTCCGATGTCCACCACGCCCGCGTTCTCACCGATCCCGACCAGCAGCGCGTCGGATTCCGGGGCCTTCTCGCCGAACTGGCGCAGGTGCACCTTCGAGGACTTGTACGAGCAGTGCTCGCTCCACATCACCGAGTACATGGCCAGCTCGGAGGACGTCGGACGGCGGCCGAGGATGTCGCAGATCCGGGCGTACTCGTCGGGCTTGAGGCCCAGCTCGGCGTACGGCTGCGCGGCCACCGGCTGGGCCTGCGCCGCAGCGACGGTGTCGATCATGCGTGGGCTCCCTGTGCGGCGCCGGCCATCGAGCCGCCGGCGGCGAGGTGGGTGAGGATGGAGGTGAAGAACCCCAGGCCATCGGTGCCGGGGCCGGTCAGGGCCTCCACGGCGTGCTCCGGGTGCGGCATGAGGCCCACGACGTTGCCCGCCTCGTTGCAGATGCCGGCGATGTCGCGCTGCGAGCCGTTCGGGTTCACGCCCGCGTAGTAGGCGATGACCCGACCCTCGGCCTCGAGCGCGTCGAGGGTCGCCTCGTCGGCCTGGAAGCGGCCCTCCCCGTTCTTCAGGGGGACGACGATGCGCTCGCCGGCCTGGTAGTCGCGGGTCCACGGCGTGGCCGCGTTGGCGATCTCGAGCTGCTGGTCGCGGCACACGAAGTGCAGCCCGGCGTTGCGGGTCAGCGCCCCGGGGAGCAGGTGGGACTCGCACAGGATCTGGAAGCCGTTGCAGATGCCCAGCACCGGCATCCCGCCGTGGGCTGCATCGATGATGGCCCCCATGGCCGGGGCGAACCGACTGATGGCCCCGCAGCGCAGGTAGTCGCCGTACGAGAATCCACCGGGCAGGACGACCGCGTCCACGCCGTGCAGGTCGGCATCCGCGTGCCACAGGGCGACGGCCTCACCTCCGGCGATCCGCACGGCGCGCGCGGCGTCGCGGTCGTCCAGCGACCCGGGGAAGGTCACCACGCCGATGCGCATCAGGCCTGCTCCACCGCGGCCGGGGCCTCGACATCGACCGGTCCGGATCCGCCGCCGCAGCCCTCGCCGCCGCACGCGCACCCGCCTGACTCAGCAGCGCCCGCCGCCTCAGCCGAACCCTCGGCCGCCGGCTCGCAGACGCAGTCGTCGCAGTCGCAGGCGACCTCCTCGCCCTCCTCGTAGATCTCGTAGTCCTCGATCACCGGGTTGCTCAACAGCGAGCCGGCCAGCTCGTGGAGGCGCTCGGAGAGCTCCTCGTCGATCTCGCCCTCGACCTCGATCTCGAAGCGCTTGCCCTGGCGGACGGAGGCGACGCCGGTCAGGCCGAGCCGGCCCAGTGCCCCCATCACCGCCCGGCCCTGCGGGTCGAGGATCTCCGGCTTGAGCATGACGTCGACGACGACGCGGGCCACGGCAACTCCTGGTGGGTGCGGCGAAACTGCTGGGCACAGCCTACTTCGACGCACCCCACAGCCCGACCAGGCTGGGCCGGTCGTGCGGGTGCAGGGGCTTGCGGGGCCGAGCGCCCGATCAGGCTGCGGCGGCCGGCTCTCCCGACCGGCGACGCCGGATCCGGCGGATCGCCGAGAACGCGAACCAGGCGAGCCCCACGAGGATCACCAGGGCGATCAGCGGCGCCAGCAGGGCAGCCAGCGCCAGCCCGAGCGAGAAGCCGTCCTCCACGACGCTGACCACCGGCCCGCCCACACCCGCGGTGGCGACGTTGATGGCAGGTCGGGCCGCCGCCTTGGTCGAGTGCACCCCCAGCGCCGTGAGCAGGCCGACGATCACGGCCAGGGCCTGGGCCCACTGCCAGTCGGACCCTGATGCGGCCGCCGCGAACAGCACGGCGCCCGATGCCGGGCGGATGAAGGTCTGGATCGCGTCGTTCACCGAGTCCACGGCGGGGATCTTGTCGGCGAGCAGCTCGATCGCCAGCAGCACGCCCAGGATGATCAGCGCCGGGGTGCTGCCCAGGATGTCGTACGGGTCGCCGAAGCTCACGACGTCGAAGCGCACGAGCAGCCCCGCCACCAGGAGGGGGATGTAGGCGTTCAGGCCCGCGGCGACAGCCAGGCCCAGGCCCGTGATGAGGACTGTGGCACCATCCATGGCCGGCCTACGGCTGATCCAACGCGGACTGGGGGGTGGCCGCGCCCATCGAGTCGAACAGCTCCCCGGACTCGGCCGCATCCCACTTGATGACCCACTGGCCGTTCTCCCAGTGGTCGGAGTCATCGATGGGCACCGTGGTGACCTCGCCGCTGCCCGCGGCGATCCGGCCCATTCCGAGTCCGAAGGCACCCAGGTCGAACACACCCGAGTCCTTGTCGACCAGCAGGGCGTCGAGCATGGCGTTCACCAGCGACCACTGCCGGAACGGGTTGACCAGGGTCTGCCAGCTCGTGAGCTCGTTGACCATCAGGGCCATGTACTGCCGTTGGCGTTCGACGCGCCCGAGGTCCCCCTTGGGGTCCGCATAGCGCATCCGCACCCAGGCCAGGGCCTCGGCGCCGTCCAGCGTCCGGCAACCGGCTTCGACGTCCAGGCCGCTGTTCTCGTCGGAGATGGCCTCCTCGAAGCAGACCTCGATCCCGCCCACGGCGTCGGTCAGGTCCACGATCCCGCCCATGCCGACCTCCATGTAGTGGTCGACGTGCAGCCCGGTGTTGTACTCGATCGTCTGGCTGAGCAGCGGCGCACCGCCGTAGGAGTAGGCCGCGTTGATCTTCCCCGCCCGGTCCTCGACGTCGGTGCCGTCCGTGGCCGTGTGCGCCGGGATGGTCACCCACGAGTCACGCGGGATGGAGACCAGGGTCGGCGTCTGCCCGAGCTTCTGGTGGACCAGCATGATCGTGTCGGTGCGCTGCCCCTCGGCGTCGCCGGTGCGCAGCTCGCGCTGCTCCTTCTTGCTCAGGCCCTCGCGGCTGTCCGAGCCCACGAGCAGCCAGACGGTGCCGTCCGTGTCGGCGATCGGGTTCGGTGAGAGGGCCTCGACCTTGTTCAGGGAGGTCGCCGCGTAGACCATCAGGAACACCAGCCAGGCGGCCCACGCGATCAACGCCCACTTCACGATCCGCCGCAGCGACCAGCGCTTCCGGCGCTGCGTCGGTGGAGGCGTGGGTCGGGCGAGGGTCGGCTGGACCCCCTCGGCAGCGGCGGCGGCACCGGCGACGTCGACGGCACCCGCGGCAGCGGCCGCACCCCCAACGGCAGCCCCGGCCACGATCGGCGCTGCACCCGCGTGGGCGAACTCCGGCTCGGACCCCTCGCCGTCCCGGGCTGCACCCGGAAGGTCCTCCCGCTCGCGCAGCCCACGAGCCGTTGGGCAGTCGTCGGTAGAGGGTGGAGCCGGTCACCGGCCAATGATGACACGCGAGGTCGCCTGCTCCGAGCAGATTGCCCGAACGACCGCACAACCGGGACCTCGCCCACCGCGCCGGGTGGGGGGTGGCCTCAATACTCTGGGGGTCCGTGCGCGGCCCACCCGCCGCCACGCCACCAGGAGGTGCCATGACCCACGAGCGCGCCGGACTCCCGGCCCAGGACAGCGACCTCGTCGACATCGCGAAGCTGATCACGCTCTACTACGCCGACCAGCCGGACCCGGACGACATCGACCAGAGGGTCGCGTTCGGCACCTCCGGGCACCGCGGCACGAGCCTGCGGACCTCGTTCAACGAGTTCCACATCCTGGCCACCACCCAGGCGATCGTGGAGTACCGGACGATGCAGGGAACCGACGGGCCGCTGTTCCTGGCCAAGGACACCCACGGGCTGTCCGAGCCCGCCTGGGTCTCGGCCCTCGAGGTGCTGGCGGCCAACGACGTCGAGGTCCGCATCGACAGCCGCGACGGGTACACCCCCACACCCGCCCTGAGCCACGCGATCCTGGCGTACAACCGGGGGCGCACCGACGGCCTGGCCGACGGCATCGTCGTCACCCCGTCGCACAACCCCCCGACCGACGGCGGGTTCAAGTACAACCCGCCGGACGGCGGGCCCGCGAGCAGCGAGGCCACCGGCTGGATCCAGGACCGCGCCAACCAGATCATCGCCGACGGCATGTCCAGCGTGCGCCGGATCCCCCTGAGCACCGCCCTCGCCCAGGACAGCACCGGCACCTACGACTTCCTCGACGCGTACGCCCGCGACCTGCCCAACGTGCTCAACCTCGATGCGGTGCGCGACGCCGGCCTGAAGCTCGGCGCCGACCCGATGGGCGGGGCGGCCGTGGCGTACTACGGCTACATCGCCGAGATGCACGGCCTGGACCTCACCGTGGTGAACCCCAAGGTCGACCCCACGTGGCGGTTCATGACCCTCGACTGGGACGGCAAGATCCGGATGGACTGCTCCTCGCCGTACGCGATGGCCTCGCTGGTGGCGCTCAAGGACTCCTACCGGGTGGCGTTCGGCAACGATGCCGACGCCGACCGGCACGGCGTCGTCACCCCGGGCGCCGGGCTCATGAACCCCAACCACTACCTGGCCGTCGCGATCCAGTACCTGTACGCGAACCGCCCCGGGTGGCGGGCGGACGCCGCCGTCGGCAAGACCCTGGTCAGCTCGTCGATGATCGATCGCGTGGCTGCCGACCTGGGCCGTCGGCTCGTGGAGGTCCCGGTCGGGTTCAAGTGGTTCGTGCCCGGGCTCGTGGACGGCTCGTTCGGCTTCGGCGGCGAGGAGTCCGCGGGTGCGTCCTTCCTGCGCAAGGACGGCACGGTGTGGACCACCGACAAGGACGGCGTCCTGCTCACGCTGCTGAGCGCGGAGATCACGGCCGTCACGGGCAAGGACCCCTCGGAGCACTACGCCGAGCTGACTGCGCGGCACGGGGCACCGGCCTATGCCCGGGTCGATGCACCGGCCACCCGCGAGGAGAAGGCCAAGCTGGCGAACCTGTCACCCGACCAGGTGACGGCCACCGAGCTGGCCGGCGAGGCCATCACCGCGCGCCTCACCGAGGCTCCCGGGAACGGGGCGAAGATCGGTGGGCTGAAGGTGACCACCCAGAACGGCTGGTTCGCCGCCCGCCCGTCGGGCACCGAGGACGTCTACAAGATCTACGCCGAGTCCTTCCTCGGGGCCGAGCACCTCGCCCGGATCCAGAGCGAGGCCCGCGACGTCGTCTCGGCCGCCCTGGGGTAGCCGGCCCGCAGACGGCGCCTCGCTGGACATCCGACTGGTCGAGGACAGCCGATCTCCGACGACGGCCGACGGCGAGGAGGTCAAGACGCACCGCCCATGCACGGCTGGGCGGGTCGAGGCGTCGGCGGCCAGTTCGACCCGCCACACTCGGGGAGCCTTCGACATCCGGGAACTGATCGAGGAGGGTCGGCGCCTGTGATGCTCGCGGTCCTCGATGCGTCGGCGGCGCTCGCCCTCGCCATGCCCGATGAGGCGGCCTCCTCCGAGCGCGTGGCAGCACACCTCGCCCAAGTCACCGCAACAGCCCCGGACCTCTTCGTGTACGAGGTTGCGAACGTGCTGGCCACCGCCCAGCGACGCGGCCGGCTCAGCGCCAGCAGCGCCCGCAGGATCGCCGGCCTGATAGATCGACTCGACGTGCGCCTCGTTCGGCCTGCGCCGGTGGCCGAGTTGTCCTCGCTGGCATTCGCCCTTGGCCTGTCAGCCTACGACGCCGCATACCTGGAGCTCGCCGAGCGGCAGGGGTGTGCCTTGATCACCGGAGATGCGCGCCTGGCAGACATCTCCCGAGCACAGGGGTGACCGTGCTGCCCGTGACCTGACCGGCGGCGACACGCCCCGGGCGGACCATTGCGCGGGTCCTGTAACGCGGGGGCACGCGGCGGGAACATAGGGGTATGGGCACCCAGCAGGTCGAGGACGAGTGGTTGACCGACCTCTTCGGACGGCACTCGAGGGCGGTCCTGGCCTACGCGCGGCGTCGGCTGGACTCCGCGGAGGACGCCGAGGACGTGGTGGTGGAGGTCTTCGCCACCGCATGGCGCCGCCGGGAGGCCGTGCCCGACGAGGCGCTGCCCTGGCTGTACGCAACCGCCGGCAACGTCATCGCCCATGTGATCCGCTCGGACTCCCGGCGCACCCGGCTGGGCACCAAGCTGGCCACGGTGCGACCCCTGCACGTGACCGACGACGACCCGGCCCAACAGGTGGTCGACGCCACGACCGCCCACGACGTGGTGGCCGCCGCCCTCGACGACCTGTCCGAGTCCGACGCCGAGCTGCTGCGCCTCTGGGCGTGGGAGCAGCTCGAACCGGCGGAGATCGCTGAGGTCCTCGGATGCTCGCCGGGCACCGCCCGCACGCGCATGCACCGGGCTCGGGCTCGGCTGCGCGAGGCCCTGATCCAGCGCGGCGTCAGCGGCCCGGCGGTCGACAGCTCCGCGGGCATCACCACGGCCGATGAGGCCCCCGGCGTCAGCAGCCCGGGAACGCTGCACCCACCGGATGCCACCGCATCCCCCGACGACACCCTGACCACCCCCCACGGCTCGGAGGCCACCCGATGAACACCCAGAGCACCGAGGACCGCGCGGATGAGGCCCTGCGCGCCCTGCTCGCCCAGGCCGATCCCGAGGCCAGCGCCCCTGACGTGCCAGCGGGCCTGCTGGACCGTGTCCGCGTCGCAGCCCACACCGACCCGGCACCGGCGAACGACCCGGCCCCGCAGGGGAGTCCGAACACGGCCACGTCGCTGACCGAGCACCCCTCGTTCCTGGCGCGGCACTGGCAGGGCATGCTCATGGCCGCCGCCGGGGTGGCCACGCTGGCACTGGCCGCCGGAACCGTCCTGCCCGGCCTGGCGGCCGGCGGCGGGTCGGACTCGACCGCCAGCGTCGGGGTCTCGGACTCCGCGGGAGGCGGGGAGGCTCTGGCTGGCGCGGCGCAGGAGCGGGCTGCAGACGGCAGCGTCGCAGCCCCGGAGGCCGCGCAGGACGCAGCCGTGTCCTCGGAGGCGGGCGTGCCTGCCGCCGGGGTCCCGGGCGCGGACACGACCGAGGAGGCGCTGGTCCGCTCGGGCTCGGTCCTGGTCGGCACGGAGGATCCGGAGGCCGCCCGCGACGAGTTCGTGGCGACCATCCTGGGGATGGGTGGCCGGGTGACCTCCGAGACGGTCGTGACCGAGGACAGCGCCGGGGCCCAGCCCTACGGCCCCGAGGTGTCGATGGGGCGCGACATGGGGATGAGCTACCCCTACCCGTGGTACCCGACCGGGCCGGGCATCTGGCTCACCGTCCAGGTTCCCGTCGACGACTACGACGAGGCGATGGAGGCCGCCCGCGACGCGGGTGAGGTCGTGCAGATGCAGCAGTCCACGTACGACGTGGGCGCACAGGTCGCCGACGTGGACGCCCGCATCACGGCCCTCGAGGCCTCGCTGCTCCGGCTGACGGCGCTGATGGACGAGGCCACGGACATCACCGACGTGATCACCCTCGAGCAGGCCATCTCCCAGCGGCAGTCCGAGCTCGACGCCCTTCGGGCCCAGCAGCGCGACCTCGAGAACCAGACGGCGATGTCCCAGATCAGCCTCACCCTGATGACCCCGGAGGACGCCCAGCAGTCGGTGGATCCTCAGCCGGAGCAGACCTGGTGGGAGTCGTTCCTCGAGGGCCTGTCGCAGTTCTGGAGCTGGTTCGGCCAGGCGCTGCTGATCATCTCGCCCCTGCTGATCGCGATGGGGATCATCGCCTGGGTGCGGCGGCGCCGCAGCCGTCGGACGGCAGCTCCGGCCGCGACGCAGTCACCGACGGCCGCTGAGGGACCGGGGGCCACCCCGCCGGCGGCCACCCAGCCGGGGTCCACCGACTGACGGCGGTCCGGCGCGACGCACCGCACGCACGACGAAGGCTCGTCACCGGGTCGAGGGGTGACGAGCCTTCGCCATGCGGTGCCCCGCGCCCGGGTCGGGGGCCGGCGGGACGTTCCGCCCGAACCGGTACGGTCCGGGCATCTCCAGACGTTACTGCGGATCGCCCTTCTGGGCGGCGATTTCGGCGCGGACCTGCTCCATGTCGAGCCCGCGGACGGCCTCGATGACCTGCTCGAGCGACGAGGCGGGGAGGGCCCCCGGCTGCGCGAAGACCAGGACCCCCTCACGGAAGGCCATCAGCGTGGGGATCGAGGTGATCTGCGCCGCGGCGGCCAGGGCCTGCTCGGCCTCCGTGTCCACCTTGCCGAACACGACGTCGGAGTGCACCTCGGAGGCGGACTCGAAGACGGGGGCGAAGTTGCGGCACGGACCGCACCAGGCGGCCCAGAAGTCGACCAGGACGATGTCATTGCCCAGGACGGTCGACTCGAAGTCCGTCCCGGTCAGGGTCACGCTTGCCATGTCAGTTCCTTGCGGTTGGTGGTGGGGTCGGCTGGGGTTATACCCCGGTAGGTATGGAACCACACCTCGTCGCGGGCTATTCCCCGCCGGATCGCCGGTGCTGGTCGCGGTCATGGACAATGGCCGGCCATGGGACGCAGGGCGCTTCGCGGCACCGTGACACGCGCCGTGGCCGGCGGCGAGGCGACCCTCGTGCCCGATCCGGACCTCGCTGAGGGCTGGATGCTGCTCATCGAAGGGACCCAGCAGTCCCACGTGGACCTTGCCGACCCGACGCGGCTGGTCTTCGAGTACATGCGCCGGATCGGCCATGTGATCGACCTGCTCCCGCCCGGCCCGGTGCGCATCGTGCACCTGGGCGGAGGTGCGATGGCCCTGGCGCGCTATGCCAGCGCCACCAGGCCGCGGACCCGCAACCTCGTCATCGAGCACGACGCCGCCCTGGTCGAGCTGGTGCGCGCCGAGCTGCCATGGCCCCGCGACTACCAGATCCGGGTGCGCACCGCCGAGGCCCGCAGCGCCCTGGAGTCACTGCCCGACGGGTCCGCCGACCTGGTGATCCTCGACGTCTTCGCCAGTGCGCAGACCCCGGGCAGCCTCACGTCCGTGGAGGCCTTCGGCCACGTCCGGCGCATCCTCACCCCGGGCGGCACCCTGGTGGCCAACATCGCCGACGAGAACCCCCTGACCTACGCCCGGCGCTACGTGGCCGGGGTGCGCGCCACCTTCGACCGGGTCGTCGTGGCCGCGGAGCCGGCCGTCCTGCGCGGGCGACGGTTCGGGAACCTGATCGTCATCGCCCAGTCGCCCTGGGCCGAGCCCCTGGACATCGGCGCTCTGGCCCGGCGCAGCGCCGGTGACCCGTGGCCCGCGCGAGTGCTGCACGACGCAGACCTCGACGCATTCGTCGGCGACCACCAGCCCTTCACCGACGCCACCGCGACGGGATCCCCCCTCCCGCCGCCGGGGGTGTTCGGCTGAGGCGGTCACCCCCGGGCCGCGGTGGTCGTCGATCCGGTCGGTCGACTCGACGAGATCGACCACCACCACCGGCTCAGCGCAGCTCGAGGTAGAGGAACGTCGCTGCCTGCGGCTCCCCCGTGGGCGACAGCGCATATCCGGGGATCGTCCCGACGGGCGTGTAGCCCAGGCCCCGGTAGAACTCCTCCTCCGGACCTCCTCCCACGCAGTCGAGGGTCAGCAGTGTGAACCCACGCCTGCGGGCCTCCTCGGCGGCGGCATCCATGAGTCGGGTGGCCACCCCCCGGCGCCGGTCGGCTGAGTGCACCAGCAGCTTGCTGAGCTCCGCACGATGCGGTTGGTTCGGCGCCGCCGCAGGGTGCACCGACACGATGCCCACGACCTCGCCCTCGTCGCGCGCGACGAGCAGGACCCGCCGGCCCGCGGCGACATCGGCGGCCTGCGCACGCCACCACGCGGCCCCGTCCGCCGCCGAGAAGGGGAGCAGGAAGTTGACCCCGGCCCCGTTGTTCACGGCATCGGCCACGATCTCCCCGAGCCGGTCGCACAGCGCGGGGAAGTCCTGCGGGTCCAGCAGGCCGATCGTGACCGAGTCGCCCTCGTAGCGTCTCGGATCGATGACGGACTGGCCGAAGGGGAAGTCGGCCACCGGGCGCCAGACGCCATCAGCTCCACGGATGAACAGGCTGAAGCGGTCGACCTCGAACGCCGCGCGGTAGGTGAGCAGGGCCTCGGCGGCCTGGTCGAGCCAGTCCTCCTCCAGATCGTGGGCAACCGTCACATGCGGGTGGTACGGGTACTCCAGCGGTCGGTCGAGCGGGCCCCGGCGCACCGCCGCCTCTGCTGCCCGGACCTCGGCCTCGCCCTCGACGATGGGGACGAACACCACCTTGGAGACCGGGCGGAACGTGCCCGCCCCCTCGAGCACGAGCGGGAACGGCTCCATGTCCATGGCCAGCGCCTGCAGGTGGGCCAGGATCTCGCCCAGGTGCTCCTCGGTGGCCACGGACATGGGCGGCACGAGGGTGATGTGCGCAACGATCGCGTGGGCCAGCGGGTCACCGAACCGTTCGCGATAGGCGCCGAGCTCCCCGAGGAACGGTTCGGGGATCGGCAGGGCGACGCCGATGGTCACCGGCCAGTCCGCCGGCTCCGAGCCGAGGACGTCCGCGGGGACGACCGGTGCAACACTCATCAGGGGATCACGAAGCCCAGGTTCCGGTACACGTCAGCCAACGTGGCGGCGGCGACCTCGCGGGCACGCGCTGCCCCCGCAGCCATCTGCCGGTCGAGCTCGGCGGGGTCCTCGAGGAGCTCGGCGACCCGGGCCTGGACCGGCTCGACGAACGCCACGACGGCCTCGGCGGCCTCCTTCTTCAGGTCGCCGTACATGCGCCCGGCGAACTCCGGCTCGACCTGCGCCACCGTGCGGCCGGTGAAGGTCGCCAGGATGGTGAGCAGGTTCGACACGCCCGGCTTGTTCTCCGGGTCGAAACGGACCTCGGTCTCGGAGTCGGTGACCGCCGACCGGATCTTCTTCGCGGTCTGCTTGGGCGGGTCGAGCAGGAACACGCACCCGGCCGGGGAGGACTTGCTCATCTTCGACGTGGGATCGGCCAGGTCGAAGATCTTGGCGGTGTCCTTGATGATCAGCGGCTCCGGCACGGTCAGGGTCGACCCGAACCGGCCGTTGAACCGGACAGCCAGGTCGCGGGTCAGCTCGAGGTGCTGGCGCTGGTCCTCACCCACCGGCACCGCGTTGGCCCGGTACACCAGGATGTCGGCGGCCTGCAGGATCGGGTACGTGAACAGCCCGACCGACGTGCGGTCGGTGCCGGCCTTGGCCGACTTGTCCTTGAACTGGGTCATGCGGCCGGCCTCGCCCATGCCGGTCAGGCACGCCAGGGCCCACTGCAGCTGGGTGTGCTCGGGGACCTGGCTCTGGACGAACACCGTCGACCGCTGCGGGTCCACGCCCAGGGCCACCAGCTGCGCGAACGACACCCGCGTGCGCCGGTTCAGCTCCGCCGGGTCGTGGTCCACGGTGATGGCATGCAGGTCGACCACGCAGTAGAAGCAGTCGTGGGTCTCCTGCAGGGCCACCCAGTTGCGCAACGCCCCCAAGTAGTTGCCGATGTGGAAGGAGTCGGCCGTCGGCTGGATCCCGGACAGCACACGGGGACGTGGGGACATGGGCGCCATTGTCGCAAACGTTCCCCGGTGTTCCCGAACCCGACAACTCCCGTTCGCGGCCGAGCACGCGATCAGCCCTCGGAGGCGTCGGGCTCCGCCTCGGGGCTCGGTGCCGATTCGGATGACCACGGGCGTGACCCGGATCCGGGAGATCCGCCGGCCGTCGAGCTCGATCACCTGGAACGTCGCCCCGGCACCCTGCAGCTCGTCACCGACAGCCGGCAGGCGCCCGAGCTGGGCGACGAACCATCCCGCGACCGTCTCGTAGGGACCGTCGCGCAGGACCACCCCGGACTCCTCCTCGAAGTCCTCGAGGTTCAGCAGGCCGTCGACCTCGAAGGGCGCACCGGGGCGCAGGGCGGCAGCAGGTGCGCTGCCCTCCTGGTCGTACTCGTCGTGGATGTCGCCGACGAGCTCCTCGACCAGGTCCTCCATGGTGACGATCCCTGCCGTTCCCCCGTACTCGTCGGCGACGACTGCGAGGTGGTGCCCGCCCCGGCGCATCTCGGCCAGCGCGGGGATCACCTGCTTGCTGCCCGGGAAGAAGGCCACCTCGCGGGCCAGGTCCTCCAGCCGCACCGACCTGGTCACCATCGACGGGGTGAGGATGTCGCGCACATGGACGAACCCGAGGACGTCGTCCGGGGAGTCCCCGATGACGGGGTAGCGGGAGTGGGGCATCGCAGCCACGAGCGAGGCCGCCCGGAACGCGGGGAGCGAGGCGTCCAGGAACGCGACCTCCGTGCGCGGGATCATCACCTCGCGCAGCTCGGTGTCCCCGGCGTCGAAGACGTCGTCGATCAGCTCGCGCTCCTCATCGGTCAGGTCGGTGTGGGCGGCCACCATGCCCCGCAGCTCCTCGCCGGTGATGACCTCGCGGCCGCTGGACGGGTCCAGGCCCAGGATCCGGACGATCAGGTTGGTCGACGCCGACAGCAACCAGATGAAGGGCCGGGAGATCTTCGCGATGAAGTCGATCGGGGCGGCCACCCTCAGGGCGATGGACTCGGACTTGGCCAGGGCCAGTCGCTTGGGGACCAGCTCGCCGAGGACCAGGGAGATGTAGACGACCAGCACGGTCGCGCCGATGAACGCGACGGAGTCCGCGACCGCCTGGCTCATCCCCGCCGACACCAGCCACCCGGACACCACCGGGGCGATCCGGTTGGCCCCGAAGGCCGCGGAGATGAACCCGGCCATCGTCACGCCGACCTGGACGGCGGCCAGGAACCGGTTCGGCTGGTCCATCAGCGCCCGCAACCGCGCACCCCGCCGGGGATCGGAATCGACCATCCGGTTGACCTGGCTGTCCCGCAGCGAGATCAGGGCGGTCTCCGACGCGGCGAAGAAGCCCCCGATCAGCGTGAAGACCAGGATGATCGCAAAGGTCGTACCCAACTCGCCCACAATGGTGGGAAATGTAGCGCACGGGGCGTTGGCCGCGCGGCTGCTCGACCCGACGCCGACGAGGTGGGCATCCCTCGGCTCAGACCGCGGATGATCGGTTCACACCCCACCGCGATCACCGCGTACCGTTGTTCCATGAGTGCCGAGAAGTCCCCCCCGACCGCGTCGTCAGCGGACACACCCTCCCCGTCGTACGTCGCCGCGAGCGCGGAAGGGATCCTCCCGGGGCAGTGCGGGGTCAGGCAGCTCCACCCCCACCCGGACCAAGAAGGCCACCCCTGCCCGCACGGCAGCAGCGAAGGACGCCCCGACCACGCCGGACGCCTCCGGGACACGAGCGCAGACGGGCACCGGCGAGGCCCCCGACGACGCGGTCGGCGAAGGGCACCCGCACGAGCAGCGACCGCCCGCTGGCGCCGACTCCCGCGCGCCCGGCCTCCGCTGCCCAGGAGCCCGCGACCACCCGGGCCTCGGTCCGGCGGACCGGGACGAGCCGGTCGGCGTCCAGCCGCGCGGCCCGACGGCTCACGGACGGGGGCTCCCCGACGGTCGTGCGCGCCTCGGGCTACTCCGCAGTCGAGGCCCTGCTCGCCGACTTCTCCGCCGGTCCGGTCACGGCTGAGCCGGCCGACGCCCCGGCCACGGCCCCGGCACCGGAGGCACGTCCGCTCCCCTGGACGGCATGCCGGTTGCCGCCACCGCGGCGCCGCGGCCCACGACCACGCTGACCACCCGCCCGGCCTACCCACCCGCCGAGGACGTCGCCCTGGGCGTGCTGTCGGTGATCGCCGAACAGGCCTGGCGCGCCGGATCCTGGGGCATCGCAGATGGCCACGGGGATCACCGTGCGCGCAGCCGATGTCGTGCGAGCCGTCTCGCCGACCTTCGCCACGGAGCTGGCCGACGCACGCCTGGCGTCCCTGGCCGAGAAGGGCCGGGCGGTGCGTGCGGAGCGGTCGGAGGCGATGAACGCGGTCATGACCAATGCGGTCACCAACGCCGCGACCAGCGATGCGGTGCGCCAGATGTCGGTCGCAGCCATCGAGGAGGCCACCGACGACGTGCTGGCCGTCGTCCTGCCGGCCATGCTGGAGGCGGTCACCGAGCTCGAGACGCAGGAGAAGCTCGACGAGCTCATGGCCGGGCTGCTCCTGCGCCAGCTGCCCGGCGCCCTGGAGAAGACCCTGCCCGGCGTGATGATGCGCACCGCGACCAAGCCGGCCGCCGGCCTGAACGCCTTTCTCAGCGGCGTCCTGCCCAAGGGCTGACCGGCGCTCCGGGGACGCGTGCGGGGGGTGGCATCCCGTGACCGGGATAATCGCCCCCTGTGACCCTGCGCGTGGTGACGGCGAACGTCAACGGCATCCGCGCTGCCCTGCGCCGCGGTGGGCTGCAGTGGCTTGCTGAATCCGGCGCAGACGTCCTGTGCCTGCAGGAGGTGCGGGCCACGCCCGAGCAGGTGGACGAGGCCCTCGGGGCGGCTGGGCTGGGCCAGTGGCACCTCGCGCTGGCACCCGGCGCCCGCAACGGGCATGCCGGGGTCGCGCTGCTCTCGCGGACGCCCGCTGACGACGAGGTGACGTCGGCGTGGGAGACCGCGGAGTTCGCCGACCAGGGCAGGTGGATCGACGCCCTGCGTCGCCGATCCCGCCGGTGGCCCGGCCGTCCGGGTCGCCAGCGTGTACGTGCACACCGGCGAGGCCGAGGGCCCGCGGGCACAGGAGAAGGATCGCTTCCTCGACCGCGATCGGCTCCTGGATGGCTGAACGGTCCGCCGATGCTGCGCTCGTGTGCGGCGACATCAACGTGGCGCACACCCAGCACGACATCAAGAACTGGCGCGGGAACCGGGGGAAGGCCGGGTTCCTGGCCTCCGAGCGCGCGCACCTGGACCACTGGTACGGCGCGCCCCCCGACGGGCTGGGCTGGGTGGACCTCGGCCGGCGGTTCGGCGGCGACGGGCCAGGGCCCTACACGTGGTGGTCCTGGCGGGGCCGCGGGTTCGACACCGACGGCGGCTGGCGCATCGACGTCGCGCTCGCCTCGCCAGCGCTGGCCCAGCGCGCCACCGAGGTCGAGGTGCACAAGGCGGCGACGTACGCCGAGCGCTGGAGCGACCACGCAGCGGTCTCGGCCACGTTCACCTGAGCCCGGTGCGGCTCAGCTACGCCAGCGGGTCGACGACCTCGATCCCGGGGAAGCGGCGGAAGTCCTGGTCGCGGGTGTAGATCCGGCGCACCCCGTGCTCGGCCAGGACCGCGGCGATGTGCGCGTCGTGCACGAGGTTCCCGCGCACCCCGGGGGCGCTGAGCATCCGCCCGGCCGCCCTGGCATGTCCGGGCCCGGGTCAAGCACGGTGATGTGCTCACGCGCTGGAGGTCAGCGACGAACCCCCACGCCTGATCCATGGACAGGGACGCTTCGAGGACCCGCGGGTGGGTCACGACCCGCAGGAACTCGTAGACCACCGACCAGGGCACGCCCAGTTGCTCCACGCGCGACGTCCCGGCGGGCCGGGTACCGCTGAGCATGTCCCGGCACCTCTGCATGCGCCGGCTCTCGTCGGCGTGATCACGCGTTCGTATCGATCAGATCACTGCTCGCTCCGTACTCGCGCCATCACAGAGGGTCCATCCACGTCATAGATGGCATTCCGATCGGCGACGTCCACCGACGGTATCCGCCGCTGTTGTAGGACTGGGCAGTCCTGCGGAGGCGGCGAAGTCCGTTCCTCCTCGGAGGCCAGGAGCCGGATGAGTGCCTCCTCGACGATGGAGGACATGCTGACCCCGCGCTCCTTGGCACGGACACGCACCCGCTCCGCCACGGCATCGTCGAGCACCAAGGTCGTCTTCATGGAGGTACGGTATCGCCGTACCTCGTGTACGGCAAGGCCGTACGCTCCTCCTCGAGCGCGGGCAGGTCAGCCGCCCAACGACGCCAGGATCGCGTTGAACGTCGCACTGGGGCGCATGACCGCCGAGGCCTTGGCCCCGTCGGGGCGGTAGTAGCCGCCGATGTCCACCGGATGGCCCTGCACCGCGATCAGCTCGGCGTCGATCGCCTCGGACTGCGCGACCAGCTGCTCGGCGACCGGCGGCGAACGCCGCGGCGAGCTCGGCGTCCTCGTCCTGGCCGGCCAGCTCCTGGGCCCAGTAGCGGGCCAGCCAGAAGTGGCTGCCGCGGTTGTCGATCTGGCCCACCCGGCGCGCCGGGGACTTGTTCTCGTCGAGCAGCGTCCCGGTCGCGCGGTCCAGGGTGTCGCCGAGCAGCTGCGCGCGCCTGTTGCCGCGGGCCCCCTCATGCCGGAACGACTCGGCCAGCGCGAGGAACTCCCCGAGGCTGTCCCAGCGCAGGTAGTTCTCCGCCACCAGCTGCTGCACGTGCTTGGGGGCCGAGCCACCAGCGCCGGTCTCGAACAGCCCGCCGCCGTTCATCAGCGGCACCACCGAGAGCATCTTGGCCGACGTGCCCAGCTCCAGGATGGGGAACAGGTCGGTGTTGTAGTCGCGCAGGACGTTGCCGGTGACCGAGATGGTGTCCTCGCCGCGGCGGATCCGCTCCACGGACAGCCGTGCGGCCTCGACCGGCGACAGGATCTGGATGTCCAGGCCGGTGGTGTCGTGCTCGGGCAGGTAGGCCTGCACCTTGGCGATGAGGTTGCGGTCGTGGGCGCGGCTGTCGTCGAGCCAGAAGACCGCCGGGGTCGCCGATGCGCGGGCGCGGGTGACGGCCAGCGCGACCCAGTCGCGGATCGGGGCGTCCTTGGTCTGGCAGGCACGCCAGATGTCACCGGCTGCCACCTCGTGGGACATCAGGACCTCGCCGGCGCCGTTGACGACCTCGACGCGGCCGGCGGAGGCGACCTCGAAGGTCTTGTCGTGGCTGCCGTACTCCTCGGCCTTCTGGGCCATCAGCCCCACGTTGGGCACCGAGCCCATCGTGGTCGGGTCGTAGGCGCCGTGGGCCCGGCAGTCGTCGATGACCGCCTGGTAGACCCCGGCGTACGAGCTGTCCGGGATCACCGCGAGCGTGTCGGCCTCCTGGCCGTCGGGGCCCCACATGTGCCCGCCGATGCGGATCATCGCCGGCATCGAGGCGTCGACGATCACGTCGCTGGGGACGTGCAGGTTGGTGATCCCCTTGTCGGAGTTGACCATGGCCAGGCGCGGGCCGGCGCTGAGCTCGGCGTCGATCGACGCCCGGATCTCGGCCCCGTTCGGCAGTGCGGCCAGGCCGTCCAGGATGGCGCCCAGGCCGTTGTTCGCCGAGAGCCCGGCGGCAGCCAGGTCGTCGCCGTAGGTGGCGAACGTGCTCGGGAGGAAGGCCCGCACGACGTGACCGAAGATGATCGGGTCGCTGACCTTCATCATCGTGGCCTTCAGGTGCACCGAGAACAGGACGTCCTCGGCCTTCGCCCGGGCGATCTGCTCGGCGAGGAACACGTCCAGCGCGGCCACGCGCATCACGGTGGCGTCCACGACCTCGCCGGCCAGGACCTTCAGCCCGTCCTTGAGCAGCAGTGGTCGTGCCGTCCTCGGCCACGTGGCGGACGGTGAGGGTGTCGGCGGCGGGCAGGACGACCGACTGCTCGTTGGCCCGGAAGTCGTTGCTGCCCATCGTGGCCACCGCGGTCCGGCTCTGCGGGCTCCAGGCGCCCATCGAGTGCGGGTGGCTGCGCGCGTAGTTCTTCACGGCCGAGGGGGCCCGGCGGTCGGAGTTCCCCTCGCGCAGCACCGGGTTGACCGCGCTGCCCTTGATCCGGTCGTAGCGGGCGCGGGCGTCGCGCTCCTCGTCGGTGGTCGGATCGTCCGGGTAGTCCGGCAGCGCGAAGCCCTGGGACTTCAGCTCGGCGATCGCGGCCTTCAGCTGCGGCATCGACGCCGAGACGTTCGGGAGCTTGATGATGTTCGCCTCGGGCGTGGTCGCCAGCTGGCCCAGCTCGGCCAGCGCGTCGCCGATCCGCTGCTCCTCGGTGAGGTGCTCGGGGAAGGCCGCCAGGATCCGACCGCCCAGGGAGATGTCCCGGGTCTCCACGTCCACGCCGGCCGACGAGGCGAAGGCCTGCACCACGGGGAGGAAGGAGTACGTGGCCAGCATGGGGGCCTCGTCGGTCAGGGTGTAGAAGATCGTGGCCATCTGGTCGTGCTCCTCGTGGTGGGCGGTTATCTTGACATCAAGAGAAATCCTACAGGGGCTGGTCGGCGCCGTCCCGCGGACTGGGTGTTCCCAGGCGCCGCCGTGGCTTGTCCGCCGCAGGAGACGGTGCCGGCAGTTGTGACCAGCGCGCGCTCCCAGTCCCGCTCAACGATAGTCGGCTGGCCGACGGGCGTCGTGGCGGGCCGAGGACGCCGGGTCGTGCCGGCGGCGGGTCCGTGACAGCCCGAGGGCCAAGTCGACAGGCCGCCCGGGCAATGGTTCGCACCCTGCACATATCCCGGCCTTTGCCTATGGTTAGCCAGATTCCGTCACCCGTACGGGTGACTGGTGTTCTTCCGGATTCAGGCACCCGTACCGTAGTGGTATCAACACAAACAGAACAAGCATGCGTACTGTTCTTGCCGCAGCAGCCGCAGGAGCACTCATCATGGGTTCGGCCGCCGGCGCCGCAGTCGCCAAGGGCAAGCCAGCGGCCACGTCTGCCCCGCAAGAAGGACGTACACTGCAGAGCGTGCGCATCAGGTCGACGTACACAACGGCTTCCTCAACGTCCACCCCAAGGCCAAGCACCGCGACATCAAGGTGCAGGCTCTACGTCCGGGACACGGTGAAGGCGTCCGATCCCACCGATGTCTCCGTTGTCGCTGGCGCATCTACGACGGCCAAGGGCACGGCAGCCGATCCTCGTCTGCCCATCCCCGACCAGGTAGTGCCGCTGCGCTCAAGAGCAAGGCCGGGAAGAAGTCCCAGATGTACCGCGGAGTGGCTGAGGGCGACGCCCTCGCCACCCTCCTCGCGCCACGTACTGACGCCTGGCACCACTATCTTCATCTGCTTGACCAGATCAGCCACGCTGAAGGGCGACCATGGTCAAGGATGCGGCCAAGCAGGTGGCCAAGAATGCACCGAGACGGCGGCGTCCGACTGCTTCCGGGTTGTCCAACGTGGACTCCATGCACCTCACGAAGAGCAAGACGGACAACTCGCTGACCATCAGCGACTGCCCACGCACTTGTCGAACATGTCGAGGAGCCGGGCGCAATCAGCGCCCGGCACCTCGACTCGTCTCCCGCGGAGTCGGTGATCCGCGCTACCAGACCTCCGCACGCCTGGCACCTGGCACTGACTGACCTCGAGTCGGGTCCGGCCGCGGGAGCGACCGCACCCCTCGGCCCCTTCGATCGGCTCGCGCTCCCGTGGGCGGCACGGGCCAGGCGGTCGCGGACTGCCAGGGCCAGCGGTCCGCCTCCGGGTCGGGCAGGACCGCGACCACCACCTCAAGGCCCTGCGCGTCCGCGGCGCGCAGGGCGGCGTACAGCTCGCGGGCGTACTCCCCTGCCGTCACCGGCGCCGCCAACCGCGTCCACCCGGCCGGGGTGTCCACGCCCGACTCCGCCACCAGGCCGATCGAGGGGGTCGCGGTGGGCCCATCGCCCATGATCCGTGCAGGTCCTGAACCCTCTAGGGTCGCCAACCCGAACGGATCACGTTCCACGCCGACCGAGGGGGCGCGCGGCGATCGACGCCAGCTCGGCTGGGCTCGCGTGGCTGCGCTCGACGAGGACCACCTCGGGCGGCCGGGGCGTAGTGCGATTCGAGCGTCCCGGGCGCGCGGACATCGCCGTCAGGGGCTCGTACGTCCCCTTCGACGCCGTCCCCAGGCCCGGCGTCCCCCGCCGGACTCGTGTCGGCTTCGCCAGCGCCTCGGCCATGCTCGCCCGCGAGAACAGCGTCGATCTGGTCCTGGCTGATCGCGCCGAGGCGCAGGACCCGGGGTGGGACGGCCGTGCAGTCGACGATCGTGGACTCCACGCCGATCGCACACGGCCCGCCGTCCACGACCATGTCGCGTGCCGCGTCCAGCGCCGGGCCGACCTCGGCCAGCACGTCCTGGGCCCGGGTCGGGCTCACCCGGCCGAACCGGTTGGCGCTGGGGGCGGCCACCCCCCGCGCGGGATCCCCCGACAGCCGCGCCAGCGCCTCGAGGCAGGCCCGCGCGACCGGGTGGTCCGGGCAGCGCAGGGCGACGGTGCCCTGGCCGCCGGTGATGAAGTCGCCTGCCCGCTCGCTGCGCTCCACGATCACCGTCAGGGCGCCCGGCCAGAAGGCCGCCGCCAGGCGCTCGGCGGCCGGGTTGGGGGCCGCGGACCATCCGGCCAGCGCCTGCGCGCCCTGCACGTGGACGATCAGCGGATGGTCGGCCGGACGGCCCTTCGCCCGGTAGACGCGCGCCACCGCGTCGGCGTCCTGGGCGTCGGCCGCCAGGCCGTAGACCGTCTCCGTGGGCAGCCCCACGATCCCGCCCGCGAGCCACGCCCGCGCCGCCCGGGTGGCGACGTCGGCATCCGGCGAGCCATCGGCGTCCAGGCCGTCGAGCAGCGGGATGTCCATCCGAGGATTCTACGGTCGCCGACGCACCCGGCAGCCGGTTCGGCAGCCGGCTCAGGATCGTCGCCGACGCACCAGGCAGCCGGTTCGGGACGGTCGCCGACGCACCCAACCGCCCTGCCCGACAACCGCCCTGCCGACAACCGTTTCGGCAGCCGGCCGGGAGCCGGACCGGTCGGTCGAGACCTGGCCGGGGGCCTCATCGGCGTCCGCTCGCGCAGCGTTGTGACTTCGTTCCGGGGCCCCACCCGGCAGGCTCCCCCACGATGTCGTCGGGGCAGGTCGGGGCCTTGACCCCAGAACCACGGATGGCCGAACCGATCGGCGAACCCGTCAGTTGCGCAGCCTCGGGTCCCCGTGGCAGCGCTTGTACTTCTTGCCCGAGCCGCACGGGCACAACGCGTTGCGACCAACCCCGGCGAACTCGTCAGCCCCGCCGCCGACCACAGTCGCCTCCCCCGTCTCCGAAGGGGCGCTGTACTGGACGCGGTCGGGTCGCCGCGGGCCGAGCCCAGCGGCCTTCAGGTCGGCCATCGGATGGCTGGCCTGGGCGCCGACGCCGGCAGCCGCGCCGACCGGGGCGCGCGGGGGCCGAGGTGCGGCCGGCTGGTCCGCCACGGCGGGCGCACCCTCGAGCGCGGAGCCCACACCCTCGAGCGCGGAGCCCTCCCCCTCCCCCTCGTCCTCGTCGTCGAGCAGCTCGTCGAGCTCGTCGACGTCCTCCTCGCCCTCGTCCTCGCCGGTGCCCACGGTCACCTCGAGGTTGAACAGCAGGCCGACGGTCTCCTCCTGGATCGAGTCCATCATCGCCTTGAAGAGGTCGAACCCCTCGCGCTGGTACTCGATCAGCGGATCGCGCTGGGCCATCGCCCGCAGGCCGATGCCGTCGCGCAGGTAGTCCATCTCGTAGAGGTGCTCGCGCCACTTGCGGTCGAGCACCGAGAGGATCACCCGGCGTTCGAGCTCCCGCAGCGTCTCGGTTCCGAGCTCCTCCTCGCGGGCCTCGTAGGCGGCCCGGGCGTCGGCCAGGATCTCCTCCCGGAGGAACTCGCGCGACACAGCCGAACGGGAGCCGCCGGCCTGGGCCTCGACCTCCTCGACCGTCACCGCGACCGGGTAGAGCAGGCGCAGCGCGCGCCACAGCTCGTCGAGGTCCCACTGCTCGGGGTAGCCGTCAGCCGTGGCCGCATCGACGTAGCCGGTGATCGTGTCGGTCAGGAAGTGCTGGACCTGCTCGTGGATGTCCTCACCCTCGAGGACCCGTCGGCGCTCGTCGTAGATGACCAGGCGCTGGCGGTTCATGACGTCGTCGTACTTCAGGACGTCCTTGCGCATCTCGAAGTGCTGGGCCTCGACCTGCGTCTGCGCCGAGCGGATGGCGTTGGTCACCATCTTGGACTCGATGGGCTGCTCGTCGGGCACGTTGGCCCGGCGCAGGAACGCGTCGACCATGTCGGCCTTGAACAGGCGCATCAGGTCGTCCTGCAGGGACAGGTAGAACCGTGAGGCGCCCGGATCGCCCTGGCGCCCGGACCGACCACGCAGCTGGTTGTCGATGCGGCGCGACTCGTGGCGCTCCGTGGCCAGCACGTACAGGCCGCCGAGTCCGGTGACCTCCTCGTGCTCGGCGGCGAACGCCTCCTGCGCGGCGCGCAGCGCCTCGGGCCAGGCCGCCTCGTACTCCTCCGGCGTCTCGCTGGGGGTCAGGTCCTGGTTCTGCAGCGACAGGTCGGCCAGGAAGTCCGCGTTGCCGCCCAGGATGATGTCGGTGCCACGGCCGGCCATGTTCGTGGCGACGGTCACCGCGCCCTTGCGCCCTGCCTGGGCGATGATCGCGGCTTCCTTGTCGTGGTACTTGGCGTTGAGGACCTGGTGCGGGATCCCCTCACGACGCAGGTAGGTCGAGAGCTTCTCGCTCTTCTCGACGCTCACCGTGCCGACGAGGATCGGCTGACCGGCCCGGTGCCGCTCGGCGATGTCGCTGACGACGGCGTTCCACTTGGCGTCCTCGGTCCGGTAGACGAGGTCGGCGAGGTCGGCGCGGATCATGTCCTTGTTCGTGGGGATCACCACGACCCCGAGCTTGTAGATCTTGTTGAACTCGTTGGCCTCGGTCATGGCCGTGCCGGTCATGCCCGACAGCTTCGTGTAGAGCCGGAAGAAGTTCTGCAGCGTCACGGTGGCCAGCGTCTGGTTCTCGGCCTTGACCTCCACGCCCTCCTTGGCCTCGATCGACTGGTGCAGGCCCTCGTTGTAGCGGCGACCGGACAGCATGCGCCCGGTGTGCTCGTCGACGATCATGACCTCGCCGTTCATGACCACGTAGTCGCGGTCGCGCTTGAACAGCTCCTTGGCCCGGATCGCGTTGTTCAGGTAGCCCACCAGACGGGTGTTCACCGGCTCGTAGAGGTTCTCGATGCCCAGCCAGTCCTCGGTCCGCTCGATGCCGGACTCCAGCACCCCGATGGTGCGCTTCTTCTCATCGACCTCGTAGTCGACGTCGATGCGCAGGCGGGTGGCCAGCTTGGCCATCTCCTGGTACCACTTGTCCGCCTCGTCCGAGGGCCCGGAGATGATCAGCGGCGTGCGCGCCTCGTCGATCAGGATGGAGTCGACCTCGTCGACGATCGCGAAGTTGTGGCCGCGCTGGACCATCTCCTCCTTCGACCACGCCATGTTGTCGCGCAGGTAGTCGAAGCCGAACTCGTTGTTCGTGCCGTAGGTGATGTCGTAGCTGTACTGGATGCGGCGCTCGGGCGGGGACATCTTGGACAGGATGACGCCGACCTTCAGCCCGAGGAACCGGTGGACGCGTCCCATGTTCTCGGCATCGCGATGGGCCAGGTAGTCGTTGACCGTGACGACGTGCACGCCGTCGCCGGTCAGGGCGTTGAGGTAGGCCGGCAACGTCGAGACCAGCGTCTTGCCCTCACCGGTGCGCATCTCGGCGATGTTGCCCATGTGCAGCGCGGCCCCGCCCATGATCTGGACGTCGTAGTGCCGCTGGCCCAGGGTGCGCTTGGCGGCCTCACGGACCGTCGCGAAGGCCTCGGGCAGCAGGGCGTCGAGGGACTCGCCGTTGGCGATCCGCTCCCGGTAGGCCGGCGTCAGCGCCTTGAGCTCCTCGTCGGACATCGCCTCGAAGGCGGGCTCGAGGGCGTTGACCTGCTTGGAGATGGCCTCCAGCTTGCGCAGGAGCTTGCCCTCACCTGCGCGCAGGATCTTGTCGATGATGGCCACGCACGGCCCCTCTCGCATCGTGGGTGCACGGCCCCACGCCGTGGGGCACAGGGTTCACAGGCCTCCCATCGTAGTCGGCCCCGGGGCAGGGGCGACCCGATCGGGCCCCGAGCCCGTCGCCGGCGCCAGGCAGGCGGTCGGCCGCTCACCCGGTGAGGTCCACCAGCCCGCGCCGGAGGCCCGTGGCCACCGCGTCCGTGCGGTTGGCCACCTGGAGCTTGCCCATGAGTGAGTGCACGTGGTTGCGCACGGTGTTCTCACTGATCCCCAGCTGCTGGCCGATCTGGGCGTTGGTGGCACCGGTCGCCAACCCGCGCAGGACCTCCAGCTCGCGCCGGCTCAACTCGGGTGGCCGCTCGCCGGACACCTCCGAGAGCAGCTCCTCGCGCAGGATCCCGGACAGGGGGGCCGCCACCCAGTTCTGCCCCCCGATCGCCGCAGACACGGCCGCGACCAGCTCGTCGGCGGTGCACCGGCGGTGCACGAGGGCCAGCGCGCCGGATTCCATCGCGTCCACGATCCCCACCGACTGCGCCCGCCGCACGAGGATGACGACCGCGACCCCGGGCGCCCGCGACGCCACCTCGGCCGCAAGGTCGGCGCCGTAGGGACGCTCACCCAGGGCGGCGTCGAGGACGACCGCGCCGGGGCGCGCCTCCAGCACCGGATCCACCCAGGAGTCGCCCGAAGCCGCCCACGTGGACCGCTGGGAGGCACCTGCACCCCGGGAAGGCGACGGGTCCCGGCCGAGGGCCTCGAACCCTGCGGCGCCCAGGATGCCGACGGCCCCTGCGGCGAACACCGGCTCCGAGTCGAGGACCAGGACGCGCGTCGGTGTCCCGGCCCCCCGCGACCGCCCCGGCCCCCGGGCGGCCCGACCGTCCCTCCCGAACGGCCTAGCCGTTGGCCCCGCCCTCCAGCCGCAGGAGGCCGTAGTTGTACCCACGTCGGTGGTAGACCACCGACGGGGCACCGGAGTCGCTGTCGCGGAAGAGGTAGAAGTCGTGGCCGACCAGCTCGAGGGCCTCCACCGCCTGGGCGACGGTCATCGGCTGGGCCTGGTGCTCCTTGAGCCGGACCACGATCGGGCCCTCCTCCCACACCGTGCCGTCGTCGGGCTCGGCCTCGACGGCCGGCTCCACCGATTCCGCGACGATGTCGGCAGCCGGGACGACCACCACCTTCTCGGCCCGTCGGGTGCGCTTGCGGTCCGCCGCCCGACGCAGCCGCTCCTCGAGACGGGCCAGCGCGATGTCCGTGGCGCCGTACTTGTCCTGGGCGTGCGCCTCGGCCCGGATGACCGGGCCGGTGCCCCGGCAGGTCAGCTCGACCTCGTAGGCACGATCGGCCTGTCGGGGGTTGGGCTCGAAGGACACCTCGACGTCAACGCTGGTGATGGGCAGCCCGAAACGATCGACCTTGCCCACCTTGCCCGCCACATGCTCCCGGAAGCGATCCGACACCTCGACGTGACGACCCCTGACAACGATGTCCACGTGTCCTCCGACCCGTTGGCTGACGCGCCCAGCGCACCAGCAGATGGCTACCCCCGCACCCTCAACGCTAGTCGGCGCGGGTGCCCGACGCACCCCACGGGAGTCCGCCCGCCGCTGTCACGGTGGCCGCGCACGACACCTCGCGGCCGGCCGCGGCCAGGGCTCGGACGGCCTCGGCCACGGTGGCCCCGGTCGTGGTGACGTCGTCGACGATCACGATCGTGCCCGGGGGCAGCTCCCGTGCCCGCAGCGAGCCGGACACGTTCGCGATCCGCTGCGCGCGGGACAGCCCCACCTGGTCCCGACTGGCCCGCGCGTGCTCGAGCGCCCGGCAGCGGTGCGCGGGCAACCCGGCCTCGCGCAGCACCCGCGCGGCACCTCCGGCCAGGACGGCGGTGTGGTCGGCACCACGGGATCGAACCGCACTGCGCCTCGAGGGAACGGGGACGACCCAGATCGGCGACCCGGGCGCGGCGCCGGCCTCGGCCAGGGCATCGCGGATGGCGCCGGAGAGCAGCACGCCCAACGGCCGGCCCAGCCGGCGGACCCCGGCGTCCTTGAAGGCCACGACCGCACGGCCCGCAGGGCCCGCATGCTCACATGCCGCCCGGCTGGGCACCGGTCCCGGCACGCGAAGGGACGGGCCCGTGCATGCACGTGAGCAGCCCGGACACCACACCAGCCCCGGTGTTCCGCATCCCGCGCACAGCTGGGGCACCACCAGGTCCAGCGCCGCCTCGATGGCCTGCGACCACCGGGACGGACCCGCGGCGGTCATCCCGGGTAGGCCACCGAGCGTGCCGGGCCCTGGGCACGCCACTGCAGGCCGACATTGGCGAACAGGAGGGCCTCCGCACTGGCCACCAGGGTCGCCGAGCCCGGGGCACCAGTGACCTCGACGGGCTCGGGCGGGGCCCCCAGTGGTTGGACGGCACCGGTGCCCACCGAGATGCGAAGGACCTGGGGGCTGCTGGTGTCGGTCCGTCCGAGCACGTCGAGGGTGACCGAGTTGCGCCAGGCGATGTCGCGGACCTCGGACACCGAGGTGGCGATCCTGCGCACCGGGCCGATGGCCACCCCCGTCCCGGCCTCCTGGATCACTCCGAGGTAGATGGCGCCGTCGGCAAGAAGGGCCACCCGCGTGCCGTCCCGGGCCAGGTGGACCGAGGTGATCGGCGCCGTCAGGGCTGGTCGGAGCTCGACCTCCTCGGGGGTGCCGCCGGGGAGCAGCCGCTGCACCGTGCCACCCTCGGTGAACCAGGCCCGCCCATCGGTGTCGAAGCTCGCGCCACCGATCGCCTCGCCCGTGAGGCGCTGCTCACTGACGCCGCGGTCCAGAGGCAGGATCCACAGGGCGTCGCGATCGGGCTCCACGGCTGCGGCCACACGCTGGTCCAGGGACACTGCGAGGTCGATGAGCTCGTCTGCCCCGGGAACCTCGAGCGGCAGCGCCGTGCGGCCCTGCTCGGCGACCCGGACGATCGTCGCCTCGTCGAGCAGGTAGTGGGGAAGCAGCCCGCTGCCCGTCGGCCCGGTCGTGAGGCTGTCCGGGCTGCGCGCCTGCCACACCGACCGGTCCATGACCTCCGGGGCCCCGGGGACGTCGAAGGGCTCCCCCGTGACCAGCAGGCGGACCCCGGTCACCTCGGGCAGTTGGGTGAGGGTCCAGGTGAGCTGGGCCGCGAGATCCCGGCGTTGGATCTCGGTGGCGGCCAGCGCCTCCTCGGTGAGCTCCACCTGCGCGACACCGTTGCTGACCGGGACGGCACCCAGCGCGAGGGCGGTACCGGGTGGGGCACCGGTCCGGACCCCGGGTTCCAGCCACTCGGCAGGGCCGGAGAGCACCCGTTCGGCCAGGGCGGTGGGAAGGCTCGCGCCGATGACGGGGAGCAGCCGGCTGTCCGGGACCAGGACGCCACTTCGGTCGGAGGGGAAGTGCACCTGGTACTGGCGGTAGGCCCGGCGCAGGTCCGAGTCGCTGACCAGGATCCCCGCGGGCGGGTCGGCGATGCGCCACTGGGGAGTCCCCGGGGCGCCGTCCACGACCTGCTCGAGGGTGAAGGTGATCTTCTCCGTCGCGGCAGGATCGACCGGGTCGAGGCTGCCCTGGTCGTCGAGTCGGTCGGTGATCTGCAGGCGGGCGACGATGGTGTCGCCCTTGCCCTCCGAGAGCTCCAGGGAGGGCTGGGCGTAGACCGTCGTGGCGGCGTCGGGGTCCCACGACTGGTCGCCCTCGGCAGTCAGGTAGCGCCGGGCGATCGCGTTGTCGGACTCGAGGCTGGCATTGGCCTCGAGGAACCCCCGCACGACCTCGGTCTGGGTGGCACCCACACTGGGCGGGGCGGCGATCACCCGGATGAACTGGGACGACTCACCGGCGTCCACGACGGGCCCCTGCTCGATCGGCCCGGACGTCGGAACCGCGGTGCACGCGGCCAGGCCCACGACGGCAGCGGCGCTGACCGCCACGACCCCGGCGCGGGTCAGCCGGATGCCGATGCCCCGCCCGACGCGCCCGCGGGTGCTCACGCGAGCACCGCCCCGACGGGGGCCATCGGCAGCCGGAGCGTGAAGGTCGCGCCCTGCCCCGGGGCTCCCGACGCGGACAACGTCCCGCCATGGGCGCGGGCATCGCCCAGGGCGATCGACAGCCCCAGTCCGGTGCCCCCGACGCGGCGCACCCGCGACGGGTCCGCCCGCCAGAACCGGGTGAAGACCTGGGTGACCTCCTGCGAGGTCAGGCCGACGCCCTGGTCGGTGACAGCCACCTGGGCCTCGTCCCCCTCGGCCATGATCTCGACGGTGACCGGATGCCCCTCGCCGTGCTCCAGGGCGTTGGAGACCAGGTTGGCCAGGATCCGTTCGACCCGCGGGGCATCACACGGCACCAGCAGGCGGTCCAGCCCGATCACCTCAACAGGGCTGCCGAGTTCCCGCGACAGCGGCTCCAGAGCTAGTGCCACACGCTCAGCCATGGCGCGCAGGTCGACCTCCTCGTAGTCCAGCTGCACGGACCCCGCATCCTGGCGGGAGGTCTCGAGCAGGTCGGCGAGAAGCGCCTCGAACCGGTTGAGCTGGTTCTGGAGCAGCTCCACGGCCCGCGCGTCGTCGGGGGGCAGCTCCTGGCGCTTGTCGTGGAGCAGGTCGGCGGCCATGCGCACCGTGGTCAGGGGGGTGCGCAGCTCGTGGGAGACGTCGGCCACGAACTGCTGCTGCACCGACGACAGGGTCTCCAGCTCGTCGATCTGGGACTGCAGCGTCTCGGCCATCTCGTTGAAGCTCACCGCCAGCTGGGCCAGGTCGTCCTGGCCACGCACCCGCATCCGGGCCTCGAGGTGGCCGGACGAGAACCGTCGGGCCGTGCGCGCCGCCTCATGGACGGGGGACACGATCACGAACGTGACCAGGGCGGCCATGCCGACCAGCCCGAGGGTGATGATCACCCCGGCGGCAGCAGTCGCGTTGCGCACCAGTGCCAACGTCTCCTGCTCGGTGTCCAGGGGGAACAGCTGGTAGAGCTCGTACGGGCCGACCCCGCGGACCGCCAGCGGAGCCCCGACCACGAACCCGGGGACCTCGCGACCGTCGGTGTAGCGCATGGTCGTGTAGGTCCAGGCCTGCCGCTGGCTGCCCGCCACGATGTCACGCATCTGCCTGGGGACGCTGGACTCCGAGATGAGGTTCGTGCCCCGCTCGGGCGTTGCGCTCAGCCCGGCGGGCTCCGAGGCCAGCATGAGGACCTCGAACAGCCCTGCCTGGGCACCTCGGGCGGCCATCGCGGCCACAACGGTGTCGATGGTCCGTGACGCAGGGACGTCGCCACCCTGGGCTGGGGTGGCATCCAGGATGCGCTGGGCCTCGCTGCGCGCCGCGGAGGCCTCAGCCAGGGCACTGGACTCCTTGGATCCCAGCACGCCGGCCGAGACGTTGCCCAGCAGCGCCAGCATGAGCAGCACCAGCACCAGGGTGGAGCCGACGAGCGTGGTCAGGACCACCCGGAACCGCAGGGACTGCCGCCACCGTTGCCGCAGGTAGCCGGGCACGGCACGGACCCGCTGGAACATCAGGGAGGTCCGGCGCGGTACCCGACGCCGCGCACGGTCACGATCACCTGCGGGTCCTCGGGGTCGATCTCGACCTTCCCGCGCAGCCGCTGCACATGCACGTTGACCAGGCGGGTGTCACCCGCATGCTGGTAGCCCCAGACGTCGGCCAGCAGCTGCTCACGGGTGAAGGCGAACCCCGGCCGGGTCGCCAGTGCCAGCAGGAGGTCGAACTCCAACGGGGTGACGGGGATCGACTCGCCGGACCGGGTCACCGAGTGCGCCCCCCGGTCGATGACCAGGTCCCCGATGGCCAGCACCTCGTTGGCGGTGTCCTCGAGCCGGCGCAGCCGGGCATCGATCCGGGCCACGAGCTCCTTGGGCTTGAACGGCTTGACGATGTAGTCGTCGGCACCGGCCTGCAGGCCCTCGACGATGTCCAAGGTGTCCCCACGTGCGGTCAGCATGACGATCGGCACCGTCGACTCCGCCCGCAGCCGGCGACAGACCTCCAACCCATCGAGTCCCGGGAGCATGAGGTCCAGCAGCACGAGGTTGGGGGACTCCCGGTGGAAGGCGGGAAGGGCGTCGGTGCCGTTGTGGCAGAAGACCGGCTCCATGCCCTCGCTGCGCAGGACGATGCCCAGCATCTCCGCCAGGTCCACGTCGTCGTCGACGACCAGCACACGCGCCTTCACAGGCACATGGTGGCATCTTCGGGCGCAGGCTTGCCAATGGCTGTCCACATGGGACGATCAGGACATGTCGTCCCAGTCCCCACCGCCCGGCCAGCCCGACCCGGGGCAGTGGGCCCCGCCGTCCGGCTGGTCCCCCGATCAACCCGCTGCCTGGCCCAGCCAACCGGCCCCCCAACCGCCCCCCAACCCGGGCCGGGACAGGTCCCCCCACCGGGGCAGGTCCCCCCTGCCGGGTACTGGCAGGCTCCCCCACCGGGGTACGGACAGGTGCCCCCTGCGGGATACGCGCCGCAGGGCCAGCCCCCGGGGTACGGCCAGCAGGTCCCGCCCGGATGGGGACAGCCCACCCCCTGGGGACCCCCACCACCGGCCCCCAAGCCCGGCATCGTCCCGCTGCGGCCGCTGGGGGTCGGCGAGCTGCTCGACGGCGCCCTGAGCCTGATCCGCAGCAACCCGCGCACGGTGCTGGGGCTGGCCGCAGCAATCTCGGCGGTGTCCGCACTCCTGCAGACGGTCGGCCTGTGGTTCTCGCTGCAGTTCCTGGAGGGGGCCCAGCCGGCCGCCGGGTCCACCGAGGTCGAGATCGCCGCGGAGCTGACCGCCCTGGCCAGCGGCGGGCTCGCCCAACTGGTTCCGGCCCTCGTGGCCGGGTTCCTGCAGGTCCTGGCCAGCGGGTTGTTCATCGTCCTGGTCGGGGCGGCCGTCCTGGGTCGCCAGCTCGATGCCGGCCAGACCTGGGCCATCCTGAGGCCCCGGATGCTGCCGCTGGTCGGGGTCACCCTCCTGATCGGCCTCGGCAGCATCCTGGCCGTCATCGGCATGGCCGCGGTGATCGTGGGACTGGCCTTCGCGATCGGTGAGTGGGCGGTCATCCCCGGCCTGCTCATCGGAGTGGGTGGCACGATCGCGATCGTGTACGCCTACGTCAAGCTGTCCGTGGCCTCGCCCGCGCTGGTCATGGAGGGCGTCGGCGTGGTCGGGTCGCTGAAGCGGTCCTGGGTCCTGGTGCGGCGTTCCTGGTGGCGCGTCCTGGGCATCCTCATCCTGGCCGCGATCATCACCAGCCTGCTGACCACGGTCGTGACCATCCCCATCACGTTGATCGCCACGCTCGTCAGCGGGTTCAGCGAGTCGTTGATCCCCACCGTCCTGGCCTCCGGCGTCGCCACGCTCGTGGCCGGGATCATCACGCTGCCCTTCAGCGCCGCGGTGACCGGCCTGCTCTACATCGACCTCAGGATGCGTCGCGAGGCCCTGGACATCGAGCTCGTGTCGGCGGGCGTCACGCCCTCCGCGGATCCCGTTGGCCGCCTACCGCACCCACCACCCCTGACCACCGTGGGAGTTCCCATGGTGCTCGTCGGCGCTGCCGCCCGGCCAGCGGGCCGGACGGACCTGGAGGTGCCGGTCGACCTCACGCGGGCCCAGGCCCAGCGCCTGGCCGAGCTGGAGCTGGCTGACCCGGCCTATCGGTCCGCCCAGCCGGGCTTCGTCGAGCGGGCCATCACGTGGCTGGTCGAGTGGGTGCAGCGGGCGGCCGACCGCGCGGCCGAGGCCGCACCCGGGGGGTGGCTGGGCATCCTGGGACTGGTGCTGGCGATTGTCATCGCCGTGCTGTTCGTCCGCTGGCGGATCGGACCGGTGAGCCGCTCGGCGGGGCTGAGGTTCACCGTCGATCCGGGTACGAGCGCCGCGCAGTACCGAGCCCAGGCCGACGAGCTGGCGGCGGCCGCGAAGTGGGAGGAGGCCATCTCTGCCCGGATGCGCGCCCTCGTGCGCGCCAGCCAGGAGCGCGGACTCATCGATGCCCACCCCGGCTGGACCGCCGACGAGGTGGCCGGCGAGGTGGGCCAGCGGCTGCCTGCGGCCAGAGACCCCCTGGACCGGGCCGCGAGGACCTTCGACGAGGTCCGCTACGGCGGGCGCCCCGGTTCGCCGGAGGCCTACAGCGTGGTCGTCGACGCGGACACCCAGGTGGGCGCCAGCCCGGTCACCGGCGCCGTGCTGGCCACCCCCGCGGCCCCGAGCCCGTCCACCGAGGGCCAGCTCATGAGCGCGCCGGTCGCCCCCACCTTCGACGAGACCACCTGGGAGCGCACGCGACGGTGGCGCCCCACCACCCGCGGCATCGCGATCACCCTCCTGCTGCTGGTCGCCCTGGTGGTCCTCATGCTCACGACCTCGCGGCGGACCGGCTACCTGGATCCCGCAGCGGTGGACCCCTCCGGCTCACGCGCAGTGGCCAACGTGCTGGGCGACCAGGGCGTCGACGTCACCGACGTGCGAACGACGGCCGACGCGGCGGCCAACGCCGAGGGCGCGACGGTGCTCGTCACGGACTCGACCCTGCTCACGAACGAGATGCTCTCCGAGGTCCTGGATTCGGGGCCCGCACGGCTGGTGCTGGTCGATCCCCTGCCCGGCTCCGCGGCCCTGGAGCGGCTGGCCGCGGGGGTCGAGGTCGCCGACGTGGCCGGGGACGACCCGGTCTCCCCGGGCTGCCGCTGGGAGCCGGCCGTGCGCGCCGGCAGCGCCCAACTGCCCGGAACGCGCTACGACGCCCGCGCGTGGCTGCCCCCGGGGCAGGCGTGCTACGACCGTCCGGAGAGTGCGGCCCTGCTGGTGATCCCCGGCCGGGCTGACCGCCCGGAGGTGGTGGTCCTCGGCAGCCCCCATCCGCTGACCAATGAGGGCTTCGACGAGCAGGGCAACGCGTCCCTGGCCCTGAGCCTGCTGGGCAGCCGCAGCGACCTGGTGTGGTGGCGGCCGGTGGCCAGCGACCCCGCCCTTGCCGGCGAGGCCGGCGCCTCGGTCACCGACCTCGTCCCCGAATGGGTCGTCCCCGTGCTGCTGCAGGTCCTGGTCGCCTGCGGGTTGGTTGCGTGGTGGCGTTCGCGCCGACTCGGTCGCCTCGTGACCGAGCCCCTGCCCGTGGTCGTGCGCTCCGGCGAGACCAGCGCGGGGCACGCACGGCTCCTGCACGCCAACCATGCCCGCGCCGAGGCAGCCACCCACCTGCGTGCCCGCGCCCGGGAACGCATCCGGGTGCGGCTGGGGCTCAGCCGCGGCGTCCCCGAGTCCCACCTGGTGACGGCGGCGGCCACCCGCAGCGGGCGTCCGGCCGAGCAGGTGGGTTCCCTGCTGTACGGTCCTGAACCGACGACCGACGCCCACCTCGTGGCGTTGGGCCATGACCTTGAGGCACTGATGCAGGAGGTGGGCGGGGCATGACCGACGCTGATCCACACGGGACCGATCCTCGGGAAGCCGATCCGCAGGACGTCGATCCGCAGGGAGCCGATCCTCGCCAGGCCGATCCGCGGGAGCCGCTGATGGCGCTGCGCGCCGAGGTGGGCAAGGCCGTGGTGGGCCAGGACGCGGCCATCACGGGGCTGGTCATCGCCCTGCTGTGCCGCGGGCACGTCCTGCTCGAGGGGGTGCCCGGCACGGCCAAGACCCTCATGGTCCGGGCGCTGGCGGCCAGCCTGGCCCTGGACAGCAAACGGGTGCAGTTCACCCCCGACCTCATGCCCGGTGACGTCACCGGGTCGCTGGTGTACGACAACCGGACCTCGGCGTTCTCGTTCCGCCCGGGTCCGGTCTTCACCAACCTGCTGCTGGCCGATGAGATCAACCGGACGCCTCCGAAGACCCAGGCCTCGCTGCTGGAGGTCATGGAGGAGGGCCAGGTCACCGTCGACGGGACGGCCCGCCCGCTGCCCGACCCGTTCCTGGTGGCGGCCACCCAGAACCCCATCGAGTACGAGGGCACCTACCCGCTGCCTGAGGCCCAGCTCGACCGGTTCCTGCTCATGCTCACGGTGCCCCTCCCGGAGCGCGATGCCGAGTTCGGGGTGCTGGCCCGGCACATGGCCGGCTTCGACCCGCGCGACCTGGCCGCGGCCGGAGTGCGGCCCGTCGCGACGGCCGAGGACCTGGTCCGGGCCCGCGCAGCCGTCGCCACGGTCGCGGTCTCCCCGGAGGTCACGGCGTACGTCGTGGACCTCGTGCGCGCGACCCGCACCTCCCCGTCCGCCCAGCTCGGCGTCTCGCCCCGTGGTGCCATCGCCCTGCTGCGCACGGCCCGGGCGTGGGCGTGGCTGGCCGGGCGCGACTACGTGACCCCGGATGACGTCAAGGCCCTGGCCCGGCCCGCGCTGCGGCACCGGATCAAGATCCGGCCCGAGGCCGAGCTGGAGGGCGTCACCCCCGACGCCATCATCGACACCGTCCTGAACAGCGTCCCGGTCCCACGCTGATGGTCCTGACCGGCCGGGCTGCCGTGCTGGCGCTGGTCGGCGCCGGCATCGTCGGGCTGCTCGTCGCCGGTGGGGTCCCGGCCTGGACCGCCCTGGTGGCGGTCAACGCGGTCCTCCTGGTGGTGCTGGTCAGCGACGCCGCGCTGGCGCCCACCCCCCGGGCCCTGGCACTTGCCCGCAGCGGGGACCGCAAGGTCCGCCTCGGCCAGGTCGCCCATGTCCAGCTGGCGGTCACGAACACCGGCACCCGGCGCTGGCGCGGCCACCTGCGCGACGCCTGGGCACCCACCGCCCACGCCACGGTCGATGGCGCGACCGACCGCACGGCGATCGACCTGGCGGCCGGGGACACGCTGCGGGTGGATGTCGCCGTTGCGCCGACCCGACGTGGGGACCGCCCGACCGACCGGGTCACCCTGCGCTCCCTGGGGCCCCTGGGGGCGGCCGGACGGCAGCGCAGCATCGAGGTGGACTGGTCGGTGCGCACGCTGCCGGCGTTCAGCTCCCGGCGGCACCTGCCCTCCCGGCTGGCCCGGCTGCGCGACATGGACGGCCGCCAGGCCATCGCGGTGCGTGCCCAGGGCACCGAGTTCGACTCATTGCGCGAGTACGTCCCCGGCGACGATGTGCGCTCCATCGACTGGCGGGCCACGGCACGGGCGGACGACGTCATGGTGCGGACCTGGCGCCCGGAGCGGGACCGCCGCGTCGTCATGGTCCTGGACACCGGGCGCACGAGTGCTGTGCGCATCGGCGACGAGACCCGCCTGGACATCCTGATCGACGCCGGGCTGCTGCTCGCCGCCCTGGCGGGGCGGGCTGGGGACCGGGTCGACCTGGTCGCCCATGACCGGCGCACGCGGCTGCAGGTCAGCGGGGGCAGCGGCCCGAGCCTGCTGCCCCGCCTCGTCGACGGGATCGCCACCCTGGACCCCGAGCTCACCGAGACCGACTACCGGGGGCTGGTGTCCACGGTGCTGGCGCGGGTCCGCAAGCGCGCCCTGGTCGTGCTGTTCGTCGCACTGGACCGCCCGGCGATGGAGGAGGGACTGATCCCGGCGCTGCCGGCGCTGACCGCCCGGCACACGGTGATCGTGGCCTCCGTCCGCGAGCCGGAACCTGTCGCCGCCCTCGTCGGCGGACCCGGCAGGGCAGCTGAGGACGCCGCGGGGGTGTACCTGCGCGCGGCACGGGCTCGTGCCGATCTCGACCGGGCCCACGTCGCCACCATGCTGACGCGCATGGGGGTGCGCGTCGTGGAGGCCACGCCGTCGGACATCGCCCCCAAGGTCGCCGACGCCTACCTCGACATGAAGGCCGCCGGCCGCCTGTGAGGCCTCGGCCCGGTTTCGTCCAAGATTGCGTCCGATCGGCGGCCCGAGACTTGGATGAAACCGCGCCAGGCGCCCGAGAGTTGGACGAACTCCGGGGGAGGACGCGGGGGTGCGACCTCAGCCCGACATCGGGGCCAGCTCGGTGACGCCGCCGTCGCTGGTGATGTCCCCGGTGAACCCGGCCCGCTCGCCGCGGCTGCCGTAGATGCCGACGTAGGCCAGGAACGCGCCGAGGGCCAGGGCACCGATCCCGATCCGGGCCCAGGTGGGCAGCGGGGAGGGGGTCACGAAGCCCTCGATCACCCCCGAGATCAGCAGCACGACCGCAAGCCCCATCGCGATGGCGACCGCCGCCCGGCCCTCCTGCGCCAGGGCGACGCTCCGCGGGCGCGGACCGGGATCGAACCACTGCCAGCCCAGCCGCATGCCGGCTCCGGCGGCGACGAACACGGCCGTCAGCTCGAGCAGCCCATGCGGGGCGATCAGGCCGAGGAACACGTCCCCGCGGCCGTTGGCGACCATCAGCCCACCGACGATCCCGACGTTGATCGCGTTCTGGGCCAGCACGTACACGGCCGGCAGCACGAAGAACGCCCCGGCGATCAGCACCAGGGCCGACACCCAGGCGTTGTTGGTCCAGACCCGGGCGGCGAAGCCCGCGGCGGCGTCCGAGGAGTAGTAGGCCGCGAAGTCCTCCTCGACCAGTTGGCGGATCTCCTCGGGCGTGCCCAGCGCCGCCTGCACCGCCGGTGAGTTCGCCACCCAGGACCCGACGGCCAGCGCCACGAACGTGAACCCGATCCCGGCCGCGATCCACCAGTACCGCGCCCGCCAGACGGCCACCGGGAACCCGACCCGGAAGAACGTGAGGACCTCCTGCCACATGGGGGCGTGTGTCCCGGTCACCCGGGCGCGTGCCTGTGCCACCAGCTGGGTGAGCCGGCCGACGAGGGCGGGGTCGGGGGCGGCGCTGCGGACCATCGACAGGTGGGTTGCCGTGCGCTGGTACAGGTCGACCAGCTCGGTGGCCTCGGCGCCGGTGAGCCGGCGCGTGCGCGTCAGGACGGCCAACCGCTCCCACTCCGGGCTGTGCGACCTGACGAAGGCATCGACATCCACAGGTGAAGGGTAGGCGCTGGTGGGAGGATGGGCGCGTGGCCAACCTGATCACCGGGGACGCGATCACCCTGGACCTGCGGATCGCGGGCCTGCCGTCGCGTTCGCTGGCACTGGCCGTGGACCTCACGATCCAGGTCACGCTGCTCATGGTGGGCACGGTCCTGGTCAGCTGGGTGTTCTCCGCCGGCGGCAGCCCCGGGGCCCAGGCCGCCGTCACGCTGGCCGTCGTGGTCCTGGCCCTCGTGGGATGGCCCACGCTGGTCGAGACGCTGACGCGTGGTCGCTCCGTGGGCAAGATGCTGATGGGGCTGCGGGTCGTGCGCGATGACGGCGGGCCGATCAGGATGCGCCATTCCCTGGTGCGCGCCCTGGCCATGGTCTTCCTCGACTTCTGGGTCACCTCCGGGGTCGTCGGCGGGATCAGCGCACTGGCCTCGTCGAAGTCCAAGCGGATGGGCGACCACCTGGCCGGCACGATCGTGGTGGGCGAGCGGATCCCGCGTGCGAGCACCGCCCATCAGGAGATCACCATGCCGGCGCCGTTGGCCGGGTGGGCCGCGGGACTGGACCTCGTCGCGCTGCCCGACGGGCTGGTGCTCAACGTGCGCACGTTCCTGCACCGGGCGCCGACACTCGACCCGACGGTGCGGGTGCGGACCGCCGAGCGACTGGCCACCCAGGTGGCCGGCTACGTGCGCACGCCGGCGCCGGCCGGCACCCCCGCCGAGGCCTACCTGGCCGCGGTCCTGGCCGAGCGCACCCGGCGGGCGTCGGGGGCGCCGGCCGCCCCCTGGGGCAGTGGGGCCGCGACCGCAGCGCCGCCGCCTGCGCCTGGGACTGCCCCCCAGCCGGCCGCCCAGCCCTCCCCGTTGCCCTCGTATGGACCAGCAACTCCCAGCGCCCCGGCACCGGCCGCCCAGGCACAGGCAGCGAGCCCGCCCCCCACGGGTTTCGCCCCACCCGCCTGACCCGAGCCACGCCGGTGCCCGCCCACGCACCCCCACCAGCACGAAGGTGGTGGGTTGTTGCCCAGAGCGGAGCAACAACCCACCACCTTCGTGGCGGTTCCGGGCGGTTCCGGACCGATCGGGTCGATCGGGTCGATCGGGCGATCAGTAGCGGTACATGTCCGCCTTGTACGGGCCGGCCACGTCGACCCCGAGGTACTCGGCCTGCTCCTTGGACAGCTCGGTCAGGCCGACGCCCAGGGCGTCGAGGTGCAGGCGCGCCACCTTCTCGTCGAGGTGCTTGGGCAGCACGTGCACGCCGATCGGGTACTCGTCGGTCTTCGTGAACAGCTCGATCTGGGCCAACGTCTGGTTGGTGAACGAGTTGCTCATCACGAAGCTGGGGTGCCCGGTGGCGTTGCCCAGGTTCAGCAGGCGCCCGGCCGACAGGATGATCACGGTGTGGCCGTCGGCGAAGCGCCACTCGTCGACCTGCGGCTTGATCGGGTTCAGCGCGACCCCGGGGTAGCGGTGCAGGCCGGCCATGTCGATCTCGTTGTCGAAGTGGCCGATGTTGCCCAGGATCGCCTGGTGCTTCATCGACGCCATGTGCTCGGCGGTGACGACGTTCAGGCAGCCGGTGGCGGTGATGATGATGTCGGCGATGCCCAGCACGTCCTCGAGCCGGGCCACCTGGTATCCGTCCATGGCAGCCTGCAGCGCGCAGATCGGGTCGATCTCGGTGACGATGACCCGGGCACCCTGGCCGCGCAGCGACTCCGCGGAGCCCTTGCCGACGTCGCCGTAGCCGCAGACGACGGCGACCTTGCCGCCGATCAGGGTGTCGGTGGCGCGGTTGATGCCGTCGATCAGGGAGTGCCGGCAGCCGTACTTGTTGTCGAACTTGCTCTTGGTCACCGAGTCGTTGACGTTGATCGCCGGGAACGGCAGCGAGCCCTCCCGCGCCATCTCGTAGAGGCGGTGCACGCCGGTCGTGGTCTCCTCGGTGACGCCCTTGATGCCGGCGGCGATGCGCGTCCAGCGGGAGGCATCCTCGGTCAGCGAGCGCCGGAGCACCGACAGGACGACGGCGTACTCCTCGGAGGTGGACTCATCGGCGTTCGGGACCAGTCCGGCCTTCTCGAACTCCATGCCCTTGACGACCAGCATCGTGGCGTCGCCACCGTCGTCGAGGATCATGTTCGGGCCGGTGTCCCCGGGCCAGCGCAGGACCTGCTCGGTGCACCACCAGTACTCCTCGAGCGTCTCGCCCTTCCAGGCGAAGACCGGCACGCCCCGGGGGTCCTCGGCAGTGCCGTCCGGGCCCACGGCGACGGCCGCTGCGGCGTGGTCCTGGGTGGAGTAGATGTTGCACGAGGCCCAGCGGACCTCGGCGCCGAGCGCCACGAGGGTCTCGATCAGCACGGCGGTCTGGATGGTCATGTGCAGGGAGCCGGTGATCCGGGCACCGGCCAGCGGCTTGCTGGTGCCGAACTCGGCACGCATCGCCATGAGGCCGGGCATCTCGTGCTCGGCCATCCGGATCTCGTTGCGGCCGAACTCGGCCAGGGACAGGTCAGCGACCTTGAAGTCGTTCATGGAGCTCCTCGTTTGCAGTGCGGCGCGGTGTGCGCGAAGGGGAGCCGCCCTGGGGCGGCCGGCCGGCGAACGTCCACGAGGCTTCGATGGTTCGCACCCGACGGCGTGACCGTCGAGGACACCATTGTCGCACCTTCGGCCGATCGGCACCAGCAGGACGGCTCCTACGCCTCGGCGGCAGGCTCCTGACCTGCAGAGGGGTTGTCCGTCCCGCCGGCCGCCGCGACGGGCGCCCCCGGCACGTCGGAGCCGGCGGGTGCCCGCTGGATGTCGGGCTCGAGGTAGATCCACCTGGCTGTCGGGACCGCCGCGCGGACGCGCTGCTCCGCCTCGTCGATCACGACGGCCAGCTCGTGGGCGGGGATGTCGCGACTGACGCCGATCTTCACCGCGACCAGCAGCTCGTCCGGGCCGGTGTGCAGCGTGCGCATGTGGATGATCGAGTCAACCCCGGGCTGGGCGTTGAGGGCCTGCCTGATGGCCGTCTCCTGCTCGGGCAACGCGGACTCCCCGACCAGCAGGCCGGCCATCTCGAACGCCAGGAACACCGCGATGCACAGCAGCAGCGTTCCGATGGCCAGGGAGCCCAGGCCATCCCAGCGGGGATCCCCGGTGAGGACCGCCATCGTGATGCCGAACAGCGCCAGGATGAGGCCGAACAGCGCGCCGAGGTCCTCGAGCAGCACGACGGGGAGCTCGGGCTGGCGCGTGTCCTGGATGTAGGCCTTGAGGCTCCGGTCGCCCCGCGACTTGTTGGCCTCGCGGAAGGCGGTCCGGAACGACCAGGACTCCAGGGCGATGGCGATGAACAGGACCAGGTAGGCCACCCAGACCATGTTCAGCTCCTCGGGGTGGCTGATCTTGTGCCACCCCTCGTACAGCGAGAAGATCCCGCCGAGCATGAACAGGATGATCGCCACGACGAAGGCGTACACGTAGCGCCGGCGGCCGTACCCGAACTGGTGCTCCGCGTCGGGGGCCTCCAGCGAGCGCTTGCCGCCGATCAGCAGCAGGGCCTGGTTGCCGGTGTCGGCCACCGAGTGGATCGCCTCGGAGAGCATCGACGACGACCCGGTGATCGCGTAGGCGCCGAACTTCGTGATGGCGATGCCGCCGTTGGCGATCATCGCCGCGATGACGGCCTTGGTCCCGCCCTCGGTGCTCATGGCCGGGTCAGGTGGCCGGTGGTCATGACGCGCCCAGGTCCGCCCCGACGCCCTGCGGGCCGGGCGTCGCCTCGTCGAGCAGCATCACGGGGATGTCGTCGCGCACCGGGAAGCGGGTGGCGCACCGGGTGCACACGAGTGCCGTGGCCGAGGCGGGGTCAGCCGTGTCGGGCTCAACCGGGGCGTGGTGCTCGCATGGGCAGGCCAGGATCTCCAGCAGCACGGGATCGATGTTCATCTCGGATCTCCCTCGTCGCGGATCAACGTCAGGACCCTATCGCGCAGTGCCGCCATGGATGCCTGGTCCGGGGCCTCGGCGTTCAGGCGCAGCAGCGGCTCGGTGTTGCTCGGTCGGACGTTGAACCACCAGTCCGGCCCGGTGACGGTCATCCCGTCGAGGTCGTCGAAGGTCACCTCGGGCTCGGCGGCGAAGGCCGTGCGCACGCGCTGGGTCGCTGCTGCGCCGTCGGTGACCACGGAGTTGATCTCCCCGCTGGCCACGTACCGCTCGTAGGGGGCGAGCATCGACGAGAGCGTCGTGCCCTGCGGCGTGCCACCCAGCGCGGCGATCGTGTGCAGCGCGGCCAGCATGCCGGAGTCGGCGTTCCAGAACTCCCGGAAGTAGAAGTGGCCCGAGTGCTCGCCGCCGAAGACCGCACCCGTCTGCGCCATCCGGGCCTTGATGAACGAGTGCCCGACGCGGGTGCGCACGGGGACGCCGCCGTTCTCGAGGATCACCTCCGGGACGGCACGGGAGGTGATCAGGTTGTGGATGATCGGCGACCCGGGGTGCTTGGCGAGCTCCCGCGCGGCCACCAGGCCGGTCAGCGCCGACGGGCTCACGAGCTCACCGCGCTCGTCGACGAGGAAGCACCGGTCGGCGTCGCCATCGAAGGCCAGTCCGACGTCGGCGCCCTCCGCGAGGACGGCCGCCTGCAGGTCGCGCAGGTTCTCGGACTCGATCGGATTGGCCTCGTGGTTGGGGAACGTCCCGTCGAGCTCGAAGTACAGGGCGACGACGTCCAGGGCGGGGACGTCCAGCACCGCGGGGGCGGTGTGCCCGGCCATCCCGTTGCCGGCGTCCACCACCACCCGCAGGGGCCGGATCGACGAGAGGTCGACCAGTTCGTGCAGGAAGGCTGCGTAGTCGGCCAGCAGGTCGCGGTGGGTGATCGAGCCCACCGGGTCGCCGGAGGCCGGCACGGGGGCTGCGACCATGTCGCGGATCTCGGCCAGGCCCGAGTCCTGCCCCACAGGCGTGGCTCCCGCACGGCACAGCTTGATGCCGTTGTACTGCGCCGGGTTGTGGCTCGCGGTGAACATCGCCCCGGGCAGGCCGAGGCGGCCGGCCGCGAAGTAGAGCTGGTCGGTGCTGGCCAGCCCGATGTCGATGACATCCACCCCCTGCCCGGTCACCCCGACGCAGAACGCCGCGACGAGCTCCGGCCCCGAGGGGCGCATGTCGCGACCCACCACCACCGAGCCCGGGCCACCGGCGGCCCGACCGGCCCCGACGACCCGGGCGAATGCTGCGCCCACCCGCTCGGCGAGCTCGGCGTCGAGCTGGTCGGGGTAGACCCCGCGGACGTCGTAGGCCTTGATGATCTGGGTGAGGTCGCGCACGGCCGTCACCCTAGCGGTCCCGATGCGGGGGAGGCGCCCGTGCGGGCTGCCGGCCGGGCAACGCCCGCCGCAGCGCCGCCGTCGGAGGCCTACTGGATCGCGGCGGCGTCGTCGATGATGTCGACGGACCGCAGCACACGCAGGTGGCCGCGGCGGCCGACCTCGACCATGTCCGGGACCTCGGCCCGAGGACGGGCGGCCTCCCGCACGGCGTTGGCCAGTGCCTCGAGGTCGTCGCTGCTCGGGCGCAGCGCATCCGGGTCGGGCTCCAGCCGGACGACCTCCCAGCCGCGCGGTACGGTCATCCGCTCGCTGTGGACCTGGCACAGGTCGTAGCAGTGGGGCTCGGCGTAGGTGGCCAGGGGCCCGAGCACGGCGGTGGAGTCCGCATACACATAGGTCAGGGTCGAGACAGCCGGCCGTGCGCACGACGGCTTCGAGCAACGACGGACGGGACTCACAGGGGCAACCTACTCCGCCGGGCCGACATCGCCTGCGATGCGCGCCACGATCGCCGGCCGTGTCGCCTGCACGCCCGGGATCCGGCGCGCTGCCGACCCCCCAGGGGTCCGCTCACTCGACGGGGGCGAGGATGCCCAGGTCCTCGCGCACGGTCAGGGCGGTGACCGACGAGGCGACCGGCCACCACGGGTACCCGGTCGCCAGCGGCAGCTCGTCGTCCAGGACCAGGTGCGAGGCGGCAGCCGGTCCCGACGCCGGGTCGGAGCGCCAGCTCACGGTCGTGATGCCCGCACGGGCTTTCGACCCTGCCTCGGGCAGGGGGATCGCGACCTGGCTCCCGGCCGGGACCGTGACCGGGATCGTCGTCGTGCTCGGGGGGTCGGGCGGCACGACGAGCTCGGGCAGCGCGGCCCCCTTCCCCTCCGCGGCCCCCTCGTCGCCCGGGTCGCTGGGCCCGGAGAGCGCCGACAGGTCCTTCGACTCGCTCGTGATCACCGTGAGGGTGCCGCGCACCTCGCCGTCGGGGGCGGCCACAGTGACCGTCGTGCTGAGTCCCGGGCCGCTGGGCACCGCGGCTGCCCCGCCCAGGGGCACCGGTCCGCCCAGCAGGGGCACCGCCGACAGCCACATCACATCCCGACGGGCTCCGCCCCACTCGGCGCGGGCGCCCCCCGTGACGGGCACATCGGAGGTCAGGTCGAGGGTGCCCGGCCGACCCGACAGCGCCCGGGTCAGGTCCACCCGGATGATCGCTCCTGCTGGCACGGCGATGGTGGCCAGGCCGTCCAGGGCGCTCGGCCCCGACTCGGTGAGCAGGCGGGGGGTCACGGTCGCGAACTGGGTTCCGGGGTTCACCAGCACAAGGTCGCGGGCACCGTCCCCGGCCGGGATCCCGGCAATCACCAGCCGGTTCCCGGGTGCCTGGGCCGGCGGGATGAAGTCGACACCTCGGGGCCGGTCCTCGCTGGGCACCGCCACGTCGCGGACCGCCGCGGCGATCCGACCGCTGGTCGCCAGGACCTGGATCGCCAGCAGCTCCTCATCCGGGGCCAGCGCATCAAGGCGCAGCCGCACGCTCGAGGTGGGACCCAGGTCGATGCCCTTGCCCGCAAGTGCCGGGACCGGTCCCGCTCCCGAGTACAGCGCGATGTCGAACCGGGCCGGCTCCTCGGCGGCGTTGCTGACCAGGAGGGCCGCCCCCCGGCCGAGCTGGGAGCCGGCACCGACGAACCACCACTGCCGCCCCGGGGTCACGCACGCCGCCGACGACAGCCCCTGGCTGGCGCCTGCCTGCTGCCGCGCCACGACCCCGGCCAGAGCTGAGGGCGCCCACGAACCCTCGGCACGCATCAGGATCGGGGGCTGGGAGCGGCCCTCCGAGCGCAGGAGGACGGGCTCACCGGGACCGGGCAGCGTGACCCCGTACTCGTCTGACGCGATCGGCCACAGGGCAGCCGAACCGGGCCCCTGCGCAGGGCCGGCCACCACGGCGCCCAGGACGTTGGTCGCCTGCCCTGCGCCGGTCATCTGCGGGCAGGTCAGCACGGCGCTGGTGACGGGGCGGAAGGCCGCATCGCCGGCATCGGGCTCGACCTGCGGAGCGACAGCCGCCGCGGCCAGACCTGCGACCACGACCGCCCCGACCAGGAGTCGCCTCATGCCCGCCCCCCATGGCCACCAGCAACCGGGACGGCCGCAACCGGATCCGCCGCCCCGTGGTCACCCGAACGCTGGTCGCCGCCGCCCGGGTCCCCTGCATCCAGGTCACCGGGGTCGGGCGACGACCGCGTCCGGGTCGACGGTGCGGCGCTTGGGCAGCGCGATCAGGAACAGGACCAGCACCAGCCCCAGCTGGGCGACCGCCGCAGCCGGCCACCAGCTGCGGTGGGCCACCGCCAGGTCGCCCGTGGCGCTGACGGGGGCCGCGAGCATGCCCCGGGCATCGGGCGCCAGTTCCAGCGGCACGCCATCCGCGGAGCCGCGCCACCCGGGATCGGCCCGTTCAGCGACCACCAGCCGCCGGGGCAGCGCGGTGAGCGGGTGGAGCACGACGTCGACGGTCGTCGGCGACGTGAGCACCGGAACCTCGATCGGCGGGCCGGGCACCACATCCTTCGTGGGCGCAGTGGGGTCGATGAGCTCAGCCCGCACCGGATCACCGGCCACCAGCCACAGCGACTGCTCCGGTGAGCGGGCCAGCTGGCGCAGGCCGAATGTGGCGTCCAGCTCGGCGACCACAGGATCCTCCGGCGGTCCATCGAACACGACGTACCGGATCGCCCGGCCACCGAGCTCGGCCTCCACCTGGCCGCTGGCCCCGGACACCAGCCCGGCGACGGCATCGGCGAACCCGGGGTCGACGGCCGACCCCGCGAGGGCCTCTGCGTCACCCAGGAGCACCTGCGGGGTACTGGCCACTGCGTAGTGCAGCTGGCCCTCAACCCGATCCAGGACCAGGGATCGGGGCCGCGACGGGGACTGCGCATCAAGGCCCACCACCGGGGGGATCCCGGTGGCGGAGCCCACGCCCACCGTCGTCGGCGCAACCCACCACCCGACCGCAAGGACGCCGATGCAGAGCACCCAGCCCACGAAGACCAGCTCGCCGGTCGACCCGGGTCGCGCCGACACTGCGGCCACGATCAGGGTGAGGATGGCCGCCGCCAGCAGCAGGAACACCCCCGGCCAGAGCATCCCCCGACCCAGCTCCGGCCACAGTCGGGCAGCAACCGGATCCAACCAGGCGGCAGCGGCCAGCAGGACGACTGCGGCGGCCAGCTGGACCAGAGGCGCGCACCTGGAACCGCTGGGCAGCAACCGCCACCAGCGCCAGCACCAGCAGCGGGATCCCTGCCCACGCCACCGAGGTCGGTCCTCCGGGGGCCAGGCCCCAGACCGAGGGGCCGGGGCTGCCCAGGGTCGGATCGTTGACGCCCAGCTCGCTGAGCATGAGCCAGGGAGCGCGCAGCACCCGCAGGCTCCAGAGCACGAGGAACACCCCGGCGACTCCCAGGATGATCAGGGCCGTGCGCGTCTGACCGGCACGGCGCAGGCGCCTGCCCGGGCCAACGCGCAGGCCGATCCCGGCAAGCACGGCGGCCACGACGAGGACCACGTACACCGAGGGGGCGAAGGAGACGAGGACGCCGACCATCGTGCCCGCTGCCAGTGCCGGCCGGATTCCCCGCGGCTGGGAGGGAGCCGGGTTGAGGGCGCGCGCGACGAGCCGCGTGGTCGGCGGGCCCAACAGCAGGACCGCCAGCGTCGAGATCCGTCCACCCCCCATGGCGGCCGCCCCGGCGGGCAGGAAGGCGTAGCCCAGCGAGGCCGCGATCCGATGCCTGCCCGCCCAGCCCGGACCGAGGCTGGCGTAGCAGCTGAGGAAGGCCAGCGGGACGGCCAACGCGAAGAGCAGCCGCAGGAGGGTGTCCACCGACCCCAGGAACGGCACACTGGCCGCCGCGAGCAGGGGCAGGTGGGCGGGCAGCGGGAGTGGGTCGCCGAACCGGGCGGGGTGCCAGCTGGACAGGTAGCCCTCCAGCAGGTCCCCGGCCCCTGGAGCGGGCAGCAGTCCCCCGCCGCGCACCGTGCCCGCACCCAGCATCAGGCCCGGATCGCGCACGAATGCGGCCACCGCGAGCACTCCCGCGACAGCCAACGGATGCCAGATGCGGCCCGGCGGCGGCCACCAGGCGCGGGCCTGTCCGGTCGACCCGGCCGTCCAGCTGTCCAGGGAGTGGGACAGCGCCGCACCCCGGCCCGCCCGGACCACGGACGGCCGGGTCAGGTCCACCACCGGGGGCTGGCGAACCGCGCGGCGGGCCCGGTGGATCCGGCCGGGATGCCCCAGGACGCTCCACGCTCCAGCGATCTCCGCGGTCGCCTCCTCCGGCTCCCGGGTCAGCAGCAGGGCGACGGCGCGGATGACCGTGGACACCCACGCGCGGAGGTAGCGCCAGGGCAGCGCCGCGGCCGGAGCCTGGCTCAGTTCGAGGATCAGCTGACCCCCACGCGCTGCGCGCCGCGGGTGGCGCACCCCGGGGGTGGGCCGGACCCCCCGGTGGCCGGCCTGCCGGTGGGCCACCACGGCCGCGGGGATGAACCAGACCTCGCCCCCGGTCGCCCAGGTGCGCCGGCACAGGTCCGCGGGACCGGCCCAGTCGCCGACGACCGGGTCCATCCCGTTCAGCGCACCCCACACGTCGGCCCGGACCAGCATCCCCGCCGAGTCGCCGGCGTAGACGGGCCGGTCCACGTCGTACTGCCCCTGGTCGCGCTCGTTGGGCTCCAGCGGGTCCACGACCGGGGTTCCCGGGGCCCACCGGCTGCCCACCCCGACGAGTCGTCCGGGGTCGGACCAGGCAACGGTCTTGGGCACGAGCACGGCGGCCTCGGGGTGCCGGTCGGCGCCCCTCAGCAGGGCCGGCAGGCATCCCGGGTCCGGTGCCGAGTCATCGTGGACGATCCAGAACCAGGTGACCGGGCCGGAGTCGTCCCCGGCGGCGGTCCCGATCGTGGTCCCGGCGCTGGTCCCCCACCCCGGATCGTCGCGATCAGCGGGGCCGGCGGCGCTGGCCACCGCCACGCCGGCCGCCAGGGCGCGAGCCACGCCGGGCTCCTGGACCTCGAGGCACTGCGTGCTGCCCGTCAGAAGTGCGGCGCTGCCGTCCGTGGACCCGACATCGATGCCGAGCACCTGATCCGCTGTGCGGTCCTGGCCAGCCACCGCAGCCAGGGTCCGGGGCAGCCACTGGGCGCCATCCCGACTCAGGATCAGTGCCGTCACATGGTGGTTGCGGGCCACCACCCCGTCATCCGATGGGGGCAGGAACCGGTCCAGGGCGTCGTCGGCACGGGCGTCGACGTCCTCGACCGCCCCGGCCTCGCCCTCACCGACCACCACGAGGTGCCACGCTAGCGTCCCCGTGGCCCGGCGCCGGTGATGCGGCGATCAGACGGCGAGCTTCTTGAGGCGCCGGCGCTCGCGCTCGGACAGCCCACCCCAGATGCCGAAGCGCTCATCGTTGGCCAGGGCGTACTCCAGGCACTCGACCCGCACCTCGCACGACCCGCACACCCGCTTGGCCTCGCGGGTGCTGCCACCCTTCTCCGGGAAGAAGGCCTCAGGATCTGTCTGTGCGCACAGGGCCTGCTCCTGCCAGGATGCCTCTTCGATCTCCAGCAGGGGGATGACCTCAGCCTCGAACATTGTTCCTCCTCGACCCTCTGCGATTCCGTCACCTGCTGAGCCCGACCGCCCCGCGCTGTGAATCACATGGGTGAAATTACACGCATGGATACCCGGCGAGTCAAGACGAGCGGCCAACTTTTTCTGATATGCGTCAACCAGTGACCAAGTCGGTCACACAGCGCGAGCAACGCACGCCCGATGTGGCCGGTTTGACCCGTTCTGCCCGCGCGCCCGGGGTGGCACGATGTGCCCGTGCGATCGAACTCGTCGGGCTCCGCGACCCGTCCGACACGCCGGGGAGTGCCGGCGGCCGGCCCGACCGCGGCTGGCGCAGCGGGGCCGCGCGACGAGGGCTCCTCATGACGACGCGAGCCCGCGAGCGCCGCTGGGCACCCTCGTGGCCGGTGGACCTCGCGACCACCCTGGGAGTGCTCCGCCACGGCCGCGGGGACCCGACCGTCCGGATCTCCGGCGGTGAGGTCTGGCGCGCCACCCGTACGCCGGAGGGGCCCGCGACCATCCACTACTCACGCGAGGCGTCCGAGGTGCTCGCCCGCGCCTGGGGCCCGGGCGCAGAGCATGAGCTCGACGCCCTGCCCCGGGTGCTCGGCGCGGACGACGACCCAGCTGGCTTCGCCTCCGATGCGCACCCGGTGATGGCCGCCGCCGACCATCGGTTCGGTGCGGGTTGGCGCGTCCTGCGCACGGGACGGGTCCTGGAGTCGCTCGTGCCTGCCGTGCTCGAGCAGCGGGTGACCGGCCGGGAGGCGAGCAGGGCGTGGGCGCTGCTCGTCCGGGGGTTCGGGGAACCGGCCCCGGGCCCGGCGGGATCGGGGGTCGAGGAGGCGGGATCAGCGGTCCCGCGCCTGGTCGTGCCCCCCGACGGCCCCGGCTGGGCCCGGATCCCGAGCTGGGACTGGCATCGGGCGGGGGTCGACCCCGGACGCGCCCGCACCATCACCACCGCAGCAGGGCGGGCCGAGGCCCTGGAGCGCGTGTCCGACCGCCCACCTGCCCAGGCTGGGGAGGCCCTGCGCTCCCTGCCCGGGATCGGGATCTGGACCGCCGCCGAGGTCGGGGTCCGCGCCTGGGGGGATCGCGACGCCGTCTCCTTCGGCGACTTCCACCTGGCCAGGGCGATCGTGCACGCCCTGACGGGTCGCTCCGACGGCGACGACGCCCAGATGGCCGAGCTGCTCACGCCGTGGGCGGGGCAGCGCGCACGGGCGGTCCGCCTGCTCCAGCTGCACGCCGGTCACACGGCGCCGCGGCGCGGCCCGCGGGCCACCATCACCGACCACCGCACCTGGTAGCCCAGGTCGGGCCTCACCGATCCGAGGAGAACCGGACCGCCGTCTCACCGAGGGCCACGCCGGGCCACACGCGGGCCCCGGGGATGAGCTCGTTGCCCGGTCCGATCATGGCGCGGTCGCCCACGACGACACCCTCCAGGGACGCCCCGGCACCGACCACGGCGCCGGCACCGACCACGCTGTCGCGCACGACCGCCCCGGCCGCGACGACCGCGCCCTCGAAGAGCACCGACCCGATGACCTGCGCGTGCGGCCCGACCGTGGCGCCGGACCCGACGACCGTCCCACCGCCGAGCTCGGCCTTGCGCGACACCTCCGCCCCGGGCATCACGAGGAAGTCACCCGTGTGCCCCGGGACGGCTGGGGAGGGGGCGATTCCCCGGACCAGGTCCGCGGACCCCTTGACGAACGCCAGCGGGTTGCCCAGGTCCAACCAGTAGCCGTCGTCGACGACGCCCTGCAGCCGAGCCCCCTCGGCCAGCAGGCCCGGGAAGATCTCGCGCTCCACCGACACCGGCCTCCCGGTGGGGATGGCGTCGATCACCGAGCGCCGGAACACGTAGCAGCCGGCGTTGATCTGGTCGGTGATGATCTCCGCCTCGGTCTTGGGCTTCTCGAGGAAGGCCGTGACCCGCCCGTCGGTGTCCGTGGGCACCAGGCCGAAGGCGCGCGGATCGCTCACGCGGGTCAGGTAGAGGGTGACGGCCGCCCTCGTCTCGGCGTGCACGGCGAACAGGTGGCGCAGGTCCACCCCGGACAGGACGTCGCCGTTGAAGACCATGACCGGGTCGTTCGGCCCGGACAACAGGTGCTCGGCGACGTGCCGGATCGCCCCTCCGGTCCCCATCGGGTGGTCCTCGACCGCGTAGATCAGCTCGACCCCGAACTTCGCACCGTCGCCGAAGTAGTCGCGGAAGACCTCGGCCTTGTACGAGGTCCCCAGCACGATGCGGGTGACGCCCGCCTCCCGGGCGCGGGCGATCTGGTGCTCGGTGCAGGGCACCCCGGCCACCGGCAGCATCGGCTTGGGGGTGTTGATGGTCAGGGGCCGCAGGCGCGTGCCCTGACCTCCCACGAGCAGGACGGCTTCAGTCATGGGCACAGAATCCCCCCTCCACCGGGTCCGTGGCCAGCGGGGGCACTCATCGACCAGCCCGCCCGGTGACGCCCTCCTCCGCCCAGATCCGGGCCACCTGCTCCGGCGCGAGCCCGGTGCCGATGACCACGGAACCGCGCACCAGGAGCGGCTCGAGTGCGACCGCGGCGAGCAGAAGTCCTTCGTTCGTGGCCTCGTCGACCCACAGCCGAGGGCTCGCCGCCGGTCCTGGCCCCGCCTCCGGGAGGACCCGGGTCAGGGAGGGCCGGCCGTCGCCCAGGGCACCGCCGTGCCGTCCACCAGGAGGGCAGCGACCGATCCGGCCGCGGGCTCCGGGTTGAACTGGTCCGGGTACGCGCGCACCTCGATGCCGACGTCGAGCACCCCAGCGGGGACGCCGCCCGGGACCGGCAGGCCGAAGGCGTCGCACGCACAGGCCAGCACCTCATCGGCCCCGACGTCGGCCCCGTCGGCGATCGCGCGCAGGCCGCCCGGTCCCACCACCCGGACATCGACCGGACCGGGGACCTCCCGCCCGACGGTGGCACCGATGCTCAGCCCCGCGATCACCCAGATCGGCAGCTGCCAGTGGCGGGGCAGGTCGACGCTGACGACCGAGCCCGGCGCGAGGCCCAGACCGTCGCGGAGCATCGACGCGGCCTTGGCCACGGCGTTGCCGACGGTGGCCACGGACAGCTCGACCCGGGACCCCGGGCCGTCATAGTGGGTGACCAGGGGGCGGGTCCGGTCGGGGTAGGTCCCGAGCAGGTCGTAGGGCGGTGTCGCGGCTCACTTCTTCACGCGGACGTAGTCGCTGCGGGACGCCTTCGTGCCGACGACGATGCGGTACCGCCCGGACTTGGTCGCCTTGACGCTCGCCGTGGCCCGGCCCTTGGTGGTCACCCCGGACGTCACGGCCTTGTACTTCTTCGCCCCGCTGGCCTTGAACTGCACCGTGAAGGCGACCCCGGCCGGGACCGACCGGTACTTCTTGTCAGTGAACCTGGCCGTCACCTTCGCCGTCACCTTGACGGTCCGGCCCTTCTTGACCGGCTCGGGGCTGGCGTTGGCCGTCGCCACCTTGTACGTGGCTGTCGCCGTGGGCCCGGTGGGCACGACCGCGACCCCGGGAGGCGCCCACGGAAGGCCCAGCAGGACCCGGCTCGTGGCCCCGAGGACCTGGTCGCTGAGCTGGGACGCGGGCACGGTGGTGGTCGTGGCCCCCAGGGACTTCCGCGCGGTGATGAAGGCGGCCAGCTCGGCCGACAGCACCGGGCTCGGGGTGAACAGCAGCGGGACGCCGGCTGACGCGGCCGCCGCGGCGGTGGCCCAACCCTGCGGCGCCTCGGGCAGCAGCATGGCCGAGCTCGGCTCCGCGAAGGCCGCACCGATCGCCAGCGACGCCGATACTGCGTCCCCGCCCGCCAGCCGGCCCCACGCGCCGGGTCCCGGGATCGCCACATCGGGCAGCGCGGTGGAGGCGGCCACCGTGAACGGACGACCGGCCAGGGCGGCCACTGTCTCGGCCGGGACCGAGCTGGGTCCGGCGATCAGGGCGGGCACCCCTTGGGCCGCCGCCAGGGCGGCACCGGCCAGGGCGTGGGCCGGTGAGCCCTCGGGGGAGACCAGGACGGCCGAGGCCGTCGGGCCCATGCGCGTGGACACGGCAGCGGCGGTCCCCGCGTCGGTCGCGCCGGCCAGGCGGGTGACGACCGGGACGCCGAGCCCGGCGATCGCCGTGGCCGTCGCGTCGGACACCACCGACGGCCCACCCACCACGATGACCTCGCTGGCAGCGCGCGACTGGATGTCGGCGGCCACCTCCGGGGCCAGCGCGCCGGCCGTGGTGATCAGCAGCGGTGCTCCGAGCTTGCGGGCAAGGGGTGCGGCGGCCACGCCCGCCGCCAGGGACGCCGTGCCCGCATCCGACGGCCCGGTCAGGACGACCGTCTGGCTGTTCGGGGACGCGATCCGGCCCCACAGCACGGAGGTCGCTGCCGAGGACGGGCCGGAGACCCGGCTGGCGTTGGCGCACGGTCCCCAGGCCCCGCCGGGCGCCGGCGTGATGGTCAGGTCGGTGCTCACCGTGGCCACGGGCGTGCCGTCATCGGCCGTCCCGGACACCCGGATCGTGTAGGTGGCGGGGAGCGCCGGAGCGCCGGAGGCGTCCTTGAGGTCCCACGCGACCGCGAACTGGCCGGCGGCCGACGTGGTACCCGTGAAGGTCCGCACCGGCGTGTCCGAGCAAGGGCTCAGGACATCCGCGGTCCAGGTCACGGCACGGTTGGCGTCCGAGGTGAGCGTGACCTCCGAGCGGGTGCCTGAGGCGAAGCTCAGGCCCGGTGGCGACGGTGCCGAGATGACGACGTCGGAGTACGAGCTCCCCATCGCCCGGATCGATGGCAGCTGCGCCTGCAGGTTCTTGCCGGGGCATGCGGTGAAGTTGACCGTCTGGTGGCTGGAGGTCGCCGAGATGGTGGCCACTGAGCCCTTGGGGTACCGGGTGGCCTTGATGTAGCCGGCCGAGACGAGCTTGACGGTGGCGGCCGGGTTGACGCCGTGCATGCCCAGCTTCCACGCGAAGAGCCGGGCGATCGAGTCCTTGATCGCCGCCATGTCCCCGCCGGACGGATTGAACGAGTCGAAGTTGCCCAATCCGACGATGGCGAAGGTGTTCTCGTTGAAGCCGGCCGTGTGCCCGCCGAGGACCGGACGGTCCATCCCTCCCGCGCGGCCCTCGTAGAGCCGGCCGAACCGGTCGACGACGAAGTTGTAGTCGATGTCCGAGTGGCCCAGGGACTTCGTGTGGTACGCGTAGATGGCCCGCACCTGGGCTGCGGCCTGGGCCGCGCTGTAGTTCGACGTCGAGGCGGTGTGGTGGATGAACCCGGCGCGCACGGTGGACGTGTAGATCGGTGCTCGCGAGCGCAGCGACTCATCGGCCCCCCACTGGGCGCGGGTCACGATCGAGGGCATCCCGACGGTGGCCTGGGCGGACACCCGTGCGGCGCTGTCGGAAGGCGCACTCGGGGCGTGCACCAGGGTCAGCTCGGTCCCCTTCGGCAGCTTCCCCGAGGGAGTGTCGATGCGGACCTGGGCCCTGGAGGCGTTCACCGTCATGAGTGGGTCGGATCCCGGTCGGGATGCGCGCGCCTCCGGGGAACCCGGGTCGGCTCCGTGCTCGGGATCGATGTGCAGGGTGGTCCAGCTGCTCCACCCGGACTTCTCCTTGACCCGGACCTGGATCTCGGAGCCGGCGGGGAAGGGGGCGTCAGCAGTCACCGCGACCAGCGCTGCCGGCTTGGTGATCCTGATGGACGCGGCCGCCGCCGGCGTGACGGGGGTCTTCGCGGCAAGGGCACCGACGGTGCCGTGCTCGTGCCCGCCTGGCTTCGGCGCGACGGAGAGGACCGTGCGGTCCAGCCCGCGCAGCGCCACGTTCGTCACCGACGGCTGCGTCACGTCGGCTGCGGGGCTGGCGGCTGAGGCCCGCACGGGTGCGGTCTGCCCCGCCGGGACCGACGCTGCCGCCGGCGCGCCTGCGGGGCCCAGGCCGAGGGCTGCCCCGGCCGGACCCCCGGCAAGCGCGGGGATGAGGATCGCGGCCCCCAGAGCGACCAGGAGCCGGCGCACGGGCGCCGGGCGGGTATCGGGCATGTGGGCCTCCTACCCGGGTGGTCCCCCGGGTCGTCGCTCTGCGTATCGGACATCCGCAGTCTGGACCCGAGCCGTGCCGATACGGGCCATTCAGTGGTGACTTTGCGTCATCGAACGGTCAGTTTACGCATGCTTATCGGGGCAGTCACGTACCCTTAGACCGTGTCGAGCCGCCACAGGATCCTGCGCGTCATGGCCGGGGTTGCCTCGGCCGGGGCGCTGGCGCTGACTGTTGCCGCGGGGTCAGCCACGGTCGCGGTGGGGCGGCTCGAGGAGAACGTCACCAAGATCGACATCAGCGACCAGGTCGGCGAGCGACCAGTCGACTACGGCGACCTGTCCGAGGGCCCGGTCACGTTCCTGCTCATGGGCTCCGACCAGCGCACCGGCACGGGCAACAAGAGCTACGGCTACTTCGAGGGCGCACGGTCGGACACGACCATGCTGCTGCACGTCTACCCGGACCGGGAGTCCGCCGTGGTCGTGAGCATCCCGCGGGACACGATCGTCGACCTGCCCTCGTGCAAGGACGGCGACGGAGACGAGCTGCCCCCGATCCGCGACCGGTTCAACGTCGCGTTCGACCGGGGCGGTCCCGGATGCACCGTCAAGACGGTCGAGGACATGACCGGCCTGACCATCGACCACTTCGTGGTCCTGGACTTCAACGGCTTCAAGAAGACGATCGACGCCCTCGGCGGCGTCGAGGTGTGCCTCACCCGGCCGCTGAAGGACGACAAGTCCGGCGTCGACCTGCCGGCCGGGCGGACGCGCGTGAGTGGCGAGGACGCGCTGGGCTTCGTCCGGGTCCGGCACAACATCGGCGACGGGTCGGACATCAGCCGGATCAACCGGCAGCAGATCTTCCTGTCGTCGCTGATCCAGGAGGTGACCGGCTCAGGGCTGCTGACCGACCCGTTGCGGGTCTGGCGGGTCCTCAACGAGTCGTCCAAGGCGATCGCCACGGACAAGGCCCTGGCCGACTCCGACGGCCTCATCGCCCTGGCCGCCAGTGTGTCCCGGCTGCGACCCAAGGACGTCTCCTTCGTCACGCTGCCGTGGCTGCCCAACGCCGATGGCGCCACGATCGTGGCCGACCAGCCCAAGGCGGACGCGATCTGGGCGGCCATCGCCGACGACCAGCCCTGGCCACCTCCGCCGACCAAGGGCGTCGACGGCGAGAAGCTCACCGAGGTCCCGGCCGAGATCGTCGTCGACGTGCACAACGCGAGCGGGGTCGAGGGGCAGGGCTCGAGCGCGGCTGAGGACCTGGCCGCCCAGGGTTTCCGGATCGGGGTCATCGACGCCCGCGAGAAGTCCTCCGCCCGGACCGTCATCAGGCACTCCCCGGACCAGCTCGAAGCCGCCCGCACGCTGCAGGCCGCCGTGCCCGGATCGGTCCTGCGCGAGGACCCGGACCGGGGAGGGCGGCTGGACCTGACCCTGGGCGAGTCCTACGACGGGGTGGACGCCATCCGGGTCAAGGCGTCGAAGACCGGCTCGGGGGTCGGCGGGAACGAGCCGAGCACGACCGCCGCCCAGGACATCTGCACCGGCTGACCCGGCTGCGGCCGACCGGGCTCCGGGTGACCCGGCTGCGGCCGACCGGGGTTGGCGCCCCGCCGGCGGATATCGTGTCGTGCGTACCCACTCCCGCAGGAGGATCGCGTGGACAAGACCGTCTCCAGTGCCGCCGAGGCCGTCGCCGACATCCCCTCCGGCGCCCGGCTGGCCGTCGGGGGGTTCGGCCTGTGCGGCATCCCGAGCGCCCTGATCGCCGCCCTGCTCGAGGCCGGTGTCACCGACCTCGATGTGGTGAGCAACAACTGCGGGGTCGACGACTGGGGGCTGGGGCTGCTCCTGGCGCAGCGGCGCATCCGGCGGATGACCTCCTCGTACGTCGGGGAGAACAAGGAGTTCGAGCGCCAGTTCCTCTCCGGTGAGCTCGAGGTGGAGCTCACCCCGCAGGGCACCCTCGCCGAGCGGTTGCGGGCCGGCGGGGCGGGGATACCGGCCTTCTTCACCCCCGCGGGGGTCGGCACGCAGGTCGCTGACGGCGGCCTGCCGTGGCGCTACGACGGTTCCGGCGGCATCGCCGTGGCCTCCCCGGCCAAGGAGACCCGGGAGTTCGAGGGCCGGAGCTATGTCATGGAGCGCGGCATCACCGCCGACTTCGCCCTGGTCCGTGCGAGCCTGGCCGACACGTTGGGCAACTGCGTGTTCGACACGAGCACCCGCAACTTCAACCCGCTGGCCGCCATGGCCGGACGGATCACCATCGTCGAGGCCGAGCGTGTGGTCGCCCCTGGGGAGATCGACCCGGCGTCCGTGCACCTGCCCGGGATCTTCGTGCAGCGGGTGCTCCCCCTCGGGCCCGAGGACATCACAGGAAAACGCATCGAACGACGCACGGTGCGCAAGGAGGCGACGTCCTGATGGCGCTCACCCGTGAGGAGCTCGCTGCCCGCGTCGCGCAGGAGCTCGTGGACGGCCAGTACGTGAACCTCGGCATCGGGCTGCCGACGCTGGTGCCCAACTACCTGCCGGCGGGCGTCTCGGTGGTCCTGCAGAGCGAGAACGGCATCCTCGGGGTCGGGCCCTACCCGACCGAGGAGGAGGTCGACCCCGACCTGATCAACGCGGGCAAGGAGACCGTCACCACACTGCCCGGGGCCAGCTTCTTCGACTCCGCCCTGTCCTTCGGGATGATCCGCGGAGGGCATGTCGATGCCGCAATCCTCGGCGCGATGCAGGTGTCGGCCCGTGGGGACCTGGCCAACTGGATGATCCCCGGGAAGATGGTCAAGGGGATGGGCGGGGCCATGGACCTGGTCCACGGGGCCAAGCAGGTCATCGTGATGATGGAGCACGTCGCCAGGGACGGCTCGCACAAGATCGTCGACGAGTGCACGCTGCCGCTGACCGGGATCGCGGTCGTGCACCGGATCATCACCGACATGGCGGTTCTCGACGTCACCGACGCGGGACTGGTGCTGCGCGAGTGCGCCCCCGGGGTCACCGTGGACCAGATCCGCGCAGCGACGGGGCCGACGATCACCGACGCCATCGGCTGACCGCCGGTCGGGGGCGGCCACGGTCGCGGACCGCCGACGTTCCCGGTGCCTCAGCGCGCGATCGTCACGCGGCGATCCTCAGCGTGCGTACGACCGCCCCGGCAGCGGGAGCAGCGCGGGGACCCGTGAGGCGTACACAGCGAACTGCCAGCCGAACTTCTCCTGCAGCATGCGGTCCTCGAAGCGCGCCTTGACGGCCAGCACCACAGCCAGGCCGGCCAGGGAGACCAGCGACAGGACCCGCCCCGTGGACAGGGTCACACCCGTGCAGGCCATCAGGACCGCGGCGTACATGGGATGCCGGATCCAGGCGTAGATGCCGCTGACCTGCAGCGGTGTCCGCGCGTCCGGCACCGGGTGCACCCGCGTGGCCGAGCCCAGCGCCAGCAGCGCCAGCCCTCCCACAGCGGCCCCGAGGGCCAGGCAGAGCAGCCCCAGCGCGCGCAGTTGGCCCGAGCCGATCGTCGGGCCCAGCGGCAGGAGGCACAGCCCGATGAGCACGAACTGGGCCACCACGAGGAGCGTGCCGATCCGACGGTGCCGCGGGGTCCATCGCGTCCGCGCCCGGGGCTCGACACTGATCCGCCCCTTCGTCCGTCGAGGCATTGTCAGGTTGCTCGCCATAGCCGGTCACGATGGCACAGGCCAGCGCGCCCGACCGGATGACGCGCCGGGCAGCGTACGTGCGGCAGAATCCTTCCCGGCGAGGGTCGCGGGACCCCCGGCCGGGAGGGACAGAACATGGGTCGGGTCAGGTCGTTGGGGCTGCGCGCATCGCGGGGCATCGGCTGGCGGCTGACTCTGGCCGGCACCCGCCTGAGCGCGCGCGCAGTGACCGAGGGCGAGGTCGAGCCACGCGGCGAGTCCATCGACGCCTCCTCCCTGGTCCGCAACGGATGGACCGCGCCGCCGGTCGACGCGCTGTTCTACTTCCCCGACACCGTCGCGAAGATCTACCAGATCGAGCAGTGGCTGCCCGTCATCGAGGCGCACAGCGGTGACCTGAACTTCGGCGTCGTGACGCGGGCCAGGTCCAGCTGGACCGAGCTCATGGGCCGCGAGCTGCCGGCACCCAGCTTCCTGGCGATGCCCTTCCCCGGGCTGATGGACCTGTACCGCGTGCTGCAGCCGAAGGCGATCATCTACCCCAACAACGGGCTGCGGAACTTCCAGTCCCTGGTCTGGGCGGACGCCGTGCACATCCACGTCAACCACGGCGAGTCCGACAAGGTCTCGATGGTGTCCAACCAGGCCAAGGCCTACGACAAGGTGTTCGTGGCCGGTGAGGCAGCCGTGCGCCGGCACCGTGCTGCGCTCGTGGACTTCGACGAGTCAACGCTGGTGAAGGTCGGGCGCCCGCAGCTGGACCTCAACCCCGCCCCCTCCCTGCCGATCAGCGCGCGGCGCACCGTCCTGTACGCCCCGACGTGGGAGGGCGAGGACGAGATGAACAACTTCACCTCGCTGGACCGCTACGGCGAGGCGCTCATCGAGGCACTGCTGGCCATCCCGGACGTCCGGGTCATCTACAAGCCGCACCCGCGCGTCGCACAGAGCCTGATACCGGGGATGGTGGCCAGCCATGCCGGGGTCGTGGCCAGGATCGCGGCGGCCGCGCAGGCCGACCCTGCCGCGGGACATGAGTACCGCGCCGACGGGGACATCCTCGCCCTCTTCCCGCGCGTCGACCTGTTGGTCTCAGACATCTCCAGCGTGGGACTGGACTTCCTGTACTCACGCGTCGAGGCGGCCATCGTGCTCACCGACCGGCGCACCAACCGCTCCGGGCTGCTGCGCGAGGCACCGATCGCCGCAGCCGCCCACATCATCGACGCGGATTCGATCGGCTCGGCCAGGGCCGACATCGCCGCACTGCTCACGGAGGATCGGTTCGCCGTCGAGCGGGCGCGGCTGCGCGCCTTCTACTTCGACGACGCCGCCCCCGGCGAGAGCACCCGCAAGTTCCATGAGGCCCTGCTCGCGGCCATCGACGAGCACCAGGCCGGGCTGGCGCGGACGCGAAGCCTGGCCGCCCATGGCATCTGGCCGGTGGAACCGGCCTGACACTGGCGTGACCCCCGTGACTCAACGCCCGGAATGCCGGGTTGGCGCGGCCAACCTCAAGGAGTCCATAGGCTGGAACTAACGCGTTGCGGCTTCGGGCTCGGCGGCTTCACTGAGACAATGGTGCTCAGGCACAGTCTGATCACGGCCGCCGCGGGCGGCCAGTCGAGGAGCATCGATGTCGCAGGTCCAGGTCACCATTCTTGCCGCCGGCATGGGAACGCGGCTGGGTCGACCCTTCCCGAAGCCGTTGACCCGCCTGGCCAGCGGGCAGACGATCATGGAGCAGCAGGTCGAGAACATCAAGGGCGTCTTCGGTGAGGACGTGCGGATCATGATCGTCGTCGGCTTCAAGAACGACAGCGTCATGGAGCACCAGCCCGACGCCGTCTTCGTCTACAACGAGGTCTACGACCAGACCAACACCTCGAAGTCCCTGCTGAAGGCACTGCGGGCCTCGCACGAGGGCTCGGTGATCTGGATGAACGGCGACGTCGTGTTCGACAGGGTCATCCTCGAGCGGCTGACACCGTTCATCGTGTCGGGTCGCTCGGCCGTGGCGGTGAACACCTCGGCCGTGGCCGAGGAGGAGGTCAAGTACACCGTCGATGACCGCGGTCACGTGAAGGAGCTGTCGAAGACCGTCGTCGGCGGGCTCGGTGAGGCGGTCGGGATCAACCTGATCGGCGGCAAGGACAAGATCGCGCTGATCCGCCAGCTCGAGGCGTGCGAGGACCAGGACTACTTCGAGCGCGGCATCGAGCTCGCGATTGCACAAGGACGGCGTCGAGGTGACGCCAGTGGACATCTCGGACCTGTTCGCCGTCGAGGTGGACTTCGAGGGTGACCTGGAGCGGGCCAACGCCCGCTGAGTACGATCCCCGCCCGTGGTGGCGGGGTGGCGCCGATGCCAACGAGGGGAAGGGGAGGCGCATGAGGAAGGGCCAACGCAGTACGGGGGTTGCGGTCGGTGTTCGTCGGGCTGCTGCTCGGGACGATGGCGGCGGGTCACAGCCGGCCCGGACCCGAGCTGGAGTACGAGTGGGAGGAGGGGACGGCCGGCACCGTGTCCGACGGCGACACCCTCGACGTGAAGATCGCGACCAGCAACTCCGGCTCACGCGGCAGCCAGCGCGTGCGCACGATCGGGGTGCAGGCCCCTGAGGTGCCCACGACTCACAGGCCCCAGTGCGGGTCCGCCCAGGCCAAGGACCGCCCTCAGGCGCTCCCCCGCCGGGGACCCCGTCCAGCCGCGCGCCCTGAAGGGGACGTCCAACGACGACTACTCGGGTGGCCGGATCGTCCGCTCCGCTCTATGCCCAGGACGAGGAGGGCAACTGGTACGACACCTCCGCGGCACCGTGAGCGACGGGCGGATGATGTGGTTCCCCCTGGCCGCCGATCCGACAAGAAGCCTGAGTGGGCGCACAACCTCGAGTACCGGGTGCTCGCGGACGACGCGCCGCCTCAGCCAGTCGCCGCGGGCTCTGGTCGCCGAACCTCTGCGGCCCCTCGCCGGCGCGCGAACCTGCGGATGTCGGTGTCCTGGGACCAGGACAGCTCGGTCAACGGCTACGAGACGGTCTTCATCGAGAACGACGGCGCGGATGTCGTCGACCTCAGCGGTTGGACTCTGCGCGACTCGGCGCTGAACAAGTACACCTTCCCTGGGTACGCGGCAGTACCCGCCGGCAGGAGCATCGAGATTCGGCTCACCGGGCGCGGACGATCCCGACTGCGGCATCTACTACACCGGCGGTGGCCCCTGGTTCGGCAACCTGCCCGCGAACAACACCTCGTTCGTCGGGCGATGTGGCCTACCTGATGGACAACGCCGGGCCCTACGAGACCGGCAACCTGCGCGCATGGTTCCCCTACCCGTGCAATCCGGACAACTGCCGGGACCCGCTGGCATCGGCGAGGCCGCACGTGGACGTGCATCACGCCGCGCCGGCGACTGGAACACGCGGCCAGGACATCCCAGGGACTCCCGCGGCCGGCTCAACGCCACCGCGGACAGCTGACGGGAGCAGCGACGATCACCGTGGCGTGGTACCTCCCACCTACACGGGCGGCTCAGCATCACGGACTACCGCTCGACGGTGACCCGTGGTGGGCGGCACCTCGTCCAGCCATCACGGTGACGGGACACGAGCCACAAGTTCACCGGCCTCACACTCTGGGGCGGCGTACACATTCAGGTCCTGGCGGCGCAATCCCCAGGGCCGGCATCAGCGCCCGCTGCAGTCCACCCCCGTCACGTCCCGCAAGGCGCCCGGCAAGCCCGACATCCGCCGCGGGCCAGCCCGGCGACTCGCAGATCGTCGCGCGCTGGATGGCGCCCGCGAATGACAACGGCGCGCCGGTGACCAGCTACACGGCCACCGCGACCCCGGCCGCAGGGACTCCCGGTCATGCACGAGCGCCGGACCCGAGGACCTCCTGCACCATCATGGGCCTGACGAATGGCACCCAGTACCGAGTGACCGTGACCGCCGCGAACTCTGCCGGCACGTCGGCGCCTCGGACCCCATCGGCCTGGATCACCGCGGGCTACACGGCAGGCGCGACCCCAGCCACCCGCGCCGACCAACGTGTCGGCCACAGGGGCGAACGGCTCAGCGATCGTCACTGGACCCCGCCGGCCCAGACGGCGGGATGCCCATCACCCAGTACACGGTCGTCGGCACGCAGACCCCCCGAGTGTGCGTGACGAATGCTGTCCCGGGGACACCCGCACCAGACCCAGCGAACTCCTGCGTCGTGCCCGGGTCGACCAACGGCGCGGCGTACACGTTCACGGTCCCGGCCACAGCACCTCCGGGACGGACCGGCCTCGGCTCCGTCCAACTCCGTCGACCGCCCACCGTGGATACCGGCCCACACTGCCGTCGGCAGCCCCGGCCCGGACACCGGCGTCTGGAATCCCCGGCGAGACGATTCAAATCACCAACGGCTCCAACGGCCCAGATCGACCTGACGGGCTACGCACTGTGGGACAAGGATCCTCGCAACGGCACTGACACCCCGGACTACCTCTTCCCCCGCGGGACCACGATCCCGGCCAACGCAACACTCAGGTTCGCTCGGGCGCCCCCACCACCGTGGAGCCCGCGGAGCGCGACACTGGACTACACGGGGAGTGGACCGAAGTTCAACGCCGCTGCCCAAGCGACCGACCTGATCGAGCTGTCCAACCTCAACAAGGCCCTGGTCGCCTGCGCGGCGTGGGGTGGCGCCTCCTGCCGTGGTCAGCAGCAGGTGACCACGCCGACCCAGCCGGTGGGGATCACTGCCCGGACAACACCGAGCATCCGTCACGGTGCAGTGGGGAGCGCCGATCTCGCGAGGCGGGACGGCGATCACCGGCTACACCGCCACAGCCTTCGATGCACCCAACGGGGGCAACGTCCTCGGGCCGTGCTCGACCGACGGCGGCGGCCGGGCGTGCACCTTCCCCGGCACCATGGGCGTGCAGTACTACGCCGAGGTTGTCGCGCAGAACGCCCAGGGGTCTCCGCTCCCTCGCGCCTCGGGCTCTGGCGGCACCGAAGACCGTGCCCAGCGCCCCCGGGTGTCGCCGTCGCCGGGACACCGGGCGGGGTGAAGGTGACCTGGACCCCGGCCGCGGAGAACGGCGCGACGATCACCAAGTACACGGCATCGGCCTACACCGCCGGAACCGGCGGCAACCCCGTGGGCAGTTGCACGACCAGTAACGGATCGCTGAGCGGCTGCACGATCCCTGAGTCTCAAGGACGGGACCCGCTACTACATCGACGTGGTGGCCACCAACCGGGCCGGCACCGGCGCCCCGAGCAGCCCCCGCACCCCGGGACGCCGGACCTGGGCCGTGCGCGTGAGCACGTACTCCAAGGGGAAGGTGACCGTGCGCTGGGATCCCCCGTCGCCGGGACCAACGCCATCACCGGATACACCGCGAAGCTGTACACCAAGGCCTCCGGCGGAACCAAGGTCGGCGAGTGCACTGCCCCTTGCGGGAAGACCAGCTGCAAGACCAAGAAGATGAAGAAGCGCAGCAAGTACTACATCGACGCTGACCATGCAATCGACCGCGGCACATTCACCGTCACGCCGCGGATCGTCACCGGACCGCCCAAGAAGGCCTCGGCCCCGAAGATCACCAGCGCGACACCGACAGGCAACCGGTCGACGATCGCCTGGGCCCCGCCCACGTTCAACGGGTACTCGTACCTGAAGGGCTACGGAGCTCGGCTGTACTCCAAGTCGAAGCGCGGCTCCGTGAAGGCAAGCTGCAGCGCCGGACCTACGGCCAACACGTGCACCACGAAGGCGCTCAAGAAGAAGGGCACGTACTACTCGGCGGTCCGGGTCAAGAACTCCAAGGGCTGGTCGAAGTGGTCGAAGCGGGTGAAGGTGATCGTCCGGTAGGAGCTGCCGCCCCCCTCACAGTCGCCAGCAGGTGCGGGGGGTGCGGGTGATGGTCCAGGGTGCGCCGTTGTTGGCGGGCCAGGGGGTGCCAGGTGGCGCTCCGGGCTCGGGTTGGCGTACCCCGTCATCCTCGGTCGCGGCGTACGATGGTCCACATGCCGAGGTCGACCTGGCGGTGATGGGCCCAACACAGAAGGGCGAGGTTCGGCAGGTCGGTGGCGCCGCCAGCGGCCCAGTCCTCGACGTGGTGCGTCTGGCAGGCCTCGGCCGGGATCCCGCACCCGGGATGATGCACCCCCGGTCCCGGGCTGCCAGGGCGCGGCGCTGGGCCGGTGTGGCGGTCCGCGCAGAGCGCCCCATCGCCAGCGGGATCCGGGTCCCGAGCAGGGTGGTGGCCAGGGAGGCGATCCGGCCTCTGCCGAGGGCAGCCCCGTGACGCCCTCGCTGCCCGCGCCCGGCCGCCGGACCGGTGGCCGCGAGGAACTCCGCGACCGTGTCCGGGCACTGCCCGGTGTCGAGCACGACCGGGGTGACCAGCGCGTCGCACGAGGTGAACCGCTGCTCGGCGGCGGTGAAGGTGTGCCCTCGGGAGGTGGTCCACACCCGGTCGCCGAGGGCGGTCGAGTCCAGGGTGACCGACACGGAGACGGGCAGCCCACCGCGGGTGGGACGACCCCGAGGCATGGGCGGCGTTGACCAGCGCCACCAGCCCATCGGCCCGGCGGGCCGATGCGGGGACGTGGTCGGCATCCGAACGCAGTCGTTCGGCGAAGGCCTCTACCGCGGCGATCACCGCCTCCCCCTCCAGCCGGGGCAGGACGCCGGACAGGACGACCGAGTCAGCGGTCAGGGCGAACGAGACCGACCGGCCATCGTACGCACCGGCCTCGTCGGGCTCTGGATCGGGGGGTGGGTGCAGCAGGCCCGGATCACGCGCTGCACGAAGTGCGCCACCGCCATGGGCGAGAGCTGACCCCACCACGGGCCCAGCTCCTCGATGGCCGCCGACATCTCCTCGACCTCGAGGCGATCGGCGTGACGGGCCAGCGCATGGACATGCTCGCTGGTGATCACGCCCGGGCCCATACCTCCGCCAGCGCTGGTGGTCGTCCACGAAGGCGCCGGCTCGGGCCAGCCGTCGCGCCCAGCGCCGCTGACCATCCCCGGGCCAGCAGCATCGCCCCGTCACCGACCAGAGGCAGGCTGCCCGACCGAGAGGCGGCCGCCATCCGGCGAGCCAACTCGAACTCGATGCCGGCGACCGCCGAGCAGAGCACCTCCACATCGGCTGCAGGTCGCTCGCCCGCCAACAGGCCCATCGGGGGAACGTCGGTGCAGGTGATCGCCGCCACCTGCCGCCACAGGTCCTTCACCTCACCGGACGCGTCTGTCGCAGCGGCTTCCGCCCGCACGATGACGCCCACCGGTGGTCCGCCTGCTCCCCATGCCCCCCATCCCGACCTCCCCAAGGTTCGAACATCTGTACGAATCCTATCAGGGAGTAGCGACATCGCAAGTGTGATGTCTCAGGACATGGGTGACGGTTCTGTATCAGGACTTCGGTGACAGTTGGTGTGTCAGGACTTCGGTGACGGTTGTGGGGTCTTGGGGTGCCGTCCGGGGGGTTTGCCGTTGCCGACGTAGGTCACTCCGGGTGCGGGCCGGGTGTGTTCGATCAGGATCTCGCCGTGCAGGTCGGCAACGGTGATCGTGTCGCCGTCGGTGATGATCAGGACCTGCTCGAGGGCGCGCCGTCCGTCGACCTTGTAGTTGACCCCGGCGAGGGTGAACGTGCCGGCGGTGGTCAGCTTGCGGACGCGGGTGCCGCGGGGAAGGTCTGCGGGCACCGGCGCCGGCCGGGTGATGGCGGGTCGGACGAGGAATGGCGGGTTGGGTTTGGGGCGGGGAGCCTGGGCCTTTGGCGTGGCGTCCCATGCCGTGCTGGGGGTGATCCGCCCTGGTAGCCCCTGGTGGGGCCGCTCGGTGTTGTAGATGTGGTCGAACGCGTCGACCTGGGCCTGCAGTTCATCCAGCGTGTCGGCCAGTGGCTGCTTGTCGAGGTAGCGGAACAGGGTCTGGTGGAAGCGTTCGTTCTTGCCTTGGGTGGTCGGCTTGTGCGGCTTGCCGGTGATCGCGTCCACGCCCAGGCGCCAGAGGTGTTCCACGAACTGGCCCAGGTAGCCGCGCCGCGTCGGGTTCAGTGCGATCCCGTTGTCGGACAGCAGCCGTTGGGGAACACCGTGGGCGGCGACGGCCTTGTCGAACACCACGATCGCTGCCTCGGCGGTCTCGGCCCACGCGACGTGGGAGGCGACCGCGTAGCGGGAGTGGTCGTCGATGAGTTGGAAGATCACGCACGTGCGTCCCCCGGTCAGCACGTATTGCGTGGCGTCCAGCTGCCAGCACGCGTTCGGTGCTGGATAGACGAACCGGCGCCATGCCGAGCGCGGCTTCTTCCTCGGCTCGGCCCGGGCAACCCCAGCCTGGCGGAAGATCCGGGCCAATGACGCCACTGAGGGCACCGGGTCCAGGCCCATCGCGTGCATCTTGTCGTGCACGCTGATCGGTCCGTGGTCCAGCCCAGAGGCCTCCAAAGCAGCCCGCACCTGCACCGCTTGGGCCTTGACCTCATCGGTCAGCCTCGAGGGGCTCGACCTCGGGCGCCTGGACCTGGGCTCGAGCACCGCCGCCGGTCCGTCGAGCTTCGCGCGTTTGCGCAACTCGTAGAACGACTTGCGCGAAATGCCGTGCTCACGACAGAACGTCGAGACCGCGCCCCGGGGCGCGTCATCAGGCCACTGCGAGATCGCGAGGCGGACACGAGGATCGATGGGTTCATTGGCAGCCACCGTCCGAGCCTCACGGCAGAAGTGTCACCACCAAGACCACCGCAAGTGGCACCGATCTCCTGATACAGAACCGTCACCGATGTCTTGAGACATGACATGGCGACATCGCAAGTGGCTGCGGTGGACTTGTGGACGGCCCGTCCGCGCCGCGACGCAGCGGTCCACGAGGTGCCCACCCGAGGCTTGGAGTTGGACTCCAGGAGCCCGGGCATCGGGAGGACGCGGACCTCATACCACCGGCGGACGACCCGCCCGGGCCATCGCCCACACGGTCGACCAGTGCATCGGCCGACGATCGCCCGGGTCCATCCGCCAGCCCTCCCGGAACCCGTCCCACCAGGCCCCGCGGGCCTCCTTGTCGCGCACCCGCGCCGCCGTGATCGCCGCCCAGGTGCCGGTGTAGACCGGGCGCAGCACCGCCGGCAGGTTCCGTCGTGCCAGCAGAACGCGGTTGCGGGCGTTCATGTGCCAGAACTCGGCGTGCCGGCGCGGGTCGATCACCGGGTGGTGGATCACGATGTCGCCGGCGTACCAGGGCACGTGCCCGGTGTCCCAGACCCGCCAGCACAGCTCGATGCCCTCGTGGGCGTAGAAGAAGAGCCCCGGCCAGCCCCCGACCTCGTCGAAGAGCTGCCGCCGGATGGCCACCGCACCCTCCCAGAGGGACGTGGCCGGGCCGGGCTCGGCGGGGTCGCCGGTGCGCAGCCGGGGGACCCAACGACCCGGTGCCGGGCGTCCGGTGGGGTCCACCACGCGCGGCTGGATCAGCCCCACCTCCGGACGCGCGGCGAAGAGGGCCGCGAACCGGGCCAAGGTGTCGGGTGTGGCCAGTGAGGCGTCATCGTCGAGGAAGAAGATCAGGTCGCCGGACACCTCGGGAACGCCGGCGTTGCGCCCCGCGGGGATCCCCACGTTCTCCGGCAGGGCGTGGCCGCGGACGCCGGCGGGCAGGTCGACCGGGACCCAGCCGTTGCCCACGACCACGATGTCGGTGGTGACCCCCTGCTGCGCCAGCACGGACTCCAGCCCACGCCGCAGGTCGTCCGGGCGCTGGCCCATGGTGAGCACCACGACACCGAAGTGGGGCACCGCACCCACGGTCATGTGCACCACCTCGTCGGATCAGCGAGCAGAAGCCCGATTCTGGGCTGGAGGACATGTGCGACCGCGACGCACACCACCAGATGATCCCGTGCGCGCGGGCCTGACAGCAAGTACGCCTGCACTCGCGGACCGGCGGTGACCGAGGGCACGGGCGTCCTCCACCCCTCCTGGACTACTGTGCCGCTTGTGAAGGCTGGCCTCGTGGCACGCAACCTAGCCCGCAACGAGTCCCGCCGCCTCAGGTCAGCTGCGCGCGACTCCCAGGACCGACGCAGCCTTCGCCGGTACCCGAGCTCCCACGCCACTGCCACGGTCATGCTGCACTTCGCCGACGACGACCCCCTGACCTCGATGTACCAGGTCCGCCAGTGGTACCAGCCGCTGACCGAGCTGCACCGGCACATGCCGGTCGCGATCTCCGTGCGCAGCGCCACCGCGGCCCGCATCATCACCGGGGAGTGCTCCCTGCCTGTCGAGTACCTGCGCAACACGCGCGACCTCGAGGGCTACATGGAGACGATCGATCCCACGTGTCGTCCTCTACGTCAACCACTGGGCCCGCAACTTCCAGGTGATGCGCTATGGGCGCGCCATGCACGTGTTCATCTCGCACGGCGAGAGCGAGAAGATCTACATGGCCAGCGGCCAGCTGCGCGCCTACGATTTCGCCTTCATCGCCGGCCAGGCGGCACACGACCGGATCCTGGCTGCGCTGCCGAACTACGACCCCGCGGAGCGGACGCGCCAGATCGGCCGCCCGCAGTTGGACTTCCTCCCGCCCGATCGCAGCTGCGAGAGCCAGGTCCCGACCGTGTTGTACGCGCCGACGTACGAGGGGGACCGGCCCTCCATGGCCTACGGGTCCGTCGAATCCCATGGGGTCGGTGTGGTCAGCAGTCTCATCAGCGCCGGATACCGGGTCATCTACCGCCCGCATCCCATGACGGGCAGTCTCTCGGAGTCCTACCGGAGGGCCGACCGCCGGCTTCGCGACCTGATCGGCCGAACGAACGCCACGCAACCACAGGGCCGCCCGCGGCACGTCATCGACGCCTCGCCGGCCTTGACGACCAGATCGCCGAGTCGGCGGTGGCCATCGTGGACAACTCCGCCATGGCCTTCGACTGGTTGGTCACGGGCAAGCCCCTGGTCGTCACCCTCCCGGCCACTGAGGCCACTGTTGGAGTTCACAACAGCTTCCTGTCCGCCTGCTACCGGCTGGCGGCGGCTGACGCCGGCCACGCGGCGGAGCTGGTCGCACGGGCCCTGGACGACGACACGCTCGCAGGACAGCGGGCGTACTGGATCGCACGCCACTTCGGTGACGTCAGCAAAGGGGCGAGCATGCGTCGCTTCATCGAGGCGACGGCTGAGATCGTCGAGTACGGCGCGCAGCAGGTTCACGCCACGCAGCAGCGGGCGGCTGATCTCGCCACGCGCACAATCGGTCCACCGGCGACCGCAGAAGGCTCGTAGCACCAGCGCGTCCGTCAGGTCCGTCGGTCCTCCTCCTCGACGGCAGCGAGTCCGACCGCGCGGAGGAACTGCGCAACCGCCTGCCGGTTGTAGGCCGCTGCTTCGAAGTGCGGCCTGGGCACCTCACCGCGGAGGAATGCCCGCATGCCCTCGACAACCCCGTCGACGCTGCAGTCCACGATGAGGCCCTGCCCGGCGGGGAGGGCGGAGTCAACGCTGGCGAAACGCGTCGTGACGACCGGAACCCCCAGGACGAGGGCCTCGAGGATCACCATGGGCTGACCCTCGTGGTCGCTGCTCATGACGAAGCAGTCACTGGCGGCCATGGCGGGGAACGGATTGGGTTGGTGGCCCGCGAGCAGGACGCAGTCGGCCACCCCGAGGCCTTCGACCTGGGCCTCGATGGCAGCCCGATCGGGGCCCTCGCCCAGGATCACGAGGCGGGTGCGCGGGTGCTCCTCGTGCACCCGGGCGAATGCCGCCACCATCCGGGGGAAGTTCTTCGCACTCGACAGCCGACCCGCAGTGAGGAACGTGATCGTTCCCTCGGCGGCGGGCGGCAGCTGCCAGGCCGCCTGGTCATCGGAACGGGCCCGGACGGAGTCGGCGTCCACCACGTTGACCGCGTACGTGAACCGCTCCGCGGGGGCGTACTGGGCAAGGCGCTCACGGTTGACGTCCCGCAGTGCGGGGGACACCGAGACCAGGCTGTCAAAGAAGCGGTAGGTCGAGAAGACGGCCTCCAGGTTCCGTCGCAGCGGCTGCTTGCCCTCGACCTCCCGCTTGGAGTCGGCCACCATGTCGTTGTGCAGCCAGATCGCCCTTCTCGGTGCGCGGGCGTGCAGGAGCAACAGGGACCAGAACGGGGAGTACCCGGCGAAGTCGATGACGCAGTCGAACTCGGCCTGGCCGAAGCACCGCTCCCACTCGATGCGGAAGGACCGAGCCAGGGGGGTCGTGTCGCGGCGCCCAGCGACGCCCCGACGTTGCAGGACCTGCCGGGCCAGTTGGGCCGCTGCCGACCCGGCCATGCCCCCGATCCGGGGGATCCTGCGGACGTAGGGGTCGATGGAGGCGGCCGCACGGACCCGGTCGGGATCGCTGGTGTACGGGTAGAGCGCGGTCACGTCGTAGCGGGTGTGGTCGATGGCTCGCAGGAGGTTCAGGGCGGAGGTCGTCATCCCGTTGGGCTTGAGCTCGCCGAGGTACATCAGGATCCGCGGCCGCCCGTCCGAGGACAGGTCCACGAGGTTGTGGCCCTCGCGAATGCCCGCGAAGACGACGTCCACCAGCCGCTGGCTGGCCCGCCCGTCCTCCCGGGGGCAGAGCTGGTCACGCCATTCCTGACGGGCCGAGCGATGGCTGGATGCCGGGTCGGCGGCGCTACCACTTCCCGTCTGCGCGACCACGGCAGCGACCTCGTCGATGTCGGTCACGACCGGGCCGGGCCACCCGGGGGCAGGCTCGTAGAGGCCCCGGACCTGGCCGTAGTCGGCGCTGTCCGGCGCAAAGACAACGATCGGTCGGTCAAGGGGGAGGAAGTCCACGATGATGCTCGAGTAGTCCGCGACGAGGACGTCCACTGCTGCCAGGACCACGTTCGTGGGGATGTCGTTGTCGATGAGGGCGTCCTGGAGACCGGGAAGCCGACGGGCTGCGGCATACACCGCCTGGTGGACCTTGACCCGGACCTCCCACCCGTCGCCCAGGCGCTGGGACAGGCGTCGGACATCCTCGACGAGGGCTTGCGAGTCATCGCGGGGATCGTGGAACGACTCGCCACGCCACGTCGGCGCATACAGCACGACGCGCCCGGGGCCCAGAGGTCCCTGCCAACCGGAGATGATCTCGCGGGCCTGCGCCCGACCGACCGCCTGACGGTCGATCCGTGGGTATCCCTCCTCGATCACCAATCCGGGGTGGAGATTGCCCAGCTTGTAGGCCCGCGCATACATCTGATCGGTCATGAAGGGGCTCGCGCTGACCAGGAAGTCCGCCTGCAGGAAGTTGCGGACGACGTTCCCCGTGCCGTTGCCGACGTCTGGCCCCCCTGGGTCCCACTCGGGATGTCGTAGCCCATCCGCTTGAGCGGCGTTCCATGCCAGGTGTTGACATAGACCTGCTCCGGGCGCTTGGCGAACTCGGTGGGGAAGGTCGAGTTGTTGACCAGGTACCCGGCGGTCGCCAGGGACCGGAAGTAGGCCGAAGTCCGACGGGTCACCACGCTGACCCGGTCATCTCCCGTGAGCTCCCGCATGACCGAGGGGTGCCGAGCCGGGTCATCGAGGACCCACACGTGCCGGAGGTGGTCGAACCGTCCGTCCGCACGCAGGGCCCGGTACACCGCCTCAGGGTTGCAGAGCATGCCGTTCCCGGCGAAGGACTCGTAGAGGACAAGTCCCGGGTCCACCGGCAGCCGTCGGAACCCGGCCACGGCCTCGGCAACAGCCGCGCGACGCAGGACTCCCCGCACGCCCGGTCCCTCGCCGCCAGGGGTCATCCGTGGTCCGCCGCCGCGAGCTTGGTCGAGGACAGGATGGCCAGGACATGGCCGACGACGGTGACCACGGCAAGCCCCAGCATGATCAGGACCAGGGCCTGCGTGACGGCCAGTCCCCCCACCAGCACGTCGCCGAGAGCCGCGATGAACACGAGGATGGTCATCTCCACCGAGTGGAAGATCCGGTTGAACGGGAAGTACCGCACCAGGCGGCGCACCCGCGCCAGCCCGGAACTGGTCGGCGTGCCGACCCCCGCCACGTCCTCCAGCCGGGGCAGGCCTGCGAACGCCCGGGACACGTGGACCATGTCGTTGAGCGCCTTGTTGAACATGATCAGCACCGCGAGGATCGCTCCCGCGTACGCGTACCCGCCGGGCGTGGTCCACGAGAAGTCCGATCCGGCAGCGCGGATCCCGAGGCACACGGGGATCACCGACTCGGCCGTGTAGTGCCCGATCTTGTCCAGGAAGGTCCCGGCCGGGGAGAACGTGCCCCGCCAGCGGGCGACCTCCCCATCGCTGCAGTCCCAGAGCATCTGCATCTGGCCGAGCAGGAGGGCCAGCAGGGCCCCCGGGATCCCCGGGATCAGCAGGGCCAGGCCGGCCGAGGCACCGGTGATGATCATGAACCACGTGACGGTGTTGGCCGAGACGCCGGTGGGCAGCAGCGCTCGCGTCAGGTAGGGCGAGATGCGGCGCAGGTACACGTCGGCGACCCAGTGCTCGGAGTTCTTCCGTCCACGCACGGCCGGTGGCTGTGTGACCTCCCGCAGCTCGGCGATCGTGGGTCGGGCCGGGCGATCCGGTGATTCAGGCATGTCGGACGAGCGCCCTCACGCCTCGAGCTCGCGCAGTCCGGGCGGCGAGGTCAGGAAGCCGGTGCCCCAGGCACCGTGCATCGTGGCGTAGACCAGGGGCAGCCGGGCGTGCGCGGCCGGGGGCAGCCCGCGCCCGGTCACGGCCGCCCCGACGCCGATCAGGGCCAGGTAGCCCACGGGGGCGAGCCAGCCGATCCGCAGCGCACGCGGGCCGACGGTGGATCCGACGAGCCCCGCTGCCGTTCCGGCGACCACGCCGACGACTGCTGTGGGCGGTGCGAAGTAACGAAGCGCCGAGGCTCGCGACGCGGTCTGCGGGTGCCGGCGCATCACCTCGCGGCGCCACCGCCCGTAGTGGAAGTACTGGCCGGCCAGCGAGGAGGCGTCGGGACGCGGTCGGTAGGTGACCACCAGCGCCGGGTTGAACCACACGAGCCCCCCGGTCTCGCGGATCCGGTGGTTCATCTCCCAGTCCTGGGCCCGCAGGAAGGTCTCGTCGTACCCTCCGACTCGCTGCAGTGCCGACTTGCGGAAGCACCCGAGGTAGACGGTCTCGGCCTCCCCCTCCCCACCACCGACGTGGAACGGTGCGGCGCCGACCCCCAGCGGCGAGGTCATGGCCCGGGCCACCGCCTGCTCGAAGGGGGTCTCGCCCTCGGCCTGCATGATCCCGCCGACGTTGTCCGCACCCGTGCGCACCAGGGTCTCCACCGCTGTCGACACGTAGTCGTCGGGGAGGATCGCGTGCCCGTCGACCCGGACGACCACCTCGTAGTGCGAGGCCCGGATGGCGGCGTTCAGCCCCGCGGGGGTCCGCCCGCTCGGATTGGGCACCAGGACGATGCGGTCGTCGATCGCCTGCAGGCGGCGGGCCACCTCGTCGGTGCGGTCGGTCGACGGTCCCAGCGCCAGGACGATCTCCAGCAGGCCCGCCCAGTCCTGGGTCAGGATCCCGGTCACCGCGTGGGTCAGGTGCCGCTCCTCGTTGAGCACCGGCATGACCACGGACACACCATCCGGCCACGCTGACGCTGCGGGTTCGGCCATGCCCGCGACGCTATCGGAGCCGAGCCCCCGGAGGCGAGACCCGGGTGGGTGGCGCGCGGGTGGAGGCGCCAATGATGCCGCAGCGGGAGGCGCAGCCGGCGTCGACGGGATCCCAGCCCCGCAGGCGGCCAGGGCATCTCTCCCGGCGTTGTCGGACCCCGGCTCTACGGTTCCGGCTGGTAGCACCGAGGAGGAGGGCCCATGGGAGACGCCGCGACCGGACTGGCCCTCCCGCTGGAGGTCACGTTCCCCTGCCGGGCATCTCCGGGTGCCCGGCCCACGCGGCACCCGGTTCTGATCACCGAGGACTGGTCGGTGCAGACCCCACACGACGAGGGCCTGGAGCAGATCGCGGCAGCGTTCGGGGGCGGGGTCTCCTGCATCCCGACCCTGCGCGCGGTCATGCCCGGGTTCCGGATGTGGTGGGAGCGTGCAACGCGCAGCACGGGACTCCTCGGCTGCTCGCCGGACCGGGGCGCCACCTGGTTCGGGCTCGACGGGAGCCTTCCGTGCTGCCCCGATCGTGGGCTCGAGGGGGCAGCGGTCGCCGCGTCCCACTTCCGGGACATCCCCCACGTCGCCGCGGCGACCGGCGCGCCGCGGCGCCACCTGCGCGACCTGGTTGCCGGGATCGGCGCAGCCGCGGATCCCGGACCTCCTGAGGGGTGCGGCGACCCGCTGTTCGAAGGAGCCTGGGCCGTCGGCCTGCACCCACGCTGGGTGCGGGCCGTGCGCGATGAGCTGGAGACAGCTGGACTCGCGGGGGCCACTGTCGGGCTGGTGATCGCCATCGCCCACGCAGGCGCGGATGTCGCCTGGGTGGCGTCCACAGCTCGAGGGTCGACAGATCCGGCCATGGCGGAGTGGGTCGCGTGGACCCAGACCGCCCTGGACCGCACCCACCCTCAGGCTCGACGCTGCTGGCTGGCCACGGGGACCCGTCGGGCAGACATCGTGCGCCTGTCCATGGCCGGGTACCACCCGCAGGAGGCCCACGCCGTGGCAGGGGACTGGGGGATCTCGGTGCCCGGTGCCGCGCAGCTGCTGGGTCGGTGGGTGGGATCCGGCTACAAGCCCACGTCCGAGCAGCTGGCCTGGGTGGGCCAGGAGGGTGTGGGCTTCCCGCCGGAGCCCCCCGCCCCGTCCGCGGTCGAGCGGGTCGCACGAGCCCTGGGCAGGCGCCGACCGGACACCGGGGAGATCACGGAGCTGGCCATCGCCCTCGCCCGCTTCGGGACCGTTCCCGACACGGTGGCCAGCCTGCGGCGCGAGGGGTCGCCGGCCCTCGCCCGTTCGGCCGGCGATGTCGGACCCCCGGCCTAACGTCCACCGGGTCGAAGGGAGCCAGGGTGGCCAGGGATCGAGTCGGGTACGAGCAGGTGCTGCGGGCGATGGGGGTGTGCGTGGCGACACGTATCCCGTTCCTGCTGTGGGGTGAGCCGGGGGCCGGGAAGACGGCGGTGGTCGAGTCCGCCGCCGACTCGGGGTGGCATGTCGAGACCCTGATCTGCTCCCACTACGAGCCCAGCGACTTCGCGGGCCTGCCCGTGGTCAATGCGGGTCGGGTGGACCTGGCACCCCCGCAGTGGGCCGTGCGGGTGGCCGAGAACGAGGGCCCCTCCGTGGTCTTCTTCGACGAGTGGACCACAGCCTCGCCGGCCGTCCAGGCCGCCGCGCTGCGACCCCTCACCCACGGCGAGGTGGGAGCCCTGCGGCTCCCGGACCGGGTGTCGTTCGGTGCGGCGGCGAACCCAGCCGACGTCGCCGCCTCCGGCTGGGAGCTGGCCGCTCCCACCGCCAACCGGTTCGTGCACATGGACTGGAACCTCCCGCTCGAGGTGTTCACCGAATCGCTCGTGACGGGCCAGTGGCCCCGGATCGGCGTCCCGACCCTGGACGCCGGGTACCCGGCGCGAGTGGCCGCGAGCCGGGCGAAGGTGGCGGCGTTCCTCGGAGTCCGGTCCGGGCAGCTGTCGGCGATCCCCAAGGATGCCGCCTCCCGGGGTCGGGCCTTCCCCACCCCGCGCACCTGGGACTACACCGCGCGGCTCCTGGCAGCCGCCGACCCGGTGGATGGCGAGGCGATCCGGCTGCTGGTGCACGGGGCGGTCGGAGCTCCCACCGGTCACGAGTTCCTGTCCTGGATGTCCGCCCTCGACCTGCCCGACCCGGAGTCCCTGCTCGCAGATCCCGGCGGGGACCTGCTCACCGGGCTGCGCGCCGATCGGGTGCACGTGGCACTTCAGGGGATGCTCGCTGCGGTCGCCACACGCACCACCAGGGCTCGCTGGGAGGCCTCGCTCGGGGTCTGCGTCCGGGCCGCGGAGCTGTCCGGGCTGGACCCCGCGGTCCCCGTGGTTCGGGCGCTGCTGCGGATCCGACCAGCCAGGGCCACCCTGCCCGCGGGGTTGACGGTGTTCGCCGGCCCACTGGCCCTCGCCGGCCTCCTTCCGTCATGAGCCTCGACCGCCCGGCCGCCGACATGCTGGCGGCCGGGAAGCTGTGGCTGACCACCCCCATGGCCCGGGGCGGTCCGATCACCGGCGACATGCCGTACCTGTCGACCGCCCTCTACGCCCTGGTGGCTGTCCCGAGCGGCGAGGTGGCGACGATGGCCACCGACCCGGCATGGCGGCTGTACGTGAACCCGGCGTGGCTGGCCGACTCCCAGCTCACCGCCCCGGCGGTGGGCGCTGCACTGGCCCACCACGTCTGGCACCTGCTGGCCGACCACGCCGCACGCGCCAGTGATATGGGCGTCCGGGGGTCGACCTCGCGCGCGTGGCGGGTGGCCGCCGACATCACCGTCCACGAGGTGGCCGGAAGCCTGGCCGAGCGCGCAGGGGGGTCCCTGGCCCCGGACGCACCCCACGGTCCGGTTCCGGGCGGTTCCGGGCCCGCGCCACCCACCGGCGTGCGGCGGACAGGGGGCGGGGTCATGGCCACGGGTCCGGCACTGGCGGCCCGAACGCGGGCCCTCGACGACCACCACCGGCTGATCGATGCCGCGGAGCTGGGGCTCCCAGCCGGCCGGGCTGCCGAGGAGTACTACGCCATGCTGACCGGCCTCCCGGCTCAGGATGATGACCCCGAGCACGACCCCTCCTGGATCCCCCGGGCTCCGGCTGGTCCTGCGCTCCCGGACCCGCAGGGCCCCGGTGGCGAGCCCGGCGCACCCCAATCCGGGCCGACCCATCCGCATCCTGGGCCGGCCCGTCCGCAACCTGGGCCGGCCGGTACCCAGCAGAGCCCCCCGGATCCATCCCCGGGCATCCCCGCCGGCCCCGACCCCTCCTGCGGATCCGGCTGCGACGGGGTGCACCGCGCCTACGAGCTCCCCGAGCTCGGGGATGCCGGTGGCCTGAGCCCAGTCGCCGCCGAGGCGGTACGACGCGCTGTGGCCATCGAGTTCCAGGCGAACCCCGGCCGCGGCGACCTACCCGGCGACTGGGGTCGGTGGGTCTCGACGATCCTCGACCCGGTGGTCGACTGGCGCAACGTGCTGCACGCGGCGGTGCGCCGGGGCCTCGGCTGGGCCAACGGCCACACGGACTACACCTACACGCGGATCTCCCGCCGTCAGGCGGCAGCCGGCCCGGTGATCCTGCCCGCTCTGCGCCGGCACGTCCCGCGGGTCGGGATCGTCGTGGACACCTCCGGCAGCGTGGACGACGGGCTGCTCGCCCAAGCCCTGGGCGAGATCGACGGCGTGCTGCGCGCACTCGGTGTGGCCGATCCTCAGGTGGACGTCCTGGCCGTGGATGCGGCGGTCCACGCGGTCACCACGGTTCGTCGAGCGGACGCGGTTCACCTGGCTGGCGGCGGCGGGACGGACATGGCCCTCGGGATCACCGCCGCCCAAGAACTGCGTCCCCCGGTGGACGTCATCATCGTGCTCACCGACGGCCAGACCGGATGGCCAGGCCAACCGGCCGCCGTGCCCGTGATCGCCGTCCTGATCGGCCGGACCCGCGCGGACCTGCCCCGCACCCCCGACTGGATCCAGCGGGTGGAGTGCGTCCGGTGAGAGTGCCCGGGGTTGGCACGTGCCTGCCCCCGGAGACCGGCACGCGCCTACCTGGGCTCGCGAGCGACCGGCCCGATCGACGCGGGGGCAGCCGTCCCGAACACGGCATCAACCACACGTCGGGCGGCGTGGCCATCGTCCCAGGCGTTGAACTTGGCATTCCAGGCGGCGTAGCGGTCGCGGTACTCCACCACGACGGAGGGCAGGCCCTCCAGCCGTTCCACCACCTGCTCGGATGTGGCGAGCAGCGGTCCGGGAGCCTCGGCCTCGAAGTCGAGGTAGAAGCCGCGGGAACCCCGGTAGTCCTTGAGATCAGGGGTGAGGAACAGGATGGGCCGGCCCGTCAGGGCGAAGTCGAACATGAGCGAGGAGTAGTCGGTGAGCAGCACGTCGGCGGCGATGAGCAGGTCCGTGACGTCGGGGTACCGGGTGACGTCCAGCGCGCCGCGGGCGATCGACGGGTCGTGCGCGCCATGGGTGTGCGAGTGGCCGCGGAACGCCAGCCTCCACCCTTCGGGCAGGGCGGTCCTCGGATCGAGGTAGTTGACCGGGGCGAAGGTGCCCAGGGCGGTCCGCCGGTTGGCCCGCCACGTGGGCCCGTACAGCAGGACCTTCTCGGACGGGTCCGGGACCCCGAGCCGCTCCCGGATCGCTTGACGCTCCTGCGTACCGGTCGTGACGAGTCGGTCGTTGCGGGGGTACCCCACCGTGAGGATCGGCCCGCGATAGCCGAACGCCCCACCAAGGGCGTCAGCGCTGAACTCGTTGGCCGCCAGCAGGAAGTCCCATGCTGCCGCTTCACGGTCGTAGAGAGCCAGGAACGACTCGCTCATCGTGCCCGCCGGCATGTCGTGCGCCAACCGCTTCAGCGGGGTGCCGTGCCACGTCTGGCAGTAGACCTGTCCCGGTGCCTTGCGGAAGTACGGCGGGAAGTTGGTGTTGTTGACCAGGTACCGGCTGGTGGCCACGGCCTCGACCCATTCGGGCGACCCGTGCACGACCGCCCGCGCCCCCTCGGGGACCAGCAGGTCCGGGCGAGCGACGGTCCAGAGGACCTCCAGCGAGGTCCCCCGGCGAACCAGCTCGTCGTGGATGCCCAGCGGGTTGTCCCCGACCATCTTCCCCGCGAATGACTCGAAGAGCACGGCCTCGCGAAGGGCTCCGGATCGGGCCCGTGCGAACCGCATGGAGCGCTCGAGCTCCACCCGACGCCTGCGCAGCGCGCCGCGCACCCGCGCGGGTGTGAGCCGGGCGGAAGTGCGGTTGCGGGTCATGTGTCGATCCTGTCGCAGAGCAGGCGCCCCGCGTCGCTCATCGAGGAGGTCCTTTCGCCCGGGGCGGTGCCGCGCAGTCGGTGGGTCATGCGCCCACGACTCTAGGTTCACACGGCTCCGAAGGCGCGCCCACGAGCACCGCACTGGTCACGTGCGGCGGGACCAGTCAGAAGGCCCGGACCGCCACCGGACACGGAACGATCGCGGCGTCCACCGAGGCACGCGCACTGCCGCCACGATGACCTTCGCCCCTACCGTCCGTCATCCTCCCGGGAGCAGCGTGGGGTGGGCGAGGGAGATGGTTGTCGTGCGTAGGCCGTGGGTCACCGGGTTGGCGGCGGTCCTGCTGCTCTGCGGGTGCACGCGGGCAGTTGACGGGGCAGTCGGGCCCGACCCGGATCCTGTGGCGTCCCCGACGCCCAGTTGGACCCCTGGAACCGTGCTTCCCTCGGTTGTGAACCGGCGGATCCTCGTGTTCGGCGGATCCTGGCTGACAGACGAGGGCACGACCCAGGCCGAACGACGTCTGGGCTTATGACGTGCCCACCAACACGTGGACGCAGCTGGTCCCTCCCACTGTCGTGGACATGGACGATCCCCTGGACATGGACGAGGGAGTGAGAGGCCCGCGCCACCCGGCTGAACCCCTACCTCAGGAGCTGACGTGCCATCACCATGCGCTGGATCTGGTTGGTCCCCTCGTAGATCTGGGTGATCTTGGCGTCGCGCATGTAGCGCTCCACCGGGTTGTCCCGGACGTAGCCGGCCCCGCCGAACACCTGCACGGCGTCGGTCGTGACCTCCATCGCGATGTCCGACGCGTAGCACTTCGCCGCCGCCCCGTAGAAGGTCAGGTCGGGGGCCCCGCGCTCGCTGCGCGCCGCCGCGGCATAGGTCAGGGCGCGGGCGGCCTCCACCTTCATGGCCATGTCGGCGATCATGAACTGCACGCCCTGGAAGGAGCCGATGGACTTGCCGAACTGCTTGCGGTCCTTGGCGTAGGCGATCGACGCGTCCAGCGCGCCCTGGGCGATCCCGAGGGCCTGGGCCCCGATCGTGACGCGGGTGTGGTCCAGGGTGCGCATCGCGGTCTGGAACCCGGTGCCCGGCTCCCCCACGATCCGGTCGGCGGGGATCCAGCAGTCCTCGAAGAAGATCTCGCGCGTCGGCGAGCCGTGGATCCCGAGCTTGCGCTCGGGCGTTCCCAGCGAGAAGCCGGGGTCGTCGGCGTGCACGACGAAGGCCGAGATCCCCCGGGGCCCCACCCCCTGCTCGGTCACGGCCATCACGGTGTAGTACGTGGAGATCCCGGCGTTGGTGATCCAGGACTTCTGCCCGTTGAGGATCCAGCCGCCGTCGCCGGCGACCGCACGGCACTTCATGGAGCCGGCGTCCGAGCCGGCCTCGCGCTCGGACAGGGCGTAGGAGAACATCGCCTCGCCGCTGGCGACCTGCGGCAGGTAGCGCCCCAGCAGGTCATCGGAGGCGCCGACGATCAGCGGCATCGTGCCGAGCTTGTTGACCGCCGGGATCAGCGAGCTCGAGGTGCACACCCGGGCCACCTCCTCGATGACCAGGCAGGCGGCCAGAGCGTCGCCGCCCTGGCCCCCGAACTGCTCGGGGATGTGGATCGCGTGGAAGTCGTTGGCCCGCAGGGCCTCGTAGACGTCCCACGGGAACTCGCCGGTCTCGTCGATCTCCGCAGCGCGCGGTGCGATCTTGTCCTCGGCCAGCTCGCGGACGGCCGCGCGGAGCATCGCGTGCTCCTCGGGGAGGGTGAAGGCGTCGAAGTCGGGGTTCGGGGTGTGTGCCATGCCTGACAGGCTACGCGCGCCGGTCGGGTCCTTCCCCGCCGGGCGGCCCGTGGCCGCAGGTCAGCCGGATGGACCACCGGTTCGGCGATCCGACCCCGATCCGAGGACCGGTTGCGGGCCGCCCAGCCCCCCGCCCCGGGCCCCGTTCGTGAACCGGTGACCCGGTCCGGTCCCCCGGGTCCAGCCACCCGGTCCGGCCCCCCGGGCCGCCACCCGTTCCGCCAACCGCCCTGGCGCGCGAATCAGCCCACGGCTGGGCCGCACTAGGCTTGCCCGCGTGAACGAGCCCCTGAGGATCACCGTCATCGGCACCGGCTACCTCGGCGCCACGCATGCTGCGGCGATGGCCGAGTCCGGGTACGAGGTCCTCGGCGTGGACGTCGACGACGAGAAGATCGCCGCACTGGCCCGCGGCGAGGTCCCGTTCTTCGAGCCAGGACTCTCCGAGCTGCTGGAGTCCAACGTCGCCGCCGGTCGGCTGCGGTTCACCACCGACTTCGCCGAGGCCGCGGAGTTCGGCGACCTGCACTTCATCGGCGTCGGGACCCCCCAGCACCCGCGCACGAACGCCGCCGACCTCAGCCAGATCGATGCCGCGATCGGCTCGCTGGCCCCGCTGCTGACCCGACCATGCACGGTGATCGGCAAGTCCACCGTCCCTGTCGGGACCGCCGAGAACGTGCGCGCCCGGCTGCAGGCGCCTGGCTCCGGCCGGTGCGGACGTCGACCTGGTCTGGAACCCGGAGTTCCTGCGTGAGGGATTCGCCGTCGCCGACACCCTGACCCCCGACCGCATCGTGATCGGCGTGGCGAACCCGACAGGACCCGGGGAGCCACGGGGCCGCGACGAGGAGGTCATGCGCCGGGTGTACGCGCCGATGATCGAGTGGGGCTCGCCGTTCCTCGTGATGGACTACGCGACCTCCGAGCTGGTCAAGGTGGCCGCCAACAGCTTCCTGGCGACCAAGATCTCCTTCATCAACGCGATGGCCGAGGTCTGTGAGGCGACCGGTGCCGACGTGACACAGTTGGCGGCGGCCATCGGCTACGACGATCGGATCGGATCGAAGTTCCTGCGGGCCGGCATCGGCTTCGGCGGCGGGTGCCTGCCCAAGGACATCCGCGCGTTCATGGCCCGCGCCGGCGAGCTCGGGGTCTCCGACGCCCTGAGCTTCCTGCGCGACGTCGACGGCATCAACACCCGCCGGCGCACCTCGACCGTCGCCCTGGCCCGCGAGCTGGTCGGTGGCCGTTTCGTCGGCAAGCGGATCGCCGTGCTCGGCGCGGCGTTCAAGCCCGACTCCGACGACGTGCGCGACTCCCCCGCGCTGGACATCGCCGCAGCCATCTACACCGCCGGCGGGGACGTGGTCGTGCACGACCCCGAGGCGATCGCCAACGCCCGCGCCGCCTACCCGAAGATGGCGTACGCGGTTGACGTCCGCGAGGCACTCACGGGCGCCGATCTCGTGCTGCTGCTCACCGAGTGGCGCGACTACACCGACCTCGACCCGGCCACTGTCGCCGCCCTGCCCAGCAACCCGTCCATCCTCGACGGCCGCAACTGCCTCGACGTCGCCCGGTGGCGGGCCGCCGGCTGGAGCTACCGCGGCCTGGGCCGCCCCAACGCCTGAGCCGCACGGCAGCACCCAGGAGTTGTGACGAGCCCCGCCATGCTGCCAGGTGGCGCCGTCACGCTGCCGACACGCGGCTGACGGGCGCAGTATGGAGTGGTGGACCCATCCCTCGGGCTGGTGGCCGTCATCGTCCTCGCGCTGGTCTTCGACCTGACCAACGGGTTCCACGACTCGTCGAACTCCCTGGCGGCCCCCGTCGCCACGCGCGCGATGACCCCACGGCAGGCGTTGGCCGTCACGACCGCCTTCACCCTGCTCGGGCCGATCATCGCCGGCACAGCTGTCGCCGACACCGTCGGTGGCCTGATCGAGGTGGAGACCGACGACATCCTGGGGATCCTCCTGGCCGCACTGGTCGCCGCGGTGACCTGGAACCTGCTGACCTGGCGGTTCGGGCTCCCCTCCTCGTCCTCGCACGCCCTCGTGGGCGGCCTGGTGGGCGCGGCCCTGGTCATCGGTGGGGTCACCTCGGTCAACTGGGGAGGGTTCGACGGCTGGCGACCCGTCGGCGTCCTCGGGGTCCTGGTTGCGCTGGCGATCTCCCCGGTGATCGGGGCCTTCGCCGGCTGGCTGACAGAGGCATCCGGCCGGCGTGCCCTTCGCCGCGCACACCAACGGGTGTCCGGTCCGCTCAAGAAGGGCCAGTGGGGGACCTCCGCGGCGCTGGCGTTCGCGCACGGCACCAACGACGCCCAGAAGACGATGGGCCTGATCACCCTGGCCCTCGTCGCCGCCGGGGCGCTGTCGACGTTCGCGGTCCCGCTGTGGGTCAAGGTCGCGTGCGCCGCGGCGATGACGTTCGGCACGGCGCTGGGCGGCTGGCGGATCGTACGGACGCTGGGCCGGGGGATCTACCGGATCCGGCCACTCGATGGCCTGGCCAGCCAGGGGTCCAGCACCGTCGTGATCGGCGGCGCAGCAATGCTGGGCGCCCCCGTCAGCACCACGCACGTCGTGGCGTCCTCGGTCGTGGGAGTCGGCGCAGCCCGGCGCAGGCGCCACGTCCGCTGGCCCGTGGTCCGCGAGATCCTGCTCGCGTGGGTCGTGACAATGCCTGGCTGCGCCGCCCTGGCCGCAGCTGTGGCGCTCCTGGAAGGGGTCATCCGATGAGGTCTCACTGGTTCCTGCCCGAGACTCCCGACGTCCTGGGGACCCTCGCGGCCCAGGCCGACATCACCGTCACGGGAATCGCCGCCTTCGCCGCGTGGGCGCACGGCGACTCCGTCCGGGAGGCCGACGTCCGGGCCGCGGAGCACGAGGCCGACCAGGTCCGCCGCGAGCTGCAGACCCAGCTGCGCCATGCCTTCAGCACCCCGATCGACCAGGAGGACCTGTACAGCCTGTCCGAGCTCCTCGACTCGGTCATGAACGCGGCCAAGAACATCGTCCGCGAGGCCGACGCCCTGGGTGTCGCGCCGGACGCCTCCGTCGCCGCCATGGCCGACGACCTGGCTGAGGGGCTTGGCCACCTGCGGATCGCCCTGGCCCATCTCGCCGGGGACGGCGACACTGCAACCAGCGAGGCGGACGCCGCCCTGGCCGCTGAGCGCCGGATGGAGAAGGTCTACCGCCAGGCGATGCGAGACCTCGTCGCGGTGGAGGACATCCGGCACGCCATCTCCCTGCGCGAGCTCTACCGTCGCGTCCTTGAGTCCGGGGAGCGACTGGCGGCCGTGGCCGAACGCGTCTGGTACGCCGTGGTCAAGGAGGGCTGAATCCCGCCCTCAGCTGCCGAACTCCTCGCGCAGGCGCTCGCCCTTGGCCCGCGCCGCGTCGCGCAGACCGGCCCGGAACGCGTCCATGTCCGGCCAGAGCCGCGGCTCGGCCACACCGAGGATCCGGACGGCCAGCAGGCCGGCGTTGCGGGCCTGGCCGATCCCGACGGTGGCCACCGGCACCCCGGCGGGCATCTGGACGATCGACAGCAGCGAGTCCATCCCGTCCAGCATGGGCAGCGGGACCGGGACGCCGATGACCGGGATCGAGGTGACTGCGGCCAGCATCCCCGGCAGGTGCGCGGCTCCGCCGGCTCCGGCGATGATCACCTTCAGGCCCCGCTCGGCGGCCGACCTGCCGTACTCGAGCATGTCCTCGGGCATCCGGTGGGCGGACACCACGTCCACCTCGTGGGGCACCCCGAAGTCACGAAGGACCTGCGCGGCGTCAGCCATCACGACCCAGTCGGAGTCCGACCCCATGACGACCCCGACCTGCGCGGGGGACACCAGGCGCTCACTCATCGATCACTCCCGTCAGGTAGTCGGCCGCGTGGTGGGCCCGTGCGAGCAGGGATTCGAGGTCCTCGCCGGAGACCGTCACATGCCCGATCTTGCGCCCGGGGCGGACGTCCTTGCCGTACATGTGGACCTTCAGCCCCGGGTCGCGGGCCATCACGTGCCGGTAGGCGGCATACATGTCCGGGTGCTCCCCGCCGAGCACGTTGACCATCACCGTGTACGGCGCGCGCGCGGCAGGTGCCCCCAGCGGCAGGTCGAGCACCGCGCGCAGGTGGTTCTCGAACTGGCTGGTCACCGCGCCCTCGATCGACCAGTGGCCGCTGTTGTGCGGACGCATCGCCAGCTCGTTGACCAGCACGCCGTCGGGGGTGTCGAACAGCTCCACGGCGAGCATCCCGACCACGTCCAGGGCCTCGGCGATCCGCAGCGCCACCTGCTGGGCTGCCAGCGCGTGCTCGTCGGACAGCCCCGGGCACGGCGCGACCACCTCGGTGCAGATGCCGTCGGTCTGGACCGTGCGCACCACCGGGTACACCGCGGCCTGACCGGAGGGGGACCGGGCCACCTGGGCGGCGAGCTCCCGGGTGAACGGCACGTACTGCTCGACCAGCCACTCGACCCCCGGGGCCAGCGGGTTCCCGGACATGACCGATTCCGCCTCGGCCGGGCCGTCCACCACCCAGACCCCGCGCCCGTCGTACCCACCCCGCGAGACCTTGAGCACCACCGGCCAGCCGTTCTCCCCGGCGAACGCCACGACGTCAGCTGCCGAGGTGACGACCCCCCACGCCGGGCACGGCACCCCGGCGGCACTGATCGCGGCGCGCATGTGGACCTTGTCCTGGGCGTGGGCCAGGGCTGCCGGACCCGGGCGCACCGTCACGCCGGCGTCGACCAGCGCGGCGAGGATGGGGGCGGGGACGTGCTCGTGGTCGAACGTGACCACGTCGCAGCCGACCGCGAAGGCGGCCACAGCCTCGGGGTCGTCATGGGCCCCCCAGCGGATGTCGCCACCCCCACGAGCCGCGGACTCCGTCGGTCCGGCCGCGAGCACGCGCAGGCCCACGCCGAGGGCCAGAGCCGCCTCCTGCGTCATCCGCGCCAGCTGCCCCCCGCCGATCATCCCGACGACCGGGAACCCCTGGGCAGGCGGAGGGACGCTCCCGGTTCCGGGGCGGGGCTGAGGACTGTGCACCACGAACAGAACACTATCGGCAGCGGGACGGCACTATCGTGGGCGCGTGTTGGATCAGGGCGAGTAGGAGCACCGATGTCCACAACCACGCCGGAGCCCACTCCGGCGCCCGACGGTCCGGCCGTGCGCGCCCTCGTGGACGAATGGGGCCTGACCTCCAGCTCCGCGCGCCAGCCGGTCGGCAGCTACCTGCGCGAGCTGTGGAACCGCCGGGACTTCATCACCGCCATGGGGTCCGGGCGCAAGAGCGCCCAGTACCGCGACACCTCGCTCGGCCGGCTGTGGCAGGTGCTCGGCCCGATCCTCAACGCGATCGTGTACTACTTCATCTTCGGTGTGCTCCTGCAGACCAGCAAGGGGGTGGAGAACTACCCCGCCTTCCTGATCATCGGGGTGTTCACGTTCACCTACACCCAGCGCGTCGTCACCGGTGGGACGAAGGCGATCGCGAACAACCGCAACATCATCCGGGCGATCCACTTCCCCCGGGCCGTGATGCCCCTGTCGGTCATCGTGCAGGAGGTGCAGCAGCAGGTCGTCAGCCTGGGGATCCTCGCAGTCATCGTCCTGCTGACCGGTGAGCCGATCACCTGGCTCTGGGTGCTGGTCCCCATCGTGGTCGTCCTGCAGACGGTCTTCAACGTGGGGCTGTGCATGCTGGTGGCGCGCTGGACGGCTGCCAGCCGGGACGTCGCGCAACTTGTCCCGTTCGTGATGCAGACCTGGCGCTACCTGTCGGGGGTCATGTTCAGCATCCCGGTCTTCACCGCCGACCTCGCCCCGTGGGTGGAGAAGGTCCTGTACCTCAACCCCATGACCGGGTACATCGAGCTGATGCGCTACTGCCTGCTCACCGACTACGCGATCCCCCAGTACCTGTGGCCCGTGGCGGCCGGGTGGGCGCTGGTGTTCCTGGTCGTCGGCTTCGTGGTGTTCTACCGCGCTGAGGAGTCGTACTCCCGTGGCTGAGCAGACCAGCACCGCGACTCTCGAGTCGGCCCCCACGGTGGTCTGCGACGACCTGCACGTGGTCTACCGCGTCGTCGGGCAGAGCGGGGCGGGATCGGCCGCCCAGGCACTGCGCCGCCTGGTCAAGGGGCAGTCCGGCGGGACGGTCTTCAAGCAGGTCCATGCCGTGCGGGGGGTCTCGATGGTGGCCCGGGAGGGCGACGCGATCGCACTCATCGGGCGCAACGGCTCGGGGAAGTCGACGCTGCTGCGCGCCATCGCCGGACTGCTGCCCCCGGAGCAGGGGCAGGTGTACACGTCCGGTCGGCCGACCCTGCTCGGCGTGAATGCGGCGCTGATGCGCGACCTCCCCGGCGAGGACAACGTCCTGCTCGGGTGCATGGCCATGGGCATGACCCGGCAGGAGGCCCTTGACCGGCGGGACTGGATCGCCGAGTTCGCCGACCTCGGGGACTTCCTGAGCCTGCCGATGAGTGCCTACTCCTCGGGGATGGCAGCCCGCTTGCGGTTCGCCATCGCTGCCTCGATGAGCCACGAGATCCTGATGATCGATGAGGCCCTGGCCACCGGGGATGCCGAGTTCCGCCGGCGCAGCGAGAGGCGGATCATGGAGCTGCGCGAGGAGGCGGGAACCGTCTTCCTGGTCTCGCACTCCCTGGGGACCGTGCGCATGACCTGCAACCGGGCGATCTGGCTGGAGAAGGGCCAGGTCGTGATGGACGGGGAGGCCAACGAGGTGGTGGACGCCTACGAGGCCATGTACGACCCGGAGCAGGAGGCGCTGGAGCGCAAGCAGCAGCGGGCCAGGCGGCGCCGGGAGCGCCAAGCGGCGCAGGAGGCCGCACGACGCATCGCCGAGGAGGCCCGCGCCCAGCGGGAGGCGGCAGCGGCCGCGGCGGCCGGGACGATCCCCGCGCAGGCGCTGGACGCCAGCGCGTCAGGCGATCCCGAGCCTGCCACAGCGGAGTCGCCCACCGGGCCCGAACCAGCCACCGCTGAGTCGCCCACCGAACCCGAACCAGCCACCGCTGAGTCGCCCACCGATCCCGAGCCTGCTGGACCCGGGCGCGCGACCACCGACGCCGAGCACCCCGCCTGACGGTGCTCGTCACCCGGATCGCCCCGACGCCCAGCGGCTACCTGCACGTGGGCAACGCCGTGAACTTCATGCTCACCTCCTGGCTGGCGCGCGGACATCGGGGCCGGCTGCTGCTGCGGATCGACGACTTCGACACCGGCCGTGCGCGCACGGACTACCTCGAGGACGTCTTCCGCACCCTGGACTGGCTCGGGATCTCGATCGACGACGGACCGGCTGGTCCGCACGACTTCCACTCCGCCTGGTCGATGTCCACCCGCATCGATCGGTTCCGCGCCGCACGCGACCAGCTGATGGCCACCACCGACGACACCGTCTTCGTGTGCCGCTGCTCGCGACGCGCACTGGACCCGGCCGGTCGCTGCGCGGCCGGCTGCCGGGAGCAGGATCTGGCCCTCGAACCGGGACGGACCGCCCTGCGGATGTCGGTCCCCGACGGCCGCACCTGTGAGCCCTCGGGTGATCCGTTCGGGTTGGCGAGCCTAGAAGGTCTGCAACCCGAACGGATCACGCCAGGGGGGTGGTCCCGCGGGTTGCCCCTGCCCCCCGGGGACCACGTGCTCTGGCGCCGCGACGACCTCCCCGCCTACCAGCTGGGCTCAGTGGTCGCCGATGAGGACCTCGAGGTCACCGCGATCGTGCGCGGGGTCGACCTGGTGGGGTCCTCGGCCCTGCAGCTGCACCTGGCCGGGATGCTCGAGGCCCCGCACTTCCGCCGGGTCGACCTGCGCCACCACGCGCTCGTGACAGCCCCCGACGGGCAGAAGCTGAGCAAGAGCGCCGGAGCACAGGCCCAGCCGCTGGACCACAGCGATCATCTGCGCGCCCAGCTGCACCACTGGGCCAGGGCGCTCGGCGCACCCCTCGGGATCACCCCGCCGTGAGCACGAGGGCCCGATCCCCGGTCACCGAGCTGTGGATCCGCGGCTCGTGGGCCTGGAACCAGTCCCCGGTCGAGGTGTGGATCAGCACGCCCGTCACGACAGCGGCCTGGAACTCCCCATCGCGGGCCGGGGCCTGGCCGATCCACGCCAGGAGCTCGCCCAGGTCCTGGGCGATGACCCCCGCGGCCACCTGGGCCAGCTCAACCGGCTCGGGGATCTCGCCGTAGACCAGCGCCGTGAGCATCCGCTGCCTCAGCAGGCTCATCTCGGGGTCCACCGGGTCGTACCCCAGGCGCAGTCGGCTCGCGAGCAGCTCGTCGCGGAAGGCCATGAGGGCTCCGCATGTCCGCGACGACACGTCCTGGTGCGCCCGCCGCAGGTAGCCGAAGCTTCCGGTGTCATCGACCCCGATGTGCGTGCAGGCCACCACGACGTAGCGGCGGGGCTCCCCCGGCGCGACCGGCGCGTGACCGGCCACCGCCCCGATCCCGGTGCGCCCGATCGTCATCAGCCCGCCCAGCGAGCCAAGCTGGAAGGCGGAGCCCCAGACGGACTCCAGCTGCGTGACGAACGGGAAGCACAACTCGTCGCGGCAGGTGCCCACCGCCAACAGGGCGGCGCCCTCCTGGAACCCCGCGGCCAGGCACTGCTCCGTCCACCTCGTGACGAAGTCGCCCGCCGGCATCGCATCCGGGAACTCGTCGCGGATCTGCTGGGCCAGCGTCCGGGTCGGCACGGCGACCTCAGCTGGTGCGGTCCACGGAGATGGTGAACGCAGCCCGGAACGTGCCGCCCCGCGGGACGACCTCCATGGGGTCCTGCCCGGAGAACGGGTCGCTGGCCGCGGTCATCGGCTCGATGCAGATGTGGTCACGATGTGGCGGGCCGTACAGGATCGCCCAGTCGTAGCCCAGGTCGAACCGGATCGACATCCGCCGACCATTGCCCCGGATGTAGGCGGTGGTGCCGTTGGCCACGTCCGCGTACAGGTCATCCAGCGCCCGGTCACCGAGCTTGCCGACGATCGGCTCGACCTGCTCACGGGTCCCGGTCGGCAGCTTCGAGGCGTCCAGCGGGCACCTGCTCGTGAACGGGAAGTACACCTCCCACTCGCTGCGCTCGAGGCCGGGGATCGACAGGTACGGGTGCCAGCCGAACGCGATCGGCACCTCGTCCTGGCCGGTGGCGATGATCGCCGTGCTGAAGGTCAATGACGTTGACCGCAGGGTCGCCTTGAGCTCGATGTGGTGCTCGAACGGGAATGCTGCGAAGTCGATCCGCTTCTGGTCGAAGACCAGCCGCGCGGTGATCCATGCCTCGTCGGCGGTGGCCTGCACCTCGACGATGTCCCAGTCGCTGCTGCCGCGCAGCAGCCCGTGGATCGGCTGGCCGTAGACGTCGAACCGGAGGTTCGGGGTGTTCGGGTTCACGTCGATGCGGCGCACACCCCCGCCCTCATGGACGACCGCGTAGGCCATCCGGCCCAGGCGGTTCGCCCAGGGCGCGAGGATGGGCACGCCGAAGGTCCGCCCGGTCTCGAGGTAGCCGGCCAGGCCGTAGCGCTGGCCGAGCATCTCCTCGCCGTCGTGGGTCATCGAGTTGCAGACCATGCCCGCCTTCGGCACGAACGACGCCGTCACGTTGGCCGGCGAGATCAGCGTGACGACCTCGAGCTCGGGGAACTCCGGGTGGGGACCGCGCGTGATCTCGTACACGTCCCCGAGCCTATTGGGCCCGGGCGCCCGAGGCCCACCCCGACCCACGGATCAGTCGACAGGCATGCCGAGGTCGCGGGCGATCAGCATCCGCTGGACCTCGGAGGTGCCCTCGCCGATCTCGAGGATCTTGGCGTCCCGGTAGAACCGCCCCACGGCGGAGTCGACCATGAACCCGTAGCCGCCGTGCACCTGGGTGGCAGCCCGGGCGTTGTCCATCGCCGCCTCCGACGAGTACAGCTTGGCGATGCTGGCCTCGCGCGCGAACGGCAGGCCGTCGTGCATGAGGCCGGCGGCCTGCCGCCAGGCCAGGCGCGACAGGTGGGCGCGGACCTCCATGTCGGCGATCATGAACTGGATCGCCTGCCGGCCGGCGATCGGCTGGCCGAACGACTCCCGGGTCTCGGCGTACGCCAGCGACTCGTCCACGCACCCCTGGGCCAGCCCGGTCGCCAGCGCGGCGATCGCGACGCGGCCCTCGGCCAGGATCGACAGGAACTGGGCGTAGCCCCGCCCGCGGACCCCGACGAGGTTGGCCAGCGGGACGCGCACGTCGGTGAAGCTCAGCTCGTGGGTGTCCGAGGCGTTCCAGCCGACCTTGGCGTACTCCGGGGCCACCTCGAAGCCGGGGGTGCCCGCGGGCACGATGATCGCCGAGATCTCCGGCCTTCCATCGGCCCGGGTGCCGGTCACGGCCGTGACGGTGACCAGCCCGGTGATGGCGGTCCCCGAGTTCGTGATGAACGACTTGGACCCGTTGATCACCCAGTCCTCACCATCGACGACCGCGGTCGTGCGCACGCTGCCGGCATCCGACCCGCTCCCGGACTCGGTGAGGCCGAAGGCGCCGAGCATCTCGCCGGCCGCCAACCGGGGCAGCCAGGTGGCCCTCTGCTCCTCGGTCCCGAAGCGCAGGATCGGCATGGCCCCCAGGGACACCCCGGCCTCGAGGGTGATGGCGATGGAGGAGTCGACCCGGGCCAGCTCCTCGATGGCCACGCAGAGCGCGACATAGTCTCCGCCCATCCCGCCGTACTCCTCGGGGATCGGCAGCCCGAACAGGCCCATCTCCCCCATCCTGCGGACCAGGGCCAGGGGGAACTCCCCCCGCCGGTAGTGCCCGCCGATGACGGGAGCCACCTCATCGCGGGCGAAGCGCGCGACCACCTCGCGCAGCTCGTCGTGCTCGGGGGACAGGGCCAGGTCCATGTCGCGCCTCCTGCGGTGCGGTCGGGTGCTCCCACGGTATTGGATCGTGGTGAGACACTTCACAGTGCAGGTCGGGTGTGCCGATTCCCCCGTCGGGGTAGAGGGCACGCATGGCACAGGCCAGGCACAGGCACAGGTGGCGGAGGCGGACGTGGACGGGCACGTGCAGGGCCATGTGGCGACTGCCGCGCGGCGCCTGGGAGCCGAGGTCGCCAAGTTCGGCACCGTCGGGGCCGTTGCCTTCATCATCGACGTCGGCCTGTTCAACATCCTGCGCGCAGGTGTCCTGTCCGACAGCCCGCTGACGGCCAAGACGATCAGCGTGGTCGTGGCCACGACCTTCGCCTTCCTGGCCAACCGGCACTGGACCTACGGCGACCGGGCCCGGACCGGCTACGGCCGGGAGACCGCCCTGTTCTTCGCGACCAACGCCGTTGCCCTGCTCATCTCCTGGGCCTGCCTGGCCTTCACGCACTACCTGCTGGGCCTGGACAGCCAGCTGGCGGACAACATCAGCGGCAACGTGATCGCCGTCGGCCTGGGGACCCTGTTCCGGTTCTGGGCCTACCGCACCTGGGTCTTCCCGACCGAGGAGGTCAGCACGACCCCCGAACCGGACCCCTCACCGAGCCACTGACCCAGGGCGCACGCAGCCAGCGCGCCACTCCAGCAGCCGGGCGTCCCAGCTCACCGGACCGCGTCGACCCCCGCCACCGGGCGCCTGCGCGGGGAGACCGACGTGGCCCGCACCAGCCCCATGCCCCGCAGCGGACGGGGAGCCAAGTGCCTGAGCACGTAGGCGTCGGGGTCGGTCAGCGCACTCTCGGTGGTCGCGTCCACAAGGGTGGACCCCGGGCGGGCGATGGCCGTGAGCCGGCTGGCGAGGTTCACCGTGCCACCGTAGAAGTCGCCCATCCGCGAGATCAGGTGCCCGGTGGCCAGTCCGATGCGAAGGCTCAGCGCCTCGTCACCGGGTGAGGTGAGCCCGTGCAGCTGCGTCGCGATGGCCACGGCATCGTCGGCCCTGTCCGTGACGAACATGACCTCGTCGCCCAAGGTCTTGACCAGTCGTCCGCCCCGCCCGGCCACGATGTCGGCCGCGCCGGACTCGAAGGCCTGCACCATCGCGGCGAGGTCCGGATCGGCCATCACCCGGGCCAGGCGGGTGAATCCCGCGATGTCCGCGAACCCCACCGTCGCCAGGGTCGGTTCGCTCATGGCCTCAGGGTCGTCGGAGACGAAGGCCAGGCCCCGTCCGACGACGGCGGCCAGGTGCCGGCGCCAGGCGTGCACGAGCAGCGATTCGAGGCCGGGGAGCACCCCGGCCATGGCCTCTCCCACGGCTGTGAGGTCCACCGGGGCCTGGGACTCGGCCAGGACCCGCGCCATGGTGTCGACCTGCCAGTCGGCCAATCGGGAGGCGGTCTGGCCCAGGCTGCGCACGACCTCGATCGTGGTCGCCTCGTCCAGCAGCCCGCTGGCGACCCATCCGGTGAGCAGGCACAGGGACTCCACGTCGGTCGAGGTGAAGGCAGGTGCGCTTCCCACGTCCGCGAAGCCCATCGCCCGCCAGTAGGGGCGCGCCTGCTCCACGGTCAACCCGGCAGCTGCCGCGGCCTCCTCGCGGGTGAAGACCGCCGGGTCACCCAGGACGATCTCGGCGATCCGCCCGATCTGCTGCTGGCGTGGGTCGACCGGCTCCGCATCGGCTGGTGGTCCCCCGCCTGGGCCCGTGCTCACATCAGCCGGTGGTGGCGTGGGTCACGTCCCCGACAACAACAGCCACCTGCGTGCCCTGCGAGTCCACCAGAAGGGCGCCCGTCGGGCTGATCCCGGCACCCACGCCGACGAGGTCCTCAACGCCGGGACGGGCCACGGACAGCGGTGCGCCGAGCGAGACGCACCGCTCGCGGTAGGACTCCAGCAGGCGATCCAGGGACTCCGTGTCGGTGCCGACCGCGTCCCATGCGGTGAACCAGTGCTCGATGCGTGACAGCGCGCGGCCGATCAGCTTCGCGCGCCGTGGCCGCTGCAGCCCGGCAAGGGTCAGCGAGGTGGCGCCCGGCACCGGGAGGTCAGCCTCGGCGAGATCGACGTTGATCCCCACCCCGAGCACGATGGCCCCGGTCTGCGCGTCGCGCTCGGCCAGGATGCCGCCCACCTTGCCACCGCGGCCGCTCGGGGCGTCCTCATCGCGGATCACGAGGTCGTTGGGCCACTTCAGGGATGCCCGGATCCCGGTCACGAACTCCACCGCCTCGCACACGGCCACCCCGGCGAGCAGGGGCAGGACGCCCCACTCATGGTCGGGACCCGTCGGGTGCAGGACCACGGAGAACATCGCCGACGTGCCCGACGGCGCCTGCCATCCCCGGTCCAGGCGCCCACGCCCCGCGGTCTGCAGGTCAGTCACCAGGACAACCCCGGACGGGCAGCCCGCCGTGGCCAGGGCGACCCCGACGGTGTTCGTCGAGGCGATCTCCGAGAACACGGTGACGCTGCGCCAGGAGCCGCCGCCCTTGCGGATGGACTTCACGACGGCGGCCGTGCCGAGGTCGACGGGCCATTGGTCGACGTAGGCGACCCCTGCCGATCGGGGACGGCCGTCGGGGCCGGGGACGAGGGGCGCAGGCGTGGGGGCGACCGGCCCCGGAATGGTCTCAGACACAGGGATAAGGTACTTCACGCAGGGCAATCCGGGAGAGGGACGAGATGAGCGCCAGCGCACCTGAGCCGAGCACACCGCAGGCAACCAGCGATCTGACCACCACGGCGGGCAAGCTCGCCGACCTGGAGCATCGCCGGCACGAGGCGATCCTGGCCGGGAAGGCCGCGCGGATCGAGAAGCAGCATGCCAAGGGCAAGATGACCGCCCGCGAGCGGTTGCGCCACTTCCTGGACGCCGACTCGTTCGTCGAGATGGACGATCTGGCCCGGCACCGGTCCTACAACTTCGGCGGCCAGAAGAACCGGCCCTACGGGGACGGCGTGGTCACCGGCACCGGAACGATCGACGGCCGGCCGGTGTGTGTCTTCGCCCAGGACTTCACGGTGTTCGGCGGTTCCCTGGGTGAGGTGTTCGGCGAGAAGATCATCAAGGTGATGGACCTGGCCCTGAGGAACGGGTGGCCGATCATCGGGATCAACGACTCCGGCGGCGCCCGCATCCAGGAGGGCGTGGTCTCGCTGGCGATCTACGGAGAGATCTTCCGCCGCAACGTCCATGCCTCCGGGGTGATCCCGCAGATCTCGCTGATCATGGGGCCCTGCGCCGGTGGCGCGGTGTACTCGCCGGCCATCACCGACTTCACGGTGATGGTCGACAAGACCTCGCACATGTTCATCACCGGCCCCGACGTCATCAAGACCGTCACCGGGGAGGACGTCGAGTTCGAGGAGCTCGGCGGGGCGCGCACCCACAACACGAAGTCCGGTGTGGCGCACTACATGGGCGAGGACGAGCACGACGCCCTGAACTACGTGCGGGCGCTGCTGAGCTACCTGCCGGCCAACAACCTCGAGCGCCCCCCGGTGTTCGGCGACGAGGCCGACCTGGCCCCCACCGAGACCGACCTGGCCCTCGACGCCCTGATCCCGGACTCGCCCAACCAGCCCTACGACATGCACCGGGCGATCGGGGCGGTGCTCGATGACGAGGAGTTCCTCGAGGTCCAGCCCCTGTTCGCGCCCAACATGGTCGTCGGGTTCGGCCGGGTCGAGGGCCACTCGGTCGGGATCGTGGCCAACCAGCCGATGCAGTTCGCCGGGACCCTGGACATCGACGCCTCGGAGAAGGCCGCACGCTTCGTGCGCACGTGCGACGCGTTCAACATCCCCGTGATCACGTTCGTGGACGTCCCCGGCTTCCTTCCCGGCACCTCCCAGGAGTGGGACGGCATCATCCGCCGCGGCGCCAAGCTCATCTACGCCTATGTCGAGGCCACCGTCCCGAAGGTCACGGTGATCACCCGCAAGGCCTACGGTGGGGCGTACGTGGTCATGGGCTCCAAGCACCTCGGTGGTGACGTCAACCTGTCGTGGCCGACGGGCCAGATCGCCGTGATGGGCGCCCAGGGTGCGGTGAGCATCCTGTACCGCAAGGAGCTGGCCGGCGCCGAGGATCCCGCGGCGACCCGCGCCGAGCTCGAGGCCGAGTACAACCTGCAGCTGGCCAACCCCTACCTGGCCGGGGAGCGGGGCTACATCGACCGCGTGATCCTGCCGCACGAGACCCGGGCCCAGGTCACCCAGGCGCTGCGGGTCCTGCGCAACAAGCGCGAGACCCTGCCGCCGAAGAAGCACGGGAACATCCCGCTGTGAGCACACCCGACACCCCCCAGGCTCCGCCGGCGCTGCGGATCGTCCGCGGTGAGCCGACTGCCGAGGAGCTCGCGGCACTCGTGACCGTCCTGGCAGCGGCCTCCGGGGGCGACGACGCCACCGGACCGGCCGGGCCGGTGGCCCAGTGGGCTCCACCCGCCCGGCTCCTGCGTGCACCCGTGGCTCCCACGGGCTGGTGGGAGTCCGCCCTGCCCAGGTGAGGCCCCACCTGCGACGAGGGTCCCGGGACCGATGACGAGCTGATCGGCGGACCGGTGCCGGGATTCCCGCTGCGTGCGCTCCCCCGGTGCTCGGCGCCCGGCCATTAGGCTGCGGGTCGTGATCTCCGAGCGGCCCTTCGCCGATGGTCGGCCGACGGCTGTGTTCGTCTTCAACGAGTTGAAGGCCGACGGCGGGCGGCTGACCCAGTTCTGGCTGGCCCGGCTGCGGGCCTTCGCCGGGGCCGGGTGGGCCACGCACGCCGTCCTCATCAACAGGGACGCCGCACTCCAGCGCACGGTCCGCAGGATGGTCGACGATGGGCGGTTCCCCGCCGACACCGGCCTTCACCACTACGCCCTGCGCGACCGACGGGTCCGGCCCTCGTGGTACGGACCGCTGCCGCCGGGCGGCTCGATCGACCCCCGGGTCGGCGACTGGCTGGACTGGCTGACCGCCCAGATCCCCGGGGCGGTGGTGTTCGCGGACTCCCCGGCGGCCTACCCCTACCTGGGCGCGATGAGCAACCCCCTGGTCGCCCGGGTCGCCGGCATCCACCTGAACCACCTGGGCGCCGCGGAGCCGGGCAAGGACCCGGCCCTCGCGGCCATGACCCCCCGGTTCGCCGAGAGGTTCGCCGACCAGCAGGACGCCTTCGATGCCCTGGTGGTGCCGACCGAGGCCCAGGCCGCGGACCTGCGGACCCGGTTCGGGACGGCGACGCCGGTGCTGGTGATCCCGCCCGCGGTCGCCCGACCCGAGGCCCCCGTGACCGCGGCGGGGAACGCCGAGGCCCCGTCCCGGGGGTCCGGCGCGCACTCGGAGGCTGCCCGCCGGATCGTCTCGGTCGGGCCGCTGGAGCCCGCGGGAGGACACCACGACGTGGTGCGTGCGGCCGCTGCGACGCTGACCGCTGACCCGAACCTGGTCCTGGACCTGGTCGGCGAGGGCGAGGAGGGTGGGGCGCTGCTCGCCCTCGCCGAGGAGCTGGGGCTGGCCGGCCGGGTTCGCCTGATGGCTCCCACCGGCGATGATTACGCCCCGTTCGACGGCGCCACGGTCACGGTCTGGGCCGGCCGTCGGGAGTCCTACCCCCTGCCGATCCTCCGGTCATTGGCCGTGGGCGTCCCGGTCGTGGCCTACGACGTCCGCTACGGGCCCGACGAGCTGCTACGCACACCCGGGGCCGGGATGCTCGTTCCCGCGGGCGACGTCGGGGCCCTGGCCGCCGCGATCCGGGTGCAGGTGGGCGTCGGCGAGCCATCTGCGGCCGATCCCGGCGTGGTCCGCGCCGCCGCCTCGGCGGCCCTGCGCCGAACCGATCCGACGTCGGTCTGGTCCCGCTGGCGGGCGCTGGCGGCGGAGGTCGCCGAGCGGGCCTGCGACCGTCGCTCACCCAGCATCCTGGTGGAGTCGCTGGCGACCACGACCCGGGTGCTGCGCCTGCCCGGCATCCTGGCCGACTCCGCCACCGGCCTGACGGCCTGGACGTGCGAGCTGCCCGGGCTCGCGGAGCCGGCCGGTTGGCTGGTCGACCCGCCACCGGTCAGCGGGGTCGAGGACGTCGAGGACGAGGACCTGCCGGTCCACCCGCACGCGGCGGGACCAACCCGCGATGTCATCGTCCAGGTCCGTTCCAACGCCCTGGCCTTCGCGGCCACCGAGACGGGCCCGTTCCGGGTCGAGTTCACCGACGGGACCGAGACGGTCCCACTGCTCACGACCGCCTTCGAGACCCGGATCATCGCTGCCCGGGTCGGCAACGCCACCCTCGAACGCCACCCTGACGGCACGGTGTGGGTCAGCCCACGGCGGGAGCTGCTCATGGCGACCAACGTCGACGGCCGGCTGCTCGTGCGGATCGGGGCGGACGGGGCACCCAGCGACATCACCGACGCCCTGGACTGGGTGGTGGACATCGACTGGTCCAACCTGCGCGCCACAGCCGAGGGTGCGACCTTCACCGGTGTGCTGCGGGCCAGCAACATCGCACCCGGTGACGACTCGCAGCCGGCGATCTGCGTCGCCGACGTCGGCGGGTTCTCCCGCACGGTCGGGCTGCTGCACTACACCGCCGAGCCGACGGTCGAGGGCCTGGACTGGACCGCCCCGGTCGCCGGGGTCATCGAGACCGACCCCCTCGTGGCCACCACCGACCTGGCCCGCGGCGCCCTGTCGCTGCACGTCGGGTTCCGTGGCCTGCTCGTCCCGATCGGTGGGCTGTGGACGCACGGCCGGCGCTCGCCGATGCACCTGACCTGCCCGCGGGGAACGGTGACGCTGCTGCCCTCCCCGGGGGGCCGGGTCCTGGTGGCGCCGGGACGGGGCCTGCGCGCCCGGACGTCGGGCGCCCTGCGCTCGCGTGTGGCCCGTGGCTGACCCAGCCGGCGCCACGGGCGCCCCGGGGGCCCGTCTGCCGGTGCTGGTCCTGGGGTCGGCCTCCCCCGCCCGGGCCACGCTGTTGCGGGCCGCCGGGATCACCCCGGTCGTCTGGCCCAGCCGGGTCGACGAGGACGCCCTGATCGCCGCAGCCGGGGACCTCACGTCCGACCCCCCTGCCCTGACCCAGCTCCTGGCCACCGCCAAGGCCCGCGACGTCGCCGCCCAGGTCCTGGCCGGGGAGGTGCCAGGCGTGCCGACGGGCACCCGGGTGCTGGTCGTGGGCGCGGACTCGATGCTCGACCTCGACGGCCAGGTGCTCGGGAAGGCCCGCATGGCCCAGGAGGTCCGCGACCGCTGGGCTGCCATGTCCGGCCGGACCGGCGTGCTGGTCACCGGCCACGCGGTGATCGACCTCGACAGCGGCCGCCTGCTGGAACGGGCAGTGTCCACCACCATCCGGTTCGGCCGCCCCGACCCGGTCGAGCTCGAGGCCTACATCGCCTCCGGCGAGCCGCTGGCGGTGGCCGGGTCGTGCACGATCGACGGCCTCGGAGGGCCTTTCATCGACGGGGTCGATGGCGATCACTCGAACGTGATCGGGTTGGCGCTGCCCACGCTGCGGGCCCTCCTCGGCGAGCTCGCCGTGCGCTGGACGGACCTCTGGACCACAGCCTGACGGGTGGCCGCAGGATCACCGGCACCACCTCCGTAGGATGGCTGACGAGTCGCCCGGTTTCGGGCCCCGGAGCAGGCATGAGGGGTGCGGGAATGAAGAAGGTACTGATCGCCAACCGCGGTGAGATCGCGATCCGGGTGGCCCGTGCGTGCCACGATGCCGGCATCGCCTCGGTGGCGGTGTACGCCGACCCGGACCGCGACGCACTGCACGTGAAGGCCGCCGACGAGGCCTACGCCCTGGGCGGCACGACGGCCGTGGAGTCCTACCTGGTGTTCGACAAGCTGCTCGACGTGGCCCGCCGCAGCGGAGCCGACGCCGTGCACCCCGGCTACGGTTTCCTGTCCGAGAACGCCGACTTCGCCCAAGCGGTGATCGACGCCGGACTCATCTGGATCGGTCCACCCCCTGAGGCCATCCGCGACCTGGGCGACAAGGTGTCCGCCCGGCACATCGCCGCCCGCGCCGGCGCCCCCCAGGTGCGCGGCACTGCCGACCCGGTGACCGGCGCCGACGAGGTCGTGGCGTTCGCCGAGGAGGTCGGGCTGCCGATCGCCATCAAGGCGGCCTTCGGCGGCGGCGGTCGTGGCCTGAAGGTCGCGCGCACCATGGAGGAGATCCCCGAGCTGTACGACTCCGCCGTGCGTGAGGCGGTTGCCGCCTTCGGTCGTGGCGAGTGCTTCGTCGAGCAGTACCTCGACAGCCCACGGCACGTCGAGACCCAGGTGCTCGCCGACAAGCACGGCAACGTGGTGGTCGTGTCCACCCGCGACTGCTCGCTGCAGCGCCGCCACCAGAAGCTCGTGGAGGAGGCGCCCGCGCCATTCCTCACCGAGGAGCAGGTCGAGCGGCTGTACTCCTCGAGCAAGGCGATCGTCCGGGAGGCCGGCTACTACGGCGCCGGCACCGTCGAGTTCCTGGTCGGCAAGGACGGGACCATCTCCTTCCTGGAGGTCAACACCCGCCTGCAGGTCGAGCACCCGGTGTCCGAGGAGGTCTCGGGCATCGACCTGGTCCGCGAGCAGTTCCGGATCGCTGACGGTGAGGAGCTCGGCTACGACGACCCGCCCCTGCGTGGGCACTCCATCGAGTTCCGGATCAACGGGGAGGACCCGGGGCGCAACTTCCTGCCCGCCCCCGGCGCCCTGACCGTCTGGCACCCACCGTCCGGCCCCGGGATCCGCGTCGACGGCGGCTTCCAGCAGGGCGACGAGATCGGCGGGAACTTCGACTCGCTGCTCGCCAAGCTCATCGTCACCGGCCACGACCGCAGGCAGGCCATCGAGCGCTCCCGCCGGGCGTTGGCGGAGTTCGAGGTCGAGGGGATCGCCACCGCGATCACCTTCCACCGCAAGGTGGTCGCCGACCCGGCGTTCGCCCCGGCCGATCCCGACCAGGCCTTCACCGTGCACACCCGCTGGATCGAGACCGAGTTCGTCAACGACATCCCCGCCCACACCGGCGGAACCGGCGAGCTGCACGAGCCCGAGGGCCGCACTGCCGTGGTCGTCGAGGTCGGTGGCAAGCGGGTCGAGGTGAGCCTGCCGGAGGGCTTCTCAGTCGGTGGCGGCGGTGGTGGCTCAGCCAAGAAGGCGGCGCCGAAGCGGGGCGGCAAGAAGGCCGGCGGCGGCGCCACGGGCGACTCGCTGGCAGCACCCATGCAGGGGACCATCGTCAAGATCGCGGTCGAGGAGGGCCAGGAGGTCGCTGCCGGCGACCTGATCGTGGTCCTCGAGGCGATGAAGATGGAGCAGCCGCTGAACGCCCACAAGGCCGGCGTGATCACCGCCCTGACCGCGGAGGTCGGCGCGACCGTGCCCACCGGCACGGTGCTCTGCGAGATCAAGGACGCCTGAGAGGTCACCTGGCCCCCGGGCGGGGGCCAGGTGGGCCGGCTACCCGCGCACGGGCGCGAACGGGCGGATCTCGTCCTGGCCGGGCTGCACGACCCCGCAGGAGGACTCGGGGACCTCGCGCCAGGCTCCCGGCAGGTCGCCGAGTGGCTCGGAGACGATCAGGCGGGTCTCCTCGGACACCATGTGCAGGCGTGGGTTGTCCGGGTACATCTCGCGGAGCATCGCGATGTTCGTGCTGTGGAACAGCGAACGGGACACACCCTCGCTGGAGTAGCGGAAGGCCCAGATGCTGGTCCCGTCCGTGGTGGCGACCGTCATCTGGATGGGGTCGGCCACCCCATGGGCGTGCCCGGTGTCCTCGATGAAGCCCACAGCCCGCTCGACGGCGGTCAGGGGGTCGTCCTGCAGGCCCATGGTCAGGGCCAGGTAGAAGAACAGCTCGGAGTCCGTCGAACCCTCGATCATGGGATACAGCGACGGGTCCACCGCGAAGGCGAGGTCACGCTTCACGGCGCTGAACTCGCGGATCAGGCCGTTGTGCATCCACAACCAGTTCTGGTACCGGAAGGGGTGGCAGTTGGTCTGCTGGATCGCTCCCCCGGTGGAGGCCCGCACGTGGGCGAACACCAGCGGGGAGATCAGGTGCCGCGAGAGGTCTGCGAGGTTCCGGTCGTTCCAGGCCGGCTCCATGCTGTGGAACACCCCCGGGGTGTCGCCCACGCCGTACCAGCCCAGGCCGAAGCCGTCCCCGTTGGTGGTCGTGGCCCCCATCGTGGAGTGCAGGCTCTGGTCGATCAGTGAGTGCTCCGGCTCGAGCAGCAGCTCCGAGACGGGGATCGGTGATCCCGAGTAGGCCATCCAGCGACACATGCTCCACCTCCGGGTCGGGTACCCCCCGATGCCAGTCCTATCAGCAGATGCGCGGCAGTTGCTCAGCCAGCGGGAGGTCGACCACCCGGGTCCCCCCGATGCCCGTCCGGGCGACCACCACCCCGGGGTGCTCCGCGGTGACGGTGCCGATCCGGGTCGCGCCACGGCCCACCTCGGTGTCACGCATCAGCTCCAGCGCCCGCTCGGCGTCGACCTCACGCACGAACACCACGACCTTGCCCTCGTTGGCGATGTACAGGGGGTCCAGGCCGAGCATGCCGCAGGCCGCGCGGACGGTGTCGGGAACGGGCACGTCCCGCTCCACGATCTCGATCCCGGTGCCGCTGGCATGGGCGATCTCGTTGAGGGTCGCGGCCACCCCGCCGCGGGTGGGGTCGCGCATCATCGACACACCCACGCCCGCGTCGAGCAGCGCCCGGGTGACCGGGGTCAGCGGCGCGGAGTCGGTGACCAGGTCGGCACCGAACTCCAGGCCGTCGCGGACGCTGAGCACGGCGATCCCGTGCATGCCGATCGGACCGGAGACCAGCACAGCGTCACCCGGGCGCACCTGCGCGGGACCCAGGTCCGGTCCGGCGGGGACCAGGCCGATCCCGGCGGTGTTCAGGTACAGCCCGTCACCATGCCCCGAGTCGACGACCTTCGTGTCGCCGGTGACGATCGAGACCCCAGCGGCACGGGCAGCCGCGCCCATGGTCTGCGCGATGATGCCCAGCTCGTCGAGGGCCATGCCCTCCTCGAGGATCGCCCCGACGGACAGGGCCAGGGGCACCGCACCGCTGACGGCCAGGTCGTTGACGGTCCCGTTGACCGCGAGGTCGCCGATGTTGCCCCCGGGGAAGAACCGGGGGCGCACGACGTAGGAGTCGGTCGTGAACGCCAGGCGGGTGCCTCGCTCGGCGCCCGGCAGGTCCAGGACAGCGGCGTCGCCGAGCTGGGTGAGCACGTCGGCCAGGGGGGTCCGGTCGAAGGCCGGGAGGAACAGGTGCTCGATGAGCTCGGCAGACAGCCGACCCCCGCCGCCGTGGCCCATCACGACGTTCGGGTGGTCGCGCAGCGGCACCGGGCACGACCACGAGGCGATGTCCAGGGGCTCACTCATGCCGGCTGCTCCAGCCGGCGGAACTGGTAGTAGGCGGCGCACGCACCCTCGCTGGAGACCATGGGCGCACCCAACGGCGAGCGGGGCGTGCACGTCGTGCCGAACGCCGCGCACTGGACCGGCTTGATCAGGCCCTGCAGCACCTCGCCGGCCCGGCACAGCTGGGACTCGGTCGTGATGATGCCCGCGACGTCGAACCGCGCCTCGGCGTCGAAGTCGGCGTACGCCGGCGCCAGGCGCCACCCCGACTGCGGGATCACCCCGATGCCGCGCCACGATCGGTCGCAGATCTCGAACACGTCACCGATCACCGCCTGGGCCGCCGGGTTGCCGGCCGGGGCGACGGCGCGGGGGTAGGCGTTCTCCAGCTCGGCGCGGCCCTCCTCGAGCTGGCGGACGGTGCGCCGGATGCCCTCGAGCACGTCCAGCGGCTCGAACCCGGTCACCACGATCGGCACGTTGTACTTCGCCACCAGCGGCTCGTACTGGGTCATGCCCATCACGGTGCACACGTGCCCAGCGGCCAGGAACCCCTGGACCCGGCACGAGGGCGACTCCATGATCGCGGTGATCGCCGGGGGCACGAGCACATGCGATACGAGCATCGAGAAGTTGCTGATCCCCCGCTGCCGGGCGACCTGCACGGTCATCGCGTTGGCCGGGGCGGTGGTCTCGAAGCCGATGCCGAAGAACACCACCTGCTTGTCCGGGTTGTCCGCAGCGATTCGGACGGCGTCCAGGGGCGAGTACACGATGCGCACGTCACCACCGGCGCTCTTGACCCGGAACAGGTCCCCGTCGGAGCCGGGCACCCGGATCATGTCGCCGAAGGAGCAGAAGATGACCCCCGGTGTGGCCGCGATGGCCAGCGCACGGTCGATCGTCTCCAGCGGCGTGACGCAGACCGGGCAGCCGGGACCGTGGATCATCTCCACACCCTCGGGCAGCAGCTGGTCGATGCCGTTGCGCACGATCGTGTGGGTCTGCCCGCCGCACACCTCCATCAGGGCCCACGGGCGGGTGACCGTAGCGGCGATGTCGTCGAGCAGCCGGCGCGCGAGCTCCGGGTCGCCGAACTCGTCGAGGTACTTCACCGCTGCCTCCCGGGCTCAGGATCGCCGGGGGCCTCGAGCTCCGCGCCGGGCGCGAGCTCGGCAGCCAGCATCCCGACGCTGCGCATCAGCTCCAGGGTCTCCAGGGCCGAGGCCTCGTCCAGCTTCGTCAGGGCGAAGCCGACATGCACGATGGTGTAGTCGCCGACCCCGACCTCGGGGACGTAGGCCAGGCAGACCTCCTTGCGGATCCCGCCGAAGTCGACGGTGGCCATCGGCATGCCGTGGACCTCCCACACGGTCTCGACCCTGCCGGGGATCCCCAGACACACGGTCGGCCTCCTCCGGGCAGTCAGCGGGCGAGCCGGGCCGCGGCAACAGCGGCCTGGCCCAGCGCGAGGCCGCCGTCGTTGGGCGGCACCACGCGGTGCACCAGCACGGTCAAGCCTGCCCGGCGCAGCGACACCTGACAAGCCGTGGAGAGCACGGCATTGGCGAACACCCCACCCGTCAGACCGACTGTGGTGACGCCCCGCCGCTCGCGCACGAGCAGGGCGGCCTCGGTGAGGGCCTCGGCCAGCGCCAGGTGGAAGGCCCGGGCGGACCGGGCCGGGTCGATGCCGGCGGCGTGATCGGCCACCGCACGGGCGATCCAGCCGGACGGGTCGATGAGGACGTTGCCCTGATCGGTGGTGCGCACGTCAGACCCGGACGAGCTGCCCGCCCGCCATCCGGGGGCCTCGTCGGTGGTTCCCGCGGCCAGGGCCTCGAGCTCGATGGCTGCCTGCGCCTCGTAGGCCACCTCGTGACGCACGTCGAGCAACGAGGCGATGGCGTCGAAGAGCCGCCCCATGCTGGTCGTGGGCGTGCAGTGCGATCCGGTGGCGAGCATCTGGGCGAGGACCGCTCCCTGCTCCGGGGTGCTGGCCGCCGCGCTGGCCGTGCCCTCCCAGTTGAGTCCGGCCGCGTGCAGGTGCGCTGCCGCGGTCCTCGCCGGATGCTGGATGGCCGCGTCCCCGCCGGGAAGGGAGACCGGGCGCAGGTGGCCGACCCGCTCGACTGCGGCGTAGCTGCCCAGGAGCAGCTCGCCACCCCAGATCGTGCCGTCGGCGCCGTACCCGGTCCCGTCGAGGACGAGGCCCAGGACCGGCTCGTCGGGGGCCACCCGGTGCTCCGCCAGCAGCGAGGCCAGGTGCGCGTGGTGATGACCGACCAGCACATGCTCGACCCCGCGGGCTGCCGCCTGCTCGGCGGCCCAACGCCGGGACAGGTAGCCCGGGTGCGCGTCGGAGACGATCACCTCGGGGGTCACTTGCTGCAGGGCGCACAGGGTCCGGACAGTGCGCTCGAGCATCGCCAGCGTCTCCAGGCTGGCTGTGTCCCCGATGTGCTGGCTGAGCCACGCCGTGGCACCGCGGGCCACGCACACAGTGCTCTTCAGCTCCCCCCCGACGGCCACCATCGAGGGACCGGCCACCGGGATCGACAGCGGGAGCGGGGTGTACCCCCGGCTGCGCCGCACCGGCAGCGGTGCACCGGCCACGACGCGGGTCACGGAGTCATCACAGGCGACGTGGATGGGCCGGTCGTGGTGGACGAAGACGTCAGCGAGGCCGGCCAGGCGTTCCTCGGCCTCGTCCGGGTCGATGCAGATCGGCTCGTCGGCGAGGTTCCCGCTGGTCATCACGAGCAGGTCCGGGGCACCGGCGTCGAAGAGCAGGTGGTGCAGCGGCGCATAGGGGAGCATCACCCCGAGGGTTCCGGTCCGGGGTGCCACCTCGGCGGCGAGTGACCCGTCGCGCGCCGGGAGGATCACGATCGGCCGGGCCGGGGAGGTCAGCAGCATCTCGGCCGCGGCGTCGACCAGCGCGACACCGCCCACGGCACCGAGCGTGGCCGCCATCAGCGCGAACGGCTTGGCGCCGCGCTCCTTGCGGCGGCGCAGCGTCCGGACGGCTGCTGGGTCCCGGGCATCGCACGCCAGGTGGTAGCCCCCGATCCCCTTGATCGCCACGATCCGCCCCGCCCGCAGGGCGGTGACCACCTCGGCCACCGGCATCGACAGCGCCGGCCCACACTCCCGGCAGGCGGTGGGCTGGGCGTGGAAGCGCCGGCTGGTGGGGTCGGTGTACTCAGCCAGGCAGGCCGGGCAGAGCGCGAAGCCGGCCATGGTCGTGTTGGCCCGGTCGTAGGGCAGTCCGGTGGTGATCGTGTAGCGCGGCCCGCAGTTCGTGCAGGTGATGAACGGGTACCCGTGGCGACGATCGGCCGGGTCACGCATCTCCGCCAGGCACTCGGCGCACACCGCGGTGTCCGGTGGGATGGACGTGGCTCCCTGGCCGGTGCCGCTGGCGACGATCACGAAGGCCGGCCCCCCACCCGGCGCCCCTACCGGCCCAGGCGCAGCGTGGCGGCCGGTGTCCGCATCGAGCCCGACCGGCTCCAGCGTCTCGACCACCACCCGGTCCACGACCGCCAGCGCCGGCGCCTGCTCGACGAGCCGTCGCCCAAGCTCGGCCACGTCGCCCGCCGCGCCCTGCACCTCGAGGACCACCCCATCAGCATCGTTGCCCACGAAGCCCGACAGGCCGAGCTCACCAGCCAGGTGGTGGACGAAGGGCCGGAAGCCCACGCCCTGCACCACACCCGTGACCCGCATCCGAACGCGGACCGGGTCGCTCATCGCCTTGTCCCGGGCATGGCCGACCTCCTCCCCCGAGGCTATGGGGTCCACCGGCCGCAGGCCTCACCCGCGCGGCTGCCCGACCCGCCGGACTCCCCACCCGCCGGAGGCCCTCACCCGCCGGAGGCCCCCGCCGGAGGCCCTCCCCCGCGGGGGCCCCCACCCGCCCGGCTCGGCCCCGGTGCCGCACTTCGCGCCCATTCCGGTCGATAAGCCGCCGGTCGCCCACTCGAACGGCCGACCTCGCGCCCGTTCAGGTGGAAAGGGAGCCGCCGCTTGGGCTGGGTTCAACGCGAACGAACGCGAGGACGTCCCCGCAGCCCTCTGCGGGCATCCTGGCAGCGACTGTTCGACCAGAACGGGCGCGAGGTCGGGTGGAGGGCTCGACCTGCGAGCAGCGTCGCCCGGATCGGGCTGCCCCGGGTGGCCCACCAGGTCGGGGGCGGTGCAGTCCGGGGCCGCGCGCAATCGGGGGCACCTGCGGAGTCAGGTCTGCACGGCTGTAGCGGGACCGCTCGACGCCGGCGCCGTCGTGGTGAACACCTGCCGCAGGCGATCGATCGTTCGTACGTCCAACCCCAGCCCGGTGGAGAAGTACCCCTCGATCGAGCCGAACCTGCGGGTCATCTCGTCGAGACCGGCGGCGAGGTAGGCCGGGTCGACACCGAGCACGGGGACGAGGACCGAGGGGTCGCCACCGGCGTCGCGGAACTGGGCGAGCATCGGCTCCAGCGCAGGGAGCAGCAGGTCGTTGGTTCGAAGGTACTCGGCCAGCACGTCGTCGTCGGAGACTCCGAGGAGCCCGAGCAGGGCGGCAACGGCCCAGCCGGTGCGGTCCTTGCCGGCCGTGCAGTGGACCAGAGCTGGACGACCCGCCGCATCGGCGAGATCGGTGAACATCGCGCGGTACCCGGCCAGTGCACTGGGCAGGCCGACCATCTCGCGGTAGGCGACGTCGAACAGGCCCCGCACCCGCGTCCCGATCAACGCCTCGGTTGCCGCCGGAGGGTCGGCCAGCAGGGCCATGAGGCTCGCCGGCACGGCCATCGTCGAGTCGGCCAGGACGTCGAGGGGGTGGTAGGCGGCCCCCGGCGGGAGGACGTCGGGGGCCGCGTCCCGCTCGCCCTCGGTACGCAGGTCGTACACCGACCGGATCCCGAGGCCCGCCAGCGCTGGGACGTCCGACCCGGCCAGCCGGGACAGGTCGGTGGATCGGTAGAGCACACCACGGACCACGCGAGCACCGTCACGGGTCGGCCACCCACCGACGTCGCGCAGGTTCGGCGCCGTTGCCAGCCCCAGGCCGGCGCCGGGCTGCGCGAGCTCCTCGCCACCGGGACCCGCGCCCGTGCGGCCAGCCCTCGATGCTCCCGCCTCCGCGGTCTCCCCAGCCATGTCCGCCCCCTCAGTCGAATGCGCGCAGCTGCCGGGCCGCCTCGGCGATCGACCCGGTCAGGGACGGGTACACGGTGAACGTGGCCGCCACCTCCTCGACCGTCAGCCGCTGCTCGACGGCCAGGGCCAGGGCGAAGATGAGCTCCGAGGCGTGCGGAGCGACCACCACACCACCCATCACGATCCGTGTACCGCGCCGGCAGATCACCTTCACGAAGCCGTCGGTGATCCCCTGCATCTTGGCCCGGGCGTTCGTGGCCAGCGGCAGGCTCACCACCTCACCGTTGACCCGTCCGGCATCGAGGTCGGCCTGGGTGTAGCCGACCGTGGCGATCTCCGGGTCGGTGAAGACCGTGGAGCTCACCGTCCGCAGGTCCAGGGGTGCGACCGCCCCGCCGAGCGCGTGCCACATGGCGATCCGGCCCTGCATCGCCGCGACGGAGGCCAGCAGCAGCACCCCCGTGCAGTCACCGGCGGCATACACACCGCGGGCCGAGGTCCGCGAGACCCGGTCGACCTCGACGTGCCCGGAGGGCGTGGTGCGGACGCCAGCCCCGGCCAGGCCCAGGTCCTCGGTGTTCGGCACCGAGCCCACCGCCATCAGGCAGTGCGAGCCCTCAACGGTGCGCCCATCGGCAAGGGTGACCAGCACCCCGTCGCCGGTGCGGACCGCGGACTGGGCCCGGGAGCGGCGCAGCACGGTCATGCCACGCCGCTCGAAGACGTCCTCCAGGACCTGTGCGGCGTCGGGGTCCTCGCCGGGCAGGACGTGCTCCCGGCTGGAGACCAGCACGACCTCGGAACCCAGTGCCTGGTAGGCGCAGGCGAACTCCGCCCCGGTGACACCCGAGCCGACGACGACCAGTCGCTCGGGTGCCCGGTCCAGGGCGTAGACCTGCTCCCAGGTCAGGATCCGCTCCCCGTCGGGCAGGGCGCTGTCCATCACCCGGGGACGGGCGCCGGTGGCCAGCAGGATCGCGTCCGCATCGATCCGCTCGCTGCCCCCGGACGCCAGGTCGGCCACGACGGCGCCCGGGCCATCGAGGCGTCCGCGCCCCGCCACCAGCCGGACGCCCGCGCGCTGGCACCGCTCGGCGGTGTCGGCGCTCTGGGCGCTGGCGAGGTCGCGGATGCGTGCGTTGACGGCTGCGAGGTCCACGCCGACGGCACCGGCCGCCCCGGTGATCCCGAGCGCCTCGCTCTCGCGGACCTGCGTCGCCGACTCAGCCACCGCGAGCAGGGCCTTGCTGGGCACGCAGTCGGTGAGCACCGCCGACCCGCCGATCCCGTCGGAGTCGACCAGCGTGACCTCAGCACCCATCTGCGCGGCGACGAGGGCCGCCTCGTACCCGCCCGGCCCGCCGCCGACGATCGCCACCGAAGTCATGGGGCTGATCATCGCGCATGGGCAGCCCTGCGCGCGCCGGGGACCGACCCGATCGCGACGGCGCCCCACGTGAGGTCCCCGGACCTCCCGCAGGGCTCGGGCATGGCAGGATCATGGCCCCCACGGCCCGGGCGGGATCGGGGCACGCCGCACTGCCGGCGCGCCGCACCACTCGATGCCGTGCCCGCTGGATCCGTACCCCCCTCGGGCCCACCGCCCGCGGCGGGCCCAACCCCGCCACCGAACCCCACCGACCCCACCCTCCCGGAGGAGCCATGGCCGTCGAGCCGCCCCTGCCCCAGATCACCCTGCCGGTCCGGGCGCACACCCCCGCCGGGGACCTGGTGGGCATCCGCAGACTCGTGGCGGGTGAGGCGCGACCCGACTCCTCCAGCGAGTACGACGACTGGGGCGTGTACGACATCCACTTCGAGGAGGACTGGCACGACCGGGCCATGGTCGAGATCCGACCCCGCGGGGGCGCTGACGAGCCGTGGGTGCCGGTGGGCGACATGAGCTGGCACAGCGAGCTGCACGGGCCCAACCTCGGCTCCCGGGCGATCAGCATCGGGGTGTCCCTGCATGCCGACGTGCGCGGGCGGGGCATCGGGACCGTCGCGCAGTCGCTTCTCGCGGCCGCGTTGCACCGGGGTGGGATCCATCGGGTCCAGGCCTCGACAGATGTGGCCAATGTCGCCGAGCAGCGCGCCCTTGAGCGCGCGGGGTTCGTCCGGGAGGGGGTGGCGCGCGGGGCCCAGGTCCGCGCTGACGGCCGCCACGACCTGGTGCTGTACTCGTGCCTGCCCGGTGAGCCCGCGTTCCTGCCCATGTGACGCCGCGCTGATCTTCCGCGGGGACCGGCGGCACCACTACTCTGTGCGACGTGGTCCTCTACGCGGCGTACGGGTCGAACCTCGACCCCCAGCAGATGGCCGAGCGGGCACCGCACTCGCCCGTGCACGGACCCGGCTGGCTGATCGACTGGCGGTTGACGTTCGGCGGTGAGGACCTCGGGTGGGACGGGGCCCTGGCCACGGTCGTCGAGGACCCGGGACACAGCGTGTTCGTGATGCTCTACGACATCGCACCGGAGGATGAGCCCCTGCTCGACCGCTGGGAGGGCTCGGACCTGGGGATCCACCGCAAGCTGCACGTGCGCGTCCAGACCCTGGACGGCGACGAGATGGCCTGGCTCTACGTTGTGGACTCCTACGAGGGCGGCCTGCCGTCGGCCCGCTACCTGGGGATCATGGCCGAGGCCGCCCGGGCGGCAGGGGCACCCGACGACTACGTCATGGACCTCATGAAGCGCCCCTGCCAGTAGCGGGATCCTGCTGGCCGCTGAGCCCCTGGGCGGCGGCGGCAAGCCGGCGCTCCAGGGCCTCCACCCGGGTGCTGAGCTCGGCCACCTCGGCGGATGTGCCGACGACGGCCGGGGCGGCCGTCGGAGCAGCGGTGGCGGGAGACTGCGTTGAGCCCGACGGCCTGCGACCCCGGACGAACTTGAGGTACCCGAGGGCCAGGGACACCACCAGGGCCGCCACCAGCACCGCGAACCGCGTGACCGAGTTGCCCGAGGCCAGCCCCCAGCCGACCCCGTAGAGCATCGTGAACAGGCCGCCGAGCAGGATGCCGTTGCTCAGCACGGCCACCGCGTCCCCCAGGGCCAGGGCCACCGCCATCAACAGCGTGGCGATGACGATGAGGATCACGCTGGTGCTCATCCGCCACTGGCTGGACTGCTCCTCCGCGGCTCGCTGGAGGGTGGCGACCTGCGCGTCGATCGCCTCAGCCCGGGATCGCTCGGCGGCCGTGAGCTCGTCCCAGGACCGGCACTTCCCGGGGCTCGGGCCGCTGCAGCCGTCGATGGCCGCACGCTGGTCGTACAGCGCCTGGACCTGCTCCTGCGTCCCCTCACCCGGGTTCGGGTGGAACGTGTACACCCCGACGCCGACGACCGCCGTGATCATCAGCCCGAGGAACACCGCGAAGATCGCCTGGAGGACTCCTCGTCCGATGTTCGGGGCCTGCGTCGTCTCGTCCATGGGCACCTCCTGCGCGCAGGCTACTCCGGCGAACTCCTACCTCAGCCCGACGACGACTGTGCGAACGGTGCCATCGTCGAGTGCCACCCCGATCCTGTAGCTGGACCCGCCGACGAGTCCCTTCGTCCGCCAGTTGTAGTACCAGAGGCCGCCGAGCCGCTTGAACGTATCTCCTGTGGTGGCCGTCGCATCGGGCTCGGGCTCGTTCGGGGCTCCCGTGAGTGGCCCGCCCTTGATCGGACTGATCCACTTCGGAGGCTCAGCAGGGGCTACGGTGCTGCCGTCGGCACGCTTGATCTGGAAGATGACCGGGACGATCCACCCGGCCTTGAAGACGCTCTGCGGCCTGTTGGGGAGGACCCTGGGATCGTTGATCGGAGGCAAGAAGCCGTCCATCCGGTAGACGACGCGGTACCGGTAGCTGGCGGTTGCCTGGTTCCCGGCCCGGTCCCGCGCGGTGGCGGTGTAGGTGAAGGTGCCCACTCCGTTCGGCCTCCCTCCAGCGAGGGAGCCTTCGCACCCACCGTCCAGGCCGGATCCGGTGTCAGTGGCACTGCACGTCAGGGTGGGTTCCGCGCCGAGCGTGTAGGTGGGCAGGGGCAGCTCGTCGGGCGCCGTGGCACCCTGCACCGACACTGTCGGCGGGGACGTGTCGGGGTAGTTGAACGCGCCGGCGGTGACTGGGACTGGGATCGTCTCACCACCCGACGTCGTCACGCTGACACCCCCGTCCTCACCGGACAGCCCGGTCAGGGTCACTCCCTGGTCTGTGTCATCGATCTCGACGGAGGACCCGGCGCGCACAGTCACCAGGTCACCCGTGTCGAGGACAACCTGGACGGACCCCGACAGGGGGGTGACGATGATGCTGGCGCACGTGAACTCGATCGCGCTCCCAGCGGGGACCAGCACCGTAGAGCCGCAGGCCTCCAGCTCGACGGGGCCGGGTCCCGGGCGTCCCGGTCCCGCGGGGTCAACGGTGACCAGCACACCCGTGCCGGGGTCAGCCGCGTCCGTCACCCGACCACTGAGCCCATTGGCATTCACGAGCCGGCCAAGGGTCTCGGTCGCGGTGGATGCGTCGCGGAACGCGAAGGCGTCGATCTCCGTCGGCTGGAGCGCATCAGCGATCCCGTCCGCCGGATCCTGGTCCCCGGCGGTGGGCGCGTCGATCCGGACCGTGGCGATGCCAGTGGCCTGACGTCCGTTTGTGTTGGTAGCGGTGCATGACACCTCGGTGATCCCCTCCGAGGTCACGGTGAGGGATGCCGATACTGAAGCACTCGGGAGGCCCGGCTCCAGGTCCCCGAGCTCGGCCCCGGTGCACGACAGGGCCGACACCGAGGCGGGCCCATTCGGGCTCGGATTGAAGACATACAACTCACCCACAACCGGCCCTGGGATGAACCAACGGGTCGGGTCCGGCTCGGGGAGGCCAACCACGATGACCGGCGCCGGCGGCGCCGGCCGGCTGAAGGGCCCCAGAACAGCCTCCGCCACATTCCCGTCGTCGTCCGCAGCGGTGCAGGTCACCGCCAGGTCGAACGGCACGAGCAGCCCGAACGTTCCGGTGGTGGCCGCAGGCAGGCCGGTGACCGACGCAGGAGACAGGACACCGTTGTCGCACGAGAGCTGGACCACAAGGCCGTCCTCGTCGGCGGCCGACAGTTCCACCACCTGTCCCTGATCGGAGCCCGGCACGGGGGCCATACCCAGGAGCAGGGTCGGCGCGGTACCGTCGGCCGCCACTGGGGAGGCGATGAGCCCGGTCAGGATCACCGATGCAGCCGCAGCGAACACGAAGGTGCGAGATGGCCTGCGCATGGGTGACGCTCCCTCAGTCGGCAAGGGTCCATCGAAGACTCTTGACTGAGGGAAGGCTTCCCTAGCAGGAGCCAAGAAGTCAATGGGGAACGCCTGTCAGACCGCCCGACACATCGGGTTGTGGACCGGGAGGGGGCGTCGAGTTGCGGCCTGACCCGCTACGACGTCAGGCGCGCGCGGACGTCCTCGGCCACTGCGGCGATCCGCTCGCCGGCCACCGACCTGGCCGCTGCGACCCCCTCGGCACCCACCGGGGCCCGGACCTCGAGGTAGGCCTTGATCTTGGGCTCCGTCCCACTCGGGCGGATGATCACGCGCGCCCCGTCGATCCCCGGCGCGCCACCCAGCATGTACTTCAGCCCATCGGTCGGCGGCAGGTCGGGCGAACCGGCCTCCAGGTCGATCGACTCGACCACGTCCAGCCCCCCGAACCCGGTCGGCGGCTGCGCGCGCAGCGAGGCCATCAGCGCCGGGATCGCCGACAGGTCGGTGAACCGCAACGAGACCTGGCTGGTCGCGTGCACGCCGTGCGCCGTCGCCAGGTCGTCGAGGACGTCCTGCACGCCGCGGCCCTCGGCCTTGAGCACCGCCGCCATCTCGGTCACCAGCAGGCCGGCTGAGATGCCGTCCTTGTCCCGCACGCCCGTCGGGTCCACGCAGTAGCCCAGGGCCTCCTCGTAGCCGAAGGCGAGGTCGTCCGCGGCGCGGGAGATCCACTTGAACCCGGTCAGGGTCTCCCGGAAGCCCAGTCCCGAGTCGCGGGCGATCGCCCCGAGCAGCTGCGAGCTCACGATCGAGTTGGCGTAGGTCCCGGTCACCGGCGTGCCCGCGCGCACACCCCGCTGCAGGATCCACCAGCCGAGCAGGGCACCCACCTCGTCGCCGGTGAGCATCCGGAAACCGCCCTCGGCCACCGGGATCCCGACGGCGCACCGATCGGCGTCCGGGTCGTTGGCCAGCACCAGGTCGACGTTCGACGCACCGGCGAGGTCCATCGCGAGGTCCATCGCCCCGGGCTCCTCCGGGTTCGGGAACGACACCGTCGGGAAGTCGGGGTCCGGCTCGTCCTGGGCGACGACCGCCAGGGGGGCGGGGAAGCCCGCGCCGGTGAGGGCCGCCCTCATCAGCGGGCTGCCGACCCCGTGCATGGCGGTGTAGGCCACCGAGATGTCCCGCGGCCCACCGGGCAGCGCGAGCCCGGACACCCGGGCCAGATAGCTGTCGACGACAGCCTCGTCGAGGGTCGCGTAGTCGGTGCTGCGCGGGATGTCGGCCACGGCCCCGACGGCCTCGATGCAGGCCGCGATCCCCGCATCGGCGGGCGGGACGATCTGCGATCCGTCGCCGAGGTAGACCTTGTAGCCGTTGTCCTGGGGCGGGTTGTGCGACGCGGTCACGACCACACCCGCCGAGGCCCCGTAGGTGAGGATCGCACCGGCCAGCACGGGCGTGGGCAGCGGCCGGGGGCAGATCATGGCGCGGAAGCCGGCCCCGGCGAAGATCTCGGCGGTGTCCCGGGCGAAGACGTCGGAGTTGTGGCGGGCGTCGAAGCCGATGACCACCGGTGTGCCACCCCGGCCCTGGTCCAGCAGGTACTGGGCCAAGCCTGCGGCAGCACGCGAGACCACGACCCGGTTCATCCGGTTGGGGCCCGGGCCGAGCTTGCCGCGCAGCCCGGCGGTGCCGAACTGCAGGGTCCCGGCGAAGGCGTCGGCCAGCTCCGTCGCGGCCCCGGGGTCGCCCGCCTCGGCGGCGGTGATCCGGTCGGTGAGCTCGGCTGCGGTCGCCGGGTCCGGGTCCGCCTCGGCCCACTGCGCGGCCATCGTCAGCAGCAGCGGGTCCACGTGGGTCACAGCTGCCCCACCACGGTCGCCAGCAGCCCACCCATGCGCTCGGCGGCCATCTTCCCGGCCTCGAGGACCTCCTCGTGGTTCAGCGCCTCCCCGGTCATCCCGGCGGCGAGGTTGGTCACCAGCGAGAGGCCCAGGATCTCCATCCCGGCCTCCCGTGCGGCGATCGCCTCGAGGGTGGTGGACATCCCGACCAGGTCGGCCCCGAGGACACCGGCCATGCGGACCTCGGCCGGGGTCTCGTACTGCGGCCCGCGGAACTGCAGGTACACACCCTCGGCCAGAGTCGGGTCGATCTGCTTGCACAGCGCCCGCAGCCGGGCGGAGTACAGGTCGGTGAGGTCGATGAACGTGGCCCCACGCAGTGGTGAGGCACCCGTCATGTTGATGTGGTCGCTGATCAGGACCGGGGTTCCAGGCGTCCAGTCGGGGTTCAGCCCGCCACACCCGTTGGTCAGCACGATCGTGCGGCACCCGGCGGCAGCCGCGGTGCGCACCCCGTGGACCACGGCCTCCACGCCACGGCCCTCGTAGAAGTGCGTGCGCCCGAGGAACACCAGGGCCCGGCCTCCCGACGGCGTGGCGACACTGCGGATCTTCCCCGCATGCCCGGCCACCGCCGGAGGGGCGAACCCGTGCAGGTCGGTGGAGGGGAACTCCGCCAGCGTCTCGCCGAGCAGGTCCACCGCGGGGAGCCACCCCGAGCCCAGGACGAGGGCCAGGTCGTGGCTGGGTGCACCGGTCAGGTCCGCCAGTTCACGGGCAGCCTGGGCCGCGGCGGCGGCGGGGTCATCCAGGGGCAGGGGGGCAGCAGCAGTCATGGTGCGACGCTATCCCGCGCGGGGGTTCAGGATCTCCCTGAGCGACGTGCTGCCGATGCGTGGACCGGCGCAACGCCACGAATCTCCGTTCGATTCGCGAGGATCGGTGACGTGGCGGCGATCCCCGTGACGCGCCGCACGGCGGCCGGCGAGCACGCGGCCCGGCGCCGCACCCCCGGCGGGCGTGCGGCCGTCCCGCGGGACCAGAATGCCCCTCATGGCACTCACCCGCACCGAACTTGCCCGCATGGTCGACCACACGCTGCTCAAGCCTGAGGCGACCCCGGACGACGTCGCCGCGCTGTGCGCCGAGGCCAACGACCTGGGCGTCTTCTCGGTGTGCATCTCGCCGTCGTTCCTGCCCCTGGCCGCGGGGTTGCTGTCCCCGGAGATCGCCACGTGCACGGTCGTGGGCTTCCCGAGCGGCAAGCATCACGCCGACATCAAGGCCGCCGAGGCGGCCCGGGCGGTCTCCGATGGCGCCGGCGAGGTCGACATGGTCGTCGACGTGGGCGCGATCAAGGCCGGGCTGTGGCGGGTCACCGAGAAGGAGGTCCTCGCGGTACGGGCGGCGACCGACGGGGTGCTGCTCAAGGTCATCCTCGAGACGGCCGCGCTCACCGACGACGAGATCGTGCGGGCCTGCATCGTCTGCAAGGAGGCCGGCGCGGACTTCGTCAAGACCTCCACCGGCTTCCACCCGGCGGGAGGCGCCTCAGCGCATGCGATCTCCCTGATGGCCAACACCGTCGGGGCGACCCTCGGCGTGAAGGCCAGCGGCGGCGTGCGGACGGCGGCGGCGGCGCTGGAGATGGTTGCCGCGGGGGCCACGCGGCTGGGGCTGTCCGGCACGCGGGCGGTGCTCGACGGCCTGGACGGAACTGCGGAGCCGGCGGCTGCGGCGGGCGATGGGTACTGAGGACGGCGCCGACCACCGACGCGTGATCCTGCTGGCGGGGCCCAGCGGCTCGGGGAAGTCCACGATCGTGCGAGCCGTGGGCGTGCCGATGGTGTACCTCGACGACTTCTACAAGGCCGGGACGGACCCCACCCTGCCGCGGCACCCGGAGCTGGACATCGTCGACTGGGACCACCCCGACAGCTGGGACCGCCACGCCGCCCTCGACGCACTCGAGCAGCTCTGCCGTGAGGGGCGCGCCGAGGTCCCTGTGTACGACATCTCCGCCAACGGACCGGTCGGCACGCACACCGTCGACGTGGGCTCGCAGGCCTTCGTGGCCGAGGGGATCTTCGCCCCCGAGCTCGTCGCCGAGCTGGCCCGGCGCGGACTGCTCCTCGACGCGATCGTCGTGCAGCGCGACCGGTGGAAGAACCTGGTCCGCCGGGCTGCCCGCGACCTCAAGGACCGGCGCAAGCCGCCGGGGACGATCCTGCGCCGCGGCATGCACCTGTACCGGGTCGAACAGGACGTGGTCGACCACGCGGTGGCTGCCGGGTGCCGGCCGTTGGACGCCCGCGCGACCCGCGAGGCCCTGGCCCGGCACCACGCAGCGCCGGTCCACCGCTGATCCCGGCACCCGGAGTCCGCAGGGTGCCGGTGCTCGGGTGCGGTGTGCTCGGGTGCGGCGTCAGCCCATCATCATGTCGCTGAGGGCCATGGCGGAGTACCCGGGCTTGATCACCTCGTTGATGATGCGCAGCCGTTGGTCGAAGGGCAGGAACGAGGACTTCATCGCGTTGACCGTCAGCCACTGCAGGTCGGCCAGGCCGTAGCCGAACGCCTCGGAGAGCAGGTGCATCTCCTTGCTCATCGAGGTGTTCGACATGAGCCGGTTGTCGGTGTTCACCGTGACCCGGAAGCCCAGGGTGCGCAGCAGCCCGATCGGGTGCTCGGCGATGGACCGGGCGGCGCCGGTCTGCACGTTCGAGCTGGGGCACATCTCCAGGGGGACGCGCCGGTCGCGGATGTAGGCGGCGAGCGCGCCGAGACGAGCTGAGCCATCCGGCTCCACGGTGATGTCGTCCATGATGTGCACGCCGTGGCCCAGCCGCTCGGCGCCGCACCACTGGATCGCCTCCCAGATGCTGGGCAGGCCGAAGGCCTCACCGGCGTGGATGGTGAAGTGGGCGTTCTCCCGGCGCAGGTACTCGAACGCGTCGAGGTGCCGGGTGGGTGGGTAGCCCTCCTCCGCCCCGGCGATGTCGAACCCGACGACACCGGCGTCGCGGTAGGTGACCACCCGTTGGGCGATCTCCGTGCTGCGGGCTGCGGTCCGCATGGCGATGAGCAGGGCCCGGATGACGATCGGCCGGCCGGCGTCCGCCGTGGCCTGCTCACCGTCGACGAAGCCGGCGAGCACCGCCTCGATGACCTCCTCGAGGGTCAATCCACCCTCGATGTGCAGCTCCGGGGCGAAGCGCACCTCGGCGTAGACGACCCCGTCGGCGGCCAGGTCCTCCGCGCACTCGCGGGCGACCCGCCGCAGGGCGTCGGCGGTCTGCATCACGCCCACCGTGTGGGCGAAGGTCTCCAGGTAGCGCACCAACGACCCGGAGTCGGCCGACTCCCGGAACCACCGCCCCAGCTCGACCGGGTCGGTGGTCGGCAGCTGGTCGTACCCGGTCGCGGCGGCGAGCTCCACCACCGTCTCGGGGCGCAGGCCCCCGTCCAGGTGGTCGTGGAGCAGCACCTTCGGCGCGCGGCGGCAGGTCTCGAGGTCCAGGGTCATGGCCGACAGGCTATCGGCGTGCGCGCAGGTCGTCGACGTCGAACGCGTCGGGCAGGACCGCGGTCATGGGCAGGATCCCGTTGCCGGTGTGCACCAGGCACGTCGGCCCGCCGTGCTCCCAGAGCAGCTGCCGGCAGCGACCGCACGGCATGAGGTCCTCGCCGTGCCGGTCGACGCACACGACAGCCACGAGCCGGCCTCCCCCGGTCATGTGCAGCGCGGAGACCATCGAGCACTCCGCGCAGAGGGTCAGGCCGTACGACGCGTTCTCCACGTTGCACCCGGACACCACCCGGCCGTCGTCGACCAGCCCGGCCACCCCCACCGGGAAGTGCGAGTACGGCACGTAGGCGTGTGCCATCGCGGCGACGGCCTCGGCGCGCAGGCCCGACCAGTCGATCCCGGCGGGGTCCACCCCTGGATCGCTCACGACTTGATGTACGGGATGCCGTCAGCGGCCGGGGCGCGTGACCGGCCGGCCAGGCCGGCGACGGCGAACAGGGTTGCCAGGTAGGGCGCCATGAGCATGAACTGGCTCGGGATGGGCGTCCCGATGATGCTCAGGACCTGCTGGAGCTGGTCGGCGAAGCCGAAGAGGAGCGCCGCACCGACGGCACCGAGCGGCGACCACCGTCCGAAGATCATGGCCGCCAGGGCGATGAAGCCCTTGCCCGCCGTCATGTTCTTGCCGAAGGCCCCGACGGAGGCCAGGGTGAAGAAGGCACCGCCGAGGCCGGAGACGGCCCCGCCGAGGAGCACGTTGCGGAAGCGGAGCCGGTTCACGTCGATGCCGACGGTGTCAGCGGCCTTCGGGTGCTCACCGACCGCCCGTACGCGCAGCCCCCACCGGGTCCGGAACAGCGCGACCTGGATCAGGCCCACGATCACGAACATCAGGTACACGATCAGCGACTGGTTGAACAGCACCGGTCCGATCACCGGGATGTCGCTGAGGATGGGGATGGCGATCGGCTGCATGACCGGGGGGCTGTTGTACGTCTCCGGGTCCTCGGTCATGACCGAGGTGTAGAAGAAGGAGGTCACGCCGAGCACGAGGGTGTTGACCACGACGCCGACGATCACCTGGTCGACGAAGTACTTCACCGCGAACACGGCCAGGATCCAGCTCACCGCCACACCGGCGACGACCGCGGCGATCAGACCAGCCAGCAGGCTGTTGGTCAGTGAGCCGACGAGCGCGGACAGGAAGGCTCCGGCCAGCAGCTGGCCCTCGATGGCGATGTTGACCACACCGGCGCGCTCGCACAGGACACCGGACAGTGCGCCGAAGATCAGCGGGACGCTCAGGAGCACCGTGCCCTGCAGCAGGCCGGTCAGTGGGACGGTCTTCCCGGCCGCGATGAAGGACAGGAACGACATGACGAACGCGATCCCGTAGATCGCCAGGGCCCACCCCGGCACCGACTTGCGCTGCCGGGCCCACATGACGGCCAGCCCTGCCAGCCCCAGGCAGATCAGGGCCATGACCAGGGAGAAGGCCCGCGAGGGCACGACCAGGTCGGGCAGGGCAATGGCCTCCCCACCCAGGGTCAGGTCGAAGGTCGTGGTCTCCCCGGAGGTCCCCCGGAGCCCGAACAGGATGAACGCCAGGAGCCCGAAGACACCCATGATCACCGGCGCCTTGTACGAGATCGGGCGCATGACCTCGGGCTCGACGGAGGCCGGGGCGGGGGCAGTGGCAGTTGCCATGTCGATCAGCTCCTTCTACTCCGGCTGGGGGGCCCGTAGGCGGAAGATCTTGCGGACAAGGGGTGGAGCGGCGATGAACAGCACGATCAGCGACTGGACGACCAGCACGATGTCGATGGGGGTGCCGGTCGCGGCCTGCATCGAGGACCCACCGGCACGCAGGCCACCCATCAGGATGCCCGCGAACACCACCCCGATGGGGCTGCTCCGCCCGAGCAGGGCGACGGTGATCGCGTCGAACCCGATCTCGCCGGCGATGCCGTTGCCCAGCGCGTACTCGGTCGAGCCGCCCAGGATCTGGTTCATGCCCGCCATCCCGGCCAACCCACCGGCGATCAGCATCACGGTGGTGAGCGCACGCTTGACGTTGATGCCCGCGGTCCGCGCGGCGTTCGGGTTGGCACCCACGGCGCGGAACTCGAACCCGATCGTCGAGCGCTCGAGCAACCACCAGACGAAGGCTGCGGCGCCGAGGGCGATCAGGAAGCCGAGGTTGAGCCGGTAGTCATCGCCGAGGATCCGGGGCAGGCGAGCGGTCGCGGCGACGGCGGGGCTCAGGGGATCGTCGCGCCCGGTGCGCTGGAAGGCGTCCTGGGTGAGCAGGAACTGCAGGAAGTAGATCGCGATCCAGTTGAGCATGATCGTCACGATCACCTCGTGGGCACCGGTCTGGGACTTGAGCACGCCCACGATGCCACCCCAGAGGGCACCTCCGAGGACGCCGGCGAGGATGGCAACGATCAGGTGGATTCCGAACGGCATCGAGAAGTTGAAGCCGACGAAACCCGCGAAGATCGCGCCCATGATCAACTGCCCCTGGGCGCCGATGTTGAACAGGCCGGCCCGGAAGGGCAGGGCCACGGCCAGCCCGGCCAGGATCAGCGACGTCGCGGTGTAGAGGGTCTCGGTGAAGGGCTTGATCGCATCGGCCACCGTGTAGGCGCTGAAGTTGATCACCGAGCCGGAGAACAGCGCCTTGTACGCCTCGGACACGGCCGTCCACGCAGCGCTGACGGTGTCCATCGGCTGGGAGAAGAAGTACACGGCGGATTCGCGGACAGCAGCGTCGGCGAAGGCGATCAGGATCCCGCTGATCACCAGGGCCAGCAGGATGGACAGGGTGTAGAGGACGACCTGGTCGATCCACCCGCGCCGGCTGCGCTTCGGCTCTGGGGCAGGCGCAGTGACTTCCGTCAGGAGCTCGGTGCTGCTCACTTCCCGCCCTCCTGGTCAGTGCCCGTGGAGCCGGTGGGGCCGGTGGTGTCCTGGGCGACGCCGGCCATCATCAGGCCCAGCACGCTCCGGGGCGTGTCGGGGGGCACGATGCCGATGATCTTGCCCCGGTACATGACCACGACGCGATCAGCCAGGGCCGCCACCTCGTCGAGCTCGGTCGACACGATCAGCACCGCCACGCCGGCGTCGCGCTCGGAGATGACCCGCTTGTGGACGAACTCGATGGCTCCCACGTCGACACCACGGGTCGGTTGGGAGGCGATGAACAGCGACACCACCGGCTTCGACAGCTCGCGGGCCAGGACGACCTTCTGCTGGTTGCCGCCCGACAGGGACGAGGCCGGGAGATGGACCCCGGTGGTGCGGACGTCGAACTCCTGCGCCTTCGCCTCGGCGTTCGCGCGGATCACCGCCGGCTTCATCATGACGCCCTTGGCGAAGGGGGCGTGTGTGTACTGGTCGAGGATCATGTTCTCGGCGATCGAGAACTTGCTCACCAGCCCGTCGTCCGAACGATCCTCCGGGACGAAGCCCACCCCCGAGTCCAGGATGTGCCGGGTGGACCGGCCGACGAGCTCCTCACCCTTGAGCTTCGCGGACCCGGTGACGTGGTGCTGCAGCCCCAGGATGGCCTGCGTGAGCTCGGTCTGGCCGTTGCCCTGCACCCCGGCGATGCACACCACCTCACCGGCACGCACGTCGAGGTCGATGCTGTCGACCACGGCCTGCCCGGTCTCCGACCGCACGGTCAGGCCGCGCACCTCCAGGACCACGTCCTTCGGGGCGGCCGGGCCCTTGTCCACCTTCAGGCTGACCGCGCGACCGACCATCATGGCCGCGAGCTCGGTCTCGGAGTCCGTGGGCAGGGCCGTTCCGACGACCTTGCCGCGCCGGATGACGGTGATCCGGTCCGCGACGGCCTTGATCTCGCGCAGCTTGTGGCTGATCAGCACCACTGAGCGACCGTTGGCCTTGAGCTGGCGGATGATCTCCAGGAGCTCATCGGTCTCCTGGGGCGTGAGCACCGCAGTCGGCTCGTCGAGGATGAGGGTCTGGGCATCCTTGACCAGTGCCTTGATGATCTCCACGCGCTGCTGCACGCCCACCGGGAGGTCCTCGACCAGGGCGTCGGGATCGACCTCGAGGTTGTACTTCTGGGACAGCTCGAGCACCTGGTTGCGGGCGGCCTCGATGTCCAGGAACGCCCCCTTCGTCAGCTCGTGGCCGAGCATCACGTTCTCGGCGACGGTGAAGACCGGGACCAGCATGAAGTGCTGGTGCACCATGCCGATCCCGGCGTCCATCGCATCGCCGGGGTCGTGGAAGTGCACCTCCTGACCATCGATCAGGATCGTGCCCTCGTCCGGGCGGTACAGGCCGAACAGGGTGTTCATCAGCGTCGACTTCCCGGCCCCGTTCTCACCGAGGAGGCAGTGGATCTCACCCGGCTCGACGACGAGGTCGATCGAGTCGTTCGCAGTGAAGGTGCCGAACCTCTTGGTGATGCCCTGCAGCTCCAGACGCACGCTGCCTACCTCCGACTCCCGATGTGGACTGATCGCACACTAGCGACCGGGGGGCCGGGACTCCCGTTCACGGCACGGCGATTCGCCGGGAATGGCCCGTACAGGGCGAAGCCCCCCACGCGGGGCGTGGGGGGCTTCGTCGTGCTCTGCTGTGTGTCAGCCGGCCTTCGGCGAGTTGCTCGACTCCACCACGATGGTGCCGTCGATGATCTGCGCCTTGAGCTCCTCGATCTTGGTGTTCAGCTCAGCCGGGACCTTCGACTCGAAGTCGTGGTACGGGGCCAGGCCGACGCCGTTGTTCTCCAACGTGCCGATGAACGGCGCGTTGCTGAACTCGCCGCGCACGGCCTGGATGGTGGAGAACTCGACCGCGGTGGCGATGCCCTTCTCAACGGTGGTCAGGAAGACGTCCTTGTACTGCGAGGCGGACTCGTAGCCGTCCTGGTCGACCCACACGATGGCGACCTTGCCGTCGGAGGCCTGGGCCTCAGCAGCTGCGCCCAGGCCGGTGCCACCGGCGACGGGCATGATGATGTCGGCACCCTGCTGGATCAGGTTCTTGGCCAGGTTCTGGCCGTCGGTCGGCGAGTCGAACTTGCCGGCGAACAGGCCGTCCTGCTTCTCCTTGTCCCAACCGAGCAGCTTGACGTCGGTGCCGTTGTCCTCGTTGTACTTGGCCACGCCGTCGGAGAAGCCGTCCATGAAGACCGCAACGGTCGGCAGCTTGATGCCACCGAAGGTGCCAACGGTGCCGGTCTCGGTCATGCCCGCGGACAGGTACCCGGCGAGGTAGGCGGCCTCTGCGGTGTTGAACAGCAGGGGCTTGACGTTGTCGATCGGCTCGAACTCCTCGGTGTCGGGGTTGCCGTCGGGGTTCTCGTCGACGATCGTGAACTTCTCGGTGTCCGGGTTCTCCAGCGCGGCGGTGCGGGTCGCGTCACCCAGCGAGAAGCCGACGGTCACGATGATCCCGCAGTCCTCAGCCACGAGGCTGTTGACGTTCGGGGTGTAGTCGGACTCGGACTTGCTGGTCACGTACTTGACCTCGATGCCCTCGGCGGCCTCAGCAGCCTGCAGGCCGGCCCACGCCGAGGCGTTGAAGGAGCGGTCATCGATACCGCCCTGGTCGGTGACCATGCATCCGAGGAAGTCGGCGGCAGCGGCGCCACCCGAGGCAGACGCACCCGCGTCCGCGTTCTCGTCGGGGGCTTCACCACACGCGGCCAGGGCCAGCGCCGCAAGGGCGCCCACAGCGAGCAAACGAGTCTTCATGCGTTCTCCATATTCGATCGACGAGGCACCGATCCGGCGCCAGACCACGTCAGGAATGGATTTTAGCCGCGGCTGAGCGTGCTTCTGACCAACGCGGCCGTGGCCCGGGACACGATTCGATCACGATTCCTGGGACACCTGTCGCGCCTGGAGCGCACCGGGTTGGCCGGTCCGAGGCCGAGCGGGCCGTCGGACGTTGCTTTCAGAACACGTCGTGCGGGACGTACTCACCCCACACATCCCTCAGTGCGGTGCTGACCTCCCCGACCGTCGCGCGCGCCTTGAGCGCCTCCTTCATCGGGTACAGGACGTTCTGCGAGCCGCGCGCGGCCTCCCGCACGGCCTCCAGCAGGGCAGTGATGTCCCCGCGCTCGGCCCGCAGCTTCTCCAGCCGCGCCCGCTGCTCGGCCTCGATCGCCGGGTTGACCCGCAGTGGCTCGTAGGGCTCGTCGGTGTCGATCGTGAACTTGTTGACCCCGACCACGACCCGCTCCCCGGCGTCGATCTCGTTGGCGATCCGGTAGGCCGAGCGCTCGATCTCGGACTTCTGGAACCCGTTCTCGATGGCCGCGACCGCTCCACCGAGCTCGGCGACCTTGTCCATGAGCTCGACCGCCGCGGCCTCGACGTCGTCGGTCAGGGCCTCGATGGCGTACGACCCGGCGAACGGGTCGACCGTCTTGCACACGTCGGACTCGTAGGCGATGACCTGCTGGGTGCGCAGCGCCAGTCGGGCGGCCTTCTCGGTGGGCAGCGCGATGGCCTCGTCGAAGGAGTTGGTGTGCAGGCTCTGCGTCCCGCCCAGCACGGCCGCCAGGGCCTGGATCGCCACCCGGACCATGTTGACCTCGGGCTGCTGGGCGGTCAGCTGCACGCCGGCGGTCTGGGTGTGGAAGCGCAGCATCATCGACTTCGGGTTCTTCGCGCCGAACTCCTCGCGCATCACCCGCGCCCAGATGCGCCGGGCCGCCCGGAACTTGGCGACCTCCTCGAGCAGCGAGGTGCGCGAGACGAAGAAGAACGCCAGCCGGGGGGCGAAGTCGTCGACGTCCTGGCCGGCGGCGATCGCGGCCTTCACGTACTCGATCCCATCGGCGAGGGTGAACGCGATCTCCTGCGCGGGCGTGGCCCCGGCCTCGGCCATGTGGTACCCCGAGATCGAGATCGTGTTCCACTTCGGCAGCTCATCGGCGCAGTACCCGAAGATGTCGGTGATCAGCCGCAGGGAGGCCGCCGGCGGGTAGATGTACGTGCCGCGGGCGATGTACTCCTTGAGCACGTCGTTCTGGATGGTGCCGGTGAGCGCCGATCCGGGGATCCCCTGCTCCTCGGCGACGATCTGGTAGGCCAGCAGCAGTACGGCGGCCGGGGCGTTGATCGTCATGGACGTCGAGACCTTGTCCAGGGGCAGGCCGTGGAACAGCGTGCGCATGTCGTCGATCGAGTCGATGGCCACACCGACCTTGCCGACCTCACCGGAGGCCAGCGGGTGGTCGGAGTCGTAGCCCATCTGCGTCGGCAGGTCGAAGGCGACCGACAGGCCGGTCTGGCCGGCCCCGATCAGCTGGTGGTAGCGCGCGTTGGACTCCGCGGCCGTGCCGAACCCGGCGTACTGGCGCATCGTCCAGGGCCGGCCGGTGTACATCGAGGGGTACACGCCACGGGTGTAGGGGTACTCCCCGGGGGCGCCGATCGAGGCGGGGTCGGCATCGGCGCGCGACTCGGCGTCGTACAGGGGGGCGAAGGGACGTCCGGACTCGGTGGTTGCCATGTCCCCAAGGCTAGGCCCGGGGCATCCGGGAGTCGTGCTGCACCCCGTCCCGTCCGGCCGGGACCAAGGGCCCGGACCTTCGCCGAGCCCCCGCCACGCCCCTCGCCCGGCCCAGCACGCCGCCCGCACCACGTCCCGGTGATCCATTCAGGTTCGCGACCTTCTAGCGTCGCCAACCCACACGGATCACGGGGCGTGCCCACAGCGACGACGGCGGCACGGCCGCCCCGCACCCGAGGCCTGTGGATGACTGGTGGACGATGCGGCGGAGCTCGCGCAGGATCCGGGCATGCCCCGCCGCAACCCCCTGCTGACGGCCGCACTCGTTCGGGTCGAGGCCCTCGCCGCCCACCAGGGCGGTGTGTGCACGACGGCGCAGGCGAGAGCCGCGGGCGTGCCGGCGGACGCCGTGCACCGGCTGCTGGCCAGCGGACGCTGGACCTCACTGCACCGCGGCGTCCACCTGACCCATCGTGGCGTGCCCGACCTCGGGGCTCGGATGTGGGCGGCCCACCTGGCGTTCGGGCCGCAGGGCGTCGTGGGCGGGCGAACTGCGGCACGGTACTGGGGACTCGAGGAGCAGGACCTCCCACCCGACGAACCCGTGACCATGGTGATGCCCGATGGGTGCAGCCGCCGGGCCCGGGGAGTCACGGTGACACGCCTGCCCAGCCCGATGGCGCTGGCCCACCCCGCCCGGATCCCGCCGGTGCTCAGCATCGAGCACACCGTCCTCACCGCCGTGGCGGACGCCCACACGGATGGCGCTGCCGTCGACGCGATCCAGCGCGCCTGTCGACTGCGACTCACGACGCCCGGACGCCTGCTGGCTGCAGCGGCCCTCCGGCCCCGCCTGCGCCGCAGGACGCTGCTGAACCAGGTGTGCGCGGAGGTTCGAGACGGGGTGACCAGTGAGCTTGAGAGGCGCTATCGCAACCAGGTGGCCCGCCCCCACGGCCTGCCTCCCGCGAGGAACCAGGTGCCGGCGGAGGTGGCCCGCCGCCGCATCTACCGGGACGTGCTGTACGAGGCCCACGCCGTGATCGTCGAGCTCGACGGGCGCCTCGGCCACGAAGAGGAGTCCGACGTGCTCCGCGACCAGGACCGCGACAACCACGCGACCCTCACCGGGAAGGCGACCCTGCGATTCGGATGGCTCGCCGTGGCAGGCTCTCCCTGCCTGGTCGCCAGTCAGGTCGACCAGATGCTCCACGTCCGTGGTTGGACCGGGGCGATCCACCCCTGCGGCCCCGCATGTGAGGCTGTTGCCTCACCGGCAGGAGCCTCAGCTGCCTGACCGGCCCGGCACCCTCGCCGTTCCCGGCCCGCCATCCGTCATCCGTCGCCGTTCCCGGCCCGCCATCCGGTGATCCGTTCAGGTTCGGTGGCCTAGAAGGTCGCCAAGGTGCACGGATCACCCGGCGGGCACCCGGAGCGCGTGCGCGGGCGGGGCGGGCACCCGGAGCGCGTGCGCGGGCGGGGCGGGCACCCAGCCCGAGTGTGTGCGGGGCCGCGGGCGGGACCAAGGGCCCGGACCTTCGCCGAGCCAGCAGGGGCATCCTCGCCCGTGCACCTTCGTGGGTCAGGACTAGACTGCCCACCATGTGGCGGATGCCCCGTCACGTGCGCCCACTTCCGAGCTAGGAGGCTCCACCGATGGCCAGTGCGCCTGCGGGGACCCTGTACCGCGGTGGTGAGGGGATGTGGTCCTGGGTGGCCCATCGAATCACCGGTGTCGCGGTGTTCTTCTTCCTCCTCGTCCACGTCCTGGACACCGCGCTCGTGCGGGTCTCGCCGGACGCGTACGACATGGTGATCGCCACGTACAAGACCCCGATCGTCAACCTCCTCGAGGTCGGCCTGGTCGCGGCGGTCCTGTACCACGCGCTCAACGGCATCCGGATCATCCTCGTGGACTTCTGGGCCAAGGGCCCGCGCCACCAGAAGACGATGTTCCGCACCATCGTGGTGGTCTGGGCGCTGATCATGATCCCGGGCGCCTACTTCATGCTCAAGCACACCGTCGAGGCCCTGTTCGGGAGCACATCATGAGCCTTGAGATCGCCAACCCCCGCAGCGCCAAGGCCTCGCGGAGCAACAGCAACTTCGAGCGGTACTCCTGGATCTTCATGCGGGTGTCCGGCCTGGTCCTGGTGTTCCTGGTCCTGGGCCACCTGCTGATCATGAACATCCTCGACGGCGGGGTGCAGCGGATCAACTTCGGGTTCGTGGCCGGCCGGTGGTCCAGCCCGTTCTGGCAGACGTGGGACCTGCTGCAGCTGTGGCTGGCCATGCTCCACGGCGGCAACGGCATGCGCACGGTCATCAGCGACTACGCCGAGAAGCCCGGGACCCGCTTCTGGCTGCAGATGCTGCTGGCCGTCGCCGTCGTGTTCACCCTCGTCCTGGGGACCCTGGTGATCTTCACCTTCGACCCCAACATCGCCTGATCGGAGAGTGGCGCCAGCCATGCAGAACCACACCTACGACGTCGTGATCGTCGGCGCCGGCGGCGCCGGGATGCGCGCCGCGCTCGAGTCCGGGCCCCGGGTCCGCACCGCCGTGCTGACCAAGCTCTACCCGACGCGCTCGCACACCGGCGCGGCCCAGGGCGGCATGTGCGCCGCACTGGCCAACGTCGAGGAGGACAACTGGGAGTGGCACACCTTCGACACGATCAAGGGTGGTGACTACCTGGTCGACCAGGACGCCGCTGAGATCATGTGCAAGGAGGCCATCGACGCGGTCATCGACCTGGAGAAGATGGGCCTGCCGTTCAACCGCACCCCCGAGGGCCGCATCGACCAGCGCCGCTTCGGCGGGCACACCCGCAACCACGGCGAGGCCGCCGTGCGCCGCGCGTGCTACGCCGCGGACCGCACCGGGCACATGATCCTGCAGACGCTGTACCAGAACTGCATCAAGCAGGGCGTGGAGTTCTACGACGAGTACTACGTCCTGGACCTCCTGCTCAACGAGGTCGACGGGGAGCAGCGCACTGCCGGGGTGGTGGCCTACCGGCTGTCCACCGGCGAGATCCACACGTTCCAGGCCAAGTCCGTGGTGTTCGCCACCGGCGGCTTCGGCCGCGTGTTCAAGACCACCTCGAACGCGCACACCCTCACCGGCGACGGCATGGCCATCGTCTACCGCCAGGGCCTGCCCCTGGAGGACATGGAGTTCTACCAGTTCCACCCCACGGGCCTGGCCGGCCTGGGCGTGCTGCTCACCGAGGGCGCCCGTGGCGAGGGCGGCATCCTGCGCAACGCCTCGGGCGAGCGGTTCATGGAGCGCTACGCCCCCACCATCAAGGACCTCGCACCGCGCGACATGGTCGCCCGCGCGATGGTCCAGGAGGTCCGCGAGGGCCGCGGGGCAGGGCCGCACAAGGACTACGTCTACCTCGACCTCACGCACCTGCCGGCCGCGCAGATCGAGGAGAAGCTGCCCGACATCACGGAGTTCTCGCGCACCTACCTGGGCGTGGACCCGATCACCGAGATGGTCCCGGTCTTCCCGACCGCGCACTACGCCATGGGCGGGATCCCGACCAACGTGAACACCGAGGTGCTGGCCGACAACGACCGCGTCGTCCCCGGGCTGTACGCCGCTGGGGAGTGCGCGTGCGTGAGCGTGCACGGGGCCAACCGCCTGGGCACCAACTCGCTGCTGGACATCAACGTGTTCGGTCGCCGTGCCGGAATCGCCGCGGCCGAGTACGCCGCGACGGCCGACTTCGTGGACCTTCCCGCCGTCGGCGCGAGCCGGGTCGAGTCCATGGTCACCCAGCTCATGGAGAGCACCGGGACCGAGCGGGTCGGCGACATCCGCCGGGCCATGCAGGAGACCATGGACTTCAACGCGCAGGTCTACCGCACCGAGGAGACCCTGACCCAGGCGCTCAACGACGTGCGGGCCCTGCGCGCGCGGTTCGCCAACGTCGCCATCCACGACAAGGGCGCCCGGTACAACACCGACCTGCTCGAGGCGATCGAGCTCGGCTTCCTGCTCGACCTGGCCGAACTGCTCGTCGTCGGCGCCCTGGCCCGCAAGGAGTCCCGCGGCGGGCACGCGCGCGAGGACTACCAGACCCGCGACGACGAGAACTTCATGGTGCACACCATGGCCTACCGCGACGTCGGCCCCGACGGGTCGGTCTCGATCCGCCTGGACTACAAGCCCGTCACAGTCACCCGTTACCAGCCGATGGAGCGCAAGTACTGATGGCCACCGAGACTGCGGCCCCCGCCGCCACCGACATCCCCCAGCCGTTCCCGGTCACGGTCCGGCTGCGCCGGTACCTGCCCGACGAGGGGCCCGAGCCGTTCTGGCAGGACTTCACGGTCGACGTGTTCCCGACCGACCGGATCCTCGACGCGCTGCACAAGATCAAGTGGGAGCAGGACGGGACCCTGACGTTCCGGCGCTCGTGCGCGCACGGCATCTGCGGCTCGGATGCCATCCGGATCAACGGCCGCAACCGGCTGGCCTGCAAGACCCTGATCAAGGACCTGAACGCGAAGAAGCCGATCATCGTCGAGGCGATCAAGGGCCTGCCCCTGGAGAAGGACCTCGTGGTGGACATGGAGCCCTTCTTCCAGGCGTTCCGCGAGGTGATGCCGTTCCTGATCACCACCGGCAACGAGCCCACGAAGGAGCGGGTGCAGTCCGCTGAGGACCGCGCGATCTTCGACGACACCACCAAGTGCATCCTGTGCGCCTGCTGCACGACCTCGTGCCCGGTGTTCTGGACCGATGGGCAGTACTTCGGCCCGGCGGCCATCGTCAACGCGCACCGGTTCATCTTCGACAGCCGCGACGAGGGCGCCGAGCAGCGCCTGGAGATCCTGAACTCCAAGGAGGGGGTCTGGCGTTGCCGCACCACCTTCAACTGCACCGACGCCTGCCCGCGCGGCATCGAGGTCACCAAGGCGATCCAAGAGGTCAAGCGCGCGCTGATCTACCGCGGCTGAGGGCTGGGTACCGCGGCTGAGGGTAGGTGCCCCATCTGGCCGATCGGGGCGATCCTGTGGCCGATCCGTGGCATTGGCCGGCGCCGCAGCCGCGTCGCTGCCCGGAACTGGCGGCGTCCACACGTAGCCTGTGACGCGTTATGAGTGCTACTTCCCGCGCGCTCGCCGCGCTCACTCTGTCCGCAGCCGTGCTGCTGCCCGCCCTTCCCGCCGTCGCCGTGCCGGGGGAGGATCCCGCGCCATCAGCCACCGCCAGCACCGAGGTGAAGACGCCCTCGGGCAAGAAGGCGACCATCACGATGGCGGCCACCGGCGGCGCCGTGTCGGCTCCCCCCGTCGCAGCCGACTCGTGGGTGCTGGCCGACCTCGACTCGGGGCAGATCCTGGCCTCTCAGAACGCCGACCTTGCGGTGCGCCCGGCCTCGACCCTCAAGCTCCTGACCGCGCTGACGGTTGCCCCACGGCTGGCCCCCGAGCAGCCGTACCGCGCGATCGGGGCCGACGAGGAGGCCGAGGGCAACCGGGTCGTGCTCTACAAGGGCCTGACCTACACGGTGGCGGACCTCATGAACGCTGCGCTCATGCCCAGCGCCAACGACGCAGCCGATGCCCTGGCCCGCGCCAACGGCGGCGTGAAGGTGACCGTCGAGCAGATGAATGCCGAGGCCGCTCGCCTGGGCGCGACGCGCACCACGGTGAAGAACCCCAGCGGACTGGACGCCGACGGCCAGCTCACCACCGCCTACGACATGGCGCTCATCGGGCGGGCTGCCCTGTCCAACCGTGAGGTCGCCGACAGCCTCCTGCGCCGCCAGGTCGACTTCCCCGGGAAGATGGAGAAGAGCAAGCGCGTCATCTACCCCATCTACAACCACAACCGCACCGTGGTGAACAGGCGCCTGGACGGGTACCTGGGCGGCAAGTCCGGCTACACCAGCAAGGCAGGGAACACCATGGTGGCCGGCGCCGAGCAGGACGGGCGGCGACTGCTGGTCACCCTGTTCCACATCGGCGGCAACACCTACCGGGCCAGCGAGGCGTTGCTGAAGTGGGGCTTCGCCAACGCCGGAAACCTCAGCCCCGTGGGCACGCTGGCCGAGCCCACCGCCCCGGCCCCGCAGTTCGACCGCGCGATCATGCCCCTGCCGGAGAAGGGCAAGGCCCCGGTCAACCGCGAGGTGGCCGCCGCCAAGGCTGACGACGCCCCCACTGCTCCGATCCAGCCGCGCTCCCTGAGCCTGGGCCTGCCCTCGATCCCGTTGCCGGGACTGCCCTCACCTCTGACCCTCCTCACATTGATGGTCGGCGTGCTGGTGCTGCTGCGCGCCCGCGTCTACTGGATCGGCCACCGCAGCCGCTCTGCCTGGACGAGCCTGGACGAATGGGCTGCAACGCAGGCGCGGTCCTCGAGGCGGCATGGACCGGCTGACCGCCGCGTCCGCGGCCGGCAGGCCGAGCCGGAGACGGCTCATGAGGACCTGATCGGCGCCTCCCGGACCTGATCCGACCCCGGGGCGGCGTCCGCGTCGACCACCGGCTGGGTGCGCACGATCCCTGGGTGCGCCACACCCCGTAGGCTGGACAGGACTCAGGGGCTGGCACCCGCTATGTGCCAGCCCCTGAGTCCTGCGACGGGTACCCGCTATGTGCCCGTCAGTACCCTGCTCTTCAGTTGTGACCGGACCCGATGCGGATCAGGCGATCGCAGCGTGGGTCAGCGTCTCCTCGATCTCCTCGTCCGTGATCGGGTTGCGTCCCTTCAGGGCGGTGACCATGAAGGCGCTGACAGCCGTCCCTGCGGCGATCGCGGCGATGTAGAGCAGGGGGTTGGTGATCAGCCCGATGACCCAGATGCCACCGTGCGGGGCCCGCAGCTCGCAGCCGAAGGCCATCACCAGGGCGCCGGTGAGGGCACTTCCGGCCATGAGCGACGGGATGACCCGCAGCGGGTCGGACGCGGCGAACGGGATCGCGCCCTCGGTGATGAACGAGGCCCCGAGCAGCCAGGCGGCCTTGCCGTTCTCGCGCTCGGCCTCGGTGTAGAGCCTGGGCCGCAGGACCGTCGAGGACAGGGCCATCGCCAGCGGGGGAACCATGCCGGCCGCCATCACTGCGGCCATGATCTGCAGGGCCGGTCCGTTGTTGTCGGCGATCGCGGTCGTGAGGTTGAGGGTGGCGAAGACGTAGGCGGTCTTGTTGACCGGGCCGCCCATGTCGAAGGCCATCATCAGGCCCAGGACCAGGCCGAGCAGGATCGCGTTGGCCCCGGAGAGCCCGGCGAGCCACTCGGTCAGAGAACTCTGCACGGCGGCCAGCGGCTTGCCGATCACGGTGAGCATCAGCACGCCGTTCAGGAAGGTCGCCACCAGAGGGATGATCACCACGGGCATGACCCCGCGGACTGCCTTCGGGCACGTTGAGCTGCGACATCCACCGGGCGATGAAGCCACCGGTGAGCCCGCCGATGATCGCGCCGAGGAACCCTGCACCGATGCTGCCTGCGGCCACACCGGCCACGAAGCCCGGCACCAGGCCGGGACGGTCCGCGATCGCGTAGGCGATGAAGCCGGCCAGGACCGCGTTCAGGAATCCGAACGCGACTGCGCCGAGGATGAACATCAGGCCGGCCCAGTCGCTGATGTCGAAGAAGCTGAACTGGTCGATGAACCCGGGCACGTCGGCGTTGACCTTCACAACCTCGACCGGGTCCATGAGCATGAAGCTCAGGGCGATCAGGATGCCGCCGCCGGCGACGAACGGGATCATGTAGGAGACACCGGTCATCAGGTAGCCGCGCAGGCGGATCCCGAAGTGGCCCTCCTCGACCTTCGTGGCCATGCCACCGGACGCGGGTGCCGCCGCGGCAGCCGCAGCGGCGGAACCCGCCGGGACCGGTCCGGCCTCGACTGCGGCGACAGCCTCGGCGATCATCGCGGGGGCGTCGTTGATCGCGCGCTTCACTCCTGAGGAGAGCGTCGGCTTCCCGGCGAACCGGGCCTTGTCGCGCACCTCGACGTCGTTGGCGAAGATCACGCCGTCAGCGGCGGCGATCACGGCGGGGTCGAGCTTCTTGAATCCACCCGAGCCCTGGGTCTCGATCGTGATCTCGTGACCGGCTGCCTTCGCCGCCTGCTCGAGGGCCTCGGCGGCCATGTAGGTGTGGGCGATCCCGGTGGGGCACGAGGTGACCCCGACGAACTTCATCGACGTCTTCTCCTGCGGAACTGGTGCAGGCGCCGCGGCAGCAGCCGTGACGGCTGCGCCTGCGGCGGCCATGACCGGCACTGCCGCAGAAGCGGTTGCTGCTGCGTTGATGGTGTCGACAACCACCTGGGGGTCGGTGGCCCTGAGCAGGGTGTCACGGAAGTCGGGCTTCATCAGCGCCCGCGACAGGCTGGCCAGGATCTGCAGGTGCTCGTCACCGGCGCCCTCGGGCACGGCGATGAGGAACACCAGGTGGGCGGGGCCGTCGGCCGCACCCCAGTCGATCCCGATGGTGGAACGGCCGAACACGACAGTCGGCTCGTCGATACCGGTCGAGCGGGCGTGTGGGATGCCGATCCCGCCCTCGATCCCGGTGGGGAGAAGCTCCTCACGAGCCGCGACGTCTGAGCGAAGTTGTGCCGGGTCGCTTGCCCGGCCGGCGGCCGTGGCCACGGAGACGAGGCTGTCGATCGCCGCGTCCTTCGTGGTGGCCGAGCCGTCGAGATCCAACTCGACGAGCTGTGTGGTTGATACCTGCATTGAACTGACCTCCAGTTTGTGTTGATTCACGGGGTCCTGCGGGGGCGTTGCGTCAGTGAAGGGCTGTGGCGATGGCGCTCACCTCCACAGCGGTCGGGTCGATCAGACGGGCGGGCGGGATGCCCGTGCCGGGGGTCTGGACTGCGGCGGTGGCCCAGGCGATGCCCATGCGCAGGGCGTCCGGGCCGGAGCCACCGGCGTGCAGGAAGCCCGAGAGCAGGCTGTCGCCGGCCCCGACGGTGCTCAGGACCGCGACCTTGGGCCCGGTGCCGTGCCATCGGCCGTTCGCGTCGACGAGCACCGCCCCCTTGGAGCCGAGGCTGCAGATGACGGCTCCGGCCCCGCGGGCGCGGGCCTCGTCACATCCGGCCAGGACGTCGGCCCGGGTGATGAGCTCACGACCGAGGATCTCGCCGAGCTCCTCGTCGTTGGGCTTGATCAGGTCCGGCTCTGCGGCCAGCCCGTCGGCGAGGGCCTGGCCGCTGATGTCCAGGGCGAACAGCGACCCCGCGGCCCGGGCGACTTCGGCAACGCGCAGCACCACGTCCGTGGACTGACCCGTCGGCAGGCTGCCCGCCACCACCACCCAGCCGCCGGGCTGGGCAAGCTCGGCAACCGCTGCGACGAGCGCCTCGAGCTCTGGTGCACTGAGCACAGGGCCGGCCTCGTTGAGCTTGGTGGTGGTCCCGTCGGGCTCGACGACGGCCACATTCGCGCGGGTGCGCCCGGCGATCGGGACGACCCGGTGCGGGATCCCGGCCCCATCCAGCGCCGAGATCAGGGCATGGCCCATCGGCCCGCCCGCGGGGAGCACGGCGATCGACTCGGTGCCGTGCGCTGTCAGGAAGCGCGTGACGTTGACCCCTTTGCCTCCCGGGTCCTCCAACGTGGAGTCCGCGCGCAGGACCTCGCCGCGCACGAGCGCCTGGAGGGACATCGTGCGGTCGAGGCTCGGATTGAACGTGACTGTGACGATCATGCGCGCACCACCTGGGGTCCGGCCGCCTCGATCTCGGAGGCGGCCTCATCGGGGAGAGCAGAGTCGGAGACGATCACGTCGATGGCGGCGAGATCAGCGAAGTGGGCGAAGTGGTCGGAGCCGAACTTCGTGTGGTCGGCCAGCAGGACGCGGCGCCGGGAGGCGGTGACGAACGCGGACTTCACAGCCGCCTCAGCGCTGTCTGGGGTGGTCAGGCCACGTTCGAGCGAGAAGCCGTTCGTGCCGAGGAAGGCAACGTCGACGAAGACCGTGCGCAGGTACTCCAACGCGGCGTTGTCGACAGTGGCTTGCGTCCGGCTGCGGACCCTGCCCCCGACGAGGTGGACGGTGAGCTCCTTGCGTCCGGCCAGCAGGGAGGCGATCGGCAGGCTGTTGGTCACGACGGTGAGCTCGCGGTCGGCAGGCAGGATCTCGGCGAGACGGAACGTCGAGGAGCCGGCGTCGAGGGCGATCGCGCCCTCCTCGGGCAGGAATGCGAGCGCGGCCTCGGCGATGTGGGACTTCTCAGCGGTCTGGACCGACTCCCGTACGGCCAGGGCGGGCTCGAACCCGAACAGGTCCACCACGATCGCCCCGCCGTGCACCCGGCGCAGGAGCCCAGCGCGTTCGAGGGCTGTGAGATCCCGGCGGACGGTCTCGGGCGTGACGTCGAAGACCTCGGCCAGCTCGGCCACCTCCACCCGTCCCGCCGCCCGTGCGCGGGCCACGATCGCCGCCTGCCGCTCTTCTGCATACATCCGTTTGTCTCCGTTTCTGTCCGTCTGCTCGTAGTCAACACCCGATTCCCACAGATGTCAACACCCGACGGAGCAATTCAAACAGAAACGGACTGGAAACCACTAACATGGACCCTGGGCAGCGGCCTGACGCCGACTCCCCGGCATCAGGACGGACCCGCCCGGAGCTGAGGCACAGGGACGGCGGGTGCGGGCTGAAGGGCCAGGGCTCGAGGCAGCCGGGGCCAGCGGCCTGCCGCTGGCGGACGCTCGCGCCGACGACACCAGGCCCGCGGGGACCGCAGCCACAGGGGGCGCTGCCGGTCGACCCGGCTAGATCCGGCCCGCCTCGTGGACCCTGCGCAGGAAGTCCCGGGTCCGCTGGTCCTGTGGGTTGTGGAGCAGGTCCTGCGGGGCTCCGCGCTCGACGATGGTTCCCGCGGACAGGAAGCACACCTCGTCGGCGACCTGCTCAGCGAAGCCCATCTCATGGGTGGCGATGACCATGGTCATCCCCTCGGCCTTGAGCTCGCGAACCGTCGAGAGCACCTCGTTGACCAGCACCGGGTCCAGCGCCGAGGTCACCTCATCCATCAGCATCAGCCGGGGTGACACCGCCAGGGAGCGCACGATCGCCACCCTCTGCTGCTGGCCCCCCGACAGCCGATCGGGGTACTGCTGGGCCTTGTCCGCGAGCCCGAAGCGTTCCAGCAGCTCGAGGCCCTGCGCCTCGGCCGTGCCCCGGTCGACCTTGTGCACCTTGCGTGGGGCGAGGGTGATGTTGTCCAGGACGGTCAGGTGCGGGAACAGGTTGAACGACTGGAAGACCATCCCGACCCTGCGGCGGACCTCGTCGGGCTCCACCTCCGGGTCGGTGATGTCCCAGCCGTCGAGGCGGATCACCCCGTCATCGACCGAGGTGAGCAGGTTGACGCACCGCAGGAGGGTGGACTTCCCGGAGCCGGACGCGCCGATCAGCACCGTCACCGAGTGCTCGGGCACCTCGAGGGACACGCCCTGGAGGACCTGCTCGGCGCCGAAGGACTTGTAGACGCCCTCGACGCTGAGGACCGGCTGGCGGGGGGGCGTCACACTCCCACCTGCGCGTTCTGGCGCTGGATCGACCGGTGCATGAACCGGTCGGTGAGCCGGGTCAACGGGATCGTGAGGATGAGGAACAGGACCGCGGCCACGACGTACGGGGTGTAGTTGAACGTCCTGGAGGACTCGATCTGCGCAGCACGGACCGCATCGACCACGCCGAGGACGGAGATCAGGCCGGTGTCCTTGAGCAGGGAGACGAAGTCGTTCATCAGCGGCGGGATCACCCTCTTGATGCCCTGCGGGAGGATGACGTGGCGCAGGGTCTGCCCGGAGGTCAGCCCCAGCGAGCGGGCGGCGGCGCCCTGGCTCGGGTGCACCGACAGGATGCCGCTGCGCAGCACCTCGGACACGTAGGCCGAGTACGTCAGCACGATCGCCGTCGTGCCCAGGACCACGACCGAGGAGGTCACCCCCGTGAGGTCCAGGGCCGGCACACCGAAGCCGATGAGCAGGATCACCAGCAGGGTCGGCACCCCCCGGAAGAGGTCCACATAGCCGGTGGCCAGGATCCGGAAGGGCGCCAGCGCCGGGGCCTTCGAGGTCCGCGCGAGGGCCAGGGAGAGGCCGAGGATGCTGATGAGCACGGTGGCCACGATCGTCAGCCGGATGTTCAGCAGCAGTCCCGCGAACACGGCGGGCAGCACCTCGAGGGCGTACTCGAGGTCGAAGAAGGTGCTGCGGACGACGTCCCACCCCGGCGAGCTGACCACGACGACCACCAGGGCCCCGATGACCAGGACACTGGAGATCGTGGCGATTGCGGTGCTGCGGCGCGCCTGCTTCGCACGCACGGCACGGCGCCGCAGCTCCTCGGCGCTCGGGCTGTGGCTACCCTCCGGCTGGCTCACCCAGTGCTACTGGAGGACGGGTGCGCCCGCGTCCGAGCCCAGCCACGTCTGCTCGAGCGTGTCCAGCGTCCCGTCAGCGCGCAACTGGTCGACGGCCTGGGTCGTGCACTCGGCCAGCGGACTGTTGCTGGCCATCAGGATGCCGAACTGGTCGGTCGTCTCACCCTCGGTGGCGGGCAGCTGGCCCACGATCACACCCTCGTCGATCTCGGCAGCGACCAGGTAGAACGCGGTGGGCAGGTCGACGACGAGTCCGTCGATCTGCTCGTTCTTCAGCGCGGCCACGGCTGCGGCGTTGTCATTGAAGACCGAGACCTCCTCGCCGGTTCCCAGCTGCTGGGCCGCATCCAGGGAGGTCGTGCCCACGGCGGCACCGAGCTTGGCCGACTCGAGGTCGGCGACGGTGGTCGCGTCGGCGATCGGGGAGCCCGCGTAGGACACGATCGCCTGGTTGACGTCGTAGTAGGACGAGGAGAAGTCGACTGCCTTCTCGCGGTCCTCGGTGATCGAGAACTGCTGCAGGTTCCAGTCGAAGTCCTTGGGCCCCGGCGCGATGGCCCCGTCGAAGGTGGTCCGGGTCCACTGCACGTCGGCGGCCTCGAATCCCAGGGCCGCTGCGGCGGCGTAGGCGACCGCCGCCTCGAACCCCTCGCCGGACTCCGGGGCGTCGTTCTTCACCCAGGGCTCGTACGCCGGCTGGCCGGTGGCGATGACGAGCTTCCCGGGGGTCTTGGTCTCCAGGGTGGCCTTGTCGCAGCTGGCGGCCGACGCGGCCGGCGACGCCTCGGTGGCGGTGTCGGTGTCCGACGCAGGTGAGCAGGCGGCCAGGGCGAGGCCGGCAACGGCCAGGGAAGCAAGGGTGCGGGTGCGGTTCACGGGGGTCCTCCAGGGTCGGGTTCTGGCAGGAGGATACGTGCTCAGGCCCCGGGGGTCCGAATCCCCGCCTGCGGCGAGGGCACCTGGCCGCCCACAGGCTGGGTGATGCCCGCCGCTGGGACCTTCTCCGGGAGCAGGGCTCGCACCGCCAGCACCATCGCAGCCAGCAGCGCCACGACCCGAACGGTGTGGATCGCCGACCCGATGAAGCCGCCCTCGATGATGTCGATGTAGGCGAACGGATAGAGCACCTGCGCCGCCACAGCCGTGACCGCCACTGGGATCGTCGCCGTGCGCATCCGCGGCGAGCCGGCGGCCCAGACCAGCGCGGCCATCCCGACCAGCCACACGTTGTACTGCGGGCTGAGCACCCGGGAGGTGACCATCAACCACAGGATCGCCACGAACGCGATGTCCGCGACCGGCGCATGGTCCAGCCGGCCCAGCGCGCGGGCGAGGATCAGCAGCAGCAGCCCGATGCCCGTGAGTGGGATCAGCCAGGGGGCGATGGCATCGGCCAGCGGGACCCCGACCTCCGAGGATCCGTACCGGAACGCCTCGGGGATCCCCTCGGCGCCCATGAACATCCGTGCCCAGACGAACGGCAGGGCGGCGACCGACTCGGTCTGCAGGCCACGGGCCTCCCCGTTGCCGAGGAAGCCGCTGATGACGCTCGGGAAGGCCCAGGCCGACACGGCGATGACCGCGGTGGTGGCCAGGGCCGCCCCCATCGCCCCACGCAGCCAGTCGCGCCTGCTCAGGGCCAGGGCCATGACAGCGGGCCAGACCTTGAGCCCCCCGCCGATCGCCAGGACGGCGCCGGCCGCCACCGGCACCGCGAGTGCCAGCAGGCCGGCCATCGCCGCCAGGGTCGGGATGGAGTCGTAGCGGCCGTACAGGATCGGTCCGAGCAGCAGCGGCGCGGCCAACCAGACCGCGAAGCCGTCCCAGCGGTTGCGCCGTGCGGCGTCGCGGGCGAGCACCATGCTGATCGCGATGTCCACGGCCACGAACAGCAGCAGGAACAGCCACGGTTGGGATCCGAGCAGGCCGATCCCCCCGAACACGAAGGCGGCCAGCGGCGGGTACTGCCACATGGGATCCGCCGACGGCACCGTGCCCTCGGCGAGCCCCTCACCCCAGCGCGAGTAGACGTTGAGGTCGTCGAAGATGTGCTTCCAGTCGTGGTGGAACATCATCCCCACGGCCATGAGCGCGACGAAACCGCGGGTGGCCAACCACCAGGTCACGCGGTACCGGCGCTGCGCCAACAGCGGGATGCGCGACTGCAGGAACACGCCCACCATTGTGCCCGAAACGGCCGGTGCCGAAACCCCCACTGATCGCTAGGGCCTGCCCCGGCCAGGATCCCCCCCTTCTCGACGATCCGCTCCCCCCAGCGGGTGCAGATGGTCAGGGCGGGAGCAGGTCGCGCCACGCCCGACGTCCCTCCGGCCTACGGCTCCTGCGTGGGATTGACGACAGCAGGGTCATCGGGGACCTCGGTGTCCTGCACCTGTGGAGCTGGGCCGCTGGCCACGTCGCAGGGGTCGATCCCCTTCGCGGCCAGGACCGCCGCCGCGGCATCATTGATGCGGTCCTCACTCACCGTCCCGTCCTCCAGCGCTGCGCGCAGCGCCTTGCGGCCCTCCACCGAGCCGCCGGGACCGACGATCCCGAGGTCACCACCTGCGGCGATGAACCCGACCAGGGCCCCACCCTGGGTCGGCTCCCCGGAGGCCTCCATGCCCAGAGCGTCGCTGATGATGAGGCCGTCGAAGCCCACCTCGTCGACCAGCAGCCCCTCGATCACCCGACGCGACTGGCTGCTCGGCTCATCGGCGAAGCCCGGGACCGTCGTGTGGCCGACCATCACCGCGACGTCCACGCCCTCGGCGACGGACTGGAAGGGCAGGAGGTCGCGCGCGCGCAGCTCGTCGATCGCGGGGCCGACGGCGAGCTCGTCATGGGTGTCGCCGGTGGCGCTGCCATGACCGGGGAAGTGCTTGAGCACCGGGAGCAGGCCGGCGTCGGCGTACCCCTGGGCAGCAGCGGCGCCGAACTCGGCCACGACCTGGGGGTCGTCGGAGTAGGACCGGGAGCCGATGCCTGGGCCGAACCCCACGTCGACGACCGGGGCGAACACGAGGTCCACGCCCCAGTCGGCCAGGGCGGCACCGTGGCCGGCGTACATGGCGCGCACCTCGTCCGGCGTCATGCTGGTCGCCTGCTGCCGTGCGGACGGGATCGCCCCGATCACGTCGGTGTACCGCTGGACCTGCCCCCCCTCCTCATCCGCCGCCAGCAGGGCGCCGTACGTGCCGCCGGTGGTGGCCTCATCGAGCGCTGCAGCCGTCGCCGACGTCAGCCGACCGTTGGACAGGATTCCCGCGATCAGCCCGTCATCGAGCCATTCCTGGACCCGCGTGATGTCCGTGGTCGTGACGAGCATCGTCTGGCCGACGCGGACTTCGAGGGGCAATCGGGCCACGCAGGCCAGCACCGGGTCGACGGAGGGCTCCTGGTCCGGCTGGGGCGCCGCGGATCCTGACGGGGTCGTCGACGCGGAAGCACGTGATGGGGACGCCGGCTCCGGGGGAGCGGCTGCCGGGGCGGCGCTGCAGGCCGCCAGCACCACGGCACCCACCACCGAGCACACGGCCGCCGACACGGCTGCGGTGGGACGACGAGTCACCGGCCCATGATGCCATCCGGAGACGTACGCCCAGTGTCAGCGACGCGGTACGACTCCCGCCGGACGCGGTGCATCGCGAGAGGGGCTCCAGGCAGGCAGCCGCCTACTCGTCGACCTCCACAACGGGGGCGTCCACGGAGTGCTTGCGCACGGATTCGATCCCCTCGAGGGCGGACTTCTTCGATGCGTAGCCCTGGCTGGCGGCGATGGTCTGGCCGTTGCTGGCCTTGAGCCGGAACCGGTACTTGCCCGCGTTGTCCGTGTAGAGCTCGAACTTGCCCGACATGCCTCTCCCCTTCCTGGGAGTGATGGTCTGCGGCGAGTATGGCGCCGACGGGTGCCCTGATGCACTGCGAGCAGCCCTGCTCCATCCGGGGGAATCCGCGTGACGTCGAGGTCCGGATCGGCCTACCGTGTGATGACCGTCCATGTGCGGCGGCGGAGGGAACCCCTATGGACGCCGACTTCACCAGGGAACGCAGGCGGATCCTGCTGGCCCTGGTCGCCGCGCTCACCGCCGGGTTCCTGCCGGTGATCCTGGGTACCTGGATGACGGCCACACGGACCGTGCAGGAGTGCCCGGCCCCCACGGATCTGGGGACATTCGGCATCAGCCTGGGCTTCGGGGCGATGTCCTGCCTGGCGATCGTCGCCCTGGCCGTCATCGTGATCAACCGCTACCACCGCAGGCTCGTCCGTGCGGCCACACGCGACCATGTGACCGGGGCCCACAACCGGCAGTCCTTCGAGGCCCTGGCGGCTGATGCGATCCTCGCCGCCAGGCGGGCCGAGCAGCCGCTGGCGGTGGTGCTCTTCGACCTCGACGACTTCAAGCAGTACAACGACACCCATGGCCACAACGCCGGGGATGCCGCCCTCCGGGAGGTCGCCCAGGTGGCGGCAGGAGTGGTGCGCCGCAGCGACGTGGTCGGTCGGTGGGGTGGCGACGAGTTCGTGCTGCTGCTGCCGGGCTGCGAGGAGGGCACGGCCAGCCGGATCGCGCGCGACCTCGCGGCAGCGTTCCAGGCCGACGAACCGAAGGCGGCCGGGATGCCGGCCGGGATCTCGATCAGCACCGGCGTGGCCGAGTTGCGCGACACCGACAGGTTGGCCGACCTCGTGGCCCGCGCAGACGACGCGATGTACCGCAGCCGTCGAGCCGATCGGGCGGCGAGCCAGCGCACTGCTCGGCAGACCTCCAACCCGCGCTGACCGATCCGGGCCATGCGCCGGCACCGGCCCATCGGCCCAGCGGCCACCACGGACGCGAGGACGCTACTTCCGCCGGAAGGCCACCTTGGTCGAGCGTTTCATCTTGGCCACGCGCCACTCGCGGGCCTCCGCGAGCCGGATCCTCAGCAGCTCGGCGGCCTCGCGCGTGGTCAGCCGCTGGACGGCGGGGAGGTCGAGCTTGTTGATGGCCTCATCGGATTCCGGCGCAACGGCCCGACCCGCCATCGCCCCCGAGATGGCACCGAGCACGGCCTCGGCAGCGGCGTGGACTGGCAACCGCAGCGCGTCGGTGGGCGGATCACCGGCCGGGATCGGGTCGGCGAGGCTGGACAGGTCCCCATGCACGGTGATGCCCAGCGCCGCCACCTGCTCGGCGGTCCGGGCACCGACGTCCTGGGCGGCCCGGATCGCCCACTCCGGCGTGCCCAGGGGCTCCTCATCGGGCTCCGGCGTGCGTGACTCGACCATCCTGAGGATGGCACCACGGCGCACGAGCTTCTCGTACTGCGGCCAGTCCCAGCGCTTGGCCCCCCCGGCGTTGACCTGCCGCAGCATCTCGGCCTCAGCGGCGGTCATCGAGCGGTTGCTGGCGCTCAGCTCCGGGTCCGGGACGAGCAGTCCGCTGGGGAGCGCCAGCAGGTGCTCGAACGTGCGGAAGAGGTAGTCCCGGTCGCCCTCGTCGAGGACCACCAGGCTGACGCGGTCGGGGCCGAGCCGCGCGGCCCAGCGCGCGATGATCCCCGCGTGGTCGTTGCGCCGCCAGAAGTTGGGGGTGGGTGGACACTCGGGAGGCGCGGCGAACACGTTCTTCAGCCAGTTCTCGTAGCGCATCGCGAGCCCGTACTTCAGGTACTGCTGCCACGAGGAGGCCAGCAGGCGTGACATCGGACGCAACGTGAAGACCGCGTGCAGGCGCTGGGCGCCCAGGCGATCCACGATCCTGTCCAGGGCAGCATCGTCGGCCAGGGCGAACCCCTCGCTGGAGATGACGACCCGGCCCTCGTGGCCATCGGCCGCGCGTGCGACCCGGTTCCAGTACTTCGACTCGGTCCGCCGGCCACCACGCTCCTCCCAACCCCACGTGCGCTTCGTGACGACCATCGCCGCGCGGTGGTGCGAGCGGCGACTGCCCGGGTAGAGCACCCCCGAGTCGAGAAGGTTCGGGCGGCTGCTGGCGAAGGCCGACTGCAGTGCCGTGGTGCCGGTCTTGTGGAATCCGGCGTGGAACAGGATCGTTCCGTCCGGGACGGGCTCGGGGGGCTGTGTCATGCAACGTCCTCCGGTGGGCGGCGCGGTCGCGCTCAGGCTACCTGTGGTGCCGGGGCCGCCCGTGGATCGTGCGCCTCATGGCCCCCTGAAGATCCGGTGATCACGACGCCGTCGCGGTCCCCGCGTCTGGCGTCGGCGGCGCATCTTCGGCCCTCGCCTGCTCCTTGCGCTCCAGGAGTGCCTGTCGGATGTAGCGCCGCTGCTGGTCCAAGGGCACGACGTTGCGCACCTCGGTGTGCAGCAGGCGGTCCAACAGCGATCGGCGCCTGGGGTCGAACAGGCTGAAGATTCCCAGGACGATCCAGATGAACAGGCCGAGGACGCCGACCCAGGCGCGGACCAGGGACCGGACCAGGCCGGGGTTGCGCCCATCCGGCGTGCACACCCTGATCCCCACGAGCCATGAGCCCAACGATCGACCCGTCAACCACCAGGCGAGGCCCAGGTAGATGGGGATGAACGAGCCGGCGATGAAGGTGAGGATCGCCACCAGCCACTGCGGGATCGGGTCCAACAGGGAGTCCAGGAGGTTCACCAGGGCGGACAGCGCCTGGGCAGCCAACCAGCCGACGACGGCGAAATCCACACCGAACCCGATCAGGCGGGTCACGATCCCGGCATGGGAGAACTCCCGGCCCGGTGGCGCGGGGGGGACCGGCATGGCCCGCCACACCCCGCGCTGCTCGCGCAGGTTGGCCCGAGTCAGGCGTGCTGGGCTGGTGTCGCCGAGGTCGTCAAGGACCATGGCGACGACCGAATCCGGCTCCGGCCTCGGGGGCCGGCGCAGCAGGCGCCGACCGAGCCTCTCCACGAGGTTGTCCGCGTCGGCCAGGTTCTCGCGCAGCGACTCCAGGGCGTCGAGGAACAGGCCCGCGCTCTGCTCCCGGATGAGGTCGCGGACCCGGGGGTCCTCGATGATGTCGTCGAGGATCAGCGGCACGACCTCGGCGCGGATCTTGGGCAGCAGCGCATCGACGAGTTGGGGCGCGACCTCGTCGGTGATCTTGGGCATGAGCGCGTCCACGAGCTGGGGCGCGACCTGCTCCTCGATCCGCGGCATCAACGCCTCGATCAGCTCCGGGGCGATCTGGTCGCGGATCTTCGGCATCAGTGCGTCGATCAGCTGCGGGGCGATCTGCTCCTCGATGCGGGGCATCAGGGCCTCGATGAGCTGCGGCGCGACCTCGTCGCGGATCTTGGGCATCAACCCGTCGATCAGCTCGGGGGCCACCTGCTCCTGGATGTAGGGGACGAGGCCCTCGACGATCCGCGGGACGAGCTCGGCCTCGAGATAGGGGCGCAGGTCCTCCAGCAGCTTCGGCAGCAGATCCGCCACCAGCCGGGGGGTCACCCCGTCGACCACCTGCGGCACCGTCACGGCCACCAGATGTGCGGTGACGCCATCCACGATGTCGGGGACGGTGTCGGCGACCAGGTGCCCGGAGATGCCGTCCAGGACCTCGGGCACAACCGTCCCGGTCAGGTACGGCGTGAGCCCCTCGACGATCCGCGGGATCGCCTCCTCGATCAGGTAGGGCTCCAGGTCCTCGATCACCTGCTGGGCGGTGGCGCCCGTGACATCCATCGCGGCCTCGGTGACCGTGTGGCTCACCCGCCCCACCGTGGCGTCGAACGCACCATCGACGGCCCGGCGCACGCTGCCACGCAGCCCCGGGTCGTCCGGTCGATCGGCCATGTCGGCAGGTTATGCCCCCAACCCTCGGCAACGCCGGCACACAACATCTGGCCCAGGTCGTGTCACCAGGGCAGACCGCATGGGACGCGGTGAGTCACCGACGGCTCCGGTGACCGGCCGTGGCCTGATTCAGGCGTCGAGCTCGGGGAACTCATCCTCGACCGCGCCGCCGCCCTGGGGACCGCGAACGCCTCCGACCGCGCCGGCGATGGCCAGGCCCTGCGCCACCGCTGGACCGATCAGGACGGCGAAGAGGACGGTGCCCAGCCCCACGGTCCCGCCGAGCAGCCAGCCGACGGCGAGGACCACGACCTCGATCCCCAGCCGGACCCGGCCCACCGGCCACCCGGTGCGCTCGTGGAGCCCGGTCATCCAGCCGTCCCGCGGACCGGGACCGAGGTTGGTGGTCAGGTAGAGCCCGCTGCCCAAGCCGATCAGCGCGATCCCGAGAAGGACCAGGAGCAGCTGCGCCGGCCAGGCCGTCGGTTCGGGGATCACAGCGACGCCGACCTGCAGCGCCACCGCGATCACGATGGCGTTGGCGATCGTGCCCAGCCCCGGGCGCTCCCGCAGTGGGATCCACAGCAGGAGCACGACGGCACTGACCAGGAAGGTCGCCACGCCGATGGAGACCGGCAGGATCGTGGACAGGCCCTGGGCCAGCACGGTCCACGGGCTCACGCCCAACCCTCCCTGCACGATCAGCGCCTCACCGGTCCCGAACGCGTACAGGCCCACGATCAGGACGACCAGGCTCGACGGTGTCGGCGACCAGCGCGACGTGGACCGCCACCGGGTGATCGGGACTGTGCGCGCCGGGCGCAACCATCCCAGGATCTCCACCCGCCGGACTATAGGCGCCCGGACTGGTAGGACTGACCCATGCGCAATGATCTGCCGACCGGCATCGAGTTCCAGCTGATGATCTCCGGCCAGCCGTACCTGTCCAACGACCCGGAGCTGGTCGAGGCCCGGGCCCGGGCGCGCTCGCTGGAGTTCCGCTTCAACCACACCCCGCCCGAGGCGGCCGACCAGCGCAGGGCCATCCTGACCGACCTGCTCGGCAGCACGGGGCAGTCCTTCGAGATCGAGCCGAACCTGCACGTGGACTACGGGTTCAACATCCACCTCGGCGAGCGGTTCTACGCCAACGCGAACTGCGTGATGCTCGACGTCGCGGAGATCCGGATCGGCGACGACACGATGCTGGCCCCCGGGGTCCAGCTGCTGACCGCAACGCATCCCGTCGACGCCCAGGAGCGGATCTCCGGTCGCGAGCTGGGGTTCCCGATCACGATCGGCAACCGCGTCTGGCTCGGCGGCGGGGTCATCGTGGGGCCGGGCGTGACGATCGGCGACGACGTGGTCGTCGGGTCGGGCGCGGTCGTGGTCAAGGACCTCCCGGACCGCGTCGTCGCCGTCGGCAACCCCGCCCGGGTGGTGCGGGAGCTGTGAGCGGAGGGCGGGCATGACGCCATCGACCTTCACGGCGGTCGTCTTCGACCAGGACGGCACGCTGATCAACACCTTCATCCCGGCTCTGCACGCCTACTCGGTCGCGGTGGGTCGGGAGATCACCCTCGCCGAGCTCGAGCCGGTGGCCCACCTCGGGGCGGCGCGCAACCTGGTCAGCGCGCTGCTGGGCCACGAGGCCACCGACGCCGAGGACGACGCCTTCCACGACGCGCTGGCCCAGGAGGTCGCCCGGATCGAGCCCTACCCGGGCATCGTCGCGCTGCTCGAGGAGCTGCGCGCCGCGGGGGTGGCCACCGCGGTGGCCACGAACTCCGACTCACGGTCGGCGGCCGTGGTCCTGGGCGCACACGGACTCGACGCCCTGTTCGACACCGTGGTCACCGTCGACCTCGTCAGCGGGCCAAAGCCCAACCCGGAGATGATCCACCTGGCCCTCGAGCGCCTCGGCCTCCCGCCCGACCAGGTGGTGTTCGTCGGGGACAGCCCCGGTGACATGCTCGCGGCTCGATCCGCAGGGCTGCTCGCAGTCGCCGCAGGATGGGGACACCAGACCACCGCCATCCCCGAGGGTGGCTGGGATGTGCTGGCCGTGACCCCCGCGGACGTCGCGCGCCTGGTGCTGACCCGGGCCTGACCCGTCAGGCCACGGCAGGCACCGGCGTGGCAGGCTGCGGGACATGAGCACCTCGTGGCGACCGGGCGATCCCGGCACCCTCACCGACGGCCGTACCCGGGCCGACTTCCCGGCCGACTTCCTCTGGGGGACTGCGACCGCGGCCTACCAGATCGAGGGGTCACCCGACGCCGATGGCAAGGGGCCCTCGATCTGGGACACCTTCGCCCACACGCCCGGACGGATCGCCGAGGGAACCACCGGTGATGTCGCCTGCGACCACTACGTGCGCTGGCCCGAGGACGTCGCCCTGATGGCTGACCTCGGGGTGAACGCCTACCGGTTCTCCATCTCCTGGCCGCGCGTGGTCCCCACGGGCGAGGGCGCGGTCGAACCCCGCGGGCTCGACTTCTACGAGCGGCTCGTCGATGGGCTGCTCGCGGAGGGGATCGCGCCCGTCGTCACGCTCTACCACTGGGACCTCCCTCAGGCGCTGGAGGACCGTGGCGGCTGGATGGAGCGCGACACGGCCCACCGCTTCGCCGAGTACGCCGATCACGTCGCCGGCCGTCTGGGCGACCGCGTGCACACGTGGATCACGATCAACGAGGCGGTCGTGGTCTCCACCCACGGGTACGCGTTCGGTGCCCACGCGCCGGGTCGTGCGCTGCTCTTCGACTCGTTCCCGGCCACCCATCACGTCCTGCTCGCCCACGGACTGGGCACCCAGGCGATCCGCGCGGCCGCGCCGGGCGCGTCGGTCGGGATCAGCCACAACCTGTCGCCGATCGTGGCGCTGACCGACTCCGCGGGGGACGCCGCCGCTGCGGCCGCCATGGACGCGATCCAGAACCGCACCTACCTGGACCCGTGCCTGCTGGGCACGTACCCGACCCTCGAGGAGGTCGGCATCCCCACCGACCGATCGTGCGTCCACGAGGGCGACCTGGCGATCATCGCCCAGCCCCTGGACGTCCTCGGGGTCAACTACTACAACCCGACCACGGTGAAGGCCCCCGGACCGGGCAACCCGTTCCCCTTCGAGCTGGTGGAGATGGCTGAGTTCGAGCAGACCGCCATGGGGTGGCCGGTGGTGCCCGGTGGCCTGCGCGACATCCTGGTCGGGATCCGCCAGCGGTACGGCGACGCCCTGCCCCCGGTCATGGTCACCGAGAGCGGCGCGGCCTTCCCCGACGAGCTCGTCGAGCAGCCCGAGCCCCACGTCGACGACCCACGCCGCGTGGAGTACCTGCGCAGCCACGTGGCGGCAGTCGGGGAGGCGATCGACGCGGGCGTCGACGTCCGCGGCTACTTCGTGTGGTCGCTGATGGACAACTTCGAGTGGGCCGAGGGGTACCGCCCGCGCTTCGGGCTGCTGCACGTCGACTACCCGACGCAGCGGCGCATCCCGAAGACGTCGTATGCGTGGCTGCGCGCCTTCCTGGCCAACGCGGGCTGAGCGCCCGAGCATCGGCCCCGGACGCTCAGACGTAGGCGTTCTTGTTCAGCCACCTCATCGCCTGGGAGCACCACAGGGGCGGGATGTAGAACGTGACCAGGCGGAAGGCGATGGCCGTGGACACCGCGACCGCGCTGGGGACACCGATCGCCATCAGGCCGTAGGTGTAACCGGCCTCGGCGACGCCCACCCCGCCGGGGACCGGCATGAGCCCGGCGAAGAGGCTCACGAAGGTGTTGACCAGGATCAGCTGGGACAGGGTGGCCGACTCGCCGAAGGCGGCCAGGCAGATGCCCAGCACGATGGCCTGGACCACCTGGCCACCGAGGTTGCCACCGAGGATCCCGGCGACCTTGCTCGGGTGGCGCAGCACCGTCAAGGTGGATCGGGACTCGGTGGCCTGGTCGCGCATCTGCTGCACGAACCGGGGGATGGCACGCCGAAGGGCTGCACGGCGCCGGGGGACCGCCAGGGTCACGATCGCCCACATCAGGCCGATGAGGACTGCCATGGCCGCCAGGGAGGGATCGCTGGACTCCTCGCCGCTGTCGGTCGCGCCGGTGACCTCGGTCGTGAACCCCGGCAGCGAGCTGACCGCGATGATGATCAACAGCGAGATCTGGACGACGAACCCGCCGAAGCTGTCGATCGCGCCCATCGTCGTGGCCGGTCCGTAGGTGATGCCCAGCCGCTCGAAGAACCGGATCTGCAGGGCGAGGCGCGCCGCCGTTGCCGGGAGCACCAGGGCGATGAACTGGATCGCGTACTGCAGCATCAGCACGGGCAGGAACGGCAGCCGCTGCATCGCCGACCCCAGGGTGGAGAACGAGAAGAACACCTGCGCCAGGGGCGCCACCACCATGCCGAGCAGGAGCAGGCGGAAGTCCGCGCTCGCCAGCTCCTCGGCGACGGCCGCGAAGTCCACGCCCGCCAGCAACCCGATGAGGGATGCCACGATGAACACGGTGAGGACCAGCTTGACCAGGGATCCGATCGTCACCCGGCGCAACTCCACAAGCGGTGCGGCCTCAGCTCCCGTCCGCTCGATCGCGACGCTGCGCAGCTCGTTGAGGTCCCATTCGGTGCCCATCGCGCGGTGCAGGGCGGGACTGAGCACCGGGTCCTGCACGTAGGGCAGGGTGTTGGCCAGCTCCTCGGTGCCCAGGCCCTGGACTGCGCTGTCCACGGCCCGCTCGTGACCCAGCGCGAGGGACAGCGTGACCAGGAGGTGGACCCGGTCGATCATGAGGTCGTGCCGGGATGCGGCCAGATGGGCGCGCGTGAAGTCGGCCAGCGCTGGGCTCCCGTCGGCGCGCTCGACGATGTGCTGGCCGGTGATCGACCGGTGGGCGATGCCAGCCTCGTGCAGCGCGGCCAGGGCCATCCACACGTCCTGCAACCAGGCGTCCTCGACGGACTCGGGTGCCATCTCGGCGAACGAGCGTCCCGCCGCCAGGGTGACCACGAGGGCCTCGCCCTGGGCGCCCTGACCGGCGGTCACGACCGGCTGCACCGGGACACCGGCCCGCTCGGCGATCAGGGACATCATCGCTTCGTGCTCCACCCGTTCCCGCCGGCTGACACTGAGTCGTGGCGCCTCGCCCCGACGGGTCAGCGACGACCACAGGGAGCCCAGGTACTGGGCATCCCACGCGTCGCGGCCGAACACCTTGACCTCGAGGTCCTCGCCACTGGCCGCGCGAGCCCGCAGCAGCTGCTCACCGGGTGCCCGCGGCTCGACGGCGTCCACGGACACGGCCTCGATCCCGAGGTCGCCCAACGCCTCAACGACCTGCTCGGCGGTCAGCTGCCCGCCCGGTGAGCCCCGCACCAGGTGCACGAACGACGCCGCAGCGAGGCCGACTGCCCACCCCGCAGCCACCCCCGTGGGGTAGGCCACCTGCAGTGCCACGGCCGCCACCGCAGCCAGGACGAGCGTCACCCGGCCGACCACCCGGAACGGGTGGGTCAGGTGAGGTGAGGCCGTCACGACCACGGCCGTGATCACGGCCAGCCGGGAGGCCGGGTACACCGGCGGACCGTCGGCGGTCAGCAGCGCGTCCATGGTCTCGGATAGTGGGGTTCCCCCCAGCGCGCTGACGCCGGCCACCAGCACGAATGCGACCAGCAGCGCCAGGGCGTAGTCCCAGAACAGGCGCAGGCGCCCATCCCTGTGCCGGACCACCGGGGCGATCACGAGCACCAGGATCCAGAGGGCCGCGAACGTGTAGGCGAACTCCCAGAACCACGACAGCGCCGCTGACGCCTCGTCGAGCACGGCGACGACGGCCAGGTCCAGGGTCGTCGGGCCCGGGGCGTTCACCAGCGCCAGCAGCACCACCATCAGGCTGAGGACCAGCAGGAGCACGTCGGTCGGTCGGCGCTGCCTGCGGGCCTGCGTCGATGACGAGAACATCCGCAGCATGCGCGCAGGTGACAGGGTGCTTGGCTGCAGCTTCATCTCAGGACGCCCCGCACGCGCGCCACGATAGCGGCGTCACCCCTGCGGCCCCCGCATCCCGCGCACCTGCCGGCGACGGAATCCCGACTCTGCTTCAGAGGATGTTGATGGCGCGCGCGACGACCAGGACCACCAGGGCCAGCGAGATGGCCGCCTCCATCATCAGCCAGGCCTTCGACCAGTGCCGGATCGCTGAGACGTCGGTCGGGCTGAAGGCCGTGCTGGTGTTGAACGACAGGGCCACGTAGTCGATGAACTGCGGGTACCAGTGGGCCCCGACCAGGTCCGGGAGGTCCTCCTCGGGGAACCGGAAGGCCGGGGCACGGGTGGCCTCTCCCCGGGCGCGTACCGCCGGACCACCGCGGTCGAGGTGCCAGTACCAGAACGCGAACGCGATGACGTTGCTGATCCAGACCACCGAGCCCACCTGCAGCAGCTGCCCCGGGGTCGCGAAGTCCGCCTTCTGCAGGATGCCGACGACGAGCCGGATCGTGGACAGCGCCGTGGCCACCGTCATCAACCCCACCATCAGCCCGGTGGTGATCCGCAGCCATCGCTTGTCCCGGTCGATGCGTCCAGGATCCCCGACCATCAGCACCGTGAGGAACGTCAGCAGCAGGACGGGGTAGGCCAGGACGAAGATGCCCTCGGCCACCCGGAAGTCGTCCGGGATGAAGAAGTACAGCCCGGCATCGACGAGGACCGCCACGGCCATCGGGGCGCGCCGCTCGCCCTGCCGCGGCGCGGCCGGGACGCTGGCACTCATGGGGCGACACTAACTGACCCAGGGGCGGAGACCGCCGACGCCGCCCCGGCACGTGGTTCCGCCGGCAGGGACGGCTGCCCAGGCTCCGGACGGATCATCGGTCATCTCGCCCCGCCGCCGGGGGAGCCCGGCAGCTGCTTGCGGAACCACTTGGCGGCACTGCCCCGGGGATACCCCTCGACGACTCCGACCGTCTCGTAGCCCAGTCGCTCGTAGAGCCCCGACGCCGGCACCTCGTGGGTGAAGAACACCACCTGGGCGCACCCCCGACGGACGGCCTCCTCCTCGGCGGCCGCGATGAGCGCGGCCCCCAGGCCGTTGTGGCGCAGGGACGGATCGACCCACATCTGGGCAAGCTCGCAGCACCCGCCCCACGTCCAGCCGGTGATCCCGGCGACGAGCTGGCCGCTCCCGTCGTGGACGACGATCACCAACTCCTCGTCGGCATCGGCGCCCACCGCCTGCTGCGTCTCCTCCTGGACCCGCTCATCGATCAGGTCAAGGTCCTGCGGGCTGGCCCGGTCGGCCACCACGCACCCCTCAGGCAGCAGGTGGCCCAGCCGATCCCGGGCCGGTGGGGTCACCCGGGGGCGAGCATCTGGTCGAAGATGGTGATGTCGTCGAAGTAGTTGCGGTAGGCCGTGATCAGCCCATCCTCGAACTCGGCGACCATCGCTGCCCCCAGCACGACGGTCCCGCCGTGCGGCTCGATGACGATCTCGTCGTCGACCACGTACGGCTGCGTGAACACACCCGTGATGCGGTACTCCGCCAGGGCCTTGTTGCCGAACCCATCAACGGCGTCGATCTGGACCTCGATGTCGCTCAGGGACGACTCGAAGTCGCTGAATGCCGCCACCAGCTCATCGAGGCCGTTGACCATCATCACCGGCGACCACCCGCTCACGTCGGGGGCGAAGAGCTCGGGGAACACCCGGGCGTCGCCGGTCTCGAACGCTTCGATCGCGCGGCGCAACGTGTCCGCGTTCTCGTTGTGTGCCATCTGTTCCTCCTGGAGTTCCTGGCGATCCGGGCTCAGCCGAGGATCTTGGCCTTGGCTGCTGTGAATTCCTCGTCGGTCAGGGCACCAGCGTCGTGCAACTGCGCCAGCTGCGTGATCTGCTCGATGTCGCTGGGCCCTGCCTGCGTCGGGCCCGGCGGCGGCGGGGCCGGTGGCGGTGGGGCGTACCCGTCGTCGTACCCGTCGTCGTACCCGTCCTGGGCATGTCGCTGCCCGGCGCGGTAGGCGGCTCCTCCGATCACGGCTGCCCTGCGCCGACGCTTGCGGCGATTCCTCATTCCCATGGTTCCTCCTGGTGACGGCGTGCCGGTGCCGCATGCCTGGGTGTCATGCGGCGCTGATCGCGAAGGGTTCGTGACCCAAATCTTCCACGTGGATACGTCGTTGTCGACTCGGCGCCGCGACATCCCACTTCCGGCCCCCGGACAGCACGCCAGAGGAGGTAGCCTGAACGCCCCGGGACCCAGGCGGAGGGTCCCGTGACGCGACCGGAGGAGACCGTGATGCGCATCGCTCACGTCTCCGACATCCATGTCGGGGCCCATGACGAGCTCACCCTCGATGGCCTGGCCCAGGACCTGCACGATGCCGACGTGGCGGCCACCATCGTGACCGGGGACCTGACGATGCGGGCCCGGACCCACGAGTTCGTCCGGGCCAAGGAGGTCATCGACCAGTTCCCGAAGCCGACCATGATCGTGATCGGCAACCACGACGTGCCGCTGACCAACCCGCTGCACCGGATGTCCTCCCCCTACGGCAAGTACCGGGAACAGGTGACCAGGAACCTCGACCCGGTCCTGGACCTGGGCACCGTGCGCATCCAGGGCCTGGGCTCCATGCCCCGGTGGCGATGGAAGTCCGGGCGCATCTCCCAGCGGCAGTCCGACGACATCCGGGCCACGTTCGCCGACGCACCCCCGGGAACCGTCCGGGTGGTGGCGCTGCACCACCCGCCGAGCTCCGAGGACCTCGAGAGCATCGCAGGGGGCGATGAGTTCGAGGCGGCCCTGGTGCAGGCTGAGGTCGACATCGTCCTGGCCGGCCACACCCACATCCCGGCGGTCCAGGTCCTGCACGTGCAGGCCGGGGGTCGGTCCCGCTCGATCATCGAGGTCGTGGCCGGCACGGCAACGAGCCACCGGACCCGCGAGATCCCCCGCTCCTGGTCGCTGCTGGAGATCACGCCTGGCTCGTTGACCGTGACCGAGCACTACGCCTCCGATGACGGCTGGCGCCCCGATCCACCCCAGGTGTTCCCGCTGGGTGGCGGCGCGGACGGCAGCCCAGTGAGCGCGGACTGAGGGCCCGGATCAGGTCGAGAGGACCACGATCGACCGGTCGGCGACCGTCACGGTCGTGCCAACCGGCGGCGCATCGGCGACGGCGAGGACGTGCTCGGGCGCCGGGAGGTTCGTGTCCACGATCCGGCGCCACTCCGCGGGCACCTGGACAGAGAACTCCAGCGGTTCCCAGTGCGCGTTGACCATCACGTACAGGTCGCCCTCGCCATAGTGCGCACCGGACAGGTGCCAGGCGAGGCTGTGCGACCAGGGCGCAGTGTCCGCGCCCCCGGTGGTGCCGAACCACGTCACGTCCTCGCGCCAGAACCGGCTGCGGGCGATCGCCCGCCGCGACTTGCGCAGGGCGATCATCGCCTTGAAGAACGCGTACAGGTCGCGGTGGGAGTCCAGTCGGTCCCAGTCCAGCCAGGTGATCTCGTTGTCCTGGTTGTACGGGTTGTTGTTGCCGCGCTGGGTGTTGGCGAACTCGTCGCCGGCGACGATCATCGGCACCCCGTTGGAGAGCATCATCAGTGCCGCGAAGTTCTTCATCTGCCTCATCCGCAGCGCCAGGACCTCCGGCGGGGCGCCCTCGTCGCCCTCCCACCCGCAGTTCCAGCTGAAGTTGTCCGACGAGCCGTCGGTGCCGCCATGGCCGTTGGCCTCGTTGTGCCGCTCGTTGTAGGACACCAGGTCGTAGAGGCAGAACCCGTCGTGGGCGGTCACGAAGTTGATGCTCTGGTAGGGCCGGTACATGTCGTTCGGCCCGTCCGGGAACAGGTCCGCGCTGCCGTACACCCGCGACATCAGGCCGCCGACCAGCCCGTCGTCGCCCTTGATGAAACGGCGGACGTCGTCGCGGAACCTCCCGTTCCACTGCCGCCACATGATGCCCGGGAACCCGCGGCCGAGCTGGTAGGAGCCCAGGTCCCAGGCCTCCGCGGTGACCCGCAGGTCGTGGGTGCCGGCGAGGATGCTGATCTCGTTGATCATCGGCGGCGAGTCACCCTCTACTGCGCCTTCGGCGTCGCGCGTCAGGATCGAGGCGAGGTCGAATCGGTAGCCGTCGACCCCCATCTGCTCGGCCCAGTGGCGCAGGCTGGCCAGCACGAGGAAGCGGCTGGCGACGTCCGCGGTCTGGGTGGTGTTGCCGCACCCGGTGTCGTTCCAGTACGAGCCGTCGGGGCCGACGATGTAGTACGAGTCGTTGTCGATCCCGGCGAGGTTGTAGGTCGGCCCGGTGTGATCGCCCTCGGCGGTGTGGTTGTAGACGACGTCGAGCCACAGCTCGATGCCCGCCGCGTGCAGGGCGTCGGCCATCTCGCGGAACTCGGCCACAGCGTCGGCGTTCGCGTACTCGGAGTGCGGGGCGAAGAAGTTCAACGTCATGTAGCCCCAGTAGTTGCCCTCCTGCGGGTCGTACTGGTGCACCGGGAGCAGTTCGACGACCGTGACGCCGAGGTCCTTGAGGTGGTCGATCTTCTCGATGAGGCCACGGAAGGTCCCGCGCAGCTCCTCGGCCACCCCGCTGTTGGCCCGCGCCGTGAACCCCTTGACGTGCACCTCGTAGATGACCATGTCATGGGTGTGCCGGGGGCCGGGCGCCGGAAGCGGCTCATCGGCCCAGTCGGCCCTGGGCAGCACCCCCAGGATGGCCCGGCCGTCGTTCGCCTCCTCCCCGCGGGCCGCCTCACGCGAGAAGCCGGGCGGGAAGTGCAGCCGGCGCGCATACGGGTCGGACAGGACCTTCTGGGGCACGAACCGGTTGCGCCCGCCTGAAGGCCCACCCATCCGATAGCCGTAGTAGGTGGCACCAGGGACCCGGGCGGCGCTGACCAGGCAGTGCCAGAGCCGACCGGTCTTGTGGACCAAGGGGTCGAGGTGGAACTCCAGCAGCGGCGTGGTCACGTCCTGCTCTGAATAGACCAGGAGGGTCACGTCCGTGGCAGTGCGGGAGTAGATGGAGAAGTTCCACGCCTCTAGTTCAGGCACCCACGTGGCGCCCACCGGGACAGGAGCGCCCTCCTCGCGCTCCCACGCGTCGATCGTGCGCAGGTACCCCAACTGTTCGACCATGTCGGCCTCCTGCGAACGAAGCTACTGCGCCCCGCCGCGGCAGCGCTCGCCCACGAGTCCCCAGTCTCTGAGCATGGCCCGCCGGGCATCGTTCAGCCGCGGCCCAGGGCCAGGTTCCACAGCTCCTTGGGGGTGTTGGCCGACAGCCTGCGGGCCGCCGGGGACCGCCCGGGAGCGCTGGGGGGCAGCAGCACGGTGAGCGCCGCGGGGATCATCTCGAAAACGACCGGGGACTGCATCGTCAGCGCCTCGCCATCCACGCCGATCTGCACGGGGCCACTGGACGTGATCTCGAACCGTGGTGTGCTCCACTCCTGCCACCCGGGGAACTTGTGGACCTGGCCCGCGCTCTCGAGTGCCAGGAACCGTCGGGCGTCCATGGCCGAGTTGATGGTCAACGAGACGACCCCGAGCTCACCGGTGTCCATGCGCTCGCGCGTTCCCACCCCACCCAGCGAGTCGAGCACGTAGGGGTTGTTGGACACGAGGACGACGTCCGCGGTGTCGTGAACCGTGCCGCCATCGTCGACGAAGTGCAGGTCGAGGGAGTCCGCATTGGCACCCAGGAGGTCGGGAAGGGTGTCGAGCGTGGTGCGCAGCTTCGCGTCGCGATAGGCGTCCGAGGCAACGATCTCGGCGTAGAGCCCCAACGAGGCGTTGTTGACGAAGACCCGGCCGTTCACGGTCGCCAGGTCGATGGTGCGGGGGATGCCGGCGCTGAAGGCGTCCAGCGCGCCGACGACGTCGTCGCGGTCCAGTCCGAGGTCCAGGGCCAGGTGGTTGCGCGTCCCGGCCGGGATCACGACATGCGGGATCCCGTGCTTCCTTGCGACGGTGGCGACCAGGGCCTGGGATCCCGTCCCCACCGGCCATCCCGATCACGTCGCACCCACGGGCGACGGCATCCTCAGCCAGCTGCACCATGTCGTCGCCCATGGACAGCACCACCGGCTCGATCCCCCGGGCGCGGCACTCCTCGACGAGGTTGAACTTCTCCACCTTCCCGCCACCGGACTTGGGGTTCATGATCAGGACCGGGTGCCGGGCCGCGGGCCGGGCAGCCCCGAGGTCGGCGGCGCTGACCGCAGTCACCTGGCGGCGGGTGGCACGGCGGGCGAAGTACGCCGAGACGACGCCCAGGGCGAGCGCCACGAGCAGCGCCAGGAGCGACTGGCCGGCCCGCAGGAAGGCGACCACCAGCACGACGACCCCGACGACGGCCAGGACCCCGCCCACGACCCGTGCGGTCCCCCGGTTCGCGGCCAGGACCCACCCGCCGGTCACTGCCACGCCCGCCCCGATCAACGCCCCGGCGAAGTTCGTGAACGAGCTCAGCATGAAGGCCAGCACGGCCAGCAGCGCCAGTGCTCCCAGCACAAGTGCCAGGACGGCCTCGAGCCGGCGGCCACCCTCCGCAGCGCCGTCAGCCTGATGTCCCGTGGTGTCCGTCATGAGATGCCCTCCTGGATTGCGTTTCCGCCACTTGCGCCGCTGATGGCCGTAGATGAAGTACCGGGCACGGTCCGGACCCGGGGCGACGCCGGTGGCTGTCCACCCCTGCCCAAGTTCTGGGCCGCCTTGCCGGCTCGGTTCGTGGTAGACAGGAATACCAGTCGGAGGCGAGGGTGATTATGTCGAAGAAGTCGAAGAGGAACAAGGACGCGACCGCGTCGGCGGGCTCCGACCCGGGCCCCGCTCCGAAGATGAAGCGCAGCGAGTACGAGAAGCAGATGGCGCTCCTGCAGGGCGAGCTTGTCGCCATGCAGGAGTGGGTGAAGTCCTCGGGCGCCCGGATCATCGTTGTCTTCGAGGGCTTGGACTCGGCGGGCAAGGGGGGCACGATCCGGCGGATCACCGAGCGCACCAGCCCCCGGGTCTTCAAGCACATCGCCCTGCCCACCCCGACCGAGCGCGAGAAGTCCCAGATGTACATCCAGCGCTACATGGCGCACTTCCCGTCGGCCGGGGAGGTCGCGATCTTCGACCGCAGCTGGTACAACCGCGCCGGCGTGGAGCCGGTCATGGGCTACTGCACCCCCGAGCAGACCCAGAAGTTCCTCGAGATGACGCCCATCGTGGAACGGGCGATGGTCGAGCAGGGGATCATCCTGATCAAGTACTGGCTCAATGTCAGCGTCGAGGAGCAGACCCGCCGACTCGGCAACCGGATCACCGACCCACGCAAGATCTGGAAGCTGTCGCCGACCGACCTGAAGTCCTACAGCCGGCACTACGACTACTGCCGGGCACGCGATGCGATGTTCGCCGCGACCGACACGGCGTGGGCGCCGTGGTGGGTCATCGACAACGACGACAAGAAGCGCGGACGGCTCAACATCATCACCCACCTGCTCAGCCAGATCCCCTACCAGGCGCCGCCGGCACCGGAGGTCAAGATGCCGCGCAGACCGAGCGCCCGTGGGTACGTGGCGCCCTCTGTGGGACCGCACCACATCCCCACCCCGTTCTGACGCTCCCCGATACGCGGCAGGCTCCCGCCCCCGTGGCGGAACCCGCCGTGCAGGACCATGCACCCCGGCTCACCGGCCGGCCTCGACGTCGACGCCGGTGGTTCCCAGGACGGCGCTGCGCACGGTGGGGAACCGGGCATCGGCGGGGAGCACGTCACCCAGGCCGAGTTGCTCGATCTGGTCATCGACCCGCGACCGGGAGCGGGCCAGCACGAATCGGATGTCCCGGGCCGCCAGGTCGGCGATCACGGTGCGCAGGACCGCCGCCCCGGAGGAGTCCAGGTGGGAGACCGACTCCGCATCGAAGACGACCACCTGGACCGGGCCCTGCGCTCCCCGGACGGCCTCGTCGATCCGGGCGGCGAAGTAGGTCGAGTTGGCGAAGAACAGCCGATCGTCCAACCGGTAGACCACCGCGCCCGGCACCTGCCAGGCCTCCGGATGACGTTCCACGTCGACGAACCGCCCGGCCTCCGCACCCCAGCCGAGCACGGCGTCGCGAGGCTCAGCACTTCGACGGACCACGTCGAGGACGGAGAGCAGCACCGCCAGGAGCAGCGCGGGCAGCAGTCCCACCGTGAGCATGCCGAACACGGTGACCCCAGCGATCGCCAGCTCCACCCGGGATCCGCGAGCCAGGGCGATCCAGCCGGGTATGTCGACCAGGCCGAGTGCTGCGTAGATGATCACGGCGGCCAGGACCGCCTTGGGCAGGTACGCCAGGGCGGGTGTGAGGAACAGCAGGACGACCACCACCGTGGCCGCCTGGGACAGGCTGACCACCTGCGTCCTGCCGCCGACGCGGACGTTGACCGCCGAGCGGGACCCGCTGGAACCTCCCGGGAACGACTGCGAGAGTCCCGCGGCGACGTTCGATGCGGACAGGGCTGCAAGCTCCTGGTCGGCGCTGACCGGTCCACCGCCGCTCGCCGCCAGGCTCCGGGCGGTCAGGATGGCATCCGAGAAGCCGACGAGCGCGATCCCGATGGCTGCCGGCAGCAGCTGCGCCGCATCCGCGAGGGGGACGTCCGGCCAGGCCAGCTCGGGCAGGCCCGGTGGGATGGTGCCGACCACCGTCACGCCCCGCTCGGACAGGTCGAGGGCCCAGGACGCCACGATCGAGACCACGGTGATGACCAGGAGCATGGGGAACCTGGGTGCCCACCGCCCACCGGCCAGGAGCAGGCCCAGGCAGAGCAGCCCGATCGCCAGGGTCAGGGCGTGCACGCCGCCGTAGGCGTTGGTGAAGAAGGACGCGTACTGCTGCAGGGGGTTGTCGCCGGTCACCTCGACCCCGCTGAGCTGCCCGATCTGCCCGGCGATCAGGGTCAGCCCCAGTCCGGTGACGAACCCGAGCAGGACGGCCGAGGAGAAGTAGTCCGCCACCCACCCCAGGCGCAGCACCCTGGCCAGCGCGAACACCGCGCCCACCAGCAGCGCGAGCATCGCGGCCAGGGCCGGCCAGGCCTCGGGGTCCGTGGTGATCGCGGCCAGCGCCGGGGCGACCATCAGCGCGGCGGTGGTCGTCGGCCCGGTCATCAGGACCCGCGAGGAGCCCAGCAGCGCGTAGGCCAGCACCGGCAGCAGCAGGCCGTACAGCCCCGCGACCACCGGGAGTCCCGCGGTCTGGGCGTAGGCCATCGCCTGGGGCACCGCCAGGGCGGCGATCATCACCCCGGCCACGACGTCCGGGCGCAGGGTGGTGTACCCGCGCAGCTGGTCCACGAGCGGCAGGAACCGCCACCGGGAGTCCGCGACGGGCGCTGCGGAGAAGGGCGAGGGGGCGCCCGGCTCCTCGCCCTGGTCTGAGCCCCGTTGGGCCCGTGGCCGCCGCCCTCAGATCCCATGGATCACTGATCCTGGGCTTCAGCGCCCTCAGCCACCTGGCCGCCCCTGACCAGCATGTAGATGCTCAGGACCAGGGTCCACAGGGGCAGGACGAAGTTCATCCACGGGTTGACGGTGGCTCCGATCAGCAGGACGAGGCCGGAGATGAAGCCGTAGATGACCAGCCATCGGGGCAGGATCCCGATGCGCATGCCGATGGTGGTGGTCGAGAAGATGAAGACGGCCGCCATCCGCAGCGCGTAGTTGTTGATCAGGGTGAGCGTGACCAGGCGCTGCAGGTCCCAGATCGCGGGATCGAGGTCCACCGTGAGGGTCGGATTCGCCACGAGACCACCGAGGACGGCGGCCCCGACCGACACCATGGCGATGAACAGGTAGCCGCTCCCGAGGAAGACCGTGGCGAAGAAGCGGTCCTCATAGTTGCCGATCCGGTCGCGGATCACGCCCATGAACCACAGGAAGGCGATCGCCGCGAACGGAAGCAACCCCAGGGCGAGTGCGACCGCATCCCGCCGCTGGGGATTGGTCAGCCACGTATCCGCGGAAGCCGCGTTGGACGGGATGTTGAGGCGCATCAGGACGAACACCGAGCCGAGCAACAACGAGAAGATCACTCCCGCGATGCCGGCCGACCGTGGCGTCCGCAGAACTGCTCGTGTGACGGTGTGCGGTGAGGTCATGAGAGCTTCCTTCGGCGTGGTGTCGGCCCGGGCCCGAGGTGCGGTCGCGGGGGCGGTGGCTCAGCATCGCCCCCGCGACCGTACCGGGTCAGTCGGCGGCGTTCCCGGAGTGCAGCTCCCCGATCTCGACCTTCTGGGGCACCGCCATGGTGGCGGGGTCGAGCTCGTAGGTCCACGGAAGGCCGGACATCACCCAGCCGTTCTTGCGGCGCATGCCGTTGAACACGCTGTCGGGTCCTTGACCTCGTCGCCCTCCATCCCGTCGAGGATGTTGTAGGCGTTGGTGTACCCGGCGGCGGCCATCATGTTCACGGCCATCGCCCCCCGACCGCCGGAGCGGCAGGTGACCAGGATGGTGTCCTCCGGCGCGAAGCGCGCCTTGACCATGTCGAGGAACTCCGGGTTCATCGACCAGGCGAAGCCCTTGCGTGCCTCATCCCACACGTAGGCCATGAAGGCGAACGGGACCAGCGTGGCCATCGGGGGATGGCCGACGTTCACCCACTCCTCGGGCGTGCGGACATCGAGGATCTTGACACCCTCGGGGTCCGCCTGCCACATGTCGTAGGCCTCCTTGGCCGTGACATAGAGCCCCAGCGTGGTCTGCCGCTGCTCGATGATCGGTCGCCCGTTGTGCGTTACCTCGGTCATCAGGTGTTCCTTCCGGCCCCGATCAGGGCACGTAGTTGGCGTTCGTGTCCGCACCGTAGCCACAGGCCTGGAAGGTGCAGCCGAACTCGTCACGCATGATCGCAGCCCACCCGCCGGCACGCGAGGTGTCCAGCGACAACTCCTCGTCCAGGATCTTGGTCTCGAAGGTCCAGCCCTCGGGCAGGTCCTTGTACATGCCGCCCAGCCGATCGAGGTTGTCGGCCGTCAACGTCTCGTCGACCTCGTTGCCGTACTCCTGCAGGACCCACACCGTCCCGTTCGGCTCGCGCAGCAGGTACACGGGCTTGCCCGCGTGCCACACCCAGTTGGTGTTGCGGTAGATCAGGGAGGGGGTGTACACCGCGCCGAACTGTGCCATCGCCTCCGCAGCTGTCATCTCGCCGACCCACCGCATCTCGACACCGTGGAAGTTCACGACCTCGCTGCCCATGTAGTAGTACTCGTCGTGCATCCAGTGCCGCCCGCTGTTCACGGCGCACATGTCCACCTCGAGCTCGCCAGCCAGCTTCTCGGCGTCGATCGCCTTGTGCGTCTCGGGGGTCACGGGGAAGGTGGCCGCCGTGTAGACGTGCGCGCGCGCCAGTGGGCCGGTGCCGACAATCGCAGCCATCCCGCAGAAGAGCAGGCCACGAGAATTCGGGACGTGCACCCGCGTCTGGCCCTCAAGTCCGGTAATGAGCTTCATCAACTACTCCCATTCGTGTTGTTGTGTGTGTTGTGTTGTTGAAATCGGTGATGCCGCGCAGTCGCCTACCCGGCCGATCCGTCCTGGATCGCTGCGGTCGCGAAGGGTCCGACGAGCTCCGACCGGTGCTCGGCATCGGCAACAGCTTCGTAGACCTGGCCGTCGACGGTCGTGAGCGTGGCGATCTGGATCCCGTCGCCGAGCTTGCGGAGCTTGTGCGCCTCCTCGGCAGTGGGCTCGCGCATGGTCACTGCCGTCACATGGAGGATCTCCTCGAACCAGGCGATCGGGCTCTTGCGGAACACGAGCACGTCCGACACCCAGATCCCGTTGCCCCGGGACCATCGGGGCTTGCCTGGCCAGCGCATCCGTCCGGTGAAGTTGCCGGGGCGGGCGCGCAACTTCTTGTTGCGCACGATGGTCGTCACCAGGCCGAACAGGACGAACCAGAGCGGGAGACCAAGGAGGTACAGGATGATCCAGACCATGGGTCATGACCTTTCGGAGTGCGTACTGGGCGAGGCTGGATCCGCCGGTGTCGAGTCCGGTGTGTGGTCCCCCACGACCTTGGTCTCGAGCAGTTCGAGCCCGAAGTCCGACAGCCGGCGCAACACCGCCTGCAGCTGCGCCTGGTCCTCGATCTCGCCGGTGAAGGTGGTATCGCCGTTGCGACGGGTGAGCGCCATCCCGGGGAAGGCCGCGCCGATGCGGTCATCCAACTCCCCAGCGACCGTCAGGCTGTACGTCCGGCGAGGCATACCGGAATCATGTCGCCCGGGGCGACCCGCGGGCGAGCCTTCACGCGCGTCTCACCCGGGTGATACCGGCTACGGCCCGACGCCCCGGTAGCGCACGCCCGGTCCGGAGATCGTGTTGGGGCCGCGCGCCTCGTACTCGCGGAAGAACGGCCGGATCCCGAGGAACACCGTGATGGGGTTGCGTCGCTGCCTGAGGCTCAACCAGGTGACCAGGAACGGCACGATCACGGCGTAGACGATGATTGCGAGGAGCTCGGTCCGTGCGGGGCTGCCCCGGTAGGGGTCGTGCCGCAGTCGGGCGAGGAAGGCGTCGACGGTGTTGCTCGTCTCGTTCAACCAGTACATCGTGCGGGCCGCCAACTCGATGTCGGCGCGCTCCTGGGCATCGAAGTGGTGGCGGAAGTTGCTCTCCACGTCGGCCGGGACGCCGCCGAGGTCGTTGCGGGCGTAGGCCTGCGCCCAGTTGAAGGCAGCCCAGCGCCGCTCGTCCAGCTTGCTGAAGTCCAGACCCTCCAGGGCAGCCAGATCCTCCTCGGGCACACCCACAGCCCTGGCCCACTCGCGGTGGGCGAAGCTGCACTGACGACTGTCGTCGGCCCCAGCCGCCGAGAGCATGATCTGCTCGCGGAACTGCGGGTCGAGGCGCCGCTGCCCATAGAGCGCCCAGAGGTCGCGCCGGCGCTGGTACAGCTGCTTGGCCCCGATCCCGAGCTTGCGCTCGCCGATCAGGGGGAAGTGCCGCCCGTCCTCGCGCATGGGACCCCACCGTAGGTTCTGCGGATCGTGGGGCCGGGCGACAGGGGCGCCTGCCACCTCATCGAGGACCACGTGCTCCATGTCGACCTCCTCCTGGGCGGCGTTTCGCCGCTCCGCTCAACTCACTCTAATGTGCCGTGGCGACGGAGGTTGAGCCGCTCCAGGGCGGCGTCCAGCGAGTTGCCGGTCAGGTTGCCGAGCGTGATCGCACGCAGGTAGGCAAGGATCTCGTTCGCCTGTTCCGGGGTGTAGTACCGCCGCAGGTCTTCCATCGCGGCCGCGTCGTAGTCCTCACGGCGTTCGGCGTAGTGCTGGGCGAACAGGATCGCCGCGGCCTCCGCCTCGTCGCGAGCGACAAGGGCCTCGTTCTGGTGGCCGAGGATCTGGTTGATCTCGTCCATCGGGACGCCCTGGGAGACTGCGAGGTAGGTGTGGCCCCACTGGCAGTACCGGCACTCGTTGACCGCCGTGACCTCGAGCATCAGCTTCTCGCGCAGCGACTTGGGAACGCTAGGGCGAGCCAGGGCTCGGATCAGGACCGGCAGCGACCTGGTGGCAACAGCGATGACGGGCCCTGCGCTGGCGCGATCCAGCCCACGCTTGGCGTCCGGAGCCGGCAACGAGGAGGCGTTCGATGATGTCATGCAGCCAGCGTGCCCCATGCTCCGGGCGACCAACCCCCAGAGGTCCCCAGTCACCCGGGTGATTGGGGACCTCGGATCGAGACGCCCGCTGCTCTGGCCCCGTTCCGGGCGAGAGCAATCCGCGCCGCGTGGGTCAGCTCGCCGACGGTGAGGGTACGGCGGATGCCGCGTCCCCCAGCCCGAGGGACGGGCTGGGCGTGGGGGTCTGTTGGGAGGCAGCCAGCGCCTCCTCGAATGCTGCGACCGTGGCCGCGTCCACCTCGCCGGTGGGCTCGACGCCGAGATCGGTCTGGAACTCCTTGAGGGCCTCGGTCAGCTCGTCGCTCCACTGCCCGTCGACCGGACCGTCCCAGTAGCCGGCCAGCTTCAAGGTCTGCTGGAGCGCGGCCGTGGAGGTCTCCGACTCCTGGGCCGCTGCACTGCCCGCCGCCTCGAGCTCGGCCCGCAGGGCGGCGTCGGTGGCCTTGTCGACGGTCCCGGTCTGGGGCAGTCCGTTGGCCTCCTGGAGCGCCTTGACCGCTTCCACGGTCTCCGGCCCGTACACGCCGTCGACCTCACCCTCGAAGTAGCCTGCGTCGGCCAGGTCCTGCTGCAGCGCCAGGGTGTAGTCCCGGGCAGCAGCAGCCGCCTGCTCCTGCTGCTCGTCGTCCAGGCACCCGGACTGGGCGAACAGCGCCATCCAGGACACCTGGAGGGCCACCACGGCGGCGTTGAACTCCTCAGCCGCCTCAGCCAGCGGGGTCTCGTCGGTGATCCCCGCCTGGGTGGCGGCGAACTCCTCCTCCGCCTGCTGCACGCGGGTCACGGTGGCCGGGGTCTCCGCAGGCTCCTCGGTGGGCTCCTCGCTCGACTCAGGCGCTGGGGACTCCCCCGCGGCCTTGGCCTCGGCTGCGGCCAGCGCGGCCTGGGCATCGGCCAGCGCCTGCTCCGCCTCGACGAGGTCCTCCCGGGCACTGACCGCAGCCTCACCCGCGGAGACCGTCGCCTCCTGCGGCTCCACAAGATCAGCCCCGGCCGTCTTGACGTCACCGACGGTGGGGGCGGTCTCGTTCAGGATGTCGCCGTAGCGGTCGAGGGCGGTGATGTAGTCCGCGCTGGCCGCGCAGAATCCCGCCTCGGTCTCAGTGACCGCGGCCTGCGCATCGGCCAGCGCCTTCTCCTTGGCCGAGACGTTCACCTCTGCAGCCTTGACGGCGGCGTCCTCCGGCTCGCCGCTGCACCCGGCCAGCAGGAGCAGGCCCGCGGCAGCGGTCAGGGCGACGGCTCGACGACCGAGCATCCGGCGCGTGGTGGTTCGAGAGGGGTGCACGGGTGTGTCCTTCGGGTGGTGAGGTCGGCGACGTGCCGAGTTGGTCGCAGGTGGTGCCCCCGCCTCGCTGCAGCGAGTTGAACTGCGTCGCAGCGAGGTGGGGGCGTCGTGCCGTGTCAGACCGCAGCCAGGGCCTTGGCCTTGAGGGAGTCGAACTCCGCCTGGCTGATCGCACCTGCGTCCAACAGTGCCTTGGCATCGGCGATCTGCTCGGCCGGGGACTTCGTCTCAGCGGCCACGGACTGGATGTACTGCTGCTGGCTGGCCATGGCCTCTGCATTCTTGGCCATCTGGCGCTCACCCATTCCCTTGCCGCGGGCGATCAGGTAGATCAGCGCGCCCAGCCAGGGCAGGGCGACCAGCAGCAGCGTCCAGCCCGCCTTGCCCCACCCGGACAGGTCGTGGTCCTGCCACAGGTCGAAAATGCAGCGGACCCAGACGAAGATCGCGCAGAACCAGACGAAGAACCAGAACATCCACACCAGGAGGTCCCAGAGGGTCGGATCGTTGAACATGTCATTCCTCTCGTTGTGCGGGGATAGCGCCAGCGGTTGTCACCGGGCCGGTACCGCGGGCGGGCTGACCAGCTCTGGGAGCAGGTCAGCAATGGGTCGGACCTAGCGGTCGCGCCGGTCGTCGCGTCGGTCCTCGCGCCGGTCGCGCCGGTCGTCGCGCCGGTCCTGGCGACGACCGTGGGTGACGACGGCAGCTCCGCCGACCGCCGCAACCCTCCTGCGCCTACGTCGGTTTGCCATGGGCATGTCAGGCTCCTTCCTCGTCCTCGGCGTCAGCCTCGATGGCGGCCAGGACCGCCTGGGTGGGGATGCGTCCGGTGGCGACGAGCTGGCCACCGGCCTTGCGCACTGCAGATCCGAACGGTGCTGCCCAGAGGTTCTCCCACACCACCACGGCAGCGCTGCTGCCCGGCTCGATCGTCACGGCCAGGTCGAGCACGTCCTGCTCGCTGAGGACCATCGCCAACTGCGCCTCGGTGGTCCTGATCTCGCCCAGCTCGCTGGGGTCCAGGTCCGACAGCTCAGCAACGATCAAAGTACCGTCCTCGTCCTTCTCCAGGACCAGCAGGTCCAGGAGGCGGACCAGGCCGCGGTCGATCAGGTCCGTCAGGAAGGGTGCGACCTCTCCGGTTGGCTTCTTGCCGGGGAACTCGATGACGAACCAGTCAACTGGTCCGAGTTCATCGACGCTCACGTCCATGCGTTACTCCGATCCGGCGTTCAGGTTCACCTGACGCCCCTAGGTGGTGCATCTCACGAGACGGCCGAGCACCACGCGGCCATGCTCGGATCGTGGCATGCCACATCCATCCGCCGGCACCGATCGCACAGGTCTCACCCGGGTGATTCGGATCCATCCCCTGCCTGGCGACCTGACGCCGCTGTAGTGTGCTTCACGTGGCTCAGGTCGGCGATGCCGGCATGCTCCCGAGGCACGTAGCACGACTCCCCAAGCGACCGGGCTTGGATTGTCCCTCGCTCCATCGCCGCCGGTCCGGCGAGCAGACCACAGTGAAGGAACACACATGCGAAGCCAATTGAAGGACATGGAACCGGTTGACGATTTCGTCACCCAGAACACCCCGGGTCTGAAGATCTACCAGGAGGTCTGGGGCGACATGCAGTGCGCCTACCACAAGTTCGCCCCCGGCACCGACTTCACCGCGCTTCTGTCCACGATGCCAGACGGTCTGTGCGGGGTTCCGCATCACGCGTATGTCATCAGCGGCAGCATGAGCGTGATCTACAAGGACGGGTCCGTTGAGCTGTGCAAGGCCGGGGACGTGTGCTACTGGCCAGCCCCGCACAACTTCAAGTCAGAGGAAGGTGCGGAGATCATCCAGTTCTCCGGCGCTGGCGCCCTGGCCGCGCAGGGCGCTGTCATCGCAGAGATCATGGCCAAGATGGCGCAGGGCCAGGCCGAGGCGTAGCACTCGCGCCTGTCACTCGACTGCGCCCGAACAGGGCCGGCCGGCATGGCGGACAGGTCGCTGACGGCGGCCGGCGCTCTGTGCCCGGGCACGATCCCGCCGTTTGAGACGGCGTCGTGCCCGGGCACGACGCCGTCTGGCCCTGCCCCGGGCTGCTGGACGTAGGAGATGAACGTGAATGAGCTGCCCGCGGAGGACAGGGGCGTTGACCTCAAGCTCGAGGCCAGCACCATGGCCCTGTACGTCTCCGTTGTCCTGCTCGCCGCCCTGGTGGCGTTCCGGGACTCCACGACCACCGATCAGGACGAGCTCCTCGGGGTGATCTGGGGGACGACACTGGGCCTGGCGCTGGCCCACTTCTACGCCTTCCGTGTGTCCAGTCGACTGGTTCGAGGGCGTGCGGACCTGACCACCGCGCTGGCGCAGCTCGGGGGCGCCTCGGCCGTCGCCCTCCTGTGCACCGTCCCGGTACTGGTGCTCCCGTCGCCCACCGAGGACGACGTGGTCCGGCTCTGGATCGGGCTGCTGCTCGGCGCCTCCGGGTACACGACCGGAAGGGCTCGGGGGGATTCGCGCCTCCGCAGCTTCTTCCTCGGGGCGCTGGTGCTGGCCGTCGGTGTCGTCGTTGCCCTGGTCAAGAACGCCCTGAGCCACTGACGGTCCACCGTTCGCCGACGGCCCCGTCCGTCGGTCATCCGATTCGGGCCGCCTGCATTCCATCTGACGAGCGCTCACCCGGGTGAGTGTGGCGCCCCACCCCCTTCAGCGGCCAACAGCCGGTTACGGTGAAGCGTGGGGTGGCGATCGGTGACCTCCAGATGAATCGTGACGGGAGCTCGGCCATGAACGATGACAATCCACCGACGGAGGTCGTGCACCTGACCCGATCGGAGCGGGTGGCGGCGGGGAAGGCAGCCCGGAAGCAGGCTGCCCTCGTCGATCAGCGTCGGTTCGAGCCATCCGAGTCGCGGGACCCGGTCGGCCTGCTGCTGGGCCAGGCCGATTCGCGGGTACCCGACCTGGTGCCGGTGCGCCACGGACGGATGCTCGTCTCACCCTTCACCTTCTACCGCGGTGCGGCACTGCCGATGGCCGCGGATCTCTCGACCACCACGTCGTCGGGGTTGCGGGTGCAGCTGTGTGGGGATGCGCACCTGGCCAACTTCGGCGCGTTCGCCTCCCCGGATCGCGCGCTCGTCTTCGACCTCAACGACTTCGACGAGACCCTCCCCGGACCATTCGAGTGGGACGTGAAGCGACTGGCCGCCAGCCTGATCGTTGCCGGGCGGGACAACGGGTACACCGCCAAGGAGAGCCGTCGCGTGGCCCTGGCCGCGGTGGCGGCCTACCGCACGGCGATGGCCGACTTCGCGGGGCAGTCCATGATGGGGGTGTGGTACGCGCGCCTCGAGGTCGAGGACGCACTGCGCGACCTCAGGGACAAGATGCCCAAGGGAGGGGCGCAGGCGGCGGAGAAGCTGATGGCCAAGGCGCACTCGCGCGACAGCATGCAGGCCCTGGGCAAGCTGACCGAGGTCGTCGACGGCCAACGGCGGTTCATCAACAGCCCGCCGCTGATCGTCCCACTCAGTGAGCTGTTCTCCGAAGTCGACGCCGCGGTCCTGCAGGACCGCCTTCGTCTGGTGCTGCGCCGGTACCGCCAGACCCTGCAGTCCGATCGCAGGCACCTCCTTGAGCAGTTCCAGCTCAAGGACATGGCGCGCAAGGTGGTCGGGGTGGGCAGCGTGGGCACGCGAGCCTACGCGCTGCTCCTGGAGGCTGGCGACGGCATCGAGCCGCTGTTCCTGCAGGCCAAGGAGGCCCAGGCCTCGGTCCTGGCGGACTACTGCGGGGCCAGCGAGTACGCCAACCACGGGGAGCGCGTGGTGGCCGGCCAGTTCCTGATGCAGGCCTCCAGCGACATCTTCCTGGGCTGGAACCGGATGACCGACAACTACGGCGTCGACCACGACTTCTACCTGCGGCAGCTGCGGGACTGGAAGCTCTCGTTCCCGATCGAGCTGATGGTCCCCAAGGGCATGGCGAACTATGCCGGGCTGTGCGCCTGGACCTTGGCGCGCGCGCACGCCCGCTCCGGGGACCGGGTGGCCATCGCGGCCTACCTGGGCGACTCGACCAAGTTCGACGAGGCGATCGCGGACTTCGCGGAGTCCTACGCCGACCAGAACGAGCGTGACCATGCCGCGTTCGCGCAGGCCGTGGCCTCCGGACGGGCCGAGGCGACCGCGGGGGTCTGACGCCCGGCACCGGTGAGGCGGCGGCCCGGGCGCGGGCCGTCGGGTCCGGGCCGGCTTCGGGGTCCCGGCTCAGGTGGGGACCGGGCCGGACGGATCGCTTCCGCCGGAGCGGGCCTCCGCCTTGATCCCACTGATGGCAAGGTCCATCGACGAGTAGACGTGCTCCCGGTCGAGCGTTGCGAACAGGCCGTACCGCTCGAGTGTGTCCTGCACGTTGCCGTGCATCTCGGCGAAGACGATGTTGATGCCGCGCACGTTCAGCTGGGTGTCCATCTGCTCGAGCATGTCCGCGGCGGTGACGTCGATGTCGGTGATGGCCTCGCACTGCAGGACGACCCAGCGCGGCTGCCGGCTGTTGACGAGCGTGAGCACCTCCTGGCGGAAGATGCCGGCGTTGGCGAAGAACAGTGGGGCATCCCACCGGTAGACGACCACGTCGTCCATCTGCTCGGCATCGGGGTAGCGCGACGTGCTGTGCCAACCTCCGAGGTCCTCCACCTCGCCCAGCACTTCACCCTCAGGCCACCAGCTCTTCTTGAAGAACAGCAGGATCGACAGGACGACGGCGATCAGGATGCCCTCGAGGACGCCGAACAGGATCACGCCCAGGGAGGTGATCGTCGCGATCACGAAGGCGGACTTCCGCATCCGGTAGTACGTGCCGAGGATCGCGACGTCGAGCAGGGAGAGGGCGGCCACGATCACGACTGCGGCCAGCGCGGGCTGGGGGAGGTTCTGCAGGAGTGTGGGGAACAGCAGAAGCATGAGCGCCACGACCCCCGCGCCGACCAGGCCAGTGGCCTGGGACTTCGCCCCCGACTGCTCGGCGACGGCGGTCCGCGAACCACTGGCCGACACCGCGAAGCCCTGGAACATGCCCGCGACGATGTTGGAGCCACCCATCCCGACCATCTCCTGGTTGGCGTCGACGTTCTCCCCCCGCCGCGCGGCGAAGCTCGCCGAGGTGGCGATCTGGTCGGTCAGGGAGACGAGCACGATGCCGAAGGACGCGGCCAGGAGCGGTCCCAGGGACTCGAGCGGAACCGACGGGAATGTCAGGCTCGGCAACCCCTGGGGCAGGGGCCCAACCACATCCACGCCCTTGGCCGCCAGGTCCAGGACGCCGGTCACCACGGTGGCACCCAGGACCGCGACCAGCACTGCGGGGACCTTCTTGGTGACACGGGGGAGCAGGAGCAGAACGGCCAGGGTGGCCAGGCCGATCGCCAGCGCCGTGGTGTTGGTCTGGTCCAGCCCCTCGAGGAACGCCCTGATCTCCTCGAAGAACCCGTCCGCGTCGGTCGAGAACCCGAACAGCTTCGGCAGCTGGCCGACGATGATGGTGACTGCCAGGCCGTTCATGTAGCCGACCTGCACCTCCTTGGACAACAGGTCGGCGACGAACCCGAGCTTCCCCAGCCCGAGTCCGACCTGGATGGCGCCGACCATCAGGGCCAGCATGCCTGCGAGCGCGACCGCCTCGGCCGGATCGTCCGTGACGAGCAGCGGCGTGATGGCCACCGCGATCATGGGCGCCACGGACGCGTCGGGCCCCAGCACGAGGATCCGGGAGGGACCGAGCAGCGCGTACCCGACGAGGACCGCGATCGTCGTGTACAGCCCGTTGACGGGCGGTAGCCCGGCGAGCTCGGCGTACGCCATCCCCTGCGGCACGAGGATCGCGGCGAGTACGACGCCGGCGATGATGTCGAAGCGGAGCCACGAGCTCTTGTAGCCGCGCATCACGGCGATGCCGGGGACCCACTTCTGCAGGGATCCCTGGCCGGTGCTCACATCAGCGTCCATGTCCGTCCTGTCCTCCTGTACTTGCCCGTTGCAGATGACGTCGCACGTGGGGCTCGGGCACATCGACGAGTTCCGGTTGGTCGTCCGGACCCGCGGTGATCCTGGCTCCGTAGGCCGCGGCCAGCGGGCGGGCGGTGAGCCCGTGCAGCAGGACCGACAGGAGGATCGTCCAGGTGGCCACCTCGAGCAACGGCACGTCGACCGCGCTCCCGGTCAGGTCCTCGACGGCGATCAGGGAGAACACCACCGAGGCGAGTCCGCGCGGACCGAACCAGCCCATGAAGCCCACCGTAAGCGGCCGGAAGCCCGCGCCGAGCAGCGCAACGGCCACCGGTGCCATCCGGATCAGCGTCAGGCTGAGCACGGCGTACACCACCGATGACCAGGCGAAGCCCCCGGCGAGCACCGGCCCGACGAAGAAGGCGCCGAACACGGTCCACACCAGCAGCGAGGCGAACATCCCCACGTCCTCGGTGAACGTGATGGCCTTCTTGTTCCCCTCGTCCACCGCCCCGAAGACGAGCCCCGCCACGAAGGCGCTCACGAACCCGTTGCCACCCAGGTGCACCGCTCCCTCATAGGCGACGAAGGCCAGCGACAGCACGAACAGCTGCCGGGTGGTGTGCGAGGACCACCCGCGTTGCGTCGACCACACGAGCAGCCGACCCCCCACCGCGCCGATCACGATCGCAACCACGATCGCGATACCGATCTGCACCAGGGCATCGAGCACGGGTGACCCGCCCTCGTCGGCGACCTCGCCGATCACGACCGCCAGGAACACCGTGACGAAGGGCGTGGCGATGCCATCGTTGAGTCCACTCTCGATGTTCAGCGCCCGGCGGATGCGCACCGGCACCGCCTTGTCGGTCACGACGGCCATGCCGAGGGCCGCGTCCGTCGGGGCGAGCACCGCGGCGATGAGGGCGGCCTCGGCCCAGGTCAGGCCCGGCACCACGAGCATGGCCACGACCGCGCCGAGCAGAAGGGTCAGGAGCAGCCCGACGCTCAGCAGGCGTCCGGGCACTCCGGCATCCGACTTCAGTCGACGCAGCGGGACGGTCGTCGCATCGGCGAAGAGCAGGGTTGCCAGCGTCAGCTCGGTGAAGGTCAGGACGGTCTCGCTGCCCCCTTCGACGTGCAGCAGGTCCGCACCTTCCGGCCCGATCAGCAGGCCCGCAGCCACGAACACCATGGGCGCGCTGATCCACACCCGATCCAGCAGCCGCGAGAACGCCCCATAGCCCGCCGCCACCAGCAACAGGATCAATCCGCCCACGGCAACCTCCAGGTACTGCGCTCCGGGCGCATCTGGGCACACCCCGCTCCGCTGATCGGGCCGACCGGTCTGCGGACTGGACTCCGGAACTGAGCCTCGCACGCGGATCGCCCGATCCCCGTCCGGAGCACACGTATCACCCGGGTGAATCCGGTGTCCGGGGTCGATCACCCGATACGGCAGGCACGCGACGGCCCACCCAGGCTGCCAACCTGCAGCACAGCGGGTCCGACTGGGCAGACCACGCGGATCGACCGGAGTTGGTAGCATCCTGCACGCACAGCAGAGACCCACCCCGGTGCTCAGGAGGGCCCTTGTCCGAGTTCAGCGCGGACATCGGTGCGCCATTCGTCGAGGCGAAGATCTCGCCCCCGAGCATTCGCCGGGACATGATCGATCGCCGACGGATCACCCAGATCCTCCAGGACGGGGCAGACACCCGCGTGAAGGTGTTCGACGCACCGGCGGGTTACGGGAAGTCGACCGCGATCCGTTCCTGGTGCGCGACACAGGATGCCGGCCTCATGTGGGTCACACTCGACGCCGACGATGACGACCCGGTGCGCCTGTGGACCTACATCGCGACGGCGGCGGAGCGGATCCGGCCGGGCCTGGCTCGCCCCGTGCTGCAGCGCCTCGAGATCCAGGGCGCCCCGATCGGGCACGCCGTGGACGAGCTCATGACCATCCTGGGGCGGTCCCGGAAGCCGGCGATCCTGGTCCTCGACGATCTGCACACGCTGACCAATCCCGACTCCCTGGCGACGATCGATCGGGCCATGCGACACATGCCGGAGAACCTCCGCCTGGTGATGGGCACCCGGATGGATCCGTCCCTGTCACTGGCACGGTGGCGTGCGGGCCAACAGGTCACCGAGCTGCGCGCCCGGGACCTCGCATTCACCGTGACCGAGGCACGGGATCTGCTCGTCGGTCGCTTCGGCCTGGACCTGCCCTCCGACCAGGTTGCCGCGCTGGTGGAACGCACACAGGGCTGGCCCGCCATGCTGGTGCTCAGCGGGATCTGGCTGCGCGGCGTCGATGACCCGGCCAGTGCCGTGTCGCGGTTCGGCGCGGAGCAGCGTTTCGTCGCCGACTACCTGAGCGCCGAGGTCCTGGCCGGGCTCGATGAAGAGCAATCCGCCTTCCTCCGGGGGGTCGCCGTTCTCGGTGACTTCACGCCCGCCCTGTGCGATGCCGCACTGCAGCGCACCGGCTCGAGGGAGGTGATCGTCGGCTTGGTCCGCGAGGGGCACTTCGTGTCCCGTCTGGAAGGCGGTGACCTGTTCCGGATCCACCCCCTGTTCGGCGAGTACGCCCTCTTGGAACTGGATGCCGCAGAGCCCGGCGCCGCGCAGGAGATCCATCTCCGGGCTGCCCGGTGGCTGGCACCACACCAGCCGCTCGAGGCGCTGCAGCACGCCTCCGCAGCTGGTGAGCACGCACTGGTCGCCGAGTTGCTCGCGGAGCATCACCTCGCCCTGATCCGCACAGGAGCATGGCGCACGTTCCTCCGCTGGGCCCGGACCCTGCCCGACGACGTGCTCATGGCGTTCCCCGAAGTGGCCGGGGCAGCGGCAATCGGTTCACTGATCGAGGGATTCGGTGCCTTGGAGCGGCGGCGCTACCTGCACCTGTTGGACGAGACGATCGCCGCTGGTCAGGTCCCGGCGGATGGATACGTCGCCGTCATGGTCAAGGTCGCCCGCGTGCTCGGACTCGACCAAGGGGTGGCGAACGGGGTGGAGCTCGGGTACCGCGCAGTCGAACTGGCCCGGGACGGGATGGACCCGCTCGCGCTTGGGGCCCTCGCCGGATACGGGCGCGCCATGCTCCTCGGTGGCGATCTGGACGGGGCCCACGATGCTGCACTGCAGGTTCGCGGGGCAGGGGACCTGACGCGCCAGGTGCCCGCACACGTCCACGCATTGGTGACCCTCACACTCGTCGAGGTGGCACTGGGCCGACTCGGGGCAGCGCAGGGGCACCTCGGCGAGACCAAGGACCTGGTCGGGCAGATCAGCGCGGGCCGGAGCTGGCTCGGAGGGAACGTCGAGCTCGCATCCGGGGCGCTGTTGCTCGCGCAGGGCCACGCCGCTGAAGCCCACCGACGGCTGGCAGCCGCAGAGCGGCTGCTCCGCGATGAGGTCCCCACCATCCATCACACGTGGAGCCTGCTGCTGCTTGCCAGGGCGGATGCGCAGCGGTGGCGGCTTGACGAGGCCACCCAGCTGTCCGACCGGGCCCGTGACACCCTGGATGAACTCCCCGACGCCGGCATCCTGCCCGGGCTCCTGGCGGAGGTCGAGCAGGAGATCTCCTCGGCGCGGGAGCGCGCGACAGACGGCGCGGTGGTCGTCGCGCTCAGCGATGCGGAGCTGACCGTCCTGCGCCTGATGACCGAGGACCTCTCGATCCGGGAGATGGGCGCGCGCCTCTATGTCTCTGAGAACACCGTCCGAACGCACCGTCGCGCGGTGTACCGCAAGCTGGGCGTGCACTCGAGGGTCGAGGCCGTGGCGCGCGCAACAGCCTTGGGGATCCTGGCCGGCGGGTCGCCCGAGCGGTGACCTGCCCACGCGGGCGATGGCATCCGCCGAGCAGGCGGCATCGTGCCCGGTGGCCTCGCAACTCGTCTGCTGATCGCCCGCCCGCCTGCATGCGAATTGCACCGACCCGCAGGCCCACCGGCGACCCGACGGGATCGGCGTGGTGCCCCTCGGGCTCCTCGCCCCGTGACCCTGACCCGCCACCTGGAACCAGTCGGCCGCCTGTCGGGCGTGCGTCGTTTCCGGCCGCTGTGCGGCGTGCGGGGGCCTCACGATGCCTGGGCGCTTCAGCCGGCGTCTGCTGGGCGAGCATCGAGACGGCTTGGTCCATGCGTGAGTTCGGACTCGATGCGGGCCATAATCGGTGGGATGTCGTGCTGCAGGGTCCGGCGCACGATGTCTGTGTCGACGAGCAGGTAGCCGTGTGCGATGCGGTTGCGCATCCCCCACATGAGCGGCCATGCGTCGCCGAACAGCCGATCCCGGGTCGGTGTGTCCAGCCGGGTCAGTGCCTCCACCCCCGCGGAAAGCCTCATGCAGACCGCGTCGATCACCAGCTGGTCGGCCAGGTCGCCCTCGGCATGCTGGCGCATCAACTCGAAGTGGGTCCGAGCCTCCCGCAGCGACTCCTCCGGGGTCCGGGTCACACGGTCACCGCCTCGGCGAGGACCGGGTCGCGCAGGTCCGGGCGCAGGGCCGCCGCGGGGATCAGATCGACGGGGGCGCCGAGCAGTTCCGACAGGCGTCGTTCCAGCGCGCCGAGCTCCATCAGGCTCATCGGGGTACCCATGTCGAACAGCAAGTCGATGTCGGACCCGGTCTGCTCGGTGCCCGTGGCGACCGAGCCGAACACCCGCACGTTGCTGCCCCCGGCCTGGTCGATCAGTTCACGGACCTCGCGGGCATGCTGGCGCAGCCGCAGTGCCAGTGGACCGCGGCCGTGGAACCGCAGCAGGCGGGACACCTCGGGCTGGCTACGCCCGATCAGAGCGGCGATCTGAGCCTGGGTGAGGCCCTGCCGTGCCGCCTCGCGAACGGCGTGCACCAACTCGGCGCGGGCGTCGCGAACAGCCTCGTCGCTGCGCCGGGCCACCTCGGCCAAGTCCACTGCCATGGGAAGACAATAGCAGATGCTATGAGGCCCGATGCGCATCACTTCGGCGCATCCCCTGCCCCTACCGCAGAACTGGATGTCGACGCTGAGAACACGACCGGCGTGCTTGGGCTCTACGCCAGCCGCCGGCATGTCGGCGCGCGTCGCCACCGAGGCGTGGGTACGCCGCTGCACCTGGCGTAGCCCGCGGTATCCGGCCCGGTCGACGTCGGCCGCCTCACAACGGCCGCCTATCAGCCGCCTTGGCGTTAACGGAGA
>CAVPNX010000006.1:0-9151 GCA_963706885.1 uncultured Actinomycetes bacterium | reverse complement strand
CAGACGTCGGGTTGCGGGTTGGGGGTTGGGGGTTGCGGGGCCGTGGGTTGCAGGATGCTCACCTGCGGGCGGAGTGCGCGGCCTTGGCCTGCTCCACGTACTCGTCCATCGGTACCGCGGCGATCACCTGGGCCACGAGGTCCTCGTGCAGGTCGTCGAGGCGCTTGAAGCGCAGGCAGCTCCTGCCCATGTCGAGCTTCGTCCCGCGTGCCGACCCACTCCTCGCGCAGCCTCGCCTCCTGCTCGGAGTCGGCGTAGACGCCCATGAGGTAGAGCGCGTAGTAGTTCTTCTGCGCGGCCAGCGAGACGTAGGCCAGGGGCTTGCCGTTGTACGTCTTGGGATAGGCCTCGAGCGGAACCATCCACGTGACCATCCCGTAGAGCATCCCCTCCACATACCCGGGCGGAAGGCTGGCGTTGACGAGGTCGCGCACATGGGCGACGACGGCGGCTCGATCCTCCGGGAGCTCCTCGAGGTACTCCTCGACGGTCGCAGCGGTGCTGGTGGCCATGGGCGCACAGGGTAGCCGGTGCCCCGGGACGTCGAGCCCTTCGAGGCCCTCGCGATCCCCTGTGGACGACACCTTCCGTTGTCGGTGCGGTGCGATAGTGTTCGAACAGATGTTCGGGTCAGGGATGGGGGTTCTGGTGATCGATGTATGTATCGCGGTTCGCGGCGACGACGGCGTCCTGGTTGATCCGGCCGAAGTCGGGCTCGAGGCGCTGGTGGGGATGATCCGCGCGATCCCACCCGGGGCGCCACCGGGCGAGCATGCCGTGTTCGGCGCGTCGGTGGACGTCCTGGAGTCGGTTGAGGCGGTGGTCGGCCAGGCCACGGCGCTGCGGGCGGCTGCGGTGCATGCGGTCGCTGAGGACACCCCGGCAGGCGTGGTCGCCGACCAGGTCATCGACGTGCTGATGATGGCCCTGGGCCGATCGCGAAGGTCCGGGTCGATGCTCCGTGAGCAGTCGCTGATGCTGACCCACCAGCCCGAGGTCTGGGCAGCACTGTGGAGGGGCCAGCTTGATGTGGCCAAGGCCGGCATCCTCGCCCGCGCCCTCTACCTTGTCCCCCGCGTTGATGTGGAGGGCCGGAGTCGTCCTGAGCACGGGGCCGACTGCGCTCACATCCTGTCCTCCGGCCTTGCCTACGCGGTTGGGCACACCGCCCGCCAGTTGGATCGGCACCTGCGGCGGCTGTTGGCGCAGATCGATCCGAGCACGGTGGCGACCCGCCGCCGCCGGGCCCTGGCCGAACGTGGGGTGTGGATCGCACACCAGGGCGACGGCACCGCCGACCTCACAGCCCGCCTGGACTCCGCGGACGCCGAGCGGGTCTACTCGGCGATCCGGGCGCTGGCCCTGTCCACGCAACGTGCGGACCAGGCGCTCGCCGAGGGGCCCGGTGCCTCCGGAGCGGACGACATTGGGGCAGCGGACCGGTGTCCCGGTGCCCCCGGCACGTCCGGCCCACCGATCCCCGACACCCCCGCGCGTCCCTTCGACCTGTACCTGGCCGATGCCCTCGTCGACCTGATCGTGGCCCCGGGCGTCGCATCGCCGACGGCCGGAGCGGCGGCACTGGCCGTGGGCCGTCCGAGTCCGGAGGGCGGCGCGACCCATTCGGAGGTCGGCGTGCCCTCCGGCGCGGTCCCGGGGGCGGGCGCGGTCGCCGGAGCGGGCGCGGTCGCGGGGGGCACGGTCGCGGTCTCGACTCAGATCAACATCACCATCCCGATCGACAGCCTGGCCGGGCTCAGCGAAACCCCCGGGCAGCTCTCGGGATTCGGGATCATCCCGGCCGACCTGGTTCGGCGCCTCGCCGCCGGGGATGCGCGATGGCGACACATCCTCACTGATCGGGCCACCGGCGCCCTGCTGGACGTCGGTTCCTGGTCGTACCGGCCTCCGGCAGCACTCGCCCGCCACGTGCGCACGAGGGACGTCACCTGCAGGTTCCCCGGTTGCTCAGTCCCCGCGCGGGACTGCGATCTCGACCATCTCATCCCCTTCCCTGTGGGCCCCACCAGTGCGGACAACCTGCACGCCCTCTGCAGACGCCATCATCGGCTCAAGCACGATGACAACTGGGCGGTGCAGGCTTTGCCGGACCACGGCATGCGGTGGACCAGCCCGCTGGGAACCACCCGGGACACCTGGCCTGATGCCGATCACGCGCACGAGCGATTGACCCACGCCGCCTGAGGTTCGGCTGCGGCTCGCCCATGCGCACGCAGCCTTCTCCGTGCCCGTCAGCCTGCCCCGTGCCGGCCGATGAGCGCCGCGTGCTGCGCCAGCTCCGCCGACGCGTTGCGGATCCCACGCGCCAGGACCTCGACGTCGCCGGCCTGGTCGGCGTCGCCGGTCACGCCGAAGTTGAGCGTTCCGTCGTAGCTGAAGATGCCGGTGGTGATGCACGTGTGCCCGGCCACGGGGATGAGCGGATACATCGCCCGCACCCGCCGGCCGCATACGAACACCGGGAACTGGGGGCCGGGGACGTTGGTCGTCAGGGTGTCCATGAACCACGCCGGGGCGGTGCGCCCGACCGCCGCGACGGTCAGGTCCTGGAGGGCCGCGGGAACAGCCCGGTCCACCAGTCCCAGCAGCGCGGAGGCCATCGCCGGCGTACCGGCCTCCCGGCCGTGGGCCACACCAGCCCGGACAGCTGCCAGCCTCTCCACCGGGTCGGCGATCCCGACCGGGAGGTGGCCCAGGACCGCGGTGACCCGGTTCTGCGCGCTGTCATCCCCCGGGGGTCGGGTGGACACCGGGACGAGGTTGCGGACCAGGCGTCCGTCGACCGGCTCCCCCCGGTGGATCAGCAGGTCGCGGAAGCCTCCGGCGACGCATGCCAGGACGATGTCGTTGACCGTCGCACCCAGGGCACGGCCCGTCGCCTTGACCTCTGTGAGCGGGATGTCGACCGAGACCCACACACGCCCCGTGCCAACGGCGCCCGTGAGCGGACCCGGAGGATGCGGGACGACGGCGGTCACGGCGGGGATGACGTGGGGAACGGCTCCGCGCACCGCATCCAGCACGTGGGTCAGGCGGTGCCCCACGTCGCTGGCCAGGGCCATGGGAGTGTGCTCCGACGTGGTCGTCACGACCGGTCTCCGAGGAGCTGCGGACTGGGCGGCCAGGATCGCATCGGCCAGCGTCAGCCCTCCGTCGGGCTCACAGTCGAAGCCGTGGCCGAGCATCAGCATGGCCCCCAGCCCGTCGGCGATCGTGTGGTGCACCCGCCAGACCAACGCCCACCGGTCCTCGAGCCCGTCGACGACCCACAGGTCCCACAGCGGCTGACCCTCGGGCAGGGGGTGCTCCATGATGTGGCCCACCGCAGCGTCCAGACCGGCATACCCCTCGGACGCGGAAGCATCGACTCGGTGAATGTGCGCGGCTACGTCCACCTCCTGCGCCTCGACCCACTCCGGGCGGAGCAGCCCGACACCGGACTCCGTCAGCTCCTGCTGCAGCCGCGGCATCCGCCCCAGCCGACCGGCGACCATGCCGAGCAACTCGGCATCCGACGGCGCGGCCCCCTCGGCCAGTGCCACCGTCCCGATCGCGATCGGCGGCCCGTCGCCCTGCATCTCCAGCCACACCAGATCGATGGCGTGGAGTCGGTCGCCAGCATCGGCCATGGCTCCATGCTCCCGCCCCGGGCGGCTCGTTGTCAGCGTGGCGCCCACGGCCCTGTGGCAGGGTGCTCCCCATGCGTCAGTGGCACTGGATCGCCATCCCCCTGGTGAGCCTGGGCGTCCTTGTCCTGGCGTGGGGCAGCAAGCCCATGGGCCTGGCCGCGCTCGTGCTGGCCGTGTTCCTCGGCGCCGCCGTGCTGAGCTCCGTCGAGCACGCCGAGGTCCTGGCCCACCGCTTCGGTGAGCCGTTCGGCTCACTGATCCTGGCTGTCGCCGTGACCGCGATCGAGGTCGCGCTGATCGTCACGCTGACCCTCAGCGGCGCAACGGGGAGCGAGTCCCTCGCCCGGGACACCGTGTTCTCGGCGTTCATCATCGCCACCAATGCGATCGTGGGCGCATCCCTGCTCGCCAGGACTCTGCGTGGCGGCGTGGCGACGTTCAACGCCGAGGGCACCGGCGCGATGCTGGCCACCCTGACGGCCGTGGCCACCCTGTCGCTGATCCTGCCGAACTTCACGTCCAGCTCCCCCGGCCCCACGTTCTCGACCGGTCAGCTGGTCTTCGCCGCTGTCGCGTCGCTGAGCCTGTACCTGCTGTTCGTCTTCGTCCAGACAGTGCGTCACCGTGAGCAGTTCGCGGCTGTTGGAGGGACCACTCCGGGGGTGTCCCACGAGGACGACCACGAGCCCGTGCCGAGCAACCGGGCCGCCCTGCTCAGCTTCGGGCTGCTGCTCGTGGCCCTGGTTGCCGTGGTCGGGCTGGCCAAGGTGGTGTCCCCCGCCCTGGAGGAGGCCATCGTGGAGGCCGGGCTCCCGGCGACCACCGTGGGTGTCATCATCGCGACGTTGATCCTGATGCCTGAGGGGATCTCGGCGGTGCACGCCGCCCGAGCTGACGACGTCCAGCGCAGCTTCAACCTGGCCTACGGCTCCGCGATGGCCAGCATCGGCCTGACGATCCCCGCGATCGCGATCGTCTCCATCGCCTTCGACCAGCAACTGCTCCTCGGACTGGGACCGACCGGGATCCTGCTGACAGCCCTGACCGTGGTCGTGTCGGTGCTCACGGTCACCCCCGGTCGGGCCACCCTGCTGCAGGCCGGTGTGCACCTGACGATTGCAGCGAGCTTCGTCACCCTGGCCGTCCTGCCCTGACCTGCACCAGGTGATCACGGGGCTGCGCGATACTGCGGCTCATGGTCGCGGAATCCGAGGTGCGCGCCACCTGCGCCCTCCTGCCCGCCGGCCCCGGCGTCTACCGGTTCCGCGACCACCGGGGTGTCAGCATGTACGTCGGCCGGGCCACCAACCTGCGGACCAGGACCGCGTCCTACTGGGGTCCGCTCACGGGTCGGCCGCGACTGCGGCGGATGGTTCCCCAGATCGCGGCGGTCGAGGCACTGGAGTGCGCGTCCGTGCACGAGGCCACCTGGCTGGAGCGCAATCTCCTCGAGCGCGGCCTGCCCCGCTGGAACCGCGCTCGGGGCGGCCAGGAGGTCCCCGTCTGGCTGGTGCTCGACCCCGGCCCACGGGCACCCGCGCTGCGCCTGACCCACGCGCCGGACCCCTCCGGCATCACCCTCGGGCCGTTCCTGGGCGGTGACCGCGCGCGGCTCGTTCGCTCGGGCCTGAACCGGGTCTGGCCGATCGCGGCCACCGGCGAGGGCCTGACCCGCTCGGAGCGGGACATCGCCGAGAGCCGAGGGGTCGGGCCCCCGGACCGCGACCGTTTCGCGGACCTCATCGTCGCGGCCCTGTCGGCAGAAGGACTGGCGGTCGAGGCGTGGCGCGCGGGCCTGCTGGAGGCGCGGGATCGGGCAGTGGCAGGTCTGGCATACGAGCTGGCCGGCCAGATCAACGACGAGCTGGAGGTCATCGACTGGGCGACGGGAACCCAGCGCGTGACGACGACCGAGCCGATCCGGGCCGACGTCCACGGATGGCACGAGGGCGTGCTCGTCAGCCTGGAGATCCGCGCCGGCCGGATGGAGCGCTGGCACCAACGACTCGTGGACCGCGAACCGCTCGCCAAGCTTGAGGCGACGCCGCCGCCGTGGCGGGAGTTCGCCGACTCGAACGCCCGCCTGGCCGCCCGGTTGCTTGGCAGGTAGCGGGCTACTCTCGTGGTCGTGCCCTCCGCCCGCCTGCTGGTCGTCCACCACACCCCCTCGATGGCGGTGCGCGAGATGCTGGAGGCGATCGTCGCCGGAGCCCGGCACCCGGATCTCGCCGAGGTCGAGGTCGTCGCCGAGCCGGCGCTGTCCGCGACGGCGTCGGACCTCCTCGCCGCTGATGCCCTGGTGCTGCTGACGCCGGCGAACATCGGGTACATGAGCGGGGCCCTCAAGCACTTCTTCGACGGGGTCTACTACCCGTGCATGGACGCCACCCGGGGGCTGCCGTGGGGCCTGGCGGTCCACGGGAACACCGACACGACGGGGGCGGTCCGCTCGGTCCAGAAGATCGCGGCGGCCCTTCAGTGGGAGCAGGCGGCGCCGGTGCTCTCGGTCGTCGGCACCCTGCAGCCACCGGACGTCGAAGCAGCCCGGGACCTGGGCGCAACCCTTGCGGCGATGGCCCTGGGGCGCCGCTCCGGGACGTGAGGATGGGCGGGCTCACTAGGGTGAGCCCATGACGATCAACGACATGTACCGCCTCGACGGCCGTGTGGCCATCGTGACCGGCGCCTCCAGCGGGCTCGGGGTCGCCTTCGCGCAGGCCCTGGCCGAGGCCGGTGCCGACGTGGTCCTGGGCGCACGCCGGGTCGACCGGCTCGAGGAGACCGCCCAACTGGTCCGCGATGCGGGCCAGAAGGTGCTGACCGTCGCCACAGACGTGGCCGACCCGGTGCAGTGCCAGGCCCTCGTGGACGCGGCCATGGCCGAGTTCGGCAGGGTGGACATCCTGGTCAACAACGCCGGAATCGGAACCGCCGTGCCGGCCACCCGGGAGACCCCCGAGCAGTTCCGCCAGGTCATCGACATCAACCTCAACGGCTGCTACTGGATGGCCCAGGCCTGCGGGCGGGTCATGCAGCCCGGGTCGAGCATCATCAACATCTCCTCGGTCCTGGCCCTGACCACCGCCGGACTGCCACAGGCCGCCTACGCGGCGAGCAAGGCCGGCCTGATCGGCATGACCCGCGACCTGGCCAACCAGTGGACCGGGCGCAAGGGCATCCGCGTCAACGCCATCGCCCCCGGCTTCTTCGAGTCCGAGATGACCCAGCAGTACCCGCCGGGCTACCTCGACGCGATGGCCATCCGGATCCCCACGGGACGCAAGGGTGACCCGCGGGAGCTGGCCGCCACCGTGGTCTTCCTCGCCTCACCGGCCGGTGGCTACATCACCGGCCAGACCCTGCCCGTCGACGGTGGGCTGACCATCACCTGATCCCGACCTGGCACCTCGGGCACCAGTAGGTCGGCCGGTCCATGGGCGCCACCCCGACGCGTCCCGCCCGGATCGGCGTCCCGCACGAGCGACACGGCTGGCCCGTGCGCTCGTAGACGCGGAGCTCCCGGCGGGTCACCGGGGGCGCGGTGTCCACGGCGCGCAGCATCCGGGTCCGGATGGCGGACAGGGACTCCCCCAGGCGGCTGACCGTCGAGGTTGCCGCCCACGGGTCGGCACCGGCGGCCCAGGCCAGCTCCGAGGCCCAGATCGTGCCCATCCCGCAGACCAGCCGCTGGTCGAGGAGTGCCTCCACGAGCGGTCGGTCAGCCCCGATGAGGATCTCCGCAGCGGACTCGGGATCGAACCGGTCGGCCAGGATGTCCGGGCCCAGATGGCCGACCCAGTGGGCCTCCTCGCGCGTCGGGCGGACCTCGACGTCGTGGACCCGGACCCCGACCGCCTGTGTCGACGAGGTGGCCAACCACACCCGGATCTGGTGCCCCGGGGCGCCCGGAGGACCCGGGGCGCCGGTCCGCCATGCCCCGTCCATCCTCAGGTGGTGGTGCAGGGTCCACTGCCTGCGATCGTCGACCAGGCGGGTGAGCATGTGCTTGCCGACGACCTGGGTGCCGAGCACCTGCATCCCGCGCAGGTCGACCGTGGCGAACCGTGGCACGCGCAGCTCGGCACGTACCAGCGGTCCCCCGACGAGCGCCGCGTCGAGCCGCCGGGCAGTGCGACGGACGGCATCCCCCTCAGGCATGGGGCCATCGTCACCCATCGGTGGCGGTGCGGCCACCGCGGACCGAGACTGGAGGCATGTTCACCCGACCCCGCCGCGATCCCGTCGGTCCCGGCCAGGAGTCTGTGTGGGACTACCCACGGCCCCCCGCGCTGCGCAGGTCCGAGGAACGGGTCCGCGTCACCCACGGGGGCATCGTCGTCGCCGACAGCTCCCAGGCCTGGCGGATCCTCGAGACCGCCCACGCCCCGGCCTACTACGTGCCGGCCGAGGACGTGCGCACCGACCTGCTCGCTGCCTCGAGGACCAGCACGGTCTGCGAGTTCAAGGGTCGCGCTTCCTACGCCGACCTGCTGGTCCCGGGGCGCCCACCTGTCCGCGACGCCTGCTGGTGGTTCCCGCAGCCGACCGCCCAGTACGCCGCGATGGCCGGCGCGATCTGCTTCTACCCGCAGCGGGTGGATGAGTGCCGCGTGGGTGATGAGGTCGTGGTCCCCCTGGAGAGCCCGTTCTACGGCGACTGGCCCACCAGCAGGATCGCCGGCCCATGGAAGGGGTCCCCGGGGACCGAGTGGTGGTGACGCCTCACCGCAGGTGCGCCGTCATCCAGTCCGCCCCGAAGGACACGATCTCCGCCGCTGGGAGCAGTTCGGCGTGCGCGCCCCCGACCCTCCCGACCTGCGCCCCACCGGTTGCGAGGAACTCGCGCAGGATGATCGCGAAGTAGTCCTCGGCCGGCTGGCGCTCATCGGGGACGATCCCGTTCTCGTCGTCCATGCACTCGACCGTGACGATCCGAGGGCCGTCGGGCCCGAGCACCTTCCGGTGGCGGCGGACCCGGACCGTGTTGGGCACGTCCGCGCAGTACTCGGCGAAGTGCAGGACCGAGACGGTGTCCGGGTTCGCCCCGAGGCGCAGGACCCGGCCCCCAGCGGCGACGAACCGGTCGAGCGCCGAGCCGGGGCCGTAGTAGTCGTCCCACGGCAGTCCGTCCAGCAACTCATGGGCCATCGACCCCCGGGCGGCGAACCTGCCCTCCGGATGGTCGTTGACCACCGTGCCCGGCATCGTCCGCAGCACCTCGGCCAGCATCCCGACCTCGGGCAGGACGGGGGTGGTCGCGTTGTCGAACGGCTCGGCGTCGGCCAGGAGCGCGGCTCGCTCGGACTCGGGGTGGCTGTTCACCCAGTCCCAGTCGTTGGCCGCACCGAGGATCATCACGACCGTCCCACGAGGCCCGATCGCCCGCTCCACCGCCTCGATGACGCCGAGCGCACCGCCCTCGACGGGACCGATCCGCCGCAGGGACGCATGCAGGAACAGCAGGTCGTCGGGCCGGACGCCGAGGGCTGTCAGATCCGCGG
>CAVPNX010000005.1:0-22627 GCA_963706885.1 uncultured Actinomycetes bacterium | reverse complement strand
GCAGCAGGTCGGCGACCTCGTCACCGGCCGTCGACCGGATCTGGTCGATGTCGCCGCACACGACCAGCTGGTCGCGGGCCCGGGACATCCCGACGTAGAGGATCTCGGCGGCGGTCGCCGGGTCGCGGAACCCGTCCACCGCCAGGACGATGGCCGGACGCTCCAGGCCCTTGAAGCCCGCGACCGTCGAGAAGAACATGTCCGTGTCATCCCAGAAGGAGTCCCAGTAGCCGTCGCGGCCGTCGAGCTCGACCCGGTTGGCCTGCTCGGGGTGGCGGTGATGGGTGGTCAGCAGGGCCACGTCCTTGGCCTCCCACCCCTGGTCGAGCAGCTCCACCGCGGCATCACTGGCCACGTCCATCGCCTCGGCCGCGCTGCACTGCACGAACCGCACGGGGGGACCCTCGCCGCCGAGGAGCTCGGGGGTGTCACCGGCCAGGGGCGCGAACACGGCCCCGATCTGCCGGCTGTTGCGCAGGTTGGCGTCCAGGGTGAGGGGGACCAGGCCGAGGTCGGGTCGGGCGTCCCGGTCGAAGATGCGCTGCTGCTCGTCGGCGAACACAGCGATCCGGGCGTGGTCCGGATCGCGCAGGGCGGCCAGCAGGGAGGGCCACCACGTGTCCGGGCAGTCCTGGGCCTCGTCGACGATCAGGGCGTCGAACCGCTTCTCGTCGGGCAGGACGCGGGCCAGCTCGGTCATCTGCGCCGGCATGGTCACGTTCCAGTAGGTCTGGTCCCACCCGTCACCGACCTGCACCCCCCACTCCACCCCGAGGGCGTGGTAGGTGCGCACCCGGACGTTGCGGCGAACTGCCTTGGGCCAATGGGACACACGCCGTGCGATCCACGTGGACAGACCGCGCGAGTAGCAGACCAGCGCGACCCGCTGTCCCTCGGCGGCCCAACGCCGGGCCTGCTCCATGGCCAGCCAGGTCTTGCCGGTGCCGGGCCCGCCAATCACCTCGACCCGCGGGATCCGCCTGGCCACGTCCAGGACGACGTACTGCGCCTCGGTGAGCCGGTCGACGTGGTCCCCGCGCACCGCGAGCATCCCGGCCAGCTCGGCCTGCTGGTCGCCACGGCCACCCAGGAGCTCGGCGGCATCGTTCACGACGTCGATCCCCGGGAGTCCCGCCGGCTCGTTGCGCAGCGGCCCGGTGAGCAGGTCGAATACCCGGCCGGCGGCATCGGGGAGCTCGCTGCGATCGATGATCCACTTCCGGGGCAGCCCCGGGGAGGGGTCCTCAGGGCCGAGCTCGGTGTCCGGAAGGACGACCATGTGGATCATCCGCACGTCGCCGTGCGTCCACCCCGGATGCCGCTTGAGGTAGCGGCGCAGCAGGTACTTGCCGGACGTTGCCTGGTCCTCGAGGTCGAGCTCCCGCCTGCCCTGCGGGGTCTGCTGCCACCACGATCCGGCCTCGCGCCAGACGTGGCCCCCCTTGACCTCGATGGCGGCGAACCCGGCATCGGGCATGCCGACCACGAGGTCGACCTCCCAGTCGCCGTCGAGGCCCGTGAAGCGCACATTGGCCAGGAGCACGTCGACGTCACGCAGCCGGGTGGCCAGGCTGTGGAACGCCACCTTCTCGGCGCGGGACTTGAACCGCGGGCGCTCCGGCAGGCAGCGGGCGGGCATCGGTGACCTCCCTCCGGCGGTCGCGGCATCGGCGCCACACGCGCCCTGTGGTCCGGCAGGCTATCGGTGTCTCAGGGCAGAATCTCCCCATGGCACGCCCCGAACCATCTCCGGACCTCCCGCTGCCCCCCGAGCCGTCCGGATCGCAGGACTACGACACCCTGCTGGCCGAGGGACGCACGCTGTATCCGGGCGTGCGGATCGGCAGGCCCGGTCGGGCGCGCACCTACTGGGCAACCATCGCCGCGATGCGCGTGCTGCGGTTGCGGTGGGCCGTGCGCATCGAGGGCGCTGACCAGGTGGCACCAGGGCCGGCGATCCTGATCGGCAACCACGTCAATGCCATGGACCCCCCATGCGTCGTGATGGCCACGTGGTGGCGGTGCACCGCCTTCACCAAGATCGAGATGTTCGAGCACCGCGGGTCGCTGTTCTTCCGCCTCATGGGCCAGATCCCGCTGCGCCGGGGGGATGCAACCTCCACCGACTGGGCGATGCGGATGTCACGCCACGCCCTGGGGAGCAGTGGGGGAGTGGGCCGGATCGCGCTGTACCCCGAGGGAACCCGGTCGCCGGACCCGCGCGTGCTGCACAAGCTCCACAAGCGGATCATGATCCCGCTGCTGCAGGCGAATCCGGAGGTGCCGGTCCACGTGGTGACGATGCAGTACGAGAACCGGCCGTTCCCCCGGCGGATCCGGGCCACGGTGCGCGTGTCCGACGCGCTGCCCCTGGACCCGCGGAGCATGGACCCCGAGGAGATGACCACGGTCGTCCGCGACGCGATGCTGGCCCTCGGCGGGCAGACCTACGTCGACACCTACGCCCAGGAGGCCAAGGCCGCGCTGCGCGCCCAACGCCGGCGTTCGACCGGACCCGCAGGGGACTCCCCCGCGCGCTGATCGTCGGCGTTCGGGCGGCCGTCTAGGGTCACTCGCCGCGACGGACCCGCTCGGTCACCTCGTCGACCTTGGCCCAGATCCGCGAGCGGACCTCGGGTGAGCTCATCTCGCCCAGGTGCGTGACCCGGCCGGGGATGTGGTCGTCGGCCTCGAGCTCGGGGAACGCGCGCAGGTGCCGGCGGTACTCCTCCTCGGTGGCGATGAGGACGTTCTCCACACCCGGCACGTCCATGTGCGCGTTGATGTAGGGCTGGATGAACAGCTCGTGGGTGCTGTAGATGTTGGTGATCCGGTCGGCGATCGCGGGCACATCGGCGTGCAGCGCCGTCAGGAACGGCGACCCTTCGGCCATGTCGCTCAGCGCGGGTGTCAGGTTGCGGCCCGTCCACGAGAACAGCCGCGAGATCCGCTGCGCGCTCACCGACCCGCGCCACGGTGCTCCGACGCTGATCACGTGCTTGACCTGATCCTGGTGGTCGACCGCGTACCGAAGTGAGGCCAGCCCTCCCTGGGAGTGCCCGACGAGGACCACCGGCGAGCCGGGGTCGCGGCCCTGGGCTTCGAGCCCGGCCTCGATGTCGGACTGGATGTGCTCCTGTGATCGGTCGAGGGACATGGCGACGCCGAAGTGGGCAAGGGTGATCAGGAAGGCGTTGGGGTGCCGCTCGAGCACGGAACGCATCATGACGGTGGCCGCCACCCCGCGGATGGCGGTCCCGGCGACTATGGGGACGGCGACGGGCACGGAATCGAAACTACCGCACCGGCCCGCGTGGCCGATCCCGCTGCGACCACGACCTGACGCGCCCGACCCGGATCGTCAACTCCGGCGACGGGGTGCCCGTGGCGCCCGCTCAGCGGGGAAGCGCGCGCTCCTCGGCGATGCCGGCTGCGCCGTCGATGACGAGCAACTGGCCGCTGCAGTACGACGCCTCCGGGGAGGCGAACCAGGCCACAGCCGCGGCCACCTCCTCGGGGCGGCCGCTGCGGCCGATCGGCGTATGGCGCCCCTCACGCTCCTCGTGGGGCAGCTGGGACCCTGTGGCGATCCATCCGGGGGCCACTGCGTTGGCAGTGATCCCGTCACGGGCGAGGTCGACAGCCAGGGCGCGCATCAGTCCGACCATCCCGGCCTTGGCCGCGGCGTAGACGGGTTCCTCACGCATGGCCATGACGGGGCCGGTCACCGAGGCCACCATGATGATCCGGCCCCACCCCGTGGCCCGCAGCGCCGGGATCGCCGACCGTGTCACGAGGAACGCCGTGTCCAGGTTGCGCGCCAGGCCGTCGTGCCACGTGCGCAGGGGCATCGCGGCGAGGTCACCGGCCTCAGCACGGGCGACCATCCCGGTGCTGGCCATCCCGGCGTTGTTCACCACGATGTGCAGCCCCTGGGCTCGGGCCGCTGCGTGGACGGCGGCGGCGGCCTCCTCGGGGTCGGTGAGATCGGCGACGAGCGCGTTTGCGGCCAGGCCCTCGGCCCTGAGCTCGGCGGCCCTGTCGTGGACCCGATCCGTGGTCGCGGTCAGCCAGACCGTGGCCCCCGCGCCGGCCAGGGCGCGTGCCGTGGCCATGCCGATCCCGGTCGCGCTTCCCGCGCCGGTGACGAGGGCAGTCCTGCCGGACAGCGACGACGAGCTCACGAGCGCACGGTAGCGGGGTGCTTCGGGGTCTGGTGGGGTGGGGCGCGCTCGGCGTAGCCTCGCGCCCATGTCCATCCGGTTCACGGTGGGGGACACGCCGTTCTCGCAACGGGAGCGGGAGGCGTTCGGGGCTGACCTCGAGACGCTCGGGGCTGACGAGCGGGTGCTGGACGCGTACGAGGCGACCCTCTCGGTGCGCAGCCGGCTGACCCGGCCGGGGATCGTGCGGATGCTGTCGGGCGACGAGGTCCAGGGCGCCGCGCTGGTGGTGATCTGCCGTGACAGCGGCTCGGGGCTGTTCTCCCAGCCCTCGGCACGCCGGGTCATCCAGTGGGGACCGCCTATCTGGTACTGGGAGCGCACCGGGGTCGGGACGGACTCGGTTGCCTGCCCCGGCCTCGTGGGTCCGGGGGTGTCGCGCTCGGAGTTCGTCGCAGCCGCACTGGCGTGGCTGACCCGGCGGTATGCCGTGGGGGCGCTCATGGAGATCCGCGGGAACCCACCCGCGCAGCCGCACACCACGTGGCCATGGGTCGGCGTGTCGACACTGTCGCCGAGCTCCGGGACGCGCGAGGAGCTGCTGGCCGCGCACCGCAACCTCGGGCGCAAGGTCCGCCGGTACGCCTCGCGCGGGGGGACCGTCGAGCGGATCGTGGGACCCCTGCCCGACGAGCTGCGTCCAGTCCTGGCTCGGGGCTACTCGCTTCCCCGTCCGCCGGATCCGCCGTTCCGTGAGCTGTACGAGCAGATGGTCGACGCGCACTGGTCGGTGCCCCACGACGACCTCGTGCACCTCGTGGCCCGCGTCGACGACGTCCCGGTCGGCTACCACTCCTTCCTGCGAAGCGGGCAGACGCTCTGCCTGCTCTCGGGGGTCTTCGACCGCCCACCGAGGGGAACGCACCACGCCTACGAGAACGTGCTGCTCGACTCCGTCGACCTGGCCGTCGACCTCGGGTGCTCCCGAATCGAGTACGGCCCGGCGATCAACGGGGTCAAGGCCGCCCTTCTCGACGTCGAGCCGACCGAGCTGCACTTCGTGAGCAGGATCCCCGGGATGACCCGGGCATTCGCGGCGGTCCTGCCGCACACGGTCCTGGCCACCTCCGGGGTCGAACGACCGACCAGTGTGACGTTGGTCCCGGGCATGGGCGGACGTCGCCCGGCATCATGTCGACAGGGACGCAATCGAGGTGTCCCAATTGAGACTACGCAGGCAGCCGCGACCGAGGGCGGCGGTTGGAGGGCAGGACGTACATGTCGATGGCAATTGGCCTGGACGTCGGGTCCACCACGGTCAAGGCCGTCGTCATGGATCGCGAACGCATCCTGTTCAGCGACTACCGGCGGCACAATGCCGACGTGCGCGGCGAGCTGCGCAACCTCCTGCTCGACATCAGCGACCAGTTCCCGGACGACACGATGCGGGTCGCCATGACCGGCTCGGGTGGCCTGGGTGTGGCCCAGATGATGGGCGTGACGTTCATCCAGGAGGTGGTCGCCTCGACGGCGGCGATCGAGCGGTTGAACCCTGAGGCCGATGTCATCATCGAGCTCGGTGGCGAGGACGCGAAGATCACCTACCTGCACCCGGTCCCCGAGCAGCGGATGAACGGCACCTGCGCGGGTGGGACGGGCGCCTTCATCGACCAGATGGCCACGCTTCTGCACACCGATGCTGCCGGGCTCGATGAGCTCGCCAGTCGCTACCAGCACCTGCACCCCATCGCGTCGCGCTGCGGCGTGTTCGCCAAGTCCGACGTGCAGCCGCTGATCAACCAGGGTGCCGCGCACGAGGACATCGCCGCCTCGGTGTTCCAGGCGGTGGCGACCCAGACGATCGCCGGCCTCGCGTGCGGCCACCCCATCCGGGGCAGGGTGATCCTGCTCGGTGGTCCGCTGCACTTCCTCCCCGAGCTGCGCCAGGCCTACGTCCGCGCCCTCGGTGACCAGGTCGAGGACTTCATCAGCCCGGACAACAGCCAGCTGTACGTGGCGATGGGGGCGGCGTTCCTCGCCGAGGGCCCCGCGCTGTCACTGCCGCACGTGGCCGCGGAGCTGGACAGCGCCAACGCCCTGAGTGTCGTGTCGCGGACCATGCGCCCGTTGTTCGCCGACGCGGCCGAGCGCGCGGAGTTCGACGAACGCCACGCCCTGGCCGCCGTGCCCGAGGGGGACCTGTCGGGCGTGCAGGGCGAGGTGTTCCTCGGGGTGGACGCCGGAAGCACGACCATCAAGTCGGTCGTTCTTGACCGCGACGGGCGGATCGTGTTCTCCACGTACGGGTCCAACGGCGGCGACCCCGTGGCCGCGGCGGTGAGGATCGCCGGTGAGGTCCGCGGCGCCCTGCCCGAGGGTGCGTGGATCGGGCGGTCGTGTGTCACCGGGTACGGCGAGGAGCTGGTCAAGACGGCCCTGCACGCCGACGAGGGCGAGATCGAGACGATGGCCCACTACCGGGCCGCCAAGCAGCTCTCGCCCGGGGTGACCTCGGTGATCGACATCGGCGGCCAGGACATGAAGTTCCTGCGGATCCGCAACGGGGCCGTGGACTCCATCGCGGTCAACGAGGCCTGCTCCTCGGGCTGCGGGTCGTTCCTGCAGACGTTCGCCGAGACGATGGGCACCGACGTGCGCACCTTCGCGGCAGCAGGGCTGGAGTCCGACGCGCCAGTCGACCTGGGCAGCCGGTGCACGGTCTTCATGAACTCCTCGGTCAAGCAGGCGCAGAAGGAGGGTGCGGGGATCGGCGACATCTCCGCCGGGCTGTCGTACTCGGTGGTGCGCAATGCGCTCTACAAGGTGATCAAGCTGCGCGATGCCGGTGAGCTCGGCGAGCACGTGGTGGCCCAGGGGGGCACCTTCCTCAACGATGCCGTGCTGCGGGCGTTCGAGCTGCTCACCGGCGTGACGGTCGTGCGGCCCACGATCGCCGGGCTGATGGGGGCCTACGGGGCGGCGCTGACGGCGCGGATGCACCATGCGGACGGTGCCGTCAGCGCGATGATGTCCCGGGACCTCAGCGCGTTCAGCGTCGAGGCCACGCAGCGCTCGTGCCAGCTCTGCCAGAACCACTGCAGCCTGACGACCAGCGTCTTCGACGACGGCAGCAGGCACGTCTCGGGCAACCGCTGCGAGCGGGGGGCCAGCCTGGACCGGCGACCGAAGCGCAGCGAGGTCCCCAACCTCTATGCCTACAAGTACCAGCGGATCTTCGGGTACCGCCGCCTGATCGACGCGAAGGCCACCCGTGGGGAGATCGGCATCCCACGGGCCCTGGGGATCTACGAGGACTACCCGCTGTGGTTCACGGTCCTGACCCAGCTGGGCTTCAAGGTGATGCTCTCCGGGCGAAGCAACCACGACCTCTTCGAGTCGGGCATGGAGTCGATCACCTCGGAGAACATCTGCTACCCGGCCAAGCTCGCCCACGGGCACATCGAGTGGCTGCTCGACCACGGCGTCACCACCATCTTCTTCCCCTGCGTGCCACTCGAGCGCCGGGAGTTCGCCGACGCCGACCACAACTACACCTGCCCGATCGTGGCCTTCTACCCGCAGGTGCTGGAGAAGAACATCGACCGGCTGCGCGAACCCGGCGTGCGCTACCTGGACCCGTTCCTGAACCTGGATGACCCCCGCAAGCTCGCCGAGCGGCTGGTCGAGGTGTTCGCCGACTGGGACGTGACGCTGGACGAGGCGCGCTCGGCCGTCGCCGCGGGATACGCCGAGCTCGATGCCGTGCACGCCGACATCCGTGCCGAGGGGGACCGCGCCCTGCAGTACATCCGGGAGAACGGGATGCGTGGGATCGTGCTGGCGGGGCGGCCGTACCACGCGGATCCCGAGATCAACCACGGCATCCCGGAGGTCATCACGAGCCTGGGGATGGCCGTGCTCAGCGAGGACAGCCTGACCCACGGGATGACCACGAGCCGACTGGAGCGCCCGCTGCGCGTCCGCGACCAGTGGACGTACCACTCCCGGCTGTACGAGGCGGCCGCACAGGTGCGCGAGGAGCCCGACCTGAGCCTGGTGCAGCTCACGAGCTTCGGCTGCGGGGTCGACGCGGTGACCACCGACCAGGTCCAGGAGATCCTCGAGCGCGCCGACGACATCCACACCGTGCTGAAGATCGACGAGGTGAGCAACCTCGGTGCGGCCCGCATCCGCCTGCGCTCGCTGAAGGCGGCCACGGCGGAGCGGTCGGCATCCGCAACGTCCGCCAGCGGGCTGGCGACCGAGGAGATCGACACTGCTCTCACCGCGACCGGCGAGCTGGCCCCGCCGGTGCGGCACGCAGAGGCGCTCCCACTGTTCACCAGGGATGCCCGCCGGACGCACACCGTCTACGTCCCCCAGATGGCCCCGATCCACTTCCGGATGATCGGCCCGATCCTGGCGCGGGCCGGCTACAACGTGCAGGTGCTCGAGACGGCCAGCCCCGAGGATGTGGAGTGCGGCCTGAAGTACGTCCACAACGATGCCTGCTTCCCGGCGATCATGGTGATCGGCCAGCTGATCAACAAGTTCCTGACCGGTGGTGCCGACCCGGACCTCTCGGCGGTGGCGATCACCCAGACCGGCGGGATGTGCCGGGCCACCAACTACGCCGGGATGCTGCGCAAGGGCTTGGCGGACGCGGGGTTCCCCCAGGTCCCGGTCGCCGCCCTGAGCCACCAGGGCCTCGAGGCGATCCCGGGCTTCTCCCTCACGCCCGGGCTCGCGCATCGCGCCATCCAGGCCCTTGTCCTCGGCGACCTGCTGCAGAACGTCCTGCTCCGGGTCCGGCCCTACGAGCGCGACGAGGGCAGCGCGACGGAGCTCTACCGCCGCTGGGACGCCCTCTGCCGCGAGTTCTTCGCCGAGGGCGGCTACTCACCGACCTTGCGTCGGCGCATCGGCTACACGTGGCTGATCAACAGCATCGTGCGGGAGTTCGACGAACTGCCGTTGTTGGACATCCCGCGCAAGCCGAGGGTCGGGATCGTGGGGGAGATCCTGGTCAAGTTCCACCCCGACGCCAACAACGACGTCGTCAAGGTGATCGAGGATGAGGGGTGCGAGGCCTCGCTGCCGCCGCTGCTGGGCTTCTTCCTGCAGTCCATGGAGACCCGGGACTGGCGCTGGGACAACCTCGGTGTCGGCAAGCGGGGGCGGTTCGCCAAGCGTGCCGGGCTCTGGATGGTCGAGCTCTACGAGCGCCCGGCGCGTGCGGCGCTGGCCCGGACCAACGGCAAGTTCTCCGTCGCGGAGGACATCCACACCCTGGCGACGCGCGCCCAGGACGTCATCGAACTGGGCACGCAGGCCGGTGAGGGATGGCTGCTCGTCGCCGAGATGATGGAGCTGATCGAGCACGGCACCCCGAACATCATCTGCGCACAGCCGTTCGCGTGCCTGCCCAACCACGTGGTGGGTCGCGGCATGTTCAAGGAGCTGCGCCGGCGGTACCCGCACGCCAACCTGGTGTCGATCGACTACGACCCCGGTGCGAGTGAGGTCAACCAGCTCAACCGGATCAAGTTGATGGTCGCCACTGCACACAAGACGAGCGATGCCTCTGATCGGCTCGGCCGCTGGGACCTCGACGACTGCGAGGACCTCGACATCGAACGCGCGGGGCCCGGGGGGGCGGGGGGGGGGGGGGGGGGGGGGGGGGGGGGGGGGGGGGGGGGGGGGGGAGGGGGGGGAGGGCACCCCTAAGCCTCTTCCTTCGGGGAACTCGACGATCAGGAAGTCGACGGGTCCCAGGGAATCGATATCGATGTCAGCCACGGAAGGCCGATCCTCTCTTTCGGTGGTCATGATCGTGGGCCTGCGGCCCACGCCATCGTCGCACCCCGGCAGGGCCCGTGTCTTCATCCCAGCGTCGGCCTCGGCCCATTGCGCCAGGACTGTGGACTTGCCATGACCAACGAGGGCCGAGATGCAGATGGCGCGAGAAGAAGTGCCCTGCAGGTGCTCCAGGATACGACTCCCAACCTTCGGCCTGGTCCTGGTCGACGCCATCGACGCGCTGCAGCCCCGCTGCCCTCAGCCGGCCGCGCCGCTCGCCGTGCCCTCCACCGCATGGTGCGCGTGCAGGGCCATCTCCTCGGCGAACGTGCCAGGCTTCAGGTCGAAGACGACGTTCTTGACGGTGCCCGTGAAGGCGTAGGGAGCGCGGTCCTCGTAGGCGAGGTCGACCACGAGCCCGTTGTCGCGACCGACGTCCATCCCCGCGTAGGACGAGAATGCGATCGGCACGGTGTGGTCCAACCGGCCCTCCCCGATCTGTCGATCATCGGCCCACAGGGTCACGGAGCCGCCTGAACCGGGGACGGCTGCGTCGGACTCGAAGAGCATCTTCAGGGTGACGTCGCCGGTGGGGATCGGCTCCGTGGACACCTGCTTGTACGTCTCCACTCCCAGGAACGAGTAGGTGTGGGTCAGCAGGCCAGCCTTGTCGACCCACAGGGCGTATCCGCCGATGAAGTCGGCATTGGCCACCAGGACTCCCTCGGCGCCCCGCTCGGGGACCGTGACCTCGGCCTCGATCGCGTACGAGCGCCCCATGATCCGTGGCACCATGCCGCGCTGCACGTTCTGCACGTCCCCGGAGAACCGGAACCGGGTCACGGTCGGCAAGGGGGGAAGGTTGCCGTACAGGATCGCCAACCCGCCCATGAGGGGCAGCACCCGGTTGCGCTCCGCCTCGGACCACCACAGCTCCTGCAGCTCCTGGACCTTGTCGGGGTGCTCGGCGGCCACATCATGGGCCTGGGAGAAGTCGTCCGGGAGGTAGTAGAGCTCCCAGCCGACGTCGCGATCGGGATCCCAGTCGACCTCAGGGCCGAACTGGTGCAGGGTCTTGGGCGACATGTCCCACGGGATGCGATCCGGGCGGGACGCCGCCCACCAGCCGTCCTTGTAGATCGCCCGGCCACCGAACATCTCGAAGTACTGGACGGTGTGCTGATCGTCGGCCTCGGCGTCGTCGAAGCTGTAGAGGAAGCTCGTGCCGTCCATCGGCTCCTGCTCGATCCCGTCGACATGGGTCGGCTCGGGGATGCTGGCGGCCTCCAGCACGGTGGGGGCGACGTCGATGCAGTGCGTGAACTGGCTGCGCAGCTCCCCGCCGTTCGCGATCCGTTCGGGCCAGGCCACGACCATCGGGTTGCGGGTCCCACCGAGGTGGCTGGCGGTCTGCTTGCCCCACTTGAACGGCGTGTTCATCGCGTGGGCCCAGGCAGCGGCATAGTGCGGCGCGCTGTGCTCGCCGCCGAGCCCCTCGATGCCCCCGTACTGCTCGATGAGCGCGAGCTGCTGCTCGGCGTCGAGCACGATGCCGTTGAGGAAGGTGAGCTCGTTGAACGAGCCGGTCGTGGTGCCCTCCATGCTCGCGCCGTTGTCACCCCATATGTAGAAGATCAGCGTGTTGTCCAGGTCGCCCATCTCCTCGATGGCGTCAAGTAGGCGCCCGACGTTCCAGTCCGCGTTCTCCGAGTAGCCGCAGTAGACCTCCATCTGCCGCGCGTACAGCTTCTTCTGGGCCTCGGTGAGCGTGTCCCACGCAGGGAACACGTCGGGGCGCTCAGTCAGTTCTGCATCCTCAGGGACCACGCCGAGCGCCTTCTGGCGGGCGAAGATCTCGTCGCGGAGCTTGTCCCAGCCCTCATCGAACGTGCCCTTGTACTTGTCGGCCCACTCGGTGTCGACGTGGTGCGGGGCATGGGCGCAGCCGGTCGAGTAGTACATCATCCAGGGCTTGTGGGGATCCTGGGCCCGGACCTCGTGCAGCCAGGTCACGGCCCGGTCCGTGAGGTCATCGGGGAAGTAGTAGGGCTTGCCGTCCGTGCCCTCGAGGACCCCGATGGTCGAGTTGTCCTGGGTGATGATCGGGTCGTACTGCCCCGCGGCCCCGGACAGGAACCCCCACCACCGGTCGAACCCCCAGGCCGAGGGCCAATGGTCGAAGGGACCCGCAGCTCCCTGGACGTTGTCGGGCGTGAGGTGCCACTTGCCGAAACCGCCAGTGACGTAGCCGTTGTCCCGCAGGATGCGCGGTAGCCCGGCGCAGCTCTTCGGCTTGGCGGCCGTGTATCCGGGGAAGGGCCCGGGGTATTCGGCGATGGAGCCGAACCCGACCCGGTGCTGGTTGCGCCCAGTCAGCAGCGCAGCGCGCGTCGGCGAGCACACAGCGGTGACGTGGAATCGGTTGTACGTGATCCCCATGTCGCGCACCCGGTCCATGTTCGGGGTGGCCACGGGGCCGCCGAAGGTGCTCGGGTTGCCGAAGCCGGCGTCATCGATGAGGACGATCAGGACGTTCGGGGCGCCCTCCGGGGCCTGCGGGCCGGGGATCATCGACCAGTCGGCAACCGAGCTCTTGAGGTTGCGCCCGATCGTGCCCCCGAATGTGCGGTCGGGGATCGGCAGGACAGTGCGGTCGGGATTGAACTTCCCCATGGCCTCCGCCAGGGCGTCCTTGAGCTCCCGGACCCCGTCCAGGGGTGCGATCGACTTGGCCGGCGAACCCGGCAGTGCCTGCTCGATGCCGAGGCGTTGCGACGATTCGAAGAGCACCATGACGACGGCCGTCCCGGACTTCAGCGCGTCCCCGACCTTCTCCTCGATCCCGGTGCGTGCCTTGTGCCCGACGATCTTGCCCACCGCCGCGCCCCCGGCCGCACCCACGGCGACCGCCCCGATGAGTGGAGGAGCTGCGAGTCCGACCAGCAGGCCGACCCCGGCACCCCACTTGGCGCCCTTGCGCCCGGCCTTGTCGCCGGTGTCCCGCACGCTGACAGTGCCGTCCGGGTCCTTGACGACCACGATGGCTGAATCGACCTTGACCCTCTTGGCCGCGATCTCGTTCAGCAATCCCTCGAAGTCCCGCTGTGCCTCGTCCACGCTCAGGTATGCGGCGACCAGGACGTCCATGGCGTCGTCTGACATTCCAACCCCTTCCATCCGGACAGTGCCGATGCGGACCCTGTCGAGCACGAGCAGTTCTTCCTGAACTGGCGCGGCCTCTCCGTCGAGGCTAGCCGCCGGATGACGCTGAACGACGCCCGAGACCGCATCGATCGCCCACGCGTTCGCTGCCCAGCGAAGCCTCTTGGGAGAGTCAATGTGTACCCGGCTCCGCGCGCATCACCCTGCGGGGATGAACCACGGGGACGCGCGTTTCCTGATTGGCGGGTCGGGGTGATCAGGGGTGGTCGGTGGTCCGGGCCACTCACCCGCGAAGGCTGGTTGCGCAGGGTATCCACCGACTCGTGCGTCACCGCCTCAGGAGGTTCGTCCGAGGCGAACTGGGTCCCTCCCCCGCATCATCACGGCCAGGAGTCGTCGTCCGGTGTGAGGTCGAGCGCGCCGCCGGCGCGGCACTCCGGGGTGCGGTACTCGTCCGGCATCGTCGGATACACCTCGGTGGAGATCCGATCCGCGAGTCGCTGATCCCTGCTCGGGGGTGCCGCCAAGGATGACGACCGTGCGTGCGTCGCGCTGCAGCGCCCGGCACTCCGTCAGCGCCTCGTTGCGATCCCCGGCGACGTGCATCGCCTCGTGGGTGAGGACGTGGACGGCGATGGCCTCGTCCAGAGTGGGCGCCTCGCGGTCCGAGCGGTACCAGGTGCCGAGGTGCTGGCAGGTCTCCAGCGTGAGCCATGCGCGGTCCGGCTCGTCCCACTCGACCCGGCCCAGGTCGGCCCCGGCCCACAGGAGCGTGGCCAGTGCGCGCTGGCAGTGGACCCGCGCGGAGGGGTTGCCGGTCAGCTGCTGGACCGCGGTGGTGGCTGCTGCCTGGACGCGCAACCAGCGGATCTCGGTCCACATCAGGGGGAGCAGCACGGCCACGAGGACGGCCAACGTCACGTACGGCCGGGTCCCCGCCACGTAGGCACGCACGCCCAGCCAGCCGAGCAGGCCGAGCAGGCCGAGCACCAGGAACGTGCGCGCGCCGAGGGTGTGCCCGGCCACGGCCGTCATCGCGACGGCCGCATCGGCCGTACCGACCATGGTGACGACCTCCAGACGGGGCCACCCGGGTCATGGGCCCCGAGGCCTCTATCGGCGTCCGGGCCGTGCGACGTGAGTCCAGGGTCAGACGACGTCGCCCTCGATCACGCGGCCGTCACGGTCGTTCTGCTGGGCCAGGACCGCGGGGATGTGCTCGGCCAGGGTCGCCATGAGCCGCGCTGAGGCCTGGGGTTCCTTGAGGAGTCTCACCTGCTCGCCGCGCAGTTCCTCGGCTGTCTCGAGGTCGCCAGCCGCGACCGCCTCGTCGAGGGCGCGCTGCAGGGCACCGACCCGCACCTGCAGCGCCACGACATCGGCGACCATCCCGACGCCGGCCAGGGACGCGTTCACCAGCATGCTCAGCCTCAGGCCGTCGATCCGGCGCCGCTGGGTCTGCGCCTCGAGCCGGACCCGGTACGAATCGACCGCCCGTCCGGCCACCCCGGAGGCGAGTTCGGCCACGCCCGACATACGTGATGCCCATGGGACCTCCTGGCGAGCCGACGTGATGCTGGCTCCATTGTGACCGTCGGGGGCACATCCCGCGGACTCGGGCTCAACCCTCCGGCCCCCGGACGCTCAGCTGAGCCCGTGCGCTGCCCGGCTGGCGGCCTCCTGGGTGCGGAACTGGCCGAACCGCGGGAGGAACTTGTCCCAGTCGATGATGTGCGAGTCGATCTCCGGGCCGTCGATGCACGCGTGCTTGCGGATCATCTTCCCGTCGATGACGACCGGCACCATGCACGCGCCACACATGCCGGTGGCGTCCACCATGATCGAGTTCAGGCTGGCCACGCACGGCGTGCCGAACCGCATGCTCAGGTCGCTGACCGCGCGCATCATCATCGGAGGGCCGATGGTGACGACCTCGGCCACCGTGCGGCCCTCGCCGCGCTGGTTGGCCTCGAGCATCTCCTCCAAGGGTCCGGTCACGAACCCCGGGACCCCGAACGACCCGTCGTTGGTCGTGTAGATGACGTCCAGCTGGTCGCCGAACTGCGCCTGCAGGCGTCCGACGCGCTCGTTGGGTCCGGTCCAGAACATCAGGTCCGCGCTGCGGAAGCCCGAGATGAGCGTGACGTGGTTCCCTCGCCGCAGGTGCTCGCGCATGATCGGGTACACCGGCGGCAGGCCGAGGCCACCGGCGGTGAACACCACCGTCTCGTCGGCGGCGTACGAGTGGATGTCGCTCGGGCGCCCGAGCGGACCGGCGATGCCGGTGAACGCCTCACCGACGTCCATGGCGTTGATCTCGATGCTGGACGTGCCCACGCCCTGGACGACCAGGCAGATCGTCCCGGCGTCGACGTCCCAGTCGGCCAGCGTCAGGGGGATCAGCTCGCCATCGGGGCGGGGGAGCAGGCGCACGAACTGGCCGGCCTGGGCCGCGGCTGCGATCAGGGGTGAGCTGACCGTGAACTCCTCGATCCCTTCCGACAGGTGCGCCCGGTCGAGGATCCGCTGAGCGGTGGTGCCCAGCTCGGTGTACTCCAGGGCCCGGGCGACCATGTCGCGCACGACGGCGGCCGGCAGGTCGGCCTCGCCCAGGATCTCCTGGGCCGCCGCCCGGCCGTCGCCGGCGGCGGCGATCGCGGTCGACCCGCCGCGCGCGGCGTCGCCGCCGGTGAACACGCCCTCGAGCGTGGTCTCCTGCGAGCCCGCGTGGTCGAGCACGATCGTGCCCCACTTGGAGGTACCCAGCCGGGGTTCGGAGTCCTTGATGATCGGGTTGGCGGCGTTGCCCAGGGCCATGATCACCAGGTCGGCGTGCATGGTCTCGGTGCGGCCGGTGGAGATCGGTCGGCGTCGACCGGACTCGTCGGGCTCGCCGAGCTCCATGACCTCCAGGGTGGCCGCCGTGACGAAGCCGGTCCTGTCGTCGCCGAGGAACTCGCTGGGGGCGCACAGCTCACGCAGGGCGATGCCCTCCTCGAGGGCGTGGTGCAGCTCCTCGACGCGGGCGGGCATCTCCGAGCGGGTTCGCCGGTAGACGATCGTCACGTTGCCGCCGAGGCGCTGGGCCGTGCGGGCGGCGTCCATGGCGGTGTTGCCGCCGCCGATGACCAGCACCTCCTTGCCCTCGGTCTCGGGCAGCGGGGTCTCGTAGTCCGCGCGCAGGCCCTGCATCAGGTTCACGCGCGTCAGGAACTCGTTGGCGCTCATCACGTTGAGCAGGTGCTCGCCGGGGACGTTCATGAAGCGCGGCAGGCCAGCGCCGGTACCCACGAAGATCTTGTGGAACCCGGCGTCCTTGAGGTCCTGGATGGTGGCGGTCTTGCCGACCACGAAGTTCTGGACGAACCGGCCGCCGAGCAGGCGGATCTTGCCGACCACGTCGTCGATGAGCTCGTTGGGGAGCCGGAACTCGGGGATGCCGTAGCGCAGCACGCCGCCGAGGGCGTGGAACGCCTCGAACACGGTCACCGGGAAGCCCTCGGAGGCCAGCAGGTAGGCGTTGATCAGGCCCGAGGGCCCGGACCCGACGATGGCCACCGGGGGCTTGACGGCGACCTGCCACGGGTCGGGGCGCCCGGCCAGTGCGGCCTGGGCGCCGCCGGGGTTGACCAGCTTCTCGCGCTGGGGCAGGTACCACTCCAGCTGGCCGATGGCGATCGGCAGCTTGTTCTGCACGCACACGCCCTGGCACTGCAGCTCCTGCGGGCACACCCGGCCGGTGACGTCGGGCAGCGGGTTGCACGACTCGATGAGCTGCAGGGCCTCGCGGAACCGGCCGTTGCCGACCAGCTCGATCATCTCCGGGATGTGGATCTGCACCGGGCAACCGCCCGTGGGCTCCTTGCAGTCGGACAGGAAGATCCCCAGCTCGCACGGCTTGTCCGAGCACTGCTTGTCGCGCATGGCCTCCAGCCACACGAGCAGGTCGATGTCGCGGGCGGTGTAGCCGAGGTTCATGTAGCCCAGGTACCCCTGGTTGACCAGCTCGAAGTCGTGCGCGCGATCCTCGGGGCCGCGGACGTACGGCGGGATGCTGTTGCCCGCCGGCCAGTCCCGGGACAGCCCGTCGAACATCGGGTAGCGGTCCGAGAGGTGGGCGTCGATCGCCCGGATGAACATGCGCTTCTTGCCCAGGGGCAGGTTCCACAGGAACCGCATCAGCAACGTGCCGGCGTCGTCCTCGCGGAGCAGCATCGACCACAGGGTGCGGGTGAACTCCGGCCCCAGCTCCGGCTGCTGGAACTCCCAGGCGACGGCCGCCATGCCCTCGGAGATGAACAGCTCGCGGAACGCACGCGGCTCGGTGAGCAGCCGACGCTTGAGCAGGTCCATCTGGTGGGTGAAGGTCTCCACCGACTCGGAGTGCTCGAGCACCTCGACCTGCGTGCGGCTGTCCTCCAGCGTGCTGCTGGCCTCGACATACCGGTGCAGGTCGTCGGCGCCCCCGGGCTGCTCCGTGCGTCATCGGATGATCTCCGCGTCGCAGGTGGCCTTCACGCGCTCGATCCGCTTGGCGATCTCCGGGGTGACCTCGACCCGCTCGGCCGCACCCGGGATCATCCGGGCCACCTGCCGGGCGGTGCCGTCGATGACGACGGTGACCTTCTCGAAGAACTGCGGGAGCTCCTGGTAGCACGTGCCGCAGTCGTTGCACAGGGGCTCGTCGGCCGGGTCGAGGTGGACCGGACCGGTCATGACACCGACAGCCGCCCCGGCCGCGGGGGCAGGAGCGCTTGCTGCGCCGGCTGCGGATCCGAGCCCGCCGCCGAACCCGCCCGCGAGCCCGCCGGCGCTGGGTGCGCGGCTGGAGGTCGCGAGGTCGGACATCGCGCGGGCGATGTCGTCCAAGCGACGTCTCCCGGGCCGTGGTCGCCTGCTCGTACTTCGCCTTGAGCTCCTCGAAGTCAGAGCGGTGCAGCGCAGTCAGCTGCGCCTCGTGGACACCGGACAGGTACTGCAGCGTCTGCCAGTAGCGGCGCCGGTCCTCGACCAGGTGGACGACCGAGTCCGAGCACGCGACCTTGATGAGCTGCCGGTCGCCGTCGGTGGCGTGGATGTAGGGGATCCGATCGCCGCGCTGGGCCGCGGTCATCTCGACGTAGTCCTCGATCAGGACGGCGCGCTCCTCGTCCTCCGGCGCCAGTCGGGAGAACTGCTTGGAGAAGCGGACCTCGCCGAGGGCGAACACGGCCGGGGTCAGTGCCGTGGTGAGCAGCTGGACCTGGCCCGACTCGTCGACGTACTCCAGGGTCGAGCTCGTCCACGTCTTGTCGATGTCCGGGTTGCCGTCCAGCGAGAACCAGTCGTGCAGGGTCGATCCGCGGCGCGGGTCGTGCACGAACAGCGGGTGCATCCGGCTCTCGACGGCCAGGCGCGCCCGGGCGTTCGAGGAGGCCTCGGGGATCCCGTGCTCGGAGCCGCACGGCGTGTAGACGTCCATGACGGCGGCCGCGGGGTAGTCGAGCAGCTGCATGGTCGCGGACATGAAGTGCGCGTGCATCGCGGTGGAGGTCGCACACGCGAAGACATTCGGGTGGAACGAGGCCAGCAGGCCCAGCTCCTTGCGCGACTCGTGCTTGCCGTGGTGCGCGCCGCCGAAGCGGGCGAGGTCGGAGTCCTGGCCGGTGAAGCTCGACGTGGACGCCTGCCCGCCGGTGTTGGAGTAGGCCCCGGAGTTCAGGACGAGCGCCTTGATCGGGGTGTCGCTGGCCAGCACTCGTGAGAGCGCGCCGAAGCCGATGTCGTAGGTGGCTCCGTCACCGCCGATGGTCATCACGGTGGGGAGCAGGTTCAGCTCCTCGGGGGTGAACTGCTCCCACGAGAGCATCCGCAGCTCGAGCTCGTGGTCGGCCGGGTCGTAGGCGTCGGCGAGCTCCATCTCGGCCAGGCGCATGGCGCGCACGTCGGGCACGGTCTGGGCGCTGATGCCCTCGAAGATGCCCTTGGCCAGCGGCGAGGAGTCCTGGAACAGGCTGTTGACCCACGGGTCGAGGTAGGAGTTGTACGGCATCGTGGAGGCGTACACGCTGCTGCAGCCGGTGGCGTTGGCGATGACGATCGGCGCCGGACCGTTTCCGGTGGGTCCGCCCTCGTAGAGGTACAGGCGGGTCTCGAGGGTCGCGATGATCGACTCGATGCGCGCCCGGCGCTCGGACTGCGAGGCGTCCAGGGAGTCGAGCTTGTCCTGCAACCGCGTCGAGAGGGCCTCGAGCTGGCGCAGGTGCGTCCGGCGGCGCTCATCGCCGACGGCGTGGCTGGTGGCCATCACCAGCCGGATCGCGGTGACCTCGCCGCAGCCGCGGCAGGCGCCGTGCCCGCCGGCGGTGGAGTAGAAGTTGGGACGCTCGAGCATGAGGCGCTTGAGCTCGCCGTCCTCGCCGATCGCGCCCTCGGAGAAGCGCTTCGGCGTCGCAGGCAGGGCGGTGGAGAACTCGAAGCGCTCCTGAAGGGTGTTCAGCACCTCGGCGTCCTGGTCCAGCGGGGTCAGGGCGCTCGGGCCGCAGACCTCGATGCACTCCAGGCAGCCGGTGCACTTCCACGGGTCGATGGTCGCGGAGAACAGCCCGCCGGTGCCGGGGGTGGCCTTCTCCATCGCGTCGAAGAACGGGCGCGTCCGCGCGACCGGGTAGATCGCGAGGGCGGCCACCATCTGGTCCAGGGTGCGCCGCAGGGAGGGCTGGTCGACGTCGAGGGTGGCGACAGCTGCCGCCACGACGTCGGTGAACGCGCGGTCGGACTTGTCCGCGCGGTAGGACTCACGGACCTTCTCGGCGACCGGGTAGACCAGCCCGCGCAGGGCCTCGCGCTGGGGTTCGGTGACGTCGAGGTCCTTGATGGCCGTCAGCAGGAGGTCGTGGATCTCGTGCACGGTGTTCGGGATCGCGGCGTCCGGGCAGACCAGGGCGCACTCCATGCAGCCGGTGCATAGGTCGGCATGGAACTCGGGAACCGTGCGCCGGAACAGGCCCTTGTCCTTGCCCGCCGACGTTCCGGCCGGCATGAACAGGCCGATGCCGGGAAGGACCGGAGCCTCGCCGATGGTGCCCTCGCGGAACGGCCGCGCGATCAGGTCCTCGTAGTAGGCCGGGTCGAACAGCGCGCTGGCGCCCGACGAGCTGCCGCACATGTCCGACGACGTGGTGATGGTGTGCAGCGTCAGCGCCGGGGGGAGCTCGTCGATCGCGATGAACTCGGGCCTCTGGTAGTCGACGACGTGTGCGGCCTCGATCCCCTCGCGGATCACGGCCATGTTGCCCTCGACGACCTTGGTGCCCTTGCCGCCGAACTTCTTGACGATCTGGGCCTGGACCTTGGCCAGGATCTCCTCCTCCGAGGCGCCCGCGGAGACCCGGTCGACGTGGGCTGCCACGGCGCCGATGAACGCGATGCCCATCATGCGGGTCTCGAGGTCGGGGGTCGGGGCGTGCCGCTTGGCCACAGCGAAGGCATCGACCACGATGAACCGGATGTGGCGCTCACGGATGGCCCGACGGGCGTAGCGGGGAAGCTCGCGCCAGACGTCCTCGGGTGCGAGGTCGGACTGCAGCATGAACGTGCCACCCTCGACCAGGCCCTTGAGCGGGTTGGTGTGGATGAACGCCTTGTGGTCCGGCGAGATCACGACCTCGACCTCTTCGAGCTCGGCGTTGGTGATCAGGACCGGCTCGGGGCTCAGGGTGATGTAGTAGTTGGTGGGCGCGCCGCTCTTCTCCGAGCCGTACTTGGGCGCGGACTTGGAGTGCATCCCCAGCACCCCGGCGAGGATGTCGGTGAGCAGCTTGCCGGTGGCGATGGTGCCGTAGCCGCCGACGGAGTGGAACCGGATGCGCATCGCCGACTCGGGCAGCAGGCGCGGGTTGGGCTTGGTCTCCAGTGCCATGAGCTCGGTCTCGGGGTAGGCCGCACGCATGCGCGACTGCACCTCGGCCATGGCTGTGGAGGCGTCCGTGCTGAAGAACTGGGAGCCCAGGTAGATCAGCGGCGAGGGGTTCCCGTCCACCATGTTCTCGAACGCCGCGATGAGGTGCCGCGGCTGCACGTCGTGCCCGCCGAGGCCGAAGATCGCGGTGGTCAGCCGAGGCGTGGCGGCCAGGGCGGGGATGCCGTCGTACTGGGGGCCGCCGTCGGGGGCGGGATCGGAGTTGGCCCGGGCCTTGAACAGGGCGGAGGTGACGAGGCTGGTCAGCGCCGTCTGATCCGAGCGCTCGAGGACGGTCACGGCCTTGGCGCCGGCGAGCGCGGCGACCAGCTCGGCCTCCGGGAACGGCTGGAGCATCTTGACCGACACGACGCCGACCTTCAGGCCCTGCGAGCGCAGGTACGGCAGCACGGCGCGGACGTCGTCGGTGATCGACCCGAGGCCGACCATGATGTAGTCGGCGTCGTCGCAGTCGTAGGTCAGGACCGGGGCGTAGGTGCGCCCGGTCAGCTCCGAGTACTCGCCCATCGCCTGGCGGACGAGCGCGGGCACGGCGTTGGCGAAGTGGGTGCGGTGGTCGACCGCGCCGGCCTGGAAGTCGGGCTGGTTCTGGACCGGGCCGGTGAGCCCGGGGTTGTTGACGTCGACCAGCGCGGGGACCATCTGGCGGGTGCCCTTCTCCAGCGAGTTGCGCCACTGCCGGCGCCACTGCCCATGGAGCTCCTCGGGCACCCACGCGAGGGTCTCGGCCACGTGGTCACCGGCGTTGTCGGCCTCGACCTTCTCGGCGTTCTCGGCGAGGTAGGCCTGCAGCCCCGTGAGGTCGGCGGGCCGGAGGTCGTCGCGGTGGCGCTCGAGGTACTGGGTGAGCTGGAAGACCCGGCCCTTGGCGCCGAACAGCATCTCCTGCGCGACCGTCGGGCACTTGACGCGCCCGGCGGGGTCACCGAGGTACTCGCGCAGCAGCTCGGGCTCGGGCATGAGCGCCTCGCTGAGCATGTGGCTCGTCGAGAAGCCGTCCATGGCGTTGGCCACCGGGATCAGCGAGAGCGCAGCCGACCGGTAGGAGATCGCGGCGAGGTCGGCGGCCTCCTGGGGGTTGGAGCCGAACAGGATCGTGTACCCGGCGGACAGCAGCGCGTACACGTCGTCATGGCCGGCCATGACGTTCAGGGAGTGCTTGGAGACCACCCGGGCGGCGACCTGCAGCACGAAGCCGCCGGTCTTCTTGCCGACGGTCACGTAGTGGGACTCCATCGCGTAGAGGATCCCCTGGCTGGACGAGGCGTTCGAGATGAACTGCCCGCCGGTCAGCGCGGCGCCCAGGGCCCCGCTCTGGGCCGAGTGCTCACCCTCGGGCTCGAAGAAGAACGGGTGCTTGCCCCACACGTTCACCCCGCCCTCGGCGCGGGCGGCCTCGAAGAGCTCCGAGATCTCGGTCGAGGGCGTGATCGGGTAGCCGATCACCCCGCCGCAGACGTGGCGCATCACGTGCGCCAGCGCGCCGTTTCCGTTGATGACAGTGGGGATACCGGGGAAGCGGGGCTGCTGATCAGACATGAGG
>CAVPNX010000004.1:0-180125 GCA_963706885.1 uncultured Actinomycetes bacterium | reverse complement strand
GGGCGCAGTCGCCGGCCGGTGGTGGCCGGTGCCGACTCGCCGGAGGGCTCCACGGCCTCGTCAGGCACATCGGCGAGGAACCCCTGCACGTCCGACCACACCGACCCGATGGCGATCCCGAACACCCCCTGCCCGCCCCGTACGAGGTCGACGACCTCATCGTCGCTCGTGCACTCGTAGACGGTCGTCCCGTCGCTCATCAGGGTGATCGCAGCGAGGTCGGCTGTCCCACGATCGCGCAGGGTCGCGACCGCCGCCCGGATGCTGGACAGGGCGACGCCGGTCTCGAGCAGCCGCTTGACCACCTGGAGGACGAGGATGTCGCGGAAGGAGTACAGGCGGTTTGTCCCCGACCCGTGTGCGTCCTGCACGGAGGGAACCACCAGCCCGGTGCGAGCCCAGTAGTCGAGCTGCCGGTAGGTGATCCGGGCGGCTCCCGCCGCGACCGGTCCGCGGTACCCCCGACCGCTGCGGGGATCGGGCTCCGGGATGGCGAACAGCGCCTGCTGGGCGGGATCGACGACCACCGGTCGGAACGCATCGTCCATGACGCACACCTTCGCTCGAAGGCTCGCGCGGGGAAGGTCGCGAACTGGGGAGAGATGACGTTACGCCCCGACGCCGCGCGCGTCACGCCGACACGCGCGACCGTCGCGGATTCCCCGCGGACCGGGCGCCCCGGGAAGGACCCGGGCAGCGCCGCGCGCCGGGTGCCTCAGACGTTGAAGCCCAGGGCGCGCAGCATCTCGCGGCCGTCGTCGGTGATCTTGTCCGGGCCCCACGGGGGCATCCAGACCCAGTTCAGCCGGAAGTCGTCGACGATCCCGTCGAGCGCGGCACGCGTCTGGTCCTCGATCACATCGGTCAGCGGGCACGCCGCGGACGTCAGGGTCATGTCCAGGGTGGCGATGTTGTTGTCGTCGACGTGCACCCCGTAGATCAGGCCGAGGTCGACGACGTTGATCCCGAGCTCGGGGTCGACCACATCGTGCAGGGCCTCCATGACGTCCTCGTCGGTCGCAGGGCTCATCGGGTACCTCCAGTGGTCAGGGCCTGGGTGACAGCGTCCTTCCAGGCCATCCAGGACAACAGGGCGCACTTGACCCGTGCCGGGTACTTCGCCACACCGCTGAACGCGATCCCGTCGCCGAGGACGTCCTCGTCGGGCTCCGGCGCCCCGGGCTCCGTGGCCGACTGCATCAGGCCCAGGAAGGCCTCCTGCGTCTCCATCGCCTCGCCGACGCTGTGCCCGAGCAGCAGCTCGTACATGACGCTCGCGCTGGCCTGGGAGATCGAGCACCCCTGGTTGTCGTAGGAGATGTCGGCGACGGTGGCCGACTCCCCCTGCCCCTCGAGGTGCACGCGCAGGGTGATCTCATCGCCGCACGTCGGGTTGACGTGGTGCACCTCGGACTCGAACGGCTCGCGCAGGCCGCGCCCGACCGGGTTGCGGTAGTGGTCCAGGATGATCTCCTGGTACAGCGAATCCATCACGCCACCCCGAAGAACTGCTGCGCGCGGCGGATGCCGACGACGAGGGCGTCGATCTCGGTGGGCTGGTTGTAGACGCCGAAGCTCGCGCGGGTCGTCGCCGGCACGCCGTAGCGCCGACACGTGGGCCATGCGCAGTGGTGCCCGACCCGCACCGCGATCCCCTCGTCGTCGAGGATCTGACCGACGTCATGGGGGTGCAGCCCGTCGACGGTGAACGAGATCGCCCCACCGCGGTCGGTGGCCGTGGTCGGGCCGATGATGTGCACGCCGGGAAGCTCGGCGAGCGCGGCCAGCGCGTACTCGGTCAGCACGTGCTCGTGGCCGGCCACGGCGGGCATCCCGATCCGCTCCAGGTACTGCACGGCCGCCGCGAGGCCCACGGCCTGCGCCACGTTGGGGGTGCCGGCCTCGAAGCGCTGCGGCGGATCGGCGAACGTCGAGCGCTCCATGGTCACCATCGCGATCATCGAGCCACCGGCGATGAACGGGGGCATCGTCTCGAGCACCTCGGTGCGCCCCCAGAGGCACCCGACGCCGGTGGGCCCGAGCATCTTGTGCCCGGAGAACGCCACGAGGTCGACGTCCAGCGCGCGGACGTCCACGGGCATGTGCGGCACCGACTGGCACGCGTCGAGCACGACCAGCGCGCCCACCTCGCGGGCACGGGCCACGATCGGGGCCACCTCGTTGATCGTGCCCAGGATGTTGGACTGGTGCACGAAGGACACCACCCGTGTCCGCTCGGTGATCAGGTCGTCCAGGCCCTGGAGGTCCAGCCGTCCCTCGTCGGTCAGCCCGATCCAGCGCAGGACGGCGCCGGTCTTGTCGCACAGCTCCTGCCACGGCACCAGGTTGGCGTGGTGCTCCATCTCCGTGACGACGATCTCGTCGCCCGGGGAGAGCACGAACCGCTCGGCACCGTCGGGGAGCGGGGCGCCGTGGGCCTTCTTGGCGGTCGCTGAGCTGAACGCGTGGGTGACCAGGTTCAGCGACTCGGTCGCGTTGCGGGTGAACACCAGCTCGTGCGCCCGGCCACCGACGAAGCCGGCGATGATCGACCGGGCCGACTCGAAGGCGTCCGTGGCCTGCTCGGCCAGGAAGTGCGCGCCCCGATGGACGGCGGCGTTGTGCTGCTCGTAGAACTCACGCTCGGCATCCAGCACGGGCCTCGGCTTCTGCGATGTGGCCGCGGTGTCCAGGTACACCAACGGCCGCCCGCCGCGCACGGTGCGCGACAGGATCGGGAAGTCGGCCCGCAGCGCGGGATCGAGCAGGGCGCTCACGCCGATGCCGCCGCCGTGGTGTAGCGCGCGTAGCCGTCGGCCTCGATCGCGTCGGCCAGCTCCGGGCCGCCCTCGTCCACGATCCGGCCGTCGAGGAACACGTGCACGTGGTCGGGGCGCACGTAGCGCAGGATCCGGGTGAAGTGGGTGATCAGCAGCACGCCCGCGTCACCGGACTCACGCACCCGGTTGATCCCCTCGGAGACCACCCGCAGGGCGTCGACGTCCAGCCCGGAGTCCGTCTCGTCGAGGATGGCCATCTTCGGCGCCAGCAGCTCGAGCTGCAGGATCTCAGCGCGCTTGCGCTCACCGCCGGAGAAGCCCTCGTTGACGTTGCGCTGGGCGAACGAGGGATCGATGGCCAGCTTCTCCATCGCGCCCTTCATCTCCTTGAGCCACAGGCGCAGCTTCGGCGCCTCGCCGCGGATCGCGGTGGCCGAGGTGCGCAGGAAGTTCGACACCGACACCCCGGGCACCTCGACCGGGTGCTGCATCGCCAGGAAGATCCCGGCGCGTGCCCGCTCGTCGACGCTCATCTCCAGGACGTCGGCGCCGTCGAGGGTCACGCTGCCCGACGAGATCGTGTACTTGGGGTGCCCGGCGATCGCGTACGCGAGCGTGGACTTGCCCGAGCCGTTCGGGCCCATCAGCGCATGGGTCTCCCCGGAGTTCACCGTGAGGTTGACCCCGGTGAGGATCTCCTTGGTGCCACCGTCGGCCTCGACGGTGACGTGCAGGTCGCGGATCTCGAGCGTGGACATGGCATTTCTCCAGTTCTCGCCGGTCAGGCGACGGTCACGAAGACGGTGTCGCCTTCGACGGAAACGGGGTAGACGGGGACGGGTCGGGTCGCGGGCGGGCCGCTGGGCTGGCCGGTGCGCAGGTCGAAACGTGAGCCGTGCAGCCAGCACTCCAGGGTGCAGCCATCGACGTCGCCCTCGGCCAGGGACACGTCCGCATGCGAGCAGATGTCGGAGACGGCGAACCACTGCCCCTCGGTGTGCACCACGGCGATCGGCTCACCGTCGACCTCGACGCGATGTGCGGTGCCCTCGGGGACGTCGGCCACCGAACAGGCGGGAAAGGTGCTCACAGCGTCGCTCCGGGGTCGGTGTCGGCTGCCTCGAAGTCGTACAGCGGGTCGACGGAGCCGAGCTCCGCGTCCACCGCGGCCATCAGCTGCGCCTCCACCACCGGCACGCCGATGCGGCTGATCACGTCGGCGAAGAAGCCGCGCACCACCAGACGGCGAGCGACACCCTCCGGCACGCCCCGGCTCATCAGGTAGAACAGCTGCTCGTCGTCGAACCGACCGGTGGCACTGGCGTGGCCGGCTCCGGCGATCTCACCGGTCTCGATCTCCAGGTTGGGCACCGAGTCGGCGCGGGCGCCCTCCGTGAGGACGAGGTTCCGGTTGAGCTCGTAGGTATCGGTGCCGGTGGCGGCGGCCCGGATGAGCACGTCGCCAACCCACACGGTGTGGGCGTCCTGGCCCTGCAGGGCGCCCTTGTAGAGGACGTTGCTGCGGCAGTTGGGCACGGTGTGGTCGACGAAGAGCCGGTGCTCGATGTGCTGGCCGGCGTCGGCGAAGTACACGCCGATCAGCTCGGCGTCGCCCCCGGGGCCCGCGTACTCCACCGTCTCGACCATGCGGATCGCTGCACCGCCCAGGCTCACCTGGGTGGACCGGATCCGGGCGTCGCGTCCCAGCCTGATGGCGACCTGGCCGGCGTGCACCGCGTCGTCGGCCCACGTCTGCACGTGCACCAGGTCCAGCGCGGCACCGTCGCCGACGAGCACGGAGGTGTGCTCGGCGTAGTTCGCGCTCCCCTCGTGCTGGAGCACCACGGTCGCCCGGGCATGGGCACCGAGTTCGACCACCAGCTGGCCGTGGACGAGCTCACCGGAGCCGACCAGCCGCACCACGATCGGCTCGGCGAGCTCGATGTCGGCCGGCACGGACAGGCGCATGGCGCCGCCGGCATGCGCCAGGGCCAGCGCCGCCGGACGATCAACCGGCAACGGCAGTGACTCCAGGCTGGCATCATCGGCCGGGACCTCAACGAGGGAGACCCCCTCGGGCAGCTCTGCCCGCCAGTCCAGGTGGGCGCCGGTGGGCTCGTCGGCCAGAACGCGGGCGAAGCGCGTCAGCGGAGTGAACCGCCACACCTCCTCGCGTCCGTTGGGCATGGGGAAGTCGGCCACGTCCCGGCTGGTGATCCGGGGCAGCAGGTCTGCCGCGGGGGTCAGGCTGACCTCCCGCTCCTCGATCGCGCTCATCAGCCGACGGCCCCTTCCATCTGCAGCTCGATCAATCGGTTCAGCTCGAGCGCGTACTCCATGGGCAGTTCTCGGGCGATGGGCTCGATGAAGCCGCGCACGATCATGGCCATGGCCTCCTCCTCGGTCAGGCCCCGACTCATCAGGTAGAACAGCTGGTCCTCGGAGACCTTGCTCACCGTTGCCTCGTGACCCATCGACACGTCGTCCACCCGCACGTCCACGTACGGGTAGGTGTCCGAGCGGGAGATGTCGTCCACCAGCAGGGCGTCGCAGCGCACCGTGGACTTCGAGTGATGCGCCTGCTCCTGCACCTGGACCAGGCCGCGGTAGGACGTCCGCCCACCACCCCGGGCCACGGACTTCGACACGATCGCCGAGGACGTGTACGGCGCGGCGTGCACCATCTTCGATCCGGCGTCCTGGTGCTGGCCCTCGCCGGCGAAGGCGATCGACAGGGTCTCGCCCTTGGCGTGCTCGCCCATCAACCAGACGGCCGGGTACTTCATGGTGACCTTGGAGCCGATGTTGCCGTCGATCCACTCCATCGTGGCGCCCTCCTGGGCGACTGCACGCTTGGTGACCAGGTTGTAGACGTTGTTCGACCAGTTCTGGATCGTCGTGTACCGGCAGCGCGCACCCTTCTTGACGATGATCTCCACCACCGCGGAGTGCAGCGAGTCGCTGGAGTAGATCGGGGCGGTGCACCCCTCGACGTAGTGCACGTAGGCACCCTCGTCGACGATGATCAGCGTCCGCTCGAACTGGCCCATGTTCTCGGTGTTGATCCGGAAGTAGGCCTGCAGCGGGATCTCGACCTGCACGCCCGGGGGGACGTAGATGAACGACCCACCGGACCAGACGGCCGTGTTGAGGGCGGAGAACTTGTTGTCCCCGACCGGGATGACCGTGCCGAAGTACTGCTTGAACAGCTCCTCGTGCTCACGCAGCCCGGTGTCGGTGTCCAGGAAGATGACGCCCTGCTCCTCGAGATCCTCGCGGATCTTGTGGTACACAACCTCACTTTCGTACTGCGCGGCCACACCGGCGACGAGGCGCTGCTTCTCGGCCTCGGGGATGCCCAGCCGGTCGTAGGTGTTCTTGATGTCGTCGGGCAGCTCCTCCCAACTGGTGGCCTGCTTCTCCGTGGAGCGCACGAAGTACTTGATGTTGTCGAAGTCGATCCCCGACAGGTCGGCACCGAAGGTCGGCATCGGCTTGCGTTCGAAGAGCTTCAGGCCCTTGAGGCGCATGTCGAGCATCCACTGCGGCTCCGACTTCTTGGCCGAGATGTCGCGGACCACAGCCTCGGACAGTCCCCGCTTGGCGGTGGCCCCGGCGGCGTCGGAGTCCGACCAGCCGTACTCGTAGGTGCCGATGCCCTCGAGCTGCTCGGTGTTGACCGTCATCAGGTGGTCCTTCCTTCGGGGGTCGTCGAGAGGTCTGGGGATGCGCACGGTGCGGCGCTGTTCGGTCCGATCGCGGTCGGGATGTGCGTGGTGCAGACCCCGTCGCCGTGCGACAGGGTGGCCAGGCGCATCACGTGGGTGCCCAGCAGCCGGCCGAACGCCTCGGTCTCCGCCTCGCAGAACTGGGGGAACTCGGCTGCGACGTGGGCGACCGGGCAGTTGTGCTGGCACAGCTGGATGCCGGTGGCGGTCGGCACGGCCACTGCCGCGTACCCCTCCGCGGCCAGGGCATCGGCCAGGACGTCGACGCGCACGTCCATCGGCTCGGTGAGGTCCAACAGGTCCGAGTAGCGGCGCTCGAGCTCGGCCACACGACGGCGGGCGAACTCCATCACGGCGTCCTCGCCCCCCGTCTCGGCGACGAACCGCAGGGCCCCGACAGCCACGTCGTCGTAGGCGTTGCCGAAGCTGTCGCGACCCGCCGGGGTCAGGTGGTAGACGCGCGCAGGCCGCCCACGGCCCCGGCGACGGGTGTCCGGCCCGTACGCAGGACGGTCCGAAGCCTCCACCAGGCCGGCCTCCACGAGGTCCTCCATGTGCTTGCGGACCGCTGCCCCGCTGAGCTCCAGACGCTCCGCGAGGTCGGTCACCGTCGCCTGACCCATGTCGAGCAGGGCTCGGGCCACACGCGCGGGCGCACCGGTCAGGATTTCCACAACCCCATTGTTGCGTATTTCCCCGGAAGCGCAAACACCGGGGTCACCAGCCCGGCCGACCAGGGCCAGGGCAGGGCCCACCTACACTCTGGAGCGTGCCTGCCCCCGCCGTCGAGATCACCGGACTGACCATGCGCTACTCCGGGCGCACCGTGGTCGACGGGCTCTCCCTGGCCGCAGATTCGGCTGCCATCACCGTCGTCCTGGGCCCCAATGGGGCCGGCAAGACCACCACGATCGAGACCGCCGAGGGGTTCCGGGCGCCACACGCGGGCACGGTGCGGGTGCTGGGCCACGATCCACGCGCAGATCGGGCGAGGCTGGCTCCGCGGGTCGGGGTGATGCTCCAGTCCGGCGGGGTCTGGCCCGCGCTGCGGGCCGGCGACATGCTGACCCACGTCTCGCGCCTGTACGCCCACCCGCTGCCTCCCGGCGCCCTGATGGAGCGCCTCGGGCTGACGCACGTGGCACGCACGCCCTACCGCCGCCTGTCCGGGGGCGAGCAGCAGAAGCTGGCCCTGGCGTGCGCCCTGGTCGGGCGGCCGGAGGTGGCTTTCCTCGACGAACCCACCACGGGGCTGGACCCGGAGTCGCGGATCGGCGTCTGGAAGTTCCTCACCGAGCTGCGCGACAGCGGAGTGGGGATCGTGATGAGCACGCACCTGCTCGACGAGGCCCAATCGCTGGCTGACCATGTGGTCGTCATCGACAGGGGCCGGGTCGCGGCAGCCGGCTCCGTGGCAGACCTGACCGGGACCACTCCCGGACTGCGGTTCCGCTCCCGCCCCGGCCTCGACGTCGACGACCTCACGAGCCAGCTGCCCGAGGGGTTCGTGGCCTCCCAGCCCACCCCGGGCCAGTACCGCGTCGACGGGCCGGTCACGCCCGAGGTCGTCGCGACGGTCACCGCGTGGTGCGCCGCCCAGGGGGCGATGCCCGAGGAGCTGGGCACCGGTGGTGGGTCGCTCACGGATGCGTACTTCGAGATCACCGCTCGGGCGGAGCCCTCCGCCGGCCCAGCAGCGGACGCGACCGCGGGCGACGGGCGGACGCAACGATGAGCACCCCAGCAGGATCAACAGACCTGGACCTGACTCCGGCACCCGAGGCCGCACCGGTGCTGGCCCGCTGGTGGGCGCAGTCCCGCCTCGAGTGGCGCCAGCTCATGACCAACGGGGAGCAGGTCCTGCTGACCCTGGTCATCCCGCTGGCCGCCCTCGTCGGCGTGACCCGCCTGGACCTCGCCTCGATCGATGACGCAACCCCGGGGGTCATGGCGCTGGCCATCCTGTCCACGGCGTTCACCGCGACCGCGATCGCAACCGGGTTCGAGCGGCGCTCGGGCGTGCTGAAGTTCCTGGGCGCCACGCCATTGGCCCGGTCCGGGCTCCTGGTCGGCAAGACCACCGCGACCTTCGCCGTGATCGCCGTGCAGCTGGTGCTGATCAGCGCCGTGGCCCTGTGGCTCGGCTGGTCGCCCGAGGTGGACCAGCCCCTGCTCGTCGTCGCGACCGTGATCCTCGGCACCCTCGCCCTGGGGTCCTGGGGGTTCGCCCTGGCCGGCCTGCTGCGCGCCGAGGCCACCCTTGCGGTGGCCAACGGGATCTTCCTGCTCCTGCTGTTCGCCGGCGGGATCGTCCTGCCCACGGATCGGCTGCCCGGGCCACTGGCCGGTGTGGTGCAGCTGCTGCCCAGCGCCGCGCTCGGCGACGCCCTGCGGGCCCTGTTGGGCGCCCCATCGGCCGGATCGGGCCTGCCCTGGGCCGAGCTGCTGGTCCTCGTGCTCTGGGCCGTCGCCGGGGTGGCCGTGTCCATCAGGACCTTCCGCTGGGAGTAGTGCCCAGCGCCAGCGTCGAGCCGACGTTCAGATCCGAGCCAGGGTCAAACCACGAAGCCCACTCCCCGGGCGTCGCATCGCGGCGGGCGAACTACGCTTGACCCGTGCTCGCCTCCGACAGCCCCGTCCGCACCAGTCCCGCCACCGCTGCCTCTCCCGTGACCTCCGGGATCCGCGGGATCTTCATGGCCAACCTCGTCGCCCAGATCGGCATCGTGCTGACCGGGGGGCTCGTGCGGGTGACCGGGTCCGGGCTGGGCTGCCCCACCTGGCCGGAGTGCGTGGACGGCTCCGTGGTGCCCGTCGCGGGCCAGGCTGAGGCCTTCCACAAGTGGATCGAGTTCGGCAACCGGCTGCTGACCATCGTCCTCGGGATCCTGGCCATCGCGGCGATCGTCGGCGCCCTGCGGATGCGCGCCCGCTGGCGTGCGCAGGGAGCCGTGCCGCGCCGGCCGATCCTGCTGCTGGCCACGATCCCCCTGCTGGGCACCCTGGCCCAGGCGATCCTCGGCGGCGTCACCGTCCTGGCCGGGCTGCACCCCCTGATCGTCGGCGCCCACTTCCTGTTGTCGATGCTGATCATCGCCGGCTGTGTCGTGCTGGTGCACCGCGCGGCCGAACCCGGTGACGAGCCCCTGGTCCGGCTCGTCCGCCCGGAGATCCGTGCGCTGTCCCTGGTCCTGGTCGCCACGTGCGCAGCCGTTCTTGTGCTGGGAACGCTGGTCACCGGGGCGGGGCCACACTCGGGCGACACCGATGTCGAGCACCGGCTCCCGTTCGATGTGCGGACCATCGCCTGGCTGCATGCCGACGTGGTGCTGCTGTTCATCGGGCTGATCGTGGCCATGTGGCTGGCCCTGCGGCTCACCGACGGCCCTGCGAAGGCCCGCTGGTGGTCCCACGCGCTGATGGCCCTGGCGATCGTGCAGGGCATCGTCGGCTACACGCAGTGGTTCGCCGGCGTGCCGTGGGCCCTGGTGGCAACTCACATGCTGCTGGCGTGCCTGGTCTGGGTCGCCACCCTGAAGAACCACCTGAGCCTGCGCGCGCGCGGCTGACGCCACACGCTCGAAGCGGCGCGGCGGGCTCGTGCAGCAGGGCACGTTCCGGCTACTGCTCGGCGGGTTCCGGGGACTCGGCGGCCTGGGGTTCCGTGGTCGCACTGGGCACTGCTGACGGGTCGAGCTCAGGCGCCGCGGACCCACTGGGATCCACGATCGTGGCGGGCTGCGTCGGCGAGGGGCTCGGCTCGGAGGGGACTGGTGTCGGGTCCGAGGGCGCGGGAGTGGGCGACGGGGTCGGCGTCGGGGACGCAGACGGGTCCGAGGGCGACGGGGTCGGCGTCGGGGACGCAGACGGGTCCGAGGGCGACGGGGTGGGCGTCGGAGACGGGGAGGGGTCCGAGGGCGACGGCGTCGGCGAAGGCGCAGGCTCGGAGGGCGCGGGGGATGGCGCCGGTGCGGGATCGGACGGTGAGGGGGACGGCGTCAGGTCCACCGGGACATCGGGCACGGGCTGCGTGGGGCTCGGCACAACCGAACCAGAGCCGCCCATCCCTGCGCCGCTGACGGTGCCCGACGACCCATCGCCCACGTCTGAGGTTGAGCCCGGGGAACTGCCTGAGCCGGGCCGCGCGGCCGGACCAGCCTGCTCGCTGGACCCCACACCCTGGGCGCTGACGATCGTGCCCGAGCCGGAATCGGCCAGAAGGTCCTCGGAGGACTCGGTGCCCGCCGGCCGGGTCGCCAGGGACTCCGGACGCTCCGGGTCGGGGTTCGTCTCCACGGTGACCAGCGGGTCGAGCTGGGAATCGGGGTCCTGCAGCAGCCGATCGACATCCGCAGCCGTCAGCACGCGCACCGGGGAGTCGGCCACCACGTCGCGCACCGCCGAGACCGCGGCCAGACCCACGGCAGCAGCCCCCGCGGCCATTGCGGCCCATGCGGCGATCGACAGCCAGCGGTACCTCATGAACCCAGTGTGCCCCCTCCTTCGCCTAAATCCTGAATAAGGGGGGCCCAACCGCCGTCCCATGTCGTCGACGTCCCCACAATTGGCTCCGCTCCTGCGCCGCCGGGGGTCGTCCAGCGTCTACGGTGGGGCCATGTCACGAGTGCTGGTGGTGGAGGACGACCCGGGCATCCGGTCAGCGCTCATCCACGCGCTGACCGACCGGGGTCACGCCGTCGACTCCGCACCGAATGCGATGACCGGCCTGCAGTCAGCCATCAGCGGCGAGCCGGACGTCGTCATCCTCGATCTGGGCCTTCCGGACCTCGATGGAGTCGAGCTGCTGCGCATGCTGCGTGCCGTCAGCACCACCCCCGTCATCGTGGCCACGGCCCGCGACGACGACGAGCAGGTCGTGCGAGCGCTGGACTGCGGCGCCGACGACTACATGATCAAGCCGTTCTCCGCCGACACCCTCGATGCGCGCATCCGTGCGGTCCTGCGCCGCACGGCCAGCAACGCGCCGAGCTCCGAGCTCGCGGTGGGCGGGCTGCACCTGGACACCCGCGGGCGCACCGCGGAGCTGGACGACCAGCCGTTGGAGCTCAGCCCCCGCGAGTTCGACCTCCTGGCCTACCTGATGGCCCGCCCCGGCGAGGTCGTCACCAAGCGCGAGCTCCTCGCCGAGGTGTGGCGGGTGTCCTACGGGGGCGGGGAGAAGACAGTCGACGTCCACCTGTCGTGGCTTCGCCGCAAGTTGGGCGAGACCGCTCAGGAGCCGCGCTACCTGCACACGGTGCGCGGCGTGGGCGTGAAGCTGGTGGAGCCCTGACGCGGTGCGCCGCCGCATCCTGCTGACACTGCTGGCCTCGACCTCCATCGTCCTGGTGGCGTTCCTGGTCCCGCTGATGGTCTATCTCGGATCCTTCGCGGAGGACCGCGCCCAGCGCGAGGTCGTGCTCATGACCCAACCGCTCGTGTCCGGGATCCCCGTGGCGTCGCCGGACAGTCTCGACGAGCTCGTTGCGGCCTTCGTCGCGGAGACAGGCAACCCTGCCACCATCTACCTCGCGGACGACTCGATCGTCGGGGAGCCCCGGCCGCTGGACTCCTCGGTGGAACTGGCACGCGAGAAGGGCGCGTTCTTCGCGCGGGCCGACGGCGGACGTGACCTGCTGATCCCGATCTACACGGACTCCGGCGAGGCGATCCTGCGGGTGTTCGTGGCCCAGGACCAGCTCACCGGGGCGGTTCGTGAGGCCCGCCTGATCCTCCTCGCGCTGGGGCTGGCCCTGCTGGCGGTCTCCGTCGGCCTGGGCCTGCTGCTGGCCCGGTCGTTCCTGCGGCCCATCAGCGACCTGGGTGCCACGGCCGAGCAGTTGGCCGGGGGGGACCTGTCGGCGCGGGTGCCCGGCAGTGACATCCGCGAGATCGACAACGCCGGCACCGCCCTGAACCGCCTGGCCAGCCGGGTCGTGGAGCTGCTGAACCTCGAGCGCGAGGAGGTTGCCGACCTCGCGCACCGGCTGCGCACCCCGGTTGCCGCGCTGCGCCTGGACGCCGACTCACTGCCCGGGGCTGAGTCGACCGAGCGGCTGCGCGCGGACGTGGACCGGCTCGACCGGATGGTCGATGAGGTGATCCGCGAAGCTCGCCGCCCCCTGCGCGAGGACATCCCCGCCAGCGCCGACCTGTGTGCGTTGGCCCGGGAGCGATGCGCGTTCTGGGCGGTCCTGGCCGAGGACCAGGACCGGACCTTCGTCGTCGATGTCCCCACCGGGCCGCTCGTCGTGGCCGCGGAGGGCCGGGACCTGGGGGACGCCCTCGATGCCCTGATCGGCAACGTGTTCTCACACACGGACGACGGCATCGGCCTGCGCGTCGCCGTGGGCACCGAGGGTTCCACGAACACCTGGCTGGAGGTCAGCGACGACGGTCCCGGGTTCGCTTCGGGCGAGGTTGTCGAGCGCGGGCTGTCGGTCTCGGGTTCGACGGGACTGGGCCTGGACATCGCCCGGAGGTTGGCCGAGCGCACGGGCGGGTCCATCGAGATCGGCTCCAGCCCATCGGGCGGGGCGCGCGTGCGGCTCCACCTGGCCCCACCCCGCGCACGGAGCTGACCCAGCGCCCCTGTTCGGGCTCAGCGCAGGAACGGGTCGATCGCCACCACGAGGAACAGCAGCGACAGGTACGAGATCGAGCCGTGGAACAGCCGCATCGCCCGTGAGTCCGCGGCTCCGGCGCGCACGCGGCTGCGCAGGGCGTAGGCCTCATACAGGAACACCCCGCCGAGCACGACGGCCGCCGCGGTGTACAGCCAGGTCATCCCCGCGACCGGTGTCAGGACCAGCGAGGTGACCACCATGGCCCACGAGTAGCGCACGATGGCCGTGGCCACGGCGGTGCTGTCGGCGACCGCGGGCAGCATCGGGACACGGGCGGCCTGGTAGTCGGCCTTGAACCGCAGGGCCAGGGGCCAGTAGTGCGGAGGCGTCCAGAAGAAGACGATCCCGAACAGCACGAAGGGAGTCAGTTCCAGGGACCCGGTGACCGCTGCCCAGCCGATCAGGACCGGGAAGCACCCGGCAGCACCGCCCCAGACGATGTTCTGGGCCGTGCGCCGCTTGAGCAGCATCGTGTAGATGAAGACGTAGAAGCCGATGGCGGCTGCGGCCAGGACCGCGGACAGCACGTTGACCGTGAGCGCCAGCAGCACGACGGAGGCCACGCTCAGGAGGATCCCGAAGCGCAGGGCCTGGGCGGCACTGATGGTGCCGGTGACCAGCGGGCGCTGCTGGGTGCGCACCATGACCGCATCGATGTCGCGGTCGTAGACCTGGTTGATCACGTTGGCCCCGGCGGCGGCCATCGACCCGCCCAGCAGGGTCAGCAGGGTCGTCGACAGCGGCGGGAACCCCTCGGCGGCCAGGAACATCACCGGGACTGTCGTGACCAGCAGCAGCTCGATCACGCGCGGCTTGGTGAGTGCCAGGTAGGCCCGCCAGCGGGGCCCGGGGGCGCCGGTCAGCTCCGACTGGTCACCTGCGCGGCCGGACTCCACTGCTGTCACCCGCCCATGGTACCCGCGTCGGTGTGCGGCCCCGATCCGGGCAACCGATAGCCTCTGCCGGGAACCCGACGCAGGAGGATGCATGACACTCAGTGGCTGGACAGAGCTCGACGACCGGGCGGTGGCCACAGCCCGGGCGCTGGCCGCTGACGCCGTCCAGAAGGTGGGCAACGGGCACCCGGGCACGGCCATGGCGCTGGCACCGGCCGCGTACCTGCTGTTCCAGCGCTTCCTGCGCCACGACCCGGCAGAGCCGACCTGGATCGGTCGTGACCGGTTCATCCTGTCGTGCGGGCACAGCAGCCTCACGCTCTACATCCAGCTGTACCTGTCGGGCTACGAGGTCTCCCTGGATGACCTTCGCTCCTTCCGCACGATCGACTCGCGGACCCCGGGCCACCCGGAGTACGAGCCGGAGCGCGGGATCGAGATGACCACCGGGCCGCTCGGCCAGGGCGTGTCCTCCGCCGTGGGAATCGCGATGGCGTCCCGGTACACGCGTGGGCTGCTGGACCCCTCGGCGCCTGCGGGCACCAGCCCGTTCGACTCCACCACCTGGGTGATCGCCTCCGACGGCGACCTCGAGGAGGGCATCTCCAGCGAGGCGGCCAGCCTGGCCGGCACCCAGAAGCTGGGCGACCTGGTCGTCCTCTGGGATGACAACCGGATCTCGATCGAGGGCAACACGGCCGTGTCCTTCAGCGAGGACGTGGCCGCCCGCTACCGCGCCTACGGCTGGCACGTGCACACCGTCGAGCTCGCCGCCGACGGAAGCGTGGACATCCCCGCCCTGGCCGACGCCATGACCGCGGCCCGCGAGGACGGTGCGACCCCCAGCCTGATCCAGGTCCGCACGGTCATCGCCTGGCCGGCGCCCACCCTGCAGAACACGGGCAAGTCCCATGGCTCGGCCCTGGGCGCCGCTGAGGTGGCGGCCACCAAGCAGGCCCTGGGCCTGGACCCCGAGGTCGACTTCGGTGTCGACGACGCGGTCCTGGCCCATGCCCGGGAGGTCGGCACGCGGGGCGCGGCGCTGCGCGCCGACTGGGAGCAGCGCTACCAGTTGTGGCGCGCGGCCAACCCGGAGTCGGCGGCGCTGCTCGACCGCCTCGTCGCACGCCAGCTCCCCGACGGCTGGCGCGACCTCCTGCCGACCTGGGAGCCGGGCACCTCGGTCGCCACCCGGGTCGCCTCGGAGTCCGTGATCAACGCCCTGGCCGGGGTGCTGCCCGAGCTCTGGGGCGGGTCGGCGGACCTCGGTGGCTCGAACGGCACGACGATCAAGGGTGGGGGCTCCTTCCTGCCCGCTGGGTCACCCCTGCCGGGGGCCGATCCCTATGGGCGGATCATCCACTTCGGCGTGCGCGAGCACGCCATGGGCGCTGTCCTCAACGGGATCGCCCTGCATGGGCTCACCCGGGCCTTCGGCGGCACGTTCCTGGTGTTCAGCGACTACATGCGCGCACCCGTGCGGCTGGCCGCCCTGATGGGCCTGCCGTCGCTGTTCATCTGGTCGCACGACTCGGTCGGGGTCGGCGAGGACGGTCCCACCCACCAGCCGATCGAGCACCTCTGGGCGCTGCGCGCCATTCCCGGGCTCAGCGTTGTCCGCCCGGCGGACGCCAACGAGACCGCGGAGGCCTGGGCCGCGGCCCTGCAGAGCCCGGGTCCGGTGGGGCTCATCCTGACCCGCCAGAACCTGCCCACCCTCGACCGCTCGGGCGGCGGGGGTGTCGCCCGCGGCGGATACGTGATCGCCGAGGCCGACGGCGGCGACCCGCAGGTGCTGCTCCTGGCCACCGGCTCGGAGGTCTGCGTGGCCGTCGGCGCCCGCGAGATCCTGCAGGCCCAGGGGGTACCCACCCGGGTGGTGTCGATGCCGTGCCTCGAGTGGTTCGAGGCCCAGCCGGCCGAGTACCGCGAGCAGGTGCTGCCCTCGTCGGTGCGGGCCCGGGTCAGCGTCGAGGCCGGGAGTGAGCAGGGCTGGTGGAAGTACGTCGGCACCGATGGGGCGTGTGTGGCCGTCGACCACTACGGCGCCTCCGCCTCGGCCGAGCAGCTCTTCGCGAAGCTGGGCTTCACGGCTGACAATGTGGCCGCAGTCGCGCGCACCGTCCTCGACCGCGTGGGCTGACGCGGGTCCTGGAGGTTGTTGCCGCCGATCCGGCGAGCAAGGTGCTGGACGGTGATCGTCTGGTACGTGCTTGCCGGCTGGCCTAGGCCTGCTCGCGCATGCGCTCGAGCGCCTCAGCGAGGATGGCATCGCCGTCGACGTCGGAGCGGCGCTCCTTCACGTAGGCCAAGTGGGTCTTGTACGGCTCGACCTTCGCCGGCGTCGGCGGGTTCTCCGGGTCCGGTCCAGCCGGGTACCCGCACGTGGGACAGTCCCAGATCTCGGGAATGGCGGCCTCGTCGGAGAAGCTCGGGGTGGTCTCGTGCCCGCGGGCGCAGTAGAAGCTCACGCGGTGCCGCGGTGCCGCGTCTCCCCGCTCGGCCTCGCCCATCGGACCGGATCCGACGCGGCTTCCCCTGATCGCGTTGCCACCAGCCACAAGTGCCTCCGTTTGGTCGAGCAGGTAGGGACGGGCGGGCGAGCCGCTAGATGGCCAGGCCGAGGGCCACGATCGTGGCCGTCCAGATGATGAGCAGCGCGTACGTGATGCGGTCCAGGTTGCGCTCAGCGACGGAACTGCCGCCGAGCGAGGAGCTCACGCCACCGCCGAACAGGTCAGAAAGGCCGCCACCCTTGCCCTTGTGCAGCAGCACAAGGACGATGACGAGCACGTTGAGCACCAGGAGCAGCACTTGCAGGGCGGTGATCACAGGAGGTCCCTTCGTTCGATGCCGCAAGGATACGTGGTCGATGCGACAACGCCGGCCACGCACACACCAATGGCGCAAACACGCCGAATGTCATGGATCCGGCCACTGGGCGAACCGGATCCATGACACGTGGGCGAGTGCGGCGGGGCCGCCGGCCTCAGGCCAGGCGGTACTTGCAGATCGCGACGAACTCGTCGGCGTCCAGCGACGCCCCACCGATGAGGGCGCCGTCGACGTCCGGGCCGGCCATGATCTCGGCCGCGTTGGCCGCCTTGACCGAGCCGCCGTACTGGATGCGGATCGCGTCGGCGACCTCCTGGCTGTACAGCTCGGCCAGACGGCGGCGGATCGCCCCACACATGTCCTGGGCGTCCTGCGGGGTGGCCGTCAGCCCGGTGCCGATGGCCCACACCGGTTCGTAGGCGATCACGATGGTTGCCGCCTGCTCGGCGGGGATGTCGGCCAGGCCGCCGTCGAGCTGGCCCAGGGTGACCTGCTCCTGGATGCCGGCCTCGCGCTCCTCCTTCACCTCACCGATGCACATGATCGGGGTCAGGCCGTGCTTGTACGCGGCCTTCACCTTGGCGTTGACCAGGGCGTCGTCCTCGCCGTGGTACTGGCGGCGCTCGCTGTGCCCGATGACCGCGTACGTGCAGCCGAGCTTGCTCAGCATGACGCCGGAGATCTCGCCCGTGTAGGCACCGGAGTCCTGGGCGGAGATGTCCTGGCTGCCGTAGACCACCTTGAGGTTGTCGGCGTCGACCAGCGTCTGCACCGAACGGATGTCGGTGAAGGGGACCATGACGCCCGCCTCGACGGCCGCGAAGTCCTCATCATTGAGCGCGAAGGCGATCTTCTGGACGTGTGCGATGGCCTCGAGGTGGTCGAGGTTCATCTTCCAGTTGCCTGCCATGAACGGCTTGCGTGCCATGTGTCAGCCCTCCAGGACTGCGAGACCGGGGAGTGTCTTGCCCTCGAGCAGCTCGAGGGAGGCACCACCGCCGGTGGAGATGTGGGAGAAGCCGTCCTCCAGGCCGAGCTGGCGGACCGCAGCGGCGGAGTCGCCGCCCCCGATGACTGAGAACGCTCCTGAGTCGGCGATCGCCTTGGCGACCTCGAACGTGCCGGTGGCGAACTCGGGAACCTCGAACACACCCATGGGTCCGTTCCAGACCACGGTCCGGGCGTCGGCGACCTTGCTGGAGAACAGGGCGATCGTCTCCGGCCCGATGTCCAGCCCCATCCAGCCGTCGGGGATCTCGGTGCTGGGCACGACCTTGCGCTCCGGGCTCGGGTTGTCCTTGCCGGGGAAGGCATCGGCGACCATCGTGTCCACGGGGATGACCAGCTCGATGCCCTTCTCCGCGGCCTTGGCCAGGTAGCCCTTGACCGCCTCGATCTGGTCGGACTCCAGCAGGGAGGTGCCCACCGATGAGCCCTGGGCGGCCAGGAACGTGTAGGCCATGCCGCCACCGATGAGCAGCCGGTCGACACTGTCGATCAGGTTGTCGATCACGCCCAGCTTGTCCGAGACCTTCGACCCGCCGAGGATCACCACGTAGGGGCGGTCCGGGTCGGCCAGCACCTTCGAGAAGGACTTGACCTCCTTCTCGACCAGGAGCCCGGCTGCATTGGGCAGCAGCTCGGCGACATCGGTCACCGAGGCCTGCTTGCGGTGCACGACGCCGAACCCGTCGGAGACATAGACGTCGGCCATCGCGGCGAGCTCGGCGGCCAGCTCCTGGCGCTGGGCCTGGTCCTTGCTGGTCTCCCGGGCGTCGAAGCGGATGTTCTCCAGCAGAGCCACCTGGCCGGGCTGCAGGGCGGCCACGGTGGCCTTCGCGGAGTCCCCGGTCACGTCGCCGGCCAGCGAGACGTCCTGGCCGAGGAGCTCCCCGAGCCGTGCGGCGACCGGCGCCAACGACCCCGACTCCTCGAAGCCGACACCCTTGGGACGGCCGAGGTGCGCGACGATGACGACCTTCGCCCCCGCTCCGGTCAGGGCGTTGATGGTGGGAAGGCTGGCCACGATGCGGCCGTCGTCGGTGATGACGCCGCTTCCGTCCTTGGCCAGCGGAACGTTGAAGTCCGACCTCAGCAGGACTGTCTTGCCAGCGATATCGAGATCACTGATGCTCTTCACGGATGAGACTCCCTTTGTGGGTGAACGGTCTGCAGGCATGAGCCTATTGACGCGGGCCCGCGATCGCCCGCTGGGGGCAACCGGTCACTACGAGGAGATGCCGTCCTCCGTGTTGGGGATCCCGAGTTCGAGCGCGCGCTTGTCGGCGAGGGCCAGCAGCCGGCGGATCCGCCCGGCGATCGCGTCCTTGGTCATGGGTGGGTCGGCCAGGGCGCCGAGCTCCTCGAGGCTGGCCTGCTTGTGCTCCAGGCGCAGCTTCCCGGCGACCGCCAGGTGGTCGGGGACCGTGTCCCCGAGGATGAGCAGGGCACGCTCGACACGGGCCCCCGCCGCCACGGCGGCCCGGGCGGAGCGTCGCAGGTTGGCGTCGTCGAAGTTCGCCAGGCGGTTCGCGGTCGCCCGGACCTCGCGGCGCATCCGCCGCTCCTCCCAGGCCATGACCGACTCGTGGGCGCCCATCTTCGTGAGCATCGCGCTGATCGCGTCCCCGTCGCGGATCACCACCCGGTCGATCCCGCGCACCTCGCGGGCCTTGCTCGCGATCCCCAACCGGCGCGCGGCACCCACCAGGGCCAGTGCCGCCTCCGGCCCCGGGCAGGACACCTCCAACGACGAGGAGCGTCCTGGCTCGGTGAGCGACCCGTGGGCCAGGAAGGCGCCGCGCCACGCAGACTCCGCGTCGCAGAGCGCACCGTTCACGACAACCGCCGGCAGGCCGCGGACCGGCCGACCCGAGGGGTCCAGGAGCCCCGCCTGCTTGGCCAGGCGCTGCCCGTCCTGGGCCACCGTGAGCACGTAGCGGTTGCCGCGCCGGATTCCCGAGGGCGCCACGACCGTGATGGTCGCCTGATGCCCGAACATGTCGGCGATCGCGCTGCGGGCCCTGCGTGCGGCTGCACCGGTGTCGAGCTCGGCCTCGACCACGACCTTGCCCGCGACGAGGTGCAGCCCGCCGGAGAACCTCAGCAGGGCAGAGACCTCAGCCTTCCGGCAGCACGTCTTCGTGATCGGCAGTCGGCTCAGTTCGTCCTTCACGCCCGCCGTCATCGCCATGCCGGAATACTGCCATGCCCGATGACCTCCGCGAACGCCCTCCCCAGCAGCAGCGGATCATGATGCCCAGCTCCGGCCCGTGGATCGGCAACAGGGCGCAGCATCAGGTCCGCGCCGACCTCCCGGCAGGCCGCACGAAGCGCTGCCTCATCGGGCACATGGACGGGGTCGGCCAGGACCACGTCGAAGGTCACCTCCGGGAAGGCCCCCGCCAGCACGTGCAGGTGCCCCTGGGGACTGAAGCCGGAGGTCTCCCCCGGTTGGGCGACGAGGTTGAGCACCAGGATCCGGGTGGCGGGTGCTGCGACGACGGCATCGTGGATGCCGGGGACCAGCAGCCCGGCCAGCACCGAGGTGTACCACGATCCAGGTCCCATCACGATCGCCTCCGCCTGCCCGATGGCCTCGACGGCCTCCGGCCGCGCCGGCGGATCGGGGGGCTCCAGGGAGATGGACAGCACCGTCCCCTCGGTGACCGCGACCTGCGACTGCCCGCGCACGACCGTGGTCCCGGCGTGCCCCGGCACGTCGAGCACGTCGGCGACGATCTGCACACCCTCGCTGCACGCCGGCAGCACGCGGCCATGGGCGCCCAGGAGGGCTGCCACCCAGTCCAGGCCCGCGACGACGTCCCCCGTCTGCTCCCACAGCGAGGTGATGAGCAGGTTGCCCAGGGCGTGCCCGGAGAGCTCGCCGGCGGAGAACCGGTGCTGGACCACGGAGCTCCACGTGCGGCCCCACACGTCGTCACCGCACAGGGCGGCCAGGGCCATCCGCAGGTCCCCCGGCGGCGGGGTGCCCATGTCCCGGCGCAGGCGACCGCTCGACCCGCCGTCGTCAGCCATCCCGACCACCGCCGTCAGCTGGTCGGTGACCCCGCGCAGCGCACGCAGGGTGACCGCCAACCCATGCCCACCGCCCAGCGCGACGACCGCTGGACCTGCGGGCACCGGACGGCGCCGCCGGGCAGCTCCCCCGGGCTCGGCCACCGATGGGGGCATCACTCGCGCCCGAGGTCCCGATGGACCACCGTGACCTCGAGTCCGACGTGCACAAGGCGCGCCGCCAGGTTCTCGGCCATGGCCACGGAGCGGTGCTTGCCCCCGGTGCACCCGATCGCCAGGGTGGCGAAGCGCTTGCCCTCGCGCAGGTACCCGTCGGTGGCGACATCGATCATGTGGGCGTAGGCGTCCAGGAAGGCGGAGGCGCCGTCCTGGGCCACGACGTAGTCGTTGACCGGGGCATCGAGCCCACGCAGGTCGCGCAGCTCGGGGATCCAGAAGGGGTTGGGCAGGAACCGCACGTCGGCGACGAAGTCGGCGTCCACCGGCACCCCGTACTTGAACCCGAAGGACATCACGGTGGCCCGCAGGCGCACCGGCTCGGCGGACTCGAAGGAGGCCGTGATGCTCCGGCGCAGCTCGTGGATGGTGCGGTTCGACGTGTCGATGACCAGGTCGGCGTCAGCTCGCAGCTCACCGAGCAGCGCCCGCTCGCGGTGGATGCCGTCGAGCAGCCCACCCTGGCCCTGCAGGGGATGCGGACGCCGGTTGGACTCGAACCGACGCACCAGGGCCTCGTCGCTGGACTCCAGGAACAGGATCTTCAGGTCCACGCCGCGGGCGATCACCTCGGCGATGGCCGCCTCCAGCTGGTCGAAGAGTCGACCCCCGCGGACGTCGGCGACCACGGCCACCCGGTCGAGATCGGAGCGTGCGGCCAGCAGCTCGAGGGTCGGCGCCAGCATCTTCGGGGGCAGGTTGTCGATCACGAACCAGCCGATGTCCTCCAGCGCCCGTGCCGCACTCGACCGCCCGGCACCGGACATCCCGGAGACGAGCAGGACCTCGAAGTCCGCGATCCCGTCGCTGTGCGGGGTGCTGGTCATGTGGTCTCCTCGGTCATGGGCCCATCGTCGCCCAGGATCTCGCCGGTCGCTGGTTGATCGTCGCCCAGGATCTCGCCGGTCACCTGGACATCGTCGCCCAGGATCTCGCCGGTGGTCAGGTTCACCGCGCTGATCGTCTCACCGGCGAGCGCGGCGATGACCCGTTCAGCCAGGGCCGGACCGATCCCGGGCACCTCGGCGATCATCTCCGGGGTTGCGGCCCGGATCTTGCGCACCGACCCGAACCGTCGCAGCAGCGCCTTGCGCCGGGCCGGCCCGAGGCCGGGGATGTCATCCAGGGCGCTGGTGGTCATCCGCGCGGACCGCTTCTGGCGCTGGTAGCGGATGGCCGTGCGGTGCGCCTCGTCCCGGACACGTTGCAGCAGGTACAGGCCCTGGCTCGTCCGCGGCAGGATCACCGGGTCCTCCTCATCGGGCAGCCAGACCTCCTCCAGCCGCTTGGCCAGGCCGACGACGGCGATGTCGGTCAGGCCGAGGTCGACGAGGGCCTGGAAGGCGGCGTTGACCTGCGGGGGGCCACCATCGATGACGACCAGCGACGGTGGATAGGCGAACCGGGCCGGGGATTGGGGCGCGGTCCCACCCGCCCCTGGCTCGGCGCCGCCTCCCGCGTCAGACTCGGGCGCAGGCTCGCTGCGCTCACCCGCATCGGGCCCGGCGCGCGTGGGACCGTCGTTCCCCGACCCGGCGTCCACGGCGTCCGCGTCGCGGGCCAGCCGGCGGAAGCGGCGACCGATCACCTCAGCGATGGCGGCCACATCGTTCTGGCCCTCGACGCCCTTGATGGCGAACTTGCGGTACTCGGAGGGGCGCGGCAACCCGTCCTCGAACACGACCATGGACGCCACGACATCGTCGGCGCCGAGGTTGGAGACGTCGAAGCACTCGATCCGCAGGGGCGCCGTCGGCAGGTCGAGGGCCTCGGTCAGCTCGGTCAGGGCCTGGCTGCGGGTTGTGAGGTCGCCGGATCGACGCAGCTTGTGGGAGGCCAGCGACTGCGAGGCGTTACGGCTCACCGTCTCCATCAGTGCGCGCTTGTCCCCGCGCCGGGGCACCGCCACCCCGACCGGTCCGCCGCGCTGCTGGCCCAGCCACTCGGTCAGGACAGCGACCTCACCAGCATCCGGCAGGGCGGGGACCAGAACCCGACGCGGGACGTCGGCATCCGGCTCGGCGTACATCTGGGCGAGCAGGGTGGCGACCAGTTGCGCCTCGTCGGCGTCGTCCACGCGCTCCACGATGAAGCCCCGCTCCCCGCGGATCCGCCCGTCGCGCACGTGGAACACCCGGACACACGCCTCGAGGTCGTCGCTGGCCATCCCGACCACGTCGGCATCCGTGCCGTCCGGCAGGACCACGGCGTTGCGTTCGAGGACCCGCTGCAGGGCGTACAGGTCATCGCGCAGGCGGGCGGCGCGCTCGTAGTCGAGTTCGGCCGCAGCGGCGGTCATCTGCTCGGTGCGCTCGCGGACGAACGCGGCAGAGCCCCCGGCCATGAAGGCACAGAAGTCCTCGACGATCGCCCGGTGCTCCTCGGCGGTCACCTCACCCGTGCAGGGGGCGGCGCACTTGTCGATGTACCCGAGCAGGCACGGGCGCCCTGATGCCTGGGCGCGCCGGAACACCCCCTTCGTGCAGGTGCGCATCGGGAACACCCGCAGGAGCTGGTCCACGGTCTCGCGGATCGCCCACGCGTGGGCGAACGGCCCGAAGTAGCGCACACCGGGCCGCTTCTCCCCGCGCATGACCATCGCCCGGGGGAACTCCTCCCCGACCGTGACCGCGAGGAACGGGTAGGACTTGTCGTCGCGGTAGCGGACGTTGAACCGCGGGTCGAACTCCTTGATCCACGCGTACTCCAGGGTCAGCGCCTCGACCTCGGTGGAGACGACCACCCAGTCCAGGGCCCGCGCGGTGGCGACCATGGTCTGCGTGCGCTGGTGCAGGGCGGCGGGGTCCTGGAAGTACGAGGTGAGGCGCGCCCGCAGGTTCTTGGCCTTGCCCACGTAGATGACGCGGCCGTCCCCGTCGCGGAACCGGTAGACGCCCGGCTCGGTGGGGATCTGCCCGGGTGCGGGGCGGAAGTTGGCGGTCACCTCAGGCCAGGTAGATCTCCCCATCCGAGACCTGGATCGGCACCGGCTCCAAGCCCGTGGGCGCCGGTCCCTCCAGCCGCTCCCCCGTGCTGCCGTTGAAGGTGCTCCCGTGGCAGTTGCACAGGATCGTGTTCTCAGTCACCTCGGTCACCGGGCATCCCGCGTGCGGACATGTGCCATTGAACGCGAGGAATTCGGTGTCGGTGGGGTGGGTGATGACCACGGGCCCGCTGGCGGTCTTCACGACGACGCCCCCTCCCACAGGGAAGTCGCCGGTCCCGGCCACCGGCTCACCGGCGGCGCCGCCCTCTCCGGACGAGTCCTCGGTCGCGGTGGCCGATTCGGACTCAGCGGGGGGCTGGGTCGTCGGGTCCCCGGTCGTGGGAGTCCCTGAGGTGCTCGTCTCCTCGCCCGACGCGCAGGCGCCCAGGGCCAACACGGCCACGGCTGCCGCCGAGCCGGCGAGGATCCCGCGCCGGCTCACCGACCCACGGTCAGAGGCGGTCGGCTGGCACGCACATCCGCCACCACATCCACTGGCATCCATTCCGGTTCCTCCTCGTTGGTTGTGTGCAGCCTACGCAGTGGCGCGCGTGCGCCCCAGCAGGTCGCGCAGGAAACGCCCGGTGTGGCTCTCCGGGTGGGCCGCCACCTGTTCCGGGGTGCCGGCGGCGACGATCGTGCCGCCCCCGGACCCACCCTCGGGACCGAGGTCGACGACCCAGTCCGCGGTCTTGATGACGTCGAGGTTGTGCTCGATGACGAGGACTGAGTTGCCCTTGTCCACCAGCGAGTGCAGCACGCCCAGGAGCTTGCGCACGTCCTCGAAGTGCAGGCCGGTGGTGGGCTCGTCGAGCACGTAGATGGTCCGCCCGGTGGAGCGTCGCTGCAGCTCACTGGCGAGCTTCACGCGCTGCGCCTCACCGCCGGACAGGGTCGGCGCCGGTTGGCCCAGGCGCACGTACCCGAGGCCGACATCCACCAGCGTCTGCATGTGCCGGGCGATCGGGGGGACCGCGGCGAAGAACTCCAGGGCCTCCTCGATCGGCATGTCCAGCACCTGCGAGATGGTCCGGCCCTTGTAGTGCACCTCGAGGGTCTCCCGGTTGTACCGGTCCCCGTGGCACACCTCGCAGGGCACGTACACGTCGGGAAGGAAGTTCATCTCGATCTTGATGGTGCCGTCGCCGGTGCACGCCTCGCACCGGCCGCCCTTCACGTTGAACGAGAAGCGACCCGGCAGGTAGCCCCGGATCTTGGCCTCCTGGGTGGAGGCGAACAGCTTGCGGACGTGGTCGAAGACGCCGGTGTAGGTGGCCGGGTTGGAGCGCGGTGTGCGCCCGATCGGGCTCTGGTCGACGTGCACGACCTTGTCCAGGTGCTCCAGTCCCGTGACCCGCCGGTGCCGGCCGGGGACGCCCCGGGCACGGTTGAGGTCGCGGGCCAGGACGGTGTAGAGCACGTCGTTGACCAGCGTCGACTTGCCCGAGCCGCTGACCCCGGTGATGGCCACGAAGCAGCCGAGCGGGAACTCCGCGGTCACGTTCTGCAGGTTGTGCTCGCGGGCACCCTCGACGACGACCGTCCGCTCGGGATCCATGGGCCGTCGCTGGGCGGGGATCTCGATCCGGCGGGCCCCCGACAGGTACTGGCCGGTCAGCGAGTCGGGGCTGGCCAGGAGGTCCTCGACGGTCCCGGAGACGACGATCTGGCCTCCGTGCTCGCCGGCGCCGGGGCCGATGTCCACGACCCAGTCGGCGGTGCGGATGGTGTCCTCGTCGTGCTCGACCACGATGAGCGTGTTGCCCAGGTCGCGCAGGCGCACGAGGGTGTCGATGAGCCGGTGGTTGTCGCGCTGGTGCAGGCCGATGCTCGGCTCGTCGAGGACGTAGAGGACGCCGACGAGGCCCGACCCGATCTGGGTGGCCAGCCGGATGCGCTGCGCCTCACCGCCGGCCAGCGTCCCGGCGGGCCGCGACAGCGACAGGTAGTGCAGGCCGACGTCCATCAGGAACGCCAGCCGCTCGTTGACCTCCTTGAGCACCCGGGTGGCGATCTGGGCGTCGCGGTCGGAGACGTCGAGGTCGGCGAGGAACGCGGCGGCCTCACCGATGGGCATCTCGGCGATCGTGGCGATGTTCACCCCGCCGACGGTGACCGCCAACGAGACGGGCTTGAGCCGCGCGCCGTCGCACGCCGGGCACGGCACCTCGCGCATGAAGCCCTCGTAGCGCTCCCGCGCCGAGTCGCTCTCGGACTCGGCGTGCCGGCGCTGGACGAACGGGATGGCGCCCTCGAACCCGGTCGTGTACGAGCGCTCCCGGCCGTACCGGTTGCGGTAGCGCACGTGCACCTGGTGGTTGTAGCCGTGCAGGACGGCGTCGCGCATCGCGTCGGGCAGGTCCTTGAAGGGCGTGTCGACGCTCGCGCCGAGCTCGTCGGCCAGGGCGGTGACCAGGCGGGCGTAGTACTCCGAGATGTGGCCGCTCCCCCACGGCGAGACCGCCCCGTCGGCCAGCGAGAGGTCCGGATCGGGCACGATCAGGTCGGGGTCGACCTCCATCCGGGTGCCCAGGCCGGTGCACTGCGCACACGCGCCGAACGGGGAGTTGAACGAGAAGGACCTGGGCTCCAGGTCCTCGAACGACTGGCCGTCGTTGAGGCACACCAGGTGCTCGCTGAAGAGCCGCTCGCGGTCGGGATCCTCGGCGGGGGCGTCGACGAACTCCAGGTTCACGATCCCCCCGGCCAGCCCCAGCGCCGTCTCCACGGAGTCGGTGAGGCGTCGGCGCGCTGACGCCTTGACGGCCAGGCGGTCGACGACCACCTCGATGGTGTGCTTCTGCTGCTTCTTCAGGGTGGGCGGCTCGGTGAGCAGGTGCACGGTGCCGTCGACCCGGGCGCGGCTGAAGCCCTGCGCCTGCAGCTGGCGGAAGAGGTCGGAGTACTCCCCCTTGCGCTCGCGCACCACGGGGGCCAGCACCTGGAACCGGGTCCCCTCGGGCAGCTCGAGGACGCGATCGACGATCTGCTGCGGCGTCTGGCGCCCCACGGGCTCCCCGCAGGACGGGCAGTGCGGCTTGCCGATCCGGGCGAACAGAAGGCGCAGGTAGTCGTACACCTCGGTGATGGTGCCCACCGTGGACCGGGGGTTGCGCGAGGTGGACTTCTGGTCGATGGACACCGCCGGGGACAGTCCGTCGATGAAGTCCACGTCGGGCTTGTCCATCTGGCCGAGGAACTGCCGGGCGTAGGCGCTCAGCGACTCCACGTACCGGCGCTGGCCCTCGGCGAAGATCGTGTCGAATGCGAGGCTGGACTTCCCGGACCCGGACAGCCCGGTGAAGACCACCAACGCATCACGAGGGATGGCCAGGGACACGTCCTTGAGGTTGTGCTCCCGGGCCCCCCGGACCGTGAGACGGTCGTGATGGTGCTCGGCCAGATCCACGCGACGATCCTAGGCCAGCCCTCCGACATCGGCTCCCGCCCCGCCCGCCCCCGCCCGCCCCACCACTCCCGCAGACCCTCCCGAAACGTTCAGACCCTCCCGACCGTTCGGGAGGGTCTGAACTCTCACGGAGGGTCTGTGCCGTGGGTTCAGCGCTCGGGCTCGGGCGGGAGGTGATCCAGGGCCTCGCCGGCAACCTCCTCGGCCTCGTGCTCCGCCCGCATCTCCGGGCTCGACTCCACCAGGGAAGGGTCGCGGCGGACGGCGACCACGCTGGCGATCGCGGTCACGACCAGCACCCCGATGATCACGACCAGCGACTGGGCCGTGGAGATCTCCGGGACGTCGAGGTCGGTGGTCTCGTGCAGGGCGTGCAGCAGGAGCTTCACAGCGATGAAGCCGAGGATGATCGCCAGGCCCTTTGACAGGTAGATGAGCCGGTCGAGCAGCCCGTGCAGCATGAAGTACAGCTGGCGCAGGCCCATCAGAGCGAAGGCGTTGGCTGTGAAGACCAGGTAGGCCTCCTCGGTGAGGCCGAACACCGCCGGGATCGAGTCGAGAGCGAAGAGCAGGTCCGTGGTCCCGATGGCCAGCATCACCAGCAGCATCGGGGTGACGTACCGCTGGCCGTCGATGCGGACGGTCAGCTTCGTGCCGTGGTACTCGCGGGTCGTGGGCACATGGCGCTCGACGAAGCGGATCAGGGCGTTGCCCTCGGGATCGGCCTCCTCAGCCCCGCTGCGCCACACGGAGATCGCGGTCCACATCAGGAACGCCCCGAACACGAAGAACGTCGCCGCGAAGCGCTCGATCGCCGCCGCGCCCAGGACGATCAGGATGCCACGCAGGATCAGGGCGATCACGATGCCGATGGACAGGACCCGGTGGCGGTGCTGATCGGGGACCGCGAACGACGACATGATGATCATGAACACGAACAGGTTGTCCACGCTCAACGAGTACTCGGTGATGTACCCGGCGAGGAACTCCCCGCCGTACTGCCGGCCGAAGGTCACCGTGACGAAGCCGGCGAACAGCAGCGCCAGGACGACGTAGAAGATCACCCAGCGGGTGGCCTCCTTCGCGGTGAAGGCGTGGGGCCGTCGGTCGACGATGATCAGGTCGATGACGATGATGCCGATCAGCCCAAGGATCGTCGCCGCCCACAGGCCCGCCGATACGTCCACCCACAGCCTCCCTGGACCTCATGTACCCCGACGTCCTGCGTCACTGAGGCGCGGGATGCGGTGGCACGCCATTCTGGCACGCCCACGAGGACCCTGGGAGTCGGCGTGCATCGCACCGCCACCGACACCACACGTTCGTCCCTGCCCGCGCACTCGTCACCGGGCGCCGGCCGTTCAGCCGGCCGCGATCATCCCGCGCAGCTCGCGCTTGAGCTCGGAGACCTCGTCGCGGTACCTGGCCGCCACCTCGAACTGGAGGTTCGCGGCAGCTGCGTGCATCTGCTCGGTGAGCTCCTGGATCAGGTTGGCCAGCTCCGTGGCGGGCAGGTCCGCGCGCACGGCCGTCCCGGTGGCCACCGACGCATCCGCGGCCGCGGCTCCCGACCCCTGGCGCCGGGCCCCGCCCCGACCCCGTGACTGGGAACGACCCGATCCCATGGTGGTCGCCAGGACCTCCTCGGTGTCGGCGTCCTCGGCGGCGAGCAGGTCGGTGATGTCGGCGATCTTCTTGCGCAGCGGCTGGGGGTCCACGCCCTTCTCGAGGTTGTAGGCGATCTGCTTCGCCCGACGCCGGTTGGTCTCGTCGATCGCGGTCTGCATCTGCGAGGTGATGGTGTCGCCGTACATGTGGACCTGGCCGGACACGTTTCGCGCCGCCCGGCCGATGGTCTGGATCAGGCTGCGCTCCGAGCGCAGGAAACCGGCCTTGTCCGCATCCAGGATGCTGACCAGCGACACCTCGGGCAGGTCCAGGCCCTCGCGCAGCAGGTTGATCCCGACCAGGACGTCGAAGATCCCCATCCGCAACTCGCGCAGCAGCTCGACGCGGCGCAGCGTGTCGACCTCCGAGTGCAGGTAGCGCACGCGGATGCCGCGCTCCAGCAGGTAGTCGGTGAGGTCCTCGGACATCCGCTTGGTCAGGGTGGTGACCAGGACCCGCTCGCCCCGCTCGGTGCGCAGGCGGATCTCGTGGATGAGGTCGTCGATCTGGCCCTTCGTCGGCTTGAGGATGATCTCGGGATCGATCAGGCCGGTGGGGCGGATGACCTGCTCGACCACGTCGCCGTCGACCTTGGCCAGCTCGTACGGGCCAGGCGTGGCCGACAGGTAGACCGTCTGGCCGATCCGCTCGAGGAACTCCTCCCAGCGCAGCGGCCGGTTGTCCGCGGCGCTGGGCAGGCGGAACCCGTGGTCCACCAGAGTGCGCTTGCGGGACATGTCACCCTCGTACATCCCGCCGATCTGCGGGACCGTGACGTGCGACTCGTCGATGACGAGCAGGAAGTCCTCGGGGAAGTAGTCGATCAGGCAGTTGGGGGCCGAGCCGGACTCGCGGCCGTCGATGTGCCGGGAGTAGTTCTCGATCCCGGAGCAGAAGCCGACCTGGCGCATCATCTCGATGTCGTAGGAGGTGCGCATCTGCAACCGCTGGGCCTCGAGCAGCTTGCCCTGCTCGTTGAGCTCGGTCAGCCGTTCGGCGAGCTCGGCCTCGATCCCGCCGAGCGCGCGCTCCATCCGCTCCGGGCCGGCGACGTAGTGCGTGGCCGGGAAGACATAGACCTCCTGGTCCTCGGTCAGGATCTCCCCGGTGACGGGGTGCAGCGTCATGAGGCGCTCGATCTCGTCGCCGAACATGTCGATGCGCACCGGGTGCTGCTCGTAGACGGGGAACACCTCGATCGTGTCGCCGCGCACCCGGAACGTCCCGCGCTCGAAGGCCAGGTCGTTGCGGGCGTACTGGTTCTCGACGAACCGGCGCAGCAGCGAGTCGCGGTCGATCTCCTCGCCCACCCGCAGCCGGACCATCCGGTCGACGTACTCCTGGGGCGTGCCCAGGCCGTAGATCGCCGAGACCGTCGCCACGACGATGACGTCGCGGCGGGTGAGCAGTGAGTTGGTGGCGGAGTGCCGCAGCCGCTCGACCTCCTCGTTGATCGAGGAGTCCTTCTCGATGTAGGTGTCCGTCTGCGGGATGTAGGCCTCGGGCTGGTAGTAGTCGTAGTAGGAGACGAAGTACTCGACCGCGTTGTCGGGCAGGAGCTCGCGGAACTCGTTGGCCAGCTGGGCGGCCAGGGTCTTGTTCGGCGCCATCACCAGCGTGGGCCGCTGGAGCTTCTCGACCAGCCACGCGGTGGTGGCGGACTTGCCGGTGCCGGTGGCGCCCATCAGCACGACGTCCTTGGCGCCGGCCTCGATCCTCCGGGCGATCTCAGCGATGGCGGCGGGCTGGTCGCCGGCGGGCTGGTACTCGCTGATCACCCGGAACGGGGCGACGCGCCGCTGCAGGTCGGTGACGGGTCTGGTCATGGCAGACACGGTATTGGGTCGGTCCGACATCGGCTCCCCCGCGCCTCTCCGGCCAGCGACCGGTGCCGGCCGAATGCGGTCGCGGGGTCACCCTGGGGCGCATCGGCCCGTGCACGCCCGACACCCGGCCCGATCCCAACCCCCGGAACCGCCCTGGACCCCTGCCGCGCGGCACCACGGGCCACAGCCGTTCGGCTAGTCTGCGACGATGCCTGACCTCGCCGCCGTGGAGCCCACGGCCAGGGGCGCCCAGGCACTGCTCGCCCGTCGACGTGCCGTCATCGGCCTCATCGTCGCCGGAGCCGTCGCCGGGCTCCTCACGATCGTGATGGCCACCGGTTCGGACGTCCTCCGGGGGTTCGACTCCGCCCTCACCGACGTCACGCGCGGCTGGGCGGATCCGCTCGGCTGGCCTGTCGACCTGGCCCACGTCGTCGGCCTGGTGACCGCTCCGTTCTGGTCCGCGCTCGCCGCAACGGCGCTCGTGCTCTGGCTCCTGTCGGCGCACCATCGGGCAGCCGCGGGCCTGCTGGCGTTGTCCGGGATCGCAGGGCTCGCAGTCAGCGAGACGATCAAGGTCCTCATTGGCCGGGCTCGACCTCCCGGCGCCGAGCAGTTCGAGTTCGACCTCGACAAGTCGTTCCCCTCGGGCCACGCCATGGAGGGGATCTACCTCCACGTGGCTGCCGGGCTCGTGCTGGTCCACCTCGGTCGGGCGTCGGGCCGTCGCTGGATGGACCTCGTCGGACGCGTCCTGGTGGTCGTGGGGCCGCTGATCGGGCTCAGCCGGCTCATCCTCGGCGTCCACTGGCCGACCGACATCATCGCCGGCTGGGCGTTCGGCTCGGTCGTCCTGCTGTCCAGCGCCCTGCTCCTCTGGTGGCCGCTGGACCGTGGCTGGACCACACCAGCCCGATCCCGTCCCGCCGCGGCTACTCCCCCAGCGCTGCCTGCAGCAGATGCCACGCCCGATCCACCTGTGCGATGAGCTGATCCTCGTCCCCGCCGTTGTCGATCAGGATGTGGGCGACCGCAGCACGCTCCTCGTCGCTGGCCTGACGCGACATGCGCTCGCGGGCATCGGCCACGTTGATCCCCCGGACTGCGAGCCGGGCCAGGCGCACCTCGATCGGGGCGTGGACGACGACCACCACGTCGAACTGGTCCGCTGAGCCGTTCTCGACCAGCAGCGGCATGTCGTAGATCACGATCCGGGTCCCGGCACCCTCGGCGGCCTCGAGCATCTCCTCGGCCCGCCGCGCGATCCGGGGGTGCATGATCGCGTCCAGGGCATCCAACGCCTCGGCGTCCGGGAACACGATGGCGGCCAGCCCTGCACGATCGAGCTGGCCATCGGGCAGCAGCACCCCGGACCCGAACCTCGCGACGATCTCGGCGAGGGCGGGCTCCCCGGGAACAACCAGCTCCCGGGAGATCTGGTCGCCGTCGACGACCACCGCACCCTTCTCGGCCAGCATCCTGGAGGCGGTGGACTTGCCCGCACCGATCCCTCCGGTCAACCCCACCCGCATCATGGGCGCAAGCATGCCAGCCGCGGGGTCGCCACGGGCGCGCTGCTGGGGGCCGCAACCGAAGGATCCGTCGACTGCGCGACAACCGTGCGGGCAGTTCCGAACGGCGTGACACCCCAACGGCTGGTCAGCACTCGGGCATGCGTGGGCGATGATTGTCCGGTGAGTCCCGACCCCACCCGGCACGTGCCGGCTGCCGCGCCCTGCTGACGCGGCGCCCACGGCCGCGACCGCGGGGACACCGGCGGCCGGGATCTCGGTCCAGGGCACAGCCATCGTGGGGGCGGGCCTCGTGGTGTCGCAGATCATCGCGATGCTGCAGATGCTCGTGGTCTCCCGCCTGCTCGGCCCGGAGCAGTTCGGCGCCTTCGGCGCGTTGGCGGTGATCCTGCTGCTGGGCAGCACCGCCATGGCCGCCACGCAGGTGGTGATCGCCCGGCACGTGGCCTCCGGGCGTTCGTCGGAGCACATCGGCGCACGGTCGGTGCTCCTCGTGGGTGCGCTCACCTGCGCCCTGACCGTGGCCCTCGCCCCCTTCATCAGCAGCGCCCTGAACCTGTCCGACGTGATGGCCGTCGTGGTGGTCGGTGCGACGTTCATCCCGTTCACCGTGACCGGTGCCCAGCTCGGGTTGCTGCAGGGCGCCGAGCGGCACAAGCGCCTCGGTGCGCTCTACGTCGTCGCCACGGGCTCGCGGGTCGCGGGCGGGATCCTCGGCGCCCAGATCGGCGGGACCGCGGACTCCACGCTCATCGGCCTGGCCGTCGGCGCCCTCCTCGGTGCGGTTGCCGGTCAGTTCCTGCTCGTGGGCCAGCCCGCGTGGGGCTCCACGAAGGAGGAGGGTCCGCGGGAGTTCCTCGTCGAGGTCGGCCACGCCGCCCACGCGCTGATCGCCCTGTACGCGCTGACCAACCTGGACGTCCTGCTTGCTCGCGCGCAGTTGCCCGCCTACGACGCCGGCCTCTACGCCGCCGGCGCGCTGATCGCCCGCGCGGTGTTCTTCCTGCCCCAGGCCGTCCTCGTGGCCGCCTTCCCGCGCATGGTGGCCGGGTCGCACAACGCGCAGCGGCAGGCGATCGCAGCCGTCGCCGGCCTGGGCCTCCTGGCCACGCTGGTCGTTGCCGCCTTCCCCGAGCTGATCGTGCGGATCATGTCCGGCACCCAGTACCTGGCGGTCGCCCAGGACGCGTGGATCTTCGCCCTGGCCGGTGCCGGGTTCGGTGTCGTGCAGGTGCTGCTGTACGCCCGGATGGCGCATCACGACCGGCGCGCGACCTTCCTGCTATGGGGCGGGGTCGCGGCACTCGCCGTCCTCGGCCTGTGGCTGGGCACCTCGATCCACGCCCTGGCCACGGTCGCAGCCTCCGTGGCGTGGACCCTGGCCCTCGCGGGACTGGTCTGGGCGCGGACCAGCTCGGTGGGCCGCCCCGACGCCGACGAGCCGATCGTCGCCCCGCCCACCTGAGCCGGGCGGAGCCGCCGGGACGGACTGCGCATGATCCGGATTCCCGACGACACGCCGCCGGAGAACCGGACGAACCCCGGATCTGTCCGCGCGATGGCGGACAAGCCGAGGTGGGGACGGGCGACGACGCGCAACGGCCCCGGATCCACGTGGGGTCCGGGGCCGTTGCGTTCGTTCAGCCTGCCTGGGCGGCTGAACCGGTCAGCGCCTCACGCGCCGCCGGTCAGCTTGTCACGCAGCGCCTGCAGGGCCTCGTCGGTGGCCAGCGTCCCGGCGCCCTCCTCGGCCGCGGGGGCGGTCGAGCTGTAGGAGCCCACACCCTCGCCGGTCTCGAGCGCGGCAGCCTGGTCGGCCGTCTTGGCCTCCTCGACCTGCTTCATGTGCTGCTCCCAGCGGGCGTGCGCCTCGGCGTACTGCGCCTCCCACTCGGAGCGCTGGTCCTCGAAGCCGACCTTCCACTCGCCGGTCTCGGGGTCGAAGCCCTCGGGACCGATGTACGTGCCCGCCTCGTCGTAGGACGGGGCCATGCCGTACAGGTAGGGGTCGAACTCCTCGGAGCCCACACCGGTCGTGTTCTCGTTGGCCTGCTTGAGGCTCAGCGAGATCCGGCGACGCTCGAGGTCGATGTCGATGACCTTGACGAAGATGTCGTCGTTGACGGTCACGACCTGCTCGGGGATCTCCACGTGGCGCTCGGCCAGCTCGGAGATGTGCACCAGGCCCTCGATGCCCTCCTCGACGCGCACGAACGCGCCGAAGGGGACGAGCTTGGTGACCTTGCCCGGCACGACCTGGCCCATCTGGTGGGTCCGGGCGAAGTGCTGCCACGGATCCTCCTGGGTCGCCTTGAGCGACAGCGAGACGCGCTCGCGGTCCATGTCGACGTCGAGCACCTCGACGGTGACCTCGTCGCCGACGGTGACGACCTCGTTCGGGTGGTCGATGTGCTTCCAGGACAGCTCGGAGACGTGCACCAGGCCGTCCACCCCGCCGAGGTCGACGAAGGCACCGAAGTTGACGATGGAGGACACCACGCCGTTGCGGATCTGGCCGCGCTGGAGCTGGTTGAGGAAGTTGGAGCGGACCTCGGACTGCGTCTGCTCGAGCCAGGCACGGCGGGACAGGACCACGTTGTTGCGGTTCTTGTCCAGCTCGATGATCTTGGCCTCGATCTCCTTGCCGACGTACGGCTGCAGGTCGCGCACGCGGCGCATCTCGACCAGCGACGCGGGCAGGAAGCCACGCAGGCCGATGTCGAGGATCAGGCCGCCCTTGACGACCTCGATCACCTTGCCGGTGACGACGCCGTCCTCCTCCTTGATCTTCTCGATCGTGCCCCAGGCGCGCTCGTACTGGGCGCGCTTCTTGGACAGGATCAGACGACCCTCCTTGTCCTCCTTCTGAAGGACGAGGGCCTCGACGACGTCGCCGACCGACACGATCTCGGACGGGTCCACGTCGTGCTTGATGGACAGCTCGCGGGAGGGGATGACGCCCTCGGTCTTGTAGCCGATGTCGAGAAGGACCTCGTCACGGTCGACCTTGACGATGGTGCCCTCGACGATGTCGCCGTCATCGAAGTTCTTGATGGTCGCGTCGATCGCGGCCAGGAAATCCTCAACGCTGCCGATGTCGTTGATCGCGACGATCGGTGCGGCAGTGGGGGTGATGGTCATGGAGTGGTTCTGCTCCGGTGGATAGATGTCGTGGTCACGTGCACGGGCCAGTGTTCACCGGCGTTCCTTGGCCGGTGAAGTGGTGACCGGTGGGGACGACATTGAACGCGCGCGCCTACTACGTCTGAGACGCTGCAGGCCCGTAACGCCCTGACAGGATACCGCACGTGATCTCACCCCCGCCACGGCCGGACGAACCGGACGAACCGGACGCATCTCCTCCCGCAGCGGCGTCCGCGAACTCCCCCGATCCGCTGTGTCATCGATCAGGCCACACAACTGCTGGATCGATGACACAAGGGCCTGTTGACGGCGAGGCCGAAGGTACGACCACTGCTTCCTGGGAGGTCGAGGGGTCGGCTGGACGGTCAGCGATTGACCCCGACGAGGTGGACCGAGCCTCGCGGACGTACTGGGAGGCCGAGGCGGACACCTACCAGGCCGAGCACGGCGCGTTCCTCGCCGAGCGGTCCGCGTTGGCAGTCGACTCCGACGGTGGGATCGACCGAATCGACGACCACCGAACCACCGCTGGAGGTGGCGAGGCGGGAAGTGGTGGGGCTGGGTTCGTCTGGGGGCCGGAAGGGCTCACCGAGGCGGAGGCGCAGCTGCTCGGGCCGGTCGAGGAGTTGCTGGGTCGTCGCGTGCTCGAGGTCGGCTGCGGGGCGGCCCAGTGCTCCCGGTGGCTGGCCGAGCGCGGAGTCGTGGCGGTGGGCATCGATATCTCGATCGCGCAGCTGCGGCACGCCGCGCCCCCCGCCTCGACCATCGGATCAACTCCCACGCCGCCCCCCGCCTCGACCCCCGCGGAATCGCGTCGGGTTTCGGCGGATCGCGTGCGTTCAGATCTGACGCGATCCGGGGTTGAGCCCAGCAAACCCGACGGGATCGTGGGCGCTGGTGCGCTGGGCGGGGGTCTGCGGGGCGGGGGTGCGCGGGCGGGGTGGGGCGCGGGAGGCTGCACGTGGTCGCGGGGACCGCTGCTGCGCTGCCGTTCGGGGATGCGTCCTTCGATGTGGCGTTCGCCTCGTATGGGGCGATCCAGTTCGTGGCGGATCTGCCGCGGCTCTTCGGCGAGGTCCGGCGGGTGCTGCGCCCGGGCGCGCTCTGGGTGTTCTCGGTGACGCATCCGATCCGGTGGGCGTTCCCCGATGATCCGGGTCCGGCGGGGCTGACGGCGTCGGGCTCCTACTTCGACCGGATGCCCTACGTGGAGCGCGACGAGTCGGGCACCGCGGTGTACGCCGAGTTCCACCGGACCCTCGCGGACTACCTCGACACCCTGGTGGGCGCCGGGTTCACGATCGAGAAGGTTGTCGAGCCCGAGTGGCCGGAGTGGAACGAGGCCACTTGGGGCGGCTGGAGCCCCCTGCGCGGAACACATCTGCCCGGCACCCTGATCATCGGGTGCCGGGCAGATGGTGGTGCTGGCTGAGAGCCTCCGACCTACGCGGAGACCTTCCTTGACGCGGCGAACGCCGCGCCACCGGCTCCTGCGATCAGCAGCGCGCCGAGGCCGTACTTCAGCGCGTTGTTCTCAGTGTCGGCCGCGACTCCCGCCACGTACATCTTGTACGCGGCCGTTGTCACGACGTCAGTGCCCTCCGCTGGTCCGAACGGAATGCCTGCGCCCTCCAGACCTGCTTGCTGCGCGGACTCGAGGAGCGCCACGTTCTTCGCGTAGCCCGATCTGCGCCTCCTTGCCGGACTTCACCAGCTCGTCAGCACCCTGCTTCTTGAGCTGCCCGGCACCGTCCTCGATCTGGGCACCACCCGGCTCGGCCTGGGCCAAGCCGTCGGCCAGCTGACCTGAGCCATCTGCCGCAGCGCCGAGGCCATCGGCGAGCTGATCGGCACCGTCAGCGACCTGCGCCGCACCGTCGTCGAGCTGCTCGACACCGGAGGCCAGGGCCGGCACCTTCCCGTTGAGGGTCTCGGTGCCCTCAGCCAGGGTCTCAGTGCCGTCAGCCAGACTCGACGCGCCTGTCGCCAAGGCCGCGGACCCAGCCGTCAGTGCCGCGGATGCGCAGGTGAGCGTCTTGGTCGGATCGCACCCCTTGGCCGCGGGTGAGGTGCCGATGTTCTTCAGCAGCTCCTGCGAGATTCCAGCCACCAGCTGATTGATGCCCGCGCTCACCAACCCCTGGATCTCCTTGATTCCACAGGGGTTGGCCGCGTTAGTCGGGTCAGAAGTCTTGCAGTTTGGGTTAGTCAACCCGAACCTGATCCCCTCGAGGCCGTAGTACAACGTTCCCGAGGTCTTGGGGAAGTCACCAAGCGAACCGATGCCGGCGACCAGACGAGTGAGCGCGTATACAGCGGTGTCCGGGGTATTCGCGTCCCCGATTTCGCCGATGATCGCATTCAGGAGGTTCAGGACGTTGTTCGGATTCGATGCGCCACCGATGATGAAGTTTGATTGAGCTAGCAGTCCGGAAGTCTGCAGCGCGTTCGTCGGGTCCGTGACGCCCGTGCAAGCCGTTGACCCGTCCGCCGCACATCCAAGCGTCGTTTGAATCGTTTGGAGCATGGTCTGCACGCCACCTTCAGCCAGCCCTGGGGCGCCTTTGGGGGCCGCAAGCAGGCCCTTGATCGACCCCAGAACTTGCTTGGCCCCTGGCTTCGGGTTGCTCGCAGATGGGGTGTTGTCGAGTTTCTGGTTGAGGATTTCGAGCACCTGCTTGTAGCCGCAGGGGTTGGCCTTGTTCGAAGGGTCCGTCTTGATGCACTTCTCATTGTCCAGGCCGAATTCCAGATTCGTGATAGCTTCGTTGAGGGTCTTCGGCGTAGCGACAGGTCCGGCGGGACGTGTGCCAATCGCGTCCTGAACTCCCTTAAGGGCCGCCTGAAGCTGCTTGTAGCCGTCGCTCGACGCAGTCGACGTAGGAAGCGCGGCAACGCCCTGAGACAGCAGGTTGATGCCCTTGTTCAACGACGCGATCCCTGCCGCCAATTCCGCGTTCCCATCCGCCACCTGCTCAGCGCCGTCGTTGAGCTGGGCTGCGCCGTCGTTCAGGTCCGACACACCCTCCTCCAACGCCGGCACGTTGCTGTTCAGCTGGTTCAGGCCGTCGGACACCTGGGTGGCGCCGTCGGCCAGGGCCGCGGAGCCCGGGGCGGCGGTGTTGACCAGCCCGTCGCTGAGCTGGCTGGCACCTGCCGACAACTGACCCAGGCCGGCGACGAGCTTGCCCGCGCCGTCCTGGAGCTTGAGCAGGTTGTCGCCGATCCCCTGACCGGCCCCGAAGATCGTCGCACCGGTGGCCGCGCCGCCCCTGTACGCCTCGGTCGTGCCGGCGATGGTGCTGTTCTCGAACGGGATGATCGGCAGGAACGAGAACTCGGCTGCGGGCATCTGGCCGTTGCTGATCCGCGACTGGTAACCGACCTTGACCTCGGCCGACCCCAGCGGGGGGAACAGCACGAAGGTGTAGCCGAGCTGGGTCTCGTTCTGGCCGTTACCGGCCACTGTGGCACCAGGTGCCGTGACCTCGTTGAAGCCCTGCGGCAGGATGACGTCGAGCGATCCCACGAAGGGGTCGGCGACCTCAACCTCCTCACTGACCTTCGCGTCCTCGACGTCGGTGAACGACACCGTCTCGGTGCGCGCCGTCGTGTTGCGCACCGTGTACTCCACGTCGAGCACTCCGCTGGCGCCGACCACGTCCTCGGGTGCGACCTCGACGCCGTCGAGCATGACCTTGACCGAGACCGCCATCGGGTTGATCTCGGCGTCGGTGAGCGAGCGCTCCTCAGTGCCGCCGCCGTCGGCCACGGTGAGCTCGACGACCATCGACTCGCCCTCCATCGGGAACGGGCCGAACGAGTTGAGATTGCGATTGCTCGTCGTCCCGACCGGGACTGTCACGGTCTTGGTGCCGTTGCCGACCGCCGAGATCTGCGTGTACATCGTGCTGTTGGTGACCTCGCCTGTCGCCGTCGCAGCCTGGCGGACGGTCTTGCGCACGGTCGCCTGCACGTCGCCGGTGTCCTCCGTCGTGACAGCCGCGGCCCCCGGCCCTGCGGCCCCGGCGACCAGCAGAACTCCGGCCGTCGCGGCCAGGGCACGCATCATGTTCTTGGCGGACATCAGATCTCACTCCCCACGGTCTCGAGCTCCTGCGCCGCCGGCTCGGCCTTGTCGGACTCCTCCGGGAAGAACAGGTCGATCACGGCCGCGGCCAGGTAGCCGATGCCGAACACGACCAGGAACCTGCCGAGGGTCTCCACCGATGTGGTCAGGAACTCGGGCGGATTGTCGTTGTAGATGAAGTCGTATGCACCGGCGAACCCAGCAGCACCCAACAGCACCGACCACAGCGGCATGCGGCCGAAGGACACCGCCGCAGCTCCGGTCACCAGGGCCAGGGTGAGGGCGGCAGTGATCGCCACGCCGCTGCTGGCTGAGGGCATGAACTGGGCGTTGATGCCGTACCCGACCAGCGCGATCAGGACGCCGACCAGGAAGCCGGCCAGCCGGCCGAGCTTGTGCCCGCCGGGGGCGAGGGCGAGCACTCCGCCGACGGCAACTCCCAGCAAGGGGTTGGGCAGCCCGAGGTTCAGGGCATCACCCAGGTACACGGCCAGGACGGCGGCGAGCACGAGCGCAAGTCCTCCGAACAGGGTCCTCTTCATCGATCCTCCATCGCCACGCAGTCTCGGGTGCAATCACCCGATAGGGGGTGAACCACGTCACACACCGTGAGTTAACCAAAACGAAACACATGATGCCCCTCGGGGGATCGTCTCGTTCGAGTGAATTTGGATCAGTTCGATCCAGTCGTCGGGCTCGGCGGCCAGGGGGGGAGGTCGTTGGGTCCCGCGAAGCCGCTCTGGGCCCCCAGTGCGATGGTGTTGCCCGCCCACGTCGGGAAGCGTCCGAGCCGCACCCAGTCGTCGAGGATCCGCACAGCACCCACCAGGGAGGTGCCTGTGAAGCTGCAGTGCCCGGCACCGTACGGGGCCACTCCGTCCGCCGGGTAGGGCGACGGCGGATTGGAGACGTTGATGCTCAGCCAGCGGATGTCCTGGCCGCTCGACTGCGCGGCGGCCTGGCCGTACAGCGTCTCGTTGGCCAGGATCGCCACCGGGTCGACAGCCGTGTGCAGGGTCACGTTGGGCTTCGTCAGCGCGGCCGGCGGCGGGTACTGCGCATCGGCCGCCGTGCGCGCGGCGGGATCGGCCTCCACGGCCGGCAGGGCCGCGATCTGTTGCACGAGGGCCAGGGTCGTGCCCTCGGCGCCGGCCATCGCGTCGATCAGGGCTGCGTCGTCAGCGGTGACCCGGGCGCCGTAGTTGACACCCACGTTCGTGCTGGGGTTCCCGCCGAGGTCCTGCTCGACCCGGAACCGCTCGAGGGTCGTCCGGGCCAGCACACGGCCGAGGTTCTCGACGATCGCCACCCTCTGCTGGTCCAGGGTCGTGCCCTCCACGGTGCGGGTCTGGGTCGGCACCTCCGCGACGGCGGCGATCACCTGCAGCGCCGTCAAGCCCTCGCCGGTCGGGTCCACGGCCGCCTCGGTCACGGCCTGCATCGCACGGTCGTAGGCCTTGCGCGCCTGCTCCGGCGATTCGTAGCCGGTCAGGACCAGGTCGGGCACCAGCAGGCCCTTGACGCCCACGGCGGCGTCGAGTGCCAGGTCCATGTTCGGGTTCAGCCCGCCGAGCAGACCGCACATGGACGCCGATCCCGACACCCAGTCGTTGGCCTCCCCCGACCTCAGCGCCGCAAGCCCCCCGAGCGACTGGCCCCACGTGTAGATCCGGTTGGGCACCCCGATGTTGGTGACGAATGCCTCGCGCACGGTGGTGATCGCCTCCACCGCCTCGTCGATCGCCCACCCACCGACCGGCGTCCCGGCACCGGCCAGCGCGTACCCCTGGTCGACCAGGGTCTTGGCTACGACATCGACCCCGGAGCCGAGCCCGGGTGCCGCCTCGGCGAGCGGCTCGAACGCCGGACCATCTGCGGCGACCGGATCGACCGGCCGCAGCCCGTGGCTGTAGACCAGCAGCGAGCCGTTCCACTTCTCCGGCAGGCGGATCTCGTACGGCGTGCCGTCGATCTCACCGGCGCAGGCGAAACCGCCGGCGCCACATGCGGTGAACGCCACGTCGGTCGACTGGTCGGTGGGGTCGCCGGTCGGCAGCCCCGATCCGGACGCCTGCGCCGAGCCCTGCGCGTCGTCCGCGCCATCGTTGCCCTCCGAGCCCGTGCACCCGGACAGCACAAGGCCACCCAGGAGGAGGGGAACGAACGCCCGCAAACCACGCACGGTCGGCATCCTCGCACAGGCTCCCCGTGATCCATGTGGGTTGTCGACCGCTAGAGGGTCACCAACCCACATGGATCACTCGAACGGGCGAGGTTCGGCCCCCGTCGTCGGCTACTGCGGCCACGGGCCGGGCTCGAACGTGGGGTCGAACCCGGAGTCCTCGCCGAACGCCTCGCGCACGGCAGCCTCATCGGGCACCTGGCCGCCACGCACCCACGCGTCGAGCAGGTCGATCATCCCCACGCGGGAGTCGGGGGTGAAGTTGCAGTGCCCGGCCCCGTAGGGCGCCCCGGGATCAGCCGGGAAGGTCTGCGGGGCCACGGTGAACAGCTGCACCAGGTCCTCGGTCGAGCCCGACTCCTCGCGCAGCAGGCTCTGGTTCTGCACCGCCACCAACGGGTCGGCGGCCGTGTGCAGGGTGAGGGTCGGCATCTCGATCGTGCCGGAGGGCTCACCGCCGTCCTTGCGCGCGGCGCGCACGGCGGCCCTGTCGGCGGACACCCGCTCACCGTCCTCCAGCGAGGCGATGATCCGCTCAGCGGTCCCGGAGCCACCGACCTCGTCGAGCAGGGCGCGGTCCTCGTCGGAGAAGCGCGCCGCGTAGTCGGTGTCGGTGTTGTCCGAGATGTTGCCGTCGTAGCGCTCCTCGATGTCCCAGCGGGCGACCGTCCCGAAGCGCAGGGCGATCAGGGCTGCCTCAGCGGCCGCCTGGACCTGGCTGTCGGTCGTGCTCCCGTCCTGCGACTGTGTCTGCAGCTTCGCGTCGGCGAGCAGGGCCAGGGCCAGGATGTCCGCATGCTGGTCGGGGTCCGCAGCGGCGTCGAGCACCTTGCGCGCCGTGGACACGAACTGCTGGCTGGCGGCGTCGGACGACTCGTAGCCGGTCACCTGGAAGTCCGGATCGATCAGCTCACGGATCCCGTACTGCACGTCCATGGCCAGGTCGAAGTTGGGCACGACCCCACCGTGGACTCCGCACAGGGGCGCGGCGCCGCTGACCCAATCGGGGTTCGCCTCCGCCGTCTCCATCGTGACCAGCCCACCGAGGCTGTCGCCCCAGGCGTAGACCCGCTCGGGCGTGCCCACCTCCTCCACGAAGAACTCGTACAGGTCGGTGTTGGCCTTCACGCCGTCGGAGACCGCCCACCCGTTGCTCGCCCAGCCGGAACCGGCCAGCGCGTAGCCCTTGCTGAGCAGGTTGCGGGCCAGCGGGACCCCGCCGTCGCTGTAGCCCGGCGATGGCTCGGCCCGCGTCGTCACCGGTGAGTAGTCCGGCGGCACCGACACCGGGCTGCGGTACCCGTGGGAGTAGAGCAGCAGTGTGCCGTTCCACTCCTTCGGCAGCAGGATCCGGTACTCCGCACCGTCGATCTCGCCCTCGCACGCCTCCCCGCAGTCGGTGAAGGCCACCGCCGAGGGTTCCGGGAGCGCGCTCGCAGCGCTCGACGTGGCATCGGGCTCCGCCGCCGTCGGCTCCGAGTCCCCCGAGCACCCCACCAGCAGCGCACAGGTCGCCGCCACCACCGTCAACCGCTTCCAGTCCCCAGTCACCCGGTGATTGTCCCAGCGGTGTGCGCCATCCGCACCAGCGGTCCCGCTCGTGCGTCCTCAGTCGAAGGCCTCGCGCAGGTCCTCGAAGGTGGCCAACTCGTCGGGGAAGTCCTCCTCCACCCGGGCGGCCCGGGTGCGCACGATCACACCGACCGCTCCCACCACCAGCAGGATCAGCCCAAGTCCGACCGCCACGAGCGGACCGTAGGTGTACGCCCACAGCACCGGGCGCCCCTCCTCGCGGGCACGGGCAACCTCCGCCTCGACCGACTCCGGCGTGCTCGATGTCGTCATCGCCAGGAGCGTCACGATGTCCTTGCCCGTGCTGTCGCGCAGCGCCTCCCGGATCCGCTCGACCTTGCGCAGGACGATCCCCGTGGTGGGGTCGACCCACAGCGTCCTGTTCACGACATGGGTCCGAACCAGCGGGACCGTTGCCAGCGGCGACCCCACGAGCTGCCCGGGGGCCAAGACCGTGCCGATGGGGGTCGGCGCGCTCGCCTGCTGGAACTTCAGCGCCGCGATCCCGGCCACGTCCTCCTGCCCGATGAAGGTCATCTCCACCGGTGCCAGCAACGTGACGTCGAAGTACGGGTAGGTCTGCTCGGGGGTGAACCACGGCAGTCGCAACGGGCTGCCCGCCCCGGACATCGCGACGTCCACCCCGCCGACCTGGACGTCGCAGCAGTCGACGAGAGCCTGTGTTCGCCGGTCGGCAGCCAACCGGTACTCCGTGTCGGCGATCAGCCGACCGTCGCCGGTCTCGGTCACGTCGGTCGTGGTGGTGACCGCGGCGTTCGCCCCCGCGTCGGCGGCCTCCTGCGCCCCGGTCGCGTCACCCCGCGTCGACTCCGTGCGCGTCACGGGGATCGGCTCGATCGCCTGGCTCTCAGCCGTCTCCAGGTCGAAGAGGGTGGTGATCGTGCCGGTGCTGACGTGGGTCAGGAACCCGTCGCCCCCAGGAACCAACGGCGACTGGGCGAGCACCGGGGTGACCCAGTACCGCATGACCGGCGCGGCCACGAGCAGCAGCAGCCCGACCGCCAGGGCCAGCCGGGTCAGTCGGCGGCCCCCCGCCCCGGTCAGGGACAACGCCACGCGCCAGCCACCTCCTCACGCAACCCGTTCAGAAACGACAGTAACCGACTGATGCGCTACGGCCTGCCAAGCCGAGCCGACTAATGCGCTGCGGCCTGCCAGGACGACCCGATGCCGATCGACACGTCGAGGGGCACCGCCAGGTCCACCGCACCCGACATGGCCGCGCGGACCAGGTCGGCGACGACGTCGGCCTCCCCCGGCGCGACCTCCAGGACGAGCTCGTCGTGCACCTGCAGCAGCAGCCGCGACCGCAGGCCGGCCGCTCGCAGGGCAGCGTCAGCGCGCAGCATCGCGACCTTGATGATGTCGGCCGCCGAACCCTGGATGGGGGCGTTGAGGGCCATCCGCTCGGCCATCTCCCGGCGCTGGCGGTTGTCACTGGTCAGGTCCGGCAGGTAGCGCCGTCGACCCATCAGGGTCTCGGTGTAGCCGGTCAGGCGGGCCTGCTCCACGACGCTGGCCAGGTAGTCGCGCACACCGCCGAAGCGCTCGAAGTACTCGTCCATGAGCCGCCGGGCCTCCCCCGGGTCGATCCCGAGCTGCTGGGCCAGGCCGAACGCGCTCAGCCCGTAGGCCAAGCCGTAGGACATCGCCTTGATCTTGCGGCGCATCTCGGCGTCGACGTCCTGCGGCGGGACGCCGAACACGCGTGACGCCACGGTCGTGTGCAGGTCCTCGCCGGTCGCGAACGCCTCGATCAACCCCGCGTCGCCGCACAGGTGGGCCATGATCCGCATCTCGATCTGCGAGTAGTCGGCGGTCATCAACGACTCGTAGCCCCGACCGACCACGAACGCCTCACGGATCCGGCGTCCGGCGGGGGTGCGCACGGGGATGTTCTGCAGGTTCGGCTCCGTGCTGGACAGCCGGCCCGTGGCCGCCACGATCTGGTTGAACGTGGTGTGCACGCGGCTGCTCGGCGTCGGCCAGCGGGATGAGCCCGGCCACGGTCTGGCGCAGCCGCGAGGCGTCGCGGAACCGGAGCAGCGCCTCGAGGACCGGGTGCGCGGTGGTCGCGTACAGGTTGTTCAGGGCGTCGGCATCGGTGGTGTAGCCGGTCTTGATCCGCTTGGTCTTCGGCAGGCCCAGCTCGTCGAAGAGCACCTCCTGCAGCTGCTTGGGCGAGCCGAGGTTGAACTCCCGGCCGACGATGTCATGCGCGTCGTCCTGCGCGGCCGCGACCTCACCGGCGAACTGCGCCTCGAGCTCGGTGAGCAGGTCGAGGTCCACGGCGATCCCGGTGGCCTCGAGGTCGACCAGGAGGCTCACCAGCGGCAGCTCGACGTCGGCCAGCAGGGCAGCCCCGCCGCGCAGGGCGACCTCGCTGAGCAGGACCTCGTGCAGGTCCAGGGTCGCCCGGGCGTAGATGCCCACCTGCTCCAGGGCCTCGGTCTCCACGATGCCGTCCAGGCTGAGCTGGTCCTGGGCGGCGGTCGGGGTGGGCAGGTCGCGGTGCAGGAACCGCGGGACGAGGTCGGCGAGGTCGAAGCTGCGCTGGCCGGGGAGCACGACGTAGGCCGCCAGGGCGGTGTCGCCCGCCAGCCCGGTGAGCGGCCAGCCGTGGGCGCGCAGGGCGAGCATCGGCCCGTTGGCGTCGTGCAGGACCTTGCCCACCGACCCGTCGGCGAACCACGCCGCGAGGGCGTCGGCGTCGGTGGCCCCGAGGCCGTCGACGTCGACCACCAGGGTGTCGCCCTGCGCGGCGGCCAGGCCGAGCGCCGAGACGGCTCCGGTCCCGGAGCCCCACGACCCGCGGACGGACACGGCCACCGGCGACCCGGCAGCTGCCAGCCACGTGGCCACGTCCCCCGCTCCGGCGATCCGCACCGCCGGCTGGGCGACTCCCCCCGCGCCCACCGACTGCGGACCGCTCGCGGTGCCCGCATCACCGGGGAACGTGTCGAACAGTCGCTCGCGCAGCACCCGGAACTGCAGGGCGTCGAACACCTCGTGCACCTCGGTGCGGTCGAACTGCTGGCGCTCGGTGTCCGCGAGGGCCACCGGCAGCGGCACGTCGCTGACCAGCTCGGTCAGGGCCCGGTTTGTCTCGATCTGACCGATGTGCGCCCGCAGCGCCTCCCCGACCTTGCCGCTCACCTCGTCGGCGTGGCGGATCAGCTCCCCGAGGCTGCCGTAGGTGCTGATCCACTTCGTGGCGGTCTTCTCCCCCACGCTGGGCACCGAGGGCAGGTTGTCGCTCGGGTCGCCGCGCAGGGCGGCGAAGTCCGGGTACTGCGCCGGGGTGAGGCCGTACTTCGCCAGCACGGCCTCCGGGGTCATCCGGGCCAGGTCCGAGACCCCCTTGCGCGGGTAGAGCACGGTGGTGTCCTCGTCGACGAGCTGGAACGCATCCCGGTCGCCGGTGATGATCAGCGTCTCGAACCCCTCAGCGCCGGCCTGCGTGGCCAAGGTGGCGATGATGTCGTCGGCCTCGTACCCGTCCACCTGGATCGCCGGGATCCGCAGGGCCGCCAGCACGTCCTGGATGAGCTCCACCTGGCCGCGGAACGGCTCGGGTGAGGTGGCCCGGTTGGCCTTGTACTCCGGGAAGCGCTCGGTGCGGAAGGTGTGTCGCGACACGTCGAAGGCAACCGCGATGTGCGTGGGCGCCTCGTCGCGCAGGGTGTTGATCAGCATGGAGGTGAACCCGTACACGGCGTTCGTGGGCTGGCCGGTGGTCGTCGAGAAGTTCTCCACCGGCAGCGCGTAGAAGGCGCGGTAGGCCAACGAGTGCCCGTCGAGGAGCAGCAGGCGCGGGCGGGAGGAGGTCGCGGTGGTCACCGGCTGATCCTACGGTCGCCGGCCGACACGGCACACCGGTGCTGGCAGTCGATTCCGACGTCCCAATCGACCGAATCGACCGCCAGCGGCACGCTTCGTCAGCACCCGGAAGCCACTGGCTAGGCTTCGTGGCATGGCCAGCGACACCCCTGCCCCCAGCGACCCCCCGGCTCCAGAACCGTCACGTCCTCTGCCACGCCCGCGACCGCAGGATCACCCGCGCCCCCGCCTACCCGGACCCGATCCTGCCGACCGACCCCGCCGAGCTGGCGGTCATCGAGGTGCTGCGCCACCTCGGGCTCGGGGCGCTGGCCGAGCGCATGGGGATCGAGCTGCTCGAGGTCGGCGCGCAGCGCACGGTCGCGCGCATGCCGGTGGCGGGCAACACCCAGGCGTACGGCCTCCTGCACGGAGGTGCCTCGGCTGTCCTGGCCGAGTCGATCGGCTCGATCGCCTCCGCGCTGCACGCCGGACCGGACCGGATCGCCCTGGGCCTGGAGCTCAGCTGCACCCACCACAAGGCCATGCGCGAGGGCTTCGTGATCGGCACGGCCACCCCACTGGTGCGTGGCCGGACCGTCGCGTCCTACGCGATCAGCATCACCGACGAGGCTGGGGCACCGGTGTGCACCGCCCGCCTGACCTGCCTGCTGCGCGACCGGTGAGGGCCCACTGGGCCCGGCGGGTGGGGGTGGAGCGGCCGTGATCGGCCTCGGGACGCTCATGAACGTGGTGGCGATCCTCATCGGATCGGCGATCGGCGTTGCGCTGGGACATCGGCTCCCCCAGCGCACCCGCGATGTCGTCACCGACGGCCTGGGCCTGATCACCCTGCTGGTGGCTGCCCTCTCGGCCTCCGCCCTGCTGGACCCGGCAGTGTCGGAGTCCGTGGGCGCCGCCGGGGTCCTGATCGTCCTGGGCTCGCTGCTGATCGGCGGCATCCTCGGCTCGTTGGCCCGCATCGAGGACCGGCTGGAGGGGCTCGGTGAGACGATCCGCCGCCGCCTGGAGCGCCGCGCGCGCACCCGCACCACCGTGGGTGCGGTCGACGTGGAGGTCGACGGGGCCCTGGCCGACCCGGAGCCCCCGGGCTCCGATGCGCCCCCCAGCACCTTCATCGAGGGCTTCGTCACGGCGTCCCTGGTCTTCTGCATCGGGCCGCTGGCCATCCTCGGGTCGTTGTCCGACGGTCTGGGCCTCGGGATCGACCAACTGGCCCTGAAGTCGATCATGGACGGCTTCGCCTCGATCGCGTTCGCCGCCAGCCTCGGGTGGGGGGTGGCGGCCAGCGCCCTGGTGGTCGGGGTGTACCAGGGGACGCTGACGCTGCTGGGGTGGGGCCTGGGCTCGGTGCTCGATGCCGCCCAGATCGCCGTGCTCACCGCCACGGGCGGGTTGCTGCTGGTCGGGATCGCCCTGCGGCTGCTGCGGATCCGGCACATCCCCGTGGGCGACATGCTCCCCGCCCTGCTCGTCGCGCCGATCCTGACCGCTGTCGTCGCCGCCCTGCGCTGAGGCCCCGACGGGCCCGAGGAAGCCTTGTCGTCGCTTGTTACGTAAAGGGCGCCCACGGAAACACGTTTCGCGTACACTCCCGCACAATCGGCGGTCCCAGTCGGAGCCAGCCGGACTCGTTCAGGCTGGGGGTAGGTGGATCATGGTCATCAGTTCGGTCGCTCGGCGCCTGCTGCTGCTGCTGATCGTGGTGATGGCGGCCCTCGTCGGGCCTGCCGTCACCGGGCACAGCGTGGCGTCCGCCGCTGATCAACTGGAGCTTCGCGGGGTGCTCACCGAACCCGACGGTGCGCCGGTGTCCAATGTCCGCATCAATGTGAGCGCGGACAGCGGGTTCACCGGGACGGGGGTCAGTGGCAGCAACGGTGGATGGGCAGTCGTCGTCCCCGAACCGGGCACCTACACCGTCCTGCTCCTGACGGACACCCTCCCTGAAGGCGTTGAGCTCCGGGATCCCGAGCGCAACCCACTCATCGTCAACCTCCTCTCGGCCTCCAAGACGGTCCAGTTCCCGCTGGGTGAGGCCGTGGACGAGGGGAGCCAGCTCGCCGGCCGGGCGATCCAGCTGTTCGCCGATGGAATTGCCTTCGGCCTGATCCTCGCGCTGTCCGGTGTGGGACTGTCGCTGATCTTCGGCACGACCGGCCTCACCAACTTCGCGCACGGCGACATCATGACCTTCGGCGCGCTGGCGACACTGGTGTTCAACAACTTCATCGGCCTGCCGTTCCTCATCTCCGTGCCGCTGGCGCTCATCCTCTCGGTGGGCTTCGGCTGGGCGCAGGACGCCGGCCTGTGGCGGCCGCTTCGTGGCCGCGGGACCGGCCTGATCGCCATGCTGGTGGTGTCCATCGGGTTCGGGATCTTCCTGCGCTACACCTACCTGCTCGTCTTCGGCGGCAGCACCACCCAGTACGCCGAGTACTCCGGGCAGGCGGGCCTGGAGCTCGGGCCGGTGAGCATCACGCCCAAGTCCCTGATCGCCTCGGGTGTCGCGATCATCGCCCTGGGCGCCACGATCGCCTGGCTGCTGAGGTCCCGCATGGGCAAGGCGAGCCGGGCGATCGCCGACAACCCGGGCCTGGCCTCCGCGTCGGGCATCGACGTGGAGAAGGTGATCAGCCGGGTCTGGATGATCGGCGCGGGCCTGGCTGCCCTCGGCGGGATCATCTTCTCGATGAGCAACGGCGTGAACTGGACCCAGGGCTTCCAGATCCTGCTGCTGGTCTTCGCCGGTGTTGTTGTCGGTGGCCTCGGGACGGCGTACGGAGCACTGGTGGGGTCGCTCCTGGTCGGGGTGCTGATCCAGATGTCCACGCTGCTCATCCCACCGGAGTTGAAGAACCTGGGGGCGCTGGTGATCCTGATCCTCATCCTGTTGGTCAGACCCCAGGGCATCCTTGGCCGGGCCGAGCGGATCGGGTGAGGTAGTCATGGACTGGAACATCATCATCGGCCAGGCCCTCACGCAGGGCCTGGGAGTGCAGGCCATCATCTTCGCCCTCGCGGCGATCGGCCTGAACGTCCACTTCGGCTACACCGGCCTGCTCAACTTCGGCCAGGCCGGCTTCCTCGCGGTGGGCGCCTACGCCCTGGGCGTCACGGTGGCCACCCTCGGGCAGTCCCTGTGGCTCGGGGTGCTGTTCGGGCTGATGGCCTCGGTCGTGCTGGCACTGCTCCTCGGCGTTCCCACCCTGCGGCTGCGGGCGGACTACCTGGCGATCGTGACGATCGCCTCGGCCGAGATCATCCGGCTGATCGTGCGCTCGGTGACCTTCCGCGAGACCTTCGGCGGATCCGACGGGATCAACGGCTTCGCGACCGAGTTCTACGACCTCAACCCGTTCGCGACCGGGCTGGTGTTCGGACCCATCGACATGAGCGCCAACGACCTGTGGATCACCGTCGTCGGCTGGATCCTCGTGGCGGTGTCGCTGCTCCTGGTGTTCCTCGCGATGCGTTCCCCCTGGGGTCGTGTCCTGAAGGGGATCCGTGAGGACGAGGACGCCGTGCGCAGCCTCGGCAAGAACGTCTACGCCTACAAGATCCAGGCGCTGGTCTTCGGTGGCCTGCTGGGCACCCTCGGCGGCTTCGTGTTCGCCCTGTCGAACCAGTCGGTCCAGCCCGACAACTACGCGACCACGATCACGTTCTTCGCGTGGGCGGTGCTGATCCTCGGTGGCGCGGCCCGGGTGTTCGGCCCGGTGCTGGGATCGGTGATCTTCTGGTTCCTGCTGATCTTCGTCAACCTGCTCCTGGCCGAGGCTGTTCGGGCCGGGTACATCACCTTCCTCGACAGCACGCAGGTCGGCCAGATCCGGTTCATCCTGCTGGGCCTGTCGCTGATGCTGCTGATGATCTACCGCCCACAGGGAATCCTCGGCGACAAGAAGGAGTTGGCCCTCGATGCCCGATGACACGCTCGCCAGCAACACCCGGGAGCTGACCCCGACCGTCGCGGCCGTGCGCCAGGCCCTCGACGGGGTCGCCCGGGAACCCGGATCCACCAAGCCGGACCCGATCCTCGTCGGATCGCAGATCAAGCGCGCGTTCGGCGGGCTGGTCGCGGTGAACGTCGACCACGTGGAGATCCAGCGCGGCAGCATCACCGCACTGATCGGGCCGAACGGTGCAGGCAAGACCACGCTGTTCAACCTGCTGACCGGATTCGACCAGCCGAGCTCGGGATCCTGGCAGTTCGAGGGGCGTGAGCTGGCCCATGTGCGCCCGTACAAGGTGGCCCGCATGGGGATGGTGCGCACCTTCCAGCTCACCAAGGCCCTGTCCCGGATGACCGTCCTGGACAACATGCGCCTCGGGGCGACCGGGCAGCGCGGGGAGTCGTTCTTCCTCGGCCTGATCAAGGGTCTGTGGGGATCGCAGGAGGCCGCCAACACCGAGCGCGCCATGGAGATCCTGGGCCGGTTCAACCTGGCAGCCAAGTCCGAGGACTTCGCCGGGAGCCTGTCGGGGGGCCAGCGCAAGCTGCTGGAGATGGCCCGCGCGCTGATGACCGACCCCGTCCTGGTGATGCTCGACGAGCCGATGGCCGGGGTGAACCCCGCGCTGACCCAGTCCCTGCTCGGCCACATCAAGGACCTGCGCGAGCACGGCATGACCGTCCTGTTCGTGGAGCACGACATGGACATGGTGCGCGACATCAGCGACTGGGTCATCGTGATGGCGCAGGGCCGGATCATCGCCGAGGGCCCGCCGGAGGTGGTCATGGCGGACAAGTCCGTGATCGACGCCTACCTCGGGGCACATCACGATCAGGCCCTGACCGAGTCCGGCCAGAGCCTTCAGGAGGACTGATGAGGCCGATCAACCCCGAGCACGGACCGCAGGACATCGAGCCGGGCTCACCGGAGTTCATCCACGAGCTGTCCATCGATGCCTCGATGGACACCCACACGCACCGAGGGACCGAGCTGCTCGACCGCAGCGCCCACATCGAGGGAAGCTCCGGTGCGCTGCTGGTGGCCAACGACCTCATCGCCGGCTACCTGCCGGGGGTGAACATCCTCAACGGCTGTGACTTCTACGCCCACGAGGGTGAGCTGGTCGGCATCATCGGCCCCAACGGGGCCGGAAAGTCCACGCTGCTCAAGTCCCTGTTCGGCCTGGTGAAGATCAGCAGCGGGCATGTCGAGCTGCGCAACGAGGACATCACGAACCTGCGCGCCGACAAGCTGGTGAAGCTCGGCGTGGGCTTCGTCCCGCAGAACAACAACGTGTTCCCCTCCCTGACCATCGAGGAGAACATGCAGATGGGCGCCTACCAGGAGCCCGAGAAGTTCCCCGAGCGCTTCGCGAAGGTGGCCGACATCTTCCCGGCCCTGGCCGACCGGCGCCGGCAGCGGGCCGGGACCCTGTCCGGCGGTGAGCGGCAGATGGTCGCGATGGGCCGGGCCCTGATGATGGAGCCCAGCGTCCTGCTGCTCGACGAGCCCAGCGCGGGCCTGTCGCCCCAGTTGCAGGACGAGGTGTTCGTCCGGGTCAGGTCGATCAACGCCACGGGCGTGACGGTCATCATGGTCGAGCAGAACGCCCGCCGGTGCCTGCAGATCGTGGATCGCGGCTACGTGCTGGACCAGGGCCGCAACGCCTACACCGGCAGCGGCCGCGAGCTGGCCAACGACCCGAAGGTGATCGAGCTCTACCTGGGGACCCTGGCCAAGGCCTGAGGTCCTCCTCACCGGCACGCTACGGCGCTGCTGTGCCCGGATCGCACGTCGGTGCGTGCCGACCGCGTTCGCATGCACGCGGGGCCTCCCGCCGCCCATTGGCGGCCGCACACAGAAGCAGATCGGGGCCCCTCCGCAGTGGAGGGGCCCCGATCTACGTGCGGTCCAAGGTTCAGGAGGCGGCGGGAACGTCGCCCTCGATGAACTCCTGGGGGGTGAACTTGTTGTCGGCACCGTAGACGTACACGCCCATGGTGGCCCGGGACGGGTCGCCGTTCTCATCGAGCGCGATCGGTCCGGACTGACCGTTGTAGTCGAAGTCCTCACCGGCGTCGATCTTGGCCTTGCAGTCGGCGAAGTTGGTGCACTCGGCACCGTCGTTCGTGACCGCGACCAGCTGGGCAGCGATGTCCTTGGCGCAGTCGGACTTGGCCAGCTCCGCCCCGAGCGCAATCGTGGTGACTGCGTCGTAGGACTCCGGAGCGTAGGAGAAGTCAACAAGGTCCGGGTCGACCTCGAGCAAGGCTGCGCGCAGCTCGTCCGAGGGCTTGGCGCCGGGCAGGGTCCCCTTGGTGCCCTCGAGGATCCCCTCGGGCAGGCCCTCTCCGAGCGTCTGGGACAGGTTGCCGTCCACCAGGTAGAGCTTCACCTTGTCCGGGCCGATGCCCTGCTTGATGAGCTCCTGGACGATCTTCTTCGACTCCTCGAAGCCGATGAGGACGACTGCGTCCGGATCGGTCGCCTTCACCTTGCCGACCTCCGCCTCGAAGGACGCGGCCTGCGGGTCGTAGATCACCGGGTCGAGGGCCAGCGAGCCACCGGCCGCGGTGAAGTTGTCCTTGAACGCGTTGGCCAGGCCCTCACCGTAGGCATCCTGCAGCGCCAGGACTGCAGGCTTGGTGCTGCCGTCGTTGGCGGCCTGCTCGGCGATGATCGCACCCTGGAACAGGTCGGAGGGAGCGGTACGGAAGTACAGGCCGTTGTCGTCATAGGTCGTGAAGACCGGCGACGTGTTGGCCGGCGAGAAGTGCATCACGTCCGCGCCGGTCACCTTGTCGATGAAGGTCAGGGACACGCCCGAGGACGCGGCGCCGACGACGGCGTCCACCCCACGCTGGAGGTGCTCGTCCGCGGTGGTCACGGCGATGTTGGTGGTGGTGTCACCGGAGTCGCCGTCGAACTTCTCGACCGGCTTGCCGAGGACGCCCCCGGCGTCGTTGATCTCCTTGACAGCGAGATCGACACCGGCGAACTCCGGCGGCCCGAGGAACGCGAGGCTGCCGGTCTGCGGCAGGATCGTGCCGAGCTTCAGGATGCCGTCAGCCTCGCAGGAAGCAGCGGCCGAGGCGCTGGGAGCAGCCGAGCCGGCGGCCTCCTCGGACTCGCCACTGCTGCAGGCGGTCAGCACCAGGGCGGAGGCCGCAACGGCTGCCCCGATCTTGATCGTGGTACGCATGTGTGTCCTTCTGTTAGGTCGGGCGAGCCCGCGGGAGCGGGCGTCGTGTGCGGAAAGGTACATCATCCGAGGTACTGGGGTTGACGATCCCGGCCGTCTGCAAGTAACGGATTCGTAACGCCTCGTTGGCGTGGTGGACCGATGGGGCCTCGTCGAGAGCTCGTGGACACGCGCGACCACGTTGCCCGTGGGCTCACGCGTGGCCGGTGGTGTCCTGCTCCAGGACCCGCCTGGCCACGTCGGCCATGGGGATGCGCGCGTCCATGGCGGCGCGCTGCATCCACGCAAAGGCGGTCGGCTCGTCCCAGCCGAACTGGGACTGCAGCGCGGACCGCGCCCGCTCGATCAGCTTGCGCGCCTCGAGGCGACCCTCGAGGTCGGCCACGCCGCTGCGCAGCGCGTGCACCTCGGCGAAACGCGCCCGGGCGACCTCGATGGCGGGTCGAAGGTCGGCCATCGAGAAGGGCTTGACCACGTAGCCCTGCACGCCGGCGGCGAGGGCCCGCTGCACCAGGTCGGACTGGCTGAACGCGGTGAGCAGCACGATCGGAGCGATGTCGTCGGCTGCCAGGGCCTCGGCCGCCGAGACCCCGTCGAGGACGGGCATCTTCACGTCCATCAGCACGACATCGGGGCGCAGCTCGCGGACCAGCCGGACCCCGGACTCACCGTCGCCTGCCTGGCCGACCACGTCGTAGCCGGCCTCGGTGAGCATCTCGACGAGGTCGAGCCGGATCAGCGACTCATCCTCGACGACAACGACGCGGGTGGACACGCACGAACCCTACCGGCGGGAGGGACGCCGCTCGGGGGCCCGCGGTCCCCCGGGCGTCGGCGTCCTCCCCAGCCCGCGCCCGCACGCGCCCCGGTTGCGGTTCGCGCCCATTCCCGACCCGCTTCGCGCCCTGGTTGGCCCCCTTCCCGCTTCGCGCCCGCCCCGTCCCTGCCCCAGCTCGCGTCCTGCCGCTCGCTCCCTCAGGGTCCGCCCGTGTGTTCCGTGTGGGTTGCATACCTTCTAGCGTCGCGAAACTGAATGGATCACCGACCTGAGCGGCTGGACTACCATGTTCGCGGCGCCCCGGTATCCCAACCGGCAGAGGAAGCGGTCTCAAAAACCGTCCAGTGTGGGTTCGAATCCCACCCGGGGCACCCCACGCCCCTCCGGTATGTACGGTGGCTGCTGACGTGCTGGGATGTGCCCATGGTTGCTGCTCCCCGCCCCTACATCGCCGTCGTGGGTCCCGGTGACTCCGCCACCGACGAGCACCTCCGCGACGCCCACGCGCTGGGTGCGGCTCTCGCCCGGGCCGGAGCGGTCGTGCTCACGGGGGGACACGGCGGCGTGATGCAGGCCGCCGCGGCCGGATGTGCCGGCGCTGGTGGGTCGAGCATCGGGATCCTGCCGGACCGCGACCGGCTCCGCGCGAACCCGGACACCACCTTCACGATCCCCACCGGGATGGGCGAGCTGCGCAACGGACTGCTGGTCCGGTCGGCCGATGCCGTCGTCTGCGTGGCCCTGAGCTGGGGAACCCTCAGCGAGGTCGCCCTGGCGGTGCGCTCCGGGGTGCCGGTGGTGGCCCTGGGCGGTTGGGACCTGCCCCTCGACGGCCCGATCCCCGCCGCCACAACACAGGAGGCGGCCGAGGCGGCCCTTGCTCTGGCCGCGCGGACGAGTCGAGCGGTCGGGTCCGCGGAGTCCGAGGACGGCCTTGATGCCACGGACACCGGCCCAACCGGGGTCGCCCCGCGCGCGGATGCCGACAACCCCGCCACAGGCCTCCCAGCCACCCCGGCCGCGAACCGTGCAGGCGCCGCCACCGCTGCCGCCCGGGTTGCCGCCGACGTTCCCGAGGCCCCGGGTCTCGGCGCGCCACCAACTCCGCCGACCTGCCCGAGGCCCCGGGCGCCACCAACTCCGCCGGACCTGCCCGCGCCGCTGATCCACCACCTCACCCTGACCGTGACCGATGTGGAGCGCAGCGCGGCGTGGTACCAGTCGCTGCTCGGGCCCGCCGTCACAGTCCGGCGCGAGGGGCCGGGTTGGGTGCGCGTGCGCATGCAGTGGTCCGGCGGACTGGTCATCGGGGTGACCGCCCACGACAGGTCCGCGGCAGGGGATGTGTTCGCCCACGAACGTGTCGGACTCGACCACGTCGGGTTGGGGTGCCGGGACGAGGACGAGGTGCGCAGGTGGGCCCAGCGCCTCGACTCGATCGGCGCACCGAGAGGACCGGTCGAGGACGTGCCCTACGGCTGGGCGGTCACCGGCCGGGACCCCGACACCATCCCGGTGGAGTTCTTCGCGCCGAAGTAGGCGGCGTTTGATTGGCGTCGGCCCCCACGCCCTGCCTCCCCCACGCCCTGCCTCCCCCACGCCCTGCCTCCCCCACGCCCTGCCTCCCCACGCCCGGTCGCCCCACGCCGCCGCCCTCGCGCCCTGGTCGCCCCACGCCCTGCCGCCCCACGCCCAGGTCGCCCCACGCCCTGCCGCCCCACGCCGCCGCCCCGCTCGACAAGGTCCCCGGCTGAGCCGCCCGCGGTGAGCCCTCCGCCACGTGATCCGGATCTCCGAGCGGTGATGATCCGAGAAGCGGACGAGCCGCGTCGGTCCGCGCGAAAGCGGACCGAAAGCCGTGAGCGCGGGCCAGCCGACATGGCGGCGGGGTCCGCGGAGCCGCGGGCGCAGTCGGGACGCCCCCGGGCGGCTCAGACGGCCAGGCGCGGGCGCAGGTCGAGGATCCGGGCGAGGACCCCGTTGACGAAGGCCGGGGACTCGTCGGTGGAGATCCCACGGGCGAGGCTCACGGCCTCGTCGATCACGACCGCATCGGGGACGTCGTCGCACCACAGCAGCTCGAAGACGCCGATGCGAAGGATGTTGCGGTCCACGGCGGGCATCCGGTCCAGCGCCCAGCCCGACGAGTACGTGCTGAGCAGCTCGTCGATCCGCGCCTGGTGCGCGACAACACCCTCCACGAGCGTGGCCACGTACGGGTTGGGCTTCGGCTGGGACTGCGCCGAGCCCTCCGCCAGCGGCTTCTCCGCCAGCACGATCAGCGGCGACACCCCACGCAGTTCAGCGGCGTAGAGGATGTCCAGGGCGCGCTTTCGGGCCTTGCCACGTGCGGTCACAGGTCAGTTCACGCGGCCGAGGTAGGACCCGTCGCGGGTGTCGACCTTGACCTTCGTGCCCTGCTCGACGAACAGCGGCACCTGGATCTCCGCGCCGGTCTCGAGCGTGGCCGGCTTCGTGCCCCCGGTCGAGCGGTCCCCCTGCAGGCCGGGCTCGGTGTAGGTGATCTCCAGCTCCACAGACGCCGGGAGCTCGACGTACAGCGGGACGCCCTCGTTGGTGGCGACCAGGGCGTTCTGGTTCTCGAGCAGGTACTTCTCGGCGTCGCCGACAACCTCGCCGCTGATGTGCAGCTGGTCGTAGGACTGCAGGTCCATGAACACGAAGTCCGTGCCGTCCTTGTACAGGTAGGTCATGTCGCGCTTGTCGACGTTGGCGGTCTCGACCTTCAGGCCGGCGTTGAACGTCTTGTCGACGACCTTGCCGGACAGCACGTTCTTGAGCTTGGTGCGCACGAACGCCGGACCCTTGCCGGGCTTGACGTGCTGGAACTCGACCACGGTCCAGAGCTGGCCGTCGATGTTGAGCACGAGGCCGTTCTTGAGGTCGTTGGTCGTGGCCATGGTTCTCCCAGATAGGTGGTGGTGAGGTTCGGGCGGAGCCCAGGCTTCAAGGGTACCGGCTGGGCGTGGCTGTCCCGAATCATCAGCGATGCACGGCCCCCATCCACGCCCCGCCCCACCGGTCGCGCCGCTCCCCGCGCAAACCCTCCCGGTAGGTTCACACCCTCCCGTCTCGCGGGGAGGGTCTGTACGTTTCGGGAGGGTCTGCACCGAGGTGGCGGCCGGTGTGGAGCTATAGCGGCGTGGTGGCGATCGCGTCGAGGGCGAGCAGGTAGGACTGGACGCCGAAGCCGGCGATGACGCCGGTGGCGACCGCGGAGATGACCGACGTGTGCCGGAACTCCTCACGCGCGTGCGGGTTGCTGATGTGCACCTCGATCAGGGCCGCCGTGCGCATCGCCACCGCGTCGCGCAGCGCGTAGGAGTAGTGCGTGAACGCGGCGGGGTTGAGCACGACCGGGACGTGGCCGTCAGCGGCCTCGTGCAGCCAGCCGATCAGCTCGGACTCGGAGTCGGTCTGGCGCACATCGACCTCCAGACCGTGGAAAGCCCCGTGTGCCACGCACTGCTGGGCCAGGTCGGCGAAGGTCGTCGAGCCGTACACGTCGGGCTCCCGACTGCCAAGCCGACCGAGGTTGGGACCATTGAGCACCAGAACACGCCGCATACCCCGACCCTACCCAACCACCGAGCCGACCCACCCCCGCCAAGATCACGGTTTGCTCCAAGTCTCGTGCGGTGTTCGCCGGTTGCTCCAAGTCTCGTGCGCGGGTTCGGCCCGGGAGTTGGATGAAGTCGGGATCTTGGGGCGGCCGCGGGGCGGGGCGGCCGGCGGGGCGGGGCGGCCGCGGGGCAGCGGGGCGGGGCGGCCGCGGGGCAGCGGGGCGGCGCCGCCGGGGGCGGGGCGGGGCTCAGTCGGCGATCTGGCCGTAGGCCGCCAGTAGGAGCGTGGGGTCGGGGCCGTCCAGGAAGATCGGCGAGCCGATCGCGTCGAGGATCACGAACCGAAGCCGGCTGCCCCGGGCCTTCTTGTCGACCATCATCGCCTCCGACAGCGCGGGCCATGAGGACCCGCCGTACGACACGGGCAGCCCGAGGGATGTCAGGACCTCGCGGTGCAGGTCGACGTCAGCCTCACCGATCCGACCGGCGAGGAAGGCCAGCTCCGCGGCGAACACCATGCCGACCGACACCGCAGCGCCGTGCCGCCAGCGGTAGCGCTCGGCGCGCTCGATGGCGTGGCCGAGGGTGTGGCCGTAGTTGAGGATCTCGCGACCGCCGAGCGCGCGTGATGTCTCGTGCAGGTCGCCGGCCACCACGTCGGCCTTGACCCGGATCGCCCGCTCGATGAGCTCACGCAGGGCGGGGCTCGTCGGGTCGGTGGCGGCTGCGGGATCGGTCCGGACGAGGTCGAGGATCGCGGTGTCGCGGATGAACCCCGCCTTGACCACCTCGGCCATGCCTGCGACCAGGTCGTTGCGCGGCAGGGTGTCCAGCGAGTTGAGGTCGCACAGCACGCCCGAGGGCTCGTGGATCGCGCCGACGAGGTTCTTGCCCTCAGCGGTGTTGATCCCGGTCTTGCCCCCGACCGCTGCGTCGACCATCGCGAGCAGGGTCGTGGGCACGTGCACCACGCGAACGCCGCGCAGCCATGTGGCGGCGACGAACCCGGCGAGGTCCGTCGTGGCTCCCCCACCGACGCTGACGATCGCATCCGAGCGGGTGAACCCGGCCTGGCCCAGCACGCCCCAGCAGAAGGCCGCGACCTGGGCGGTCTTGGCGTCCTCGGCGTCCGGGGTCTCGATCAGGATCGCGGTGTACCCGGCGGCCAGGAGGTCCTCGCGGACGGCCTCGGCCGACGTGCGCAGGGCAGCCGGATGGATGATCGCCACGCGCTGGGCGTCCGGTCCAAGCATCCCGGGCAGCTCCCCGAGAAGGCCTCGCCCCACGACCACGGCGTACGGGCGCGCGGTGGCGACGGTGATCCGGGTCGAGTCGGTCATGCCCGGGCCTGCCGATCGTGGGCTGCGGTCACGCCGAGGCCGGCGAGGATCGCCCCAACCGTCTCATCCACCGTCAGCTCGTCGGTGTCCACGATCACCTGGGCGACCTCGGTGTAGAGCGGGGCGCGGGCATCCATCAGCGCCTTCATCTGCGCGCGGACGTTGCCCAGGAGCACCGGGCGCGCACCGGACAGACCGGCCCGCTGCGACGCGGCGGCGAGCCCGACGCGCAGCCACACCACCGGTCGCCCGGCCAGCGCCGCGCGGGTTGCGGCGTCGGTCACCGCTCCCCCGCCGAGCGACAGGACGCCGTGGTGGTCAGTCAGGGCCGTCGCGACCGCAGCCGCCTCCAGCCGGCGGAACTCCGGTTCGCCGGACTCCACGAAGATGTCGGCGATCACGCGCCCGGTGGTGGCCTCGACGTCGGCATCGGTGTCCCGGAAGCCGACGCCCAGGCGCTGCGCGAGGGCGGCGCCCACGGTCGACTTACCCGCACCTGGCACCCCGACGAGCACGACGACAGGTCCAGTCCGGTTGCTGTGCACGGAATCGGCACTTTCGTTGTCGATTCCGTGCACAGCAACGGTGGCTCCGTCGTCCGCGCTCATCGGACAGCCAGGCCTGCGAGGTAGCCCTCGACGTTGCGACGGGTCTCAGTCACGCTGTCTCCGCCGAACTTCTCCAGCACGGCGTCGGCCACCACGAGCGCCACCATCGCCTCGGCGACGACACCGGCGGCCGGGACCGCGCACACGTCCGAGCGCTGGTTGTTGGCGCGGGCCTCCTCGCCGGTGGCGACGTCCACGGTGCGCAGCGCCCGCGGGACGGTCGCGATCGGCTTCATGGCCGCACGCACCCGCAGCAGCTCACCGGTGCTCATGCCACCCTCGGTGCCTCCGGCGCGTCCCGAGGCCCGACGTACCCGGCCCGGGCCGTCGGGCAGGATCTCGTCGTGGGCCATCGACCCGCGCGTGCGCGCGAGCTCGAAGCCGTCGCCGACCTCGACACCCTTGATCGCCTGGATGCCCATGAGCGCGCCCGCGAGGCGGGCGTCGAGCCGGCGGTCCCAGTGCACGTGCGAGCCCAGGCCCGGGGGCAGGTGGTCGACCAGCACCTCGACGATCCCGCCAAGGGTGTCGCCGTCGCGCCGGGCGGCCTCAACCTCCTCGGCCATGCGGGCGGCGGTCGCCGGGTCGGCGCACCGGGCGGGGTCGGCGTCGATCGCGTCGAGGTCCGCCGGCGTGGGCAGGGGCGTGCCCGACGGCACCGCCACGGACCCGATCTCCACCACGTGGCTGATGACACTCGCGCCGAGCACGTCGTGGAGGAACGCCTTGGCCACCGCACCGAGCGCGACCCGTGCGGCGGTCTCCCGCGCCGAGGCGCGCTCCAGGATCGGGCGGGACTCGTCGAAGCCGTACTTCTGCATCCCCGCGAGGTCGGCGTGCCCGGGGCGCGGACGGGTCAGGGGCGCGTTGCGGGCCTGGGCGTCGAGGACCTCAGGATCGACGGGATCCGACGACATCACCTCGACCCACTTGGGCCACTCGCTGTTGCCCACCTCGATCGCCACCGGTCCGCCCATGGTGCGCCCGTGCCGGACACCGCCGATCACGCGGATCTCGTCGGCCTCGAACTTCATCCGGGCGCCGCGGCCGACACCGAGACGGCGGCGCTGCAGCTCACGGGCGATGTCGGCGGTGGTGATCGCGACATCGGCCGGCATCCCCTCGAGCACGCCGACCAGGGCCTGGCCGTGCGACTCGCCGGCAGTCAACCATCGAAGCATTGCCCGATTCTGTCATGCCGGCGCGATGCCCACCGGCGCCGTGAGCAGCGGGAGCCCGGCGCTCTGGCCGCCGGCTGGATCGATCCGATCCGGACAGCGCCTGGCGCGGACGGGCACAGGTGTCCGACTCGCCGCGGTCCTGGCGCGGGCTCGGGGCACCGCCCGATTCCGCCGGGGCGGGCTTCAGTCGCCGCGCCCCGTCCCGGCGTCGAGGTCTGCCTCAGCCGATCTGAACAGAGTCGCCCTCACAGACGACCGCGTTCTGGTCGCCGTAGAGGAAGCCCGCGCAGTTGGCGTTGAAGATGTCGTAGAGCCGGTAGGACTTGGCGAAGGCCTCGCCCTCTTCAACGGTGTACTTCTTGCCGTCCAGCTTGAGCTTCACGGAGTTGCCCAGCGGCGAGACCGTCAGGGCGGAGATCGTCCCACCGCTCGCGGGCTTGGGGGCCGCTGCCTCCGCTGCCGGCGCAGCCTCGGCTGCCTTCTCAGGGGCGGGCGCGGCCTTGGCCACGAGAGGAGCGAAGGGGTTGCGGCTGGTCAACCGGATGCGCTTGGTCCCGGTCGGCTCCTCAGCTGTCCCCTCGGCTGCAGCCTCGCCATCTGCTGCGCCGGCAGCGCCCTCGACGTCGGTCGCGGCCGGGTCAGCCCCGGGCTCTGCGCCCTCGTTGCCCTGCGCGGCCGCAGGTGCCGCAGGAAGGGCAGGACCGGCGAGCGGGTCCTCGGAGGGGCGGAGCAGGAGGAAGGCACCACCCAGGATGAGCCCGGCGATGACCGAACCCCCCACCACCAGGAACATGCGCGACGAGCGCTTCTTCGGCGGCTCCTGCGCGGGCAGTGCCGGCGCGGGCCTGTCGAGGATCTGCTCACTCATCAGCTTGCCTCCGTCGTCGCGGAATTGGTGCCCGTGGCCGCTGCTGCGGCGCCCTCGAGGGATGCGGTGTCGACGGGCGGCATCGTGAATGCACTCGCGGTGATCTGGGCCTGCAACGACTCCGCCTCGGACTTGCCGCATGTGCCCTTGGAGATCGACAGGCCGGAGACCGCGACCACACGCCGCATCGACTCGAGCTCGCCGAGGTAGTTTCGGATCTGGGCGAAGTCGCCGCAGACTGCGATGGACAGGCCCACGGCCTGCACAGTCGGGGTCTCAGGAGCCGGCGGCGGGGCTGCCGAATCCGCGGCCTCGTCGTCGGTCCCCTCGTCGTCCGGTGCTGCCGTGGCGACCGGCTCAGGGACGGCGATCACGATCGGTGCCGGCCGGGCCGGGTCCAGGGCGGTGACCTTCACGTTCGCCCCGGAGGCGAGCCCGCTCAGGGTTCGGATGAGGGTTGGGATCGAGCTGGTGGCCGGGATCCGCTGCTGGATCGCCGCGAGCTTGGCCTCCTGCGCGGGCAACTCCTCGCTCTGCTTCTTCAGCAGCGAGATGCGTGACTCGAGTTGCTGGGACGCCGCCTGCTGGCTGGCCGTCTCGACCTCGAGTTCCGCGGCCTTGGCCCGTTGCGGACCCACCAGCAGCATCCAGGTGGCCACCAGGATCGCGACGACCCCCACGGCCGTGGCGATCCGCCACATGCGCACGCTCATGGTGTCTCCTCCTGCGTGTACCGACCGGACAGGGTCTCGGTGGTCATGTCCCCGGTCGAGCTGAAGGACACGATGTCCGTGCCCTCCTCCTCCGTGGCGGCCAACCCCGAGACGTACGGATCAGCAACCGTGTCCATCTTCGCCAGTGAGTCGAGCCAGTTGGCGACGCTGTTGTAGGTCAGCGCCTTGCCGGTCACCGACAGGTTGCCCACCTTGGCGCCTACCTGGCCATCGCCCGTGGTCTCGGTCGTCTGGCCGGGCCCGATCACCGTGGCGTCCAGGGAGTTCAGGCTCACGCCCGCGGGCATCGTCAGCGCCAGGTCGTTGAGGAAGAACGACCACCGGACCTCGTTACCCATCGCCACCACGAGTTGCCCCTGGGCGCTGTTGACCGCCGCGAACACCCGGGGGACGCCCGAGTAGCGTGAGGCCTCCGTCTGCAGGATGGTGCGCTCGAAGGTCGCCTGGTCGAGCCGCTCCTGCGCGGAGGTCGCCTTCTGCCAGCTCACGAGGAACAGCAGCGCGGCGACCAGCAGCGCACCCAGTAGAGCCGCGATGGCCCACACCTTGGCCCGCCGCACGGCAGCACGCCGGGCGTAGGAGTTGGGCATGAGGTTCACACGCGCAAGGGCCACCAGCCTGCTGGGGATCGGCGCCTCGCTCGAGGACCGGCACCTCGGCTCATCACCTGGTCGACGGACTCGGTTCTCGCCCGGACTGCATGCTCATGCCGCACCTCCCAGGGCGAGACCCACGGGCACAACCGCGATCGGGTCAACGAAGTGCAGCTGCGCTGGGCTCAGGCCCGAGCGGCTCACGTCGAGACCACCGAATGCAGAGCCGTACTCAACCTGCAGGCGCAGTCGTTCGCTCATCAGCTCCACGAGGCCGGCGAGCCGCGCAGTCCCGCCGCTGACCACGACCCGGGTGACCGCCCCATGGTTCGACGAGGCGGCGAAGTAGTCCAGGGAACCGCGGATCTCGTCGACGAGGTCCCCGGCCACCCTGGCGATCACCCGACGGGCGCCGGCATCGGACGGGCCGTCCCCGACGAGTCCGACCTCCCGTTTGACCTGCTCGGCCTCGACGAGGCTCAGTCCCATGTCACTCATCAGCGCGGAGGTGATCGACCTGCCCCCGTGCAACAGGATCCGCACGAACCTCGGCGTGCCGTCCTCGTGCACCACGATGCTGGTCAGGTCCGACCCGATGTCGACGACCGCCTCAGGGTGCTGGTCGAGACCCAGTCCAGGTCCCCACGCGGCGGCTCGCAGCACCGCGAAGGAGCTGAGGTCCACCACTTCCGGGGTGAGCCCCGCCGCGATCACCGCATCCATAGCCTTGGACACCATCTCCTCGACCGCGGCCACGAGCAGCCCACTCAGCGAGCGCGACCCGTCGCTGGCGCGGATCTCCTCCAGGGGGGCGAAGTCCAGGACGGCGGTGGAGGCATCGATGGGGACCTGGTCGCCGACCACCAGCGGCAGCGCCTTGCGCAGTTCCGCGTGGGAGTCGTAGTAGGGCACCTCCGCCTGACGGATGACCACCCGGGGGTTGGCCACACCCAGGGCAACCTTGCGGTGCGAGAACCCACCGCCCCGCCACAGCTCCACGAGCGCGGCCGTCACAGCGGCTGAGTCCACAACCTCGCCGTCCACCACGGCTCCCGCCGGCAGTGCCAGCTGGCCGAAGTGCAGCAGCTGCGGGGTGGAGCCCTTGAAGGACACCTCTGCAGCGCGCACGCTGGATGTCCCGATATCCAGCCCGATCGTCGTCCGACGTCTCACGGCACTCTCCTTCACGAGGAACTGGTGAAGGAATCGGCCGCTGGGGCGGCGCACTTGAAGGGTTGGCCTCAGACCGTCAGGAGCCCGGCATACCAGGACACGACCGGCGCCCCCACCAGGATGGCGGTGAGTGCCCCGGCGACCATGAACGGTCCGAACGGGATGGCGGTGCGCCGTCCGGCACGGCGGCCGACCATGAGCGCCAGCCCGATGATCGCGCCGTACACGAAGCCCAGGAAGCCTCCGACGATCAGAACCCCCCAGCCCAGCCAGCCCAGGGCCATGCCGAGCACGCCGGCCAGCTTCACGTCCCCCATGCCCATGCCGGCCGGGTAGATCAGCGCGGTGATGAGGTAGAAGCGCGAACAGCGCCAGGCCGCCGAGGAACGCCCGAACGAGGTCCGGCCACGCCGGTTGGAGGATGGCCGGGATGAGCAGCAACCCGGCGAGGATGGGATAGGAGGGCAGGGTCAGGGCGTTCGGCAGCCGCTTGGTGTCCAGGTCGATGAAGGCCAGGGCGACCCCGACCGCTGTGAGGTAGAGGTAAGCCGGGAGCTCCCAGGACAGCGCGAAGCGGGCGGCCATTGCGGCGAACAGCACACCCGTGAGCAGCTCCACGGCCGGATAGCGCGCGCTGATGTGCGTCCCGCAGTTCCGGCACCGGCCCTTCAGCAGCAGCCAGGAGAGCACCGGGATGTTGTCCCGCGGCCGGATCTCCGCGTCGCATCCGGGACAGTGCGAGGGCGGCGAGACGATCGACTCCCCCCTCGGCACGCGCCAGATGACGACGTTGAGGAAGGAGCCGATCAGCAGGCCGAGAACTCCGACGAACAGGACGAATGCCACCAGGTCACCCTATGGCAGGCTCGCGAATCTGACGTCACTGGATGCTGTCCGGTGTCGGCAGCTCGCCGGTGGTCTCCGCAGCCCACTCGCCGTTCGCCCAGGGCGGGAAGTACGGCGGCGAGGTTGTCTGCAGCCGCTTGTCGTAGGAGTAGTCCTTGATGTAGCCGTGCCGATCCTGACCAGGCCCACGATGCCCGCGCCAGCGCTGGGCGATGGAGCCACGTACGCTCAGGATGCCGGTGGGGTCCCCTGTGTAGCTCTCGACCCAGAAGGAGTGAGCCAGGTCTGGATGCTCGCGTAGATCCAACGTGCTTCTTGCCACCCAGAACGAGTGAGCCAAGGTCTGGATGCTGGCATAGATCCACCGGTGAGGATCGCCGCCCACCGGACGGGACATGTAGTCGATGTTCGACCTACCACCCCCCGCCGTGTAGGTGCATGATGCACCGGCCTTCCCGCCGCTCGGGAGTGCTGTCGGACTCGAACCGCAGTTGGATTGGTGGCCCCGCTGGCCTTTCCCTTGGCGGGGGTGACCGTCCAACTACCGACTCGACACCGGGTGGTAGACGACCACTGAGTTCTGAGCGACGAGCCCGACGATGTCGGACGCGTCCTTGCGAGTGGCGATGCGCCCACCGGGGTGTTCGCGATTGCCAGGTCGCCGGTGACGACGACGTTGTTCTCGCGCCGCGATCGTGACCCGGCCCTTGACCGTTCCCTCGATGTAGACGTTGCCGAGACCGCAGTCGAACTTCTTCGGGTGAGTGACTCACCGGTGGGGACCGCGCTGCCACGGTGCCGTGCGGCTGCTTGGTCGATACCACCTTGGTGGGGTTCAGGTAGGAGACGTCGGTCGTGAAGCCGATTGCCCGCCGTCGGGATCACGTCCTTGCCGCGCTGCCCGATGCCGCCGCCGTTGACGATCTGGCCCGGGACGCACGTGGCGCGAGTTGGCGGCGTTCTTGCACGAAGATCACCATGCCGTCTGGCACCGGGACGTTCTGCTTGCGCCGCCGGGTGCTTCTGACCGGAGGCTGGCTTGTAGTGAGGCAGCAGATCCCGCAGTTGGGCGCACTGGTGATCCACGGCCGGGTTCCCCACGAAGGCCCGATCCGTTGCCGGCGGACATCGTGTTCCAGACATCCATCGTGCCGTCGGACTTGAACCGGATCCGGGTATCGCCGGTGAACTGGCAGCCGGGCTTGTTGACGAGGTCGCCCGTGGTGTCGGGCACGCATTGACGTTGGCCCAGCGGGCGCCCTTTGGTGCTCAGTGAGGGGTTGCCCGTCCCTCGGAAGCACCTGTCCTTGGCCGCGGAGGCGCTGGTCACGGCCGTCTTCGGGCATGCCGGCGGGTAGGTGGTGAAGCCCTGCTCGAAATTGGCGTGCCCGTTGATCAGCAGGCATGTCATTGAAGTGCACAGGGCCATCGAGGATATCCCCGCCGCATGAACGGATCTCCCGGCAGTCCCGGAGAGCGCCGCTTGTCGTTCGTTGCCGGTCGGCTGCCACCAGTACTTGGCCGAGGTGACCCCGCTCCCGCCGCAGTCGTCGTGCGGTGCCGGTGGTGCGTAGCATGACGGTGTTCTCCGGGTCGGCGTCCTCGAAGTCGGTGACGTACAGGTATCGCTGGGATCCGGCGATGCTGATCTTGGCCTGCAGCGTACGGCGCGACGCTTCCCGGCGCGCCCGGTCGAGGACAGCCAGATCGTGAACTGGTCCATGCCGGTGTGAGTCGACGTCGTAGTGGAACACCGCGGACTTCGGCGTCGTCCTGGCTGGACCGTGACCCAGCCAACGGGTGTCGATGAGTTCCACCCGCAGTTGTTGAGGACCATCCGGATCCGGGTTGGGGCCCGCCAAGGCGGGGTTGTCGCAGTCCACGTCGACGAAGTAGTTGCGGTCCTGGTTCAGATGGCCCAAGTAGTGGTCGATCCCCGCCTGGGCCGCGGCAAGCGCCCGCACGGTCCTGGACCCTCAGGCGGCCTGCGGCTGCTGTGAAGCAGCGTAGGACAGCGCCGCCGCCACGATCACCGGCCATGAGCATGAACCCGAGCACCATCATCATCGCCATGCCGCGCTCGTCGGCAGCGGCGCGCCGGGCAGGTCCTGTCATCACGATCACCACTTCACGGGCTCGGGGTTGGCGAGGCCGTCGGGTTCTCGCCGAGTTCACCAGGCTCACGCGGGACACGACCGTGGATACCTCGGTGCCGTCGCCGGTCTGGGAAGTGAGCACGATGTCGATGCTGTCAACCGCCTCGAGGCTGTCCGGGACAGGGGCACCGGCAACGTCGGCCCCGCTCTCACCGTAGTAGGTGAAGACGGGCCGTCCACGTATGTGCTGGGCGACCACCCGGGTACGGATCTCACACCCGGTCGAGCCCGCGGCGCAGTACTTGTAGTCACGGTCGGTGGGCAGGTGCGGGTCAGGCAGCTGATAGGTCTCCACCAGGTTCCCGCCGGTCAGCGGAGTAGCTCACCTTGGCCGGGCCGTAGCGGGTCAGCCCCGGCGCCGGTGGGCTCGACCATGCGACGACAGTGCGGCGTAGAAGACCACCTGCTTCGCGTCACCTTGGATGAACGCCGCAGCGTCGCGGCTGCGCCCAGCAGGCGGGGCTCCACCGCCGTGCGCATGGTCTTCGTCATCGCCTCCATCGCCACCGGTTCTCCCCAACCTCCTCGAGGCGCAGTCGAGTTGGAGCCCAGAGCTGCGTCGCCGTGACCAGCCCACCGGCCACGACGGCGACCACGGCGGTCATCAGGGTGATGGTGACCATCAGTTCGACCAGTGTCATACCCGCGTCGCCCCAGCGTCGTTGTCGCATACCTTGCACGGCCGCGCGCTCATGGGAGCATCACCACCATGTCGGGCAGCGTGACGACTGTGGCCGGATCCGGGGACCCACCATCGGGGTCGTCGACCACAACAGGTCCCGGTGTCCTCGGGGCAGCCGCGGATCCGTCGACGGGACTGTCAGCACAGGTAGGCAGCCTCGGGCTCGACCAGCCAGGAACCAGCGGGCAGGGAGAGTTGCAGGTGCCATCCGCGCCCGCGTGGCCCCCAGTTCAGGCTCGAGCTCGTCAGGTCACATCCCGCGGGGTCCTCGGCAGTGGCCACTAGCGTCACCCCGCTCCGGATCCTGCACCCCACGCAGACGTCCGTCACCGTGCGCACCACGACAGGAGCCAGGTACACCGATGCCTCCTCAGTTGCACCCGCAGCCACGTGGATCGCGGTGGGACGCGAGATTCGCCGAACGCGCAGGGTCGCTCTGGTCACAGGTACCCGGCCCAGACCGAGTACCCGTCCGGGAATGGCCACAACCCGCCTACCACGACTGCATCGCCATTCGGCACGACATGCAGCTCGCCCCCGACGGCAAACCGGAATTGAACAATGTGACTCCGGGCAACGTCGTGGGCAGGGAATGCCCAGATGCAGTGGCGTAGTCCACCGACAGGCTCGCCGCCCGGTCGTAGGAGAACGGCATCACCTTCAGCTTGCCCTTCTCCAGGGTCGCGGTCTTCGCGGATGTCTGGAACCCCTCGTGGTTGACGTAGCCGCGCGCGTTCAGCTCCAGCGTGTAGTCCCCAGCGTTGGAGAACATGAAGACCGCGCACCCATCGGCGGCCGTGTACTGGGTGGCTGGGTGCCGACGGCCCGGTGGCGAACACGACACGTTCTCGGTACCCCCGCCGGCTGAGTCGGTGAGCTTGGCCGCGATGTAGCCGACTTCGCCCTCAACGCCCTTCATCGGTGTCAGAGGGTGTTGCTCTCGACGGTGTGGGCCTGGCCCGAGTCGCTCCACGAGACCTCGACGTTGACCGCGACGGTCAGGTAGTCCACCGAGCCACCGCCGTCGCACGGGCTCTCCCCGTTGCCCTTGAGCTGGATGCTGTTCGTCCGCTCGACGACGAACTCCCGGCCGTCGATGGCCAGAGCGGCTCGCCCTTGGTGCCCCCCGGGCAGCGGCGCATCGTTGGTGACCCGGTCCCGCCTGGCAGGACGCCGAGCTGGCCCGTCTCGTCGGAGTGCTGGAACTCGTTGCGCACGATCTCCAGCTCGCGCTCGGCGAGGTGTGTGGCCTGCTGCCGCAGGCGGTCGTCCCGGGTGACCCGCAGGGCGAGATTCATCCCATAGGTGAAGGAAGTGGACACCAGCGCGAGGATGGACAGCGCGACGACCGCCTCGATCAGCGAGAAGCCGTTGTCGGCGGCGAGCCGACGGCGCAGGCGAACGAACGGGGAGCGTCCCATGCGGGTGTTATCGGCAGTGCGCGGGGACGTAGGCTGAGACCGGCACGCCTGCTGCCGATCCTGCCCGAGCACGCGAGCCCGCCTGCAGCTGCGAGTGCCGTCGGACGCGACGGCCGAGAGGCCCCGGACCTCGCGGTCCGGGGCCTTCGTCGTTCAGTGGTGCAGATAGATCACGGGCAGGCCGGGCCGCTGCGCCGTTGCAGTCCAGCCGCCGGACTCACGTTCACGTCAGACCACCCGGCTGTCGTACTGGAACGACGTTCGCGGCCGTTGGCGATGCGACCATGCAGTAGCTCATCGCCGCCGTTCGCCGCTGCGACCGTCGATGTCTGCCGCGCCGCTGCGTAGTTGCTGGCGGCCGAGTACTTGAAGCCGGCAGTCGAGGCCTAGTGCGCCAGTCGGCGGTCCGCCAACGGTCGGGCATGCTGTCGCCGTCTGACGTGTCGGCGCAATCGGTCAGGACAGGTCTCCTGGGCGGTGGCCGCGTTGCGCAGGTCGGACTGCACAGCAGCCTCCCAGCCCTTCTGGCGCTGGTTCAGGAAGACCGGGATGGCGATGGCGGCGAGGATGCCGATGATGATGATGACGACCAGGAGCTCGATGAGGGTGAAGCCCTCGTCGCCCCGCTCCTTGCGCAGCTTCTCCAACATGTGTTGCTCCTTGTGTGTGTGACGTGAGGCCCGGCTTGGGTCCGGACAGTGGAGTTCATCGGACCCGGCATTCGGGGCTCTTGAATCTCGATTCTCCGTGTCACCCGATCGGGTGAAGGCCCTCGACTGCGCTGGACGATGCGCGCACTGCAGGCGATCCAGCTCAACTGGGCAGACCGACTTCGACGCCTCAGGCGGACGGCTGCTCGGACCGCATCAGCGGCTCGGCTCTACGAACAGGTCACCGGGTCGAGCGGCGATCGGCACTGACACCAGGCCTGCGCCGCTGCCGAAGCCGAAGTACGTCCCGGATCGCAGACCGTGCGGTCAGGCAGAAGGCATCGGCTCCCGTTCGACGCTCACGCTCATGGCGAACACCGGCCGAAGTAGGCCTCGCCCGGTGATGGCGCGAACCCAGCACGAGACCAGGCCCGCCACATCCGTGGCGAACGCCTCTGGAGTCGTTCGCGGCGAGGAAGGTGTGCTGGGCTGTGGCCGCACCTCGCAGGTCGCCGATGACCTCCGCATCCCAGCGCCTTGTCCCGCTGGCGCAGGAACACCGAGATGGCGATGGACGGCCAGGATCCCGATGACCATGAGGACGACGAGCAACTCGACCAGGGTGAACCCGGCGTCACTGCGGTCACGCGATCGAACCGTTCACCGCGTATCCGCAGCCGTCATGACTCAGCCACTCTCCTCATGCTCTGGACGTTCCGGTCACTGACGCGCAGCGTGCAGACCCGGACACGTCGCCTCGTCTCACTGGATCAGGTCGAAGACCTTGAAGATCGGCATGTACAGGGCGATGATCATGCCGCCGATGACGACACCCATCACGGCGATCATCAGGGGCTCGATCAGCGACGTCAGGGCCTCCGTGGTGGCCTCGACCTCCTGGTCGTAGAACTCGCTGATCTTGCGCAGCATCTCGTCCAGGGCGCCGGTGTCCTCACCCACGGACATCATCTGCACCACCATCGGGGGGAACACCGGGTGGTCCAGCAGCGGCCGGGCCAACGACTCGCCCTGCCGGACGCTCTCCTGGACGTCGCGCACGGCACGGCCGACCACGACGTTGCCGGTCGTGTCGGCCACGATGTCCAGGGCCTGCAGGATCGGCACCCCGGAGCTGATCATCGTCCCGAGGTTGCGGGTGAACCGCGCCACCGAGATCTTCTGGAACAGCTTGCCGAACACCGGCATCTTCAGCTTCAGCGGGTCCACCACGTTGCGGACCCGCGGGTGCCGATGGAACTTCTTCCACAGCACGCCGAGGACGATCGAGCGTCAGGATGACGAGGGGCATGGTCGCCTTGAGCAGCTCCGACAGGAACACCAGGAACCGGGTGGGCGCCGGCAGGGTTCCGCCCAGCGACGTGAACATCTCCTTGAACGTGGGGACGATGAACAGCAGCATCCCGGTGACGCCCAGGACCGCCATCACCGCCACGACGACCGGGTAGGTCATCGCGGACTTCACCTTGCCGCGCAGCTTGACCTCGGCCTCGTAGTTGGCCGCCACCTGCAGGAGCGACTTGTCGAGGAACCCGCCGACCTCGCCCGCACGGCACATGTTGACCATCAGGGGCGGGAACACCGTGGGGTGCACCGCGAGCGCGTCGCTGAGCGCACGGCCGCCCTCGACCTCGGTGCGCACCTGGGCCAGCACCTTGGCCAGCGGCTTGCACTCGGTCTGCTCCTCGAGGATCGTCAGCGAGCGCAGCAGCGACAGCCCGGAGTTGACCATCGTGGCGAACTGCCGGGACATGATCGCCAGGTCCTTGAGCCCGACCTTGTTGCCGAAACCCGGGATGATGATGTCCCGCTTGAGGCCCGCATTGGCCTGGGTGATCGACACCGGCGCATAGCCCATCGACTTCAGCCGCGTGGCGACCACCGCAGGCGACTCGGCCTTGAGCTTGCCGCGCACCATCTTGCCCGAGCGGTCACGGACCGCGTACTCGTAGTCCAGGGTCTTGGCCATGTCCGCTCCCTAGCGCCGTCCGGCCATCCGCGTGAAGTCCTCCACGTGGTGGCACTTCTCGAAGGCCGTGTCGTAGCTGATCCGGCCCGCCTTCACCAGCTCCGCCAGGTTCTGGTCGAGGGTGTGCATCCCGTGGGTTGCCCCGGCCTGGAGGGCTGAGTAGATCTGGTGGGTCTTGCCCTCGCGGATCAGGTTGCGGATGGCGGGGGTGGCCACGAGCACCTCGGTCGCCGCCGACCCGGCCGCGGCCGTCCATGGTCTTGCACAGCGTCTGGCAGACGATGGCCTGCAGCGTGCCGGCCAGCTGCTGGCGGATCTGCTGCTGCTGGCTGGGCGGGAAGACGTCGATGACGCGGTCGATGGTCTGGGCCGCGTCCTGGGTGTGCAGGGTCGCGAACACGAGGTGACCGGTCTCGGCCGCGGTGAGCGCGACCTGGATCGTCTCGAGGTCGCGCATCTCGCCGACGAGGATGATGTCGGGGTCCTGGCGCAGCACGTGCTTCAGCGCGTTGGCGAACGAGTACGTGTCCTCCCCCACCTCGCGCTGGTTGACCAGGCAGCTCTTGTGCGTGTGGAGGAACTCGATCGGATCCTCGACGGTCATGATGTGCTCGTTGCGCGTGCGGTTGGCCTGGTCGACCAGCGCCGCCAGTGTCGTGGACTTGCCCGACCCGGTCGGCCCCGTGACGAGGACGAACCCACGGGGCATGGCCGCGAAGTTGGCCATGGCGGGGGGCATGCCGAGCTGCTCGATGGTCTTGATCTCGAACGGGATGACGCGGAACGCCGCTCCCAGCGAATCGCGCTGCTTGTACAGGTTCACCCGGAACCGGGCGACCTCAGGCAGTGCGTAGGAGAAGTCGAGCTCGAGGGTCTCCTCGAAGCGCTCCCGCTGCTGCTGGGTGGCGATCGAGTACATGACGCGTTGGATCGTGTCCGGAGTGAGCGGCGCAGTCTCCGGAATCGGCCGCAGGCTGCCATCCACGCGGACGGTTGGCGGCGCGCCGGCCGTGAGGTGCAGGTCCGAGCCACGCATCTCGAGCATCGTCACCAGGGCCTCGGCCAGGGAGAAGTCGTCCTGGCGGATCTCGTCCTCGGTGGACAGCCGGGTGTAGGCCGTCTCCTGCGACTCCGCGATGCGGACCTCGGGGATCGGAGCGGCCCCCGGCGCCTCGGGGGCAAGTCCGACATCCGCGCCCCGCAGGTCAGGGGCCAGTCCGGGGACGGGCTGGTGTGTGGGCGCAGGAGCCATCGGCGGCGCCAGGGTGCCGGCGGGGGCCGCGTACCCCGGCGGTGGCCCGGGGTGCGCGGCGGCGTTGGCCGGGGGCGCTCCGTAGGCCGTCGCAGGCGCAGGCGCGGACATCGGTGCGGGGGCCGGGGGCGCCACTGTGGGCACCGCACCTGCAGTCGGTGCAGCGGGCGCAGCGGGCTGTACGGGCGCCACGGGCGCCACGGGCGCAGGGGACGGCATCGGCGCGGGGTACCCGCCCGCAAGAGTCGCGGGGGGCATCGGCGTTGCCGCGGGGTGGGCCACAGGCGCACTCCCCCACCGCACATCGCCCGCCAGCGGACCACTCTGGGGCGCCATTGCCTCTGGGGCCGCCCCGGGGATGAGCTCGTCCATGTTCCCTCCGCGCATCGACGCCACGAGGGCAAGGGCCCTCTGCGTGCTGCATCGGTGCGGGAGGTGGGGTGACTTGAGCAGGAACGCTCACGGACCGACCGCCGGTCGCCGGTTTCATCCAAGTTCGAGGCCCTGGAGCCGACCGAGGTTTGGACGAAACCGCTGGGGGCGCCCGAGAGTTGGACGAAACCGTGATCTTGCTCGGGGGCGGGGGCGGCCGGGGGGCGGGGGCGGCGGGGGACGGGGGTGGCGGTTGACCGCCGCGGCTCACACCACGACGCGCAGGATCTCGTCCAGCGACGTGATCCCCATCTCCACCTTGTGCATGCCGTCCAGGCGCAGGGACACCATGCCCTCCGAGTGCGCCACGGTCTCGATGGCGGCCGAGGACGCCCGCTCGACCGTGAGCTGCTCGACCGCCTCGCTGACGCTCATCACCTCATGGAGGGCGACCCGGCCCTTGTACCCCGTCTTGGCGCACTTGGCGCACCCGACCGCACGATGCAGGGTCGGGATCGGCTCGTCGGGCTTCCACGGGTAGCGAGCCGCGATCAGGGTCTCCGGGGTCGGCTTGTAGGGCTCCTTGCACTTGCTGCACAACCTCCGCGCGAGTCGCTGGGCAAGCACGCAGTCCAGCGCCGACCCGACGAGGAACGGCTCGATACCCATCTCGATCAGGCGGGTCACCGCCGACGGCGCGTCGTTGGTGTGCAGCGTGGCGAGCACGAGGTGGCCGGTGAGGGATGCTTCGATCGCGATCTGGGCGGTCTCGTGGTCGCGGATCTCGCCGATGAGCACCACATCGGGGTCCGCGCGCAGGATCGACCGGAGCGCGGCGGCGAACGTCAGCCCCGCCTTGGCATTGGTCTGGACCTGGTTGATGCCGGGGAGCCGGTACTCGACCGGGTCCTCGACGGTGATGATGTTCACCTCGGGCTTGTTGATCTGGTGCAGCGTCGAGTACAGCGTGGTCGACTTGCCGGACCCAGTCGGCCCGGTCACGAGGATCATCCCGTAGGGCTTGAGATAGCTGGTCTGGTAGCGATCGAAGTTGCCCCCGGTGAACCCGAGGTCCTTGAGGTCCAGCATCGCTGTGGTGTTGTCCAGGATGCGCATGACGACCTTCTCGCCCCACACGGTCGGCAAGGTCGCCACGCGCAGGTCCACCTTGCGACCGTAGGCGTTCACCGACAGCCGCCCGTCCTGGGGGATCCGCCGCTCCGCGATGTTGATCTCCGCCATGATCTTCAGTCGGCTGGTGACCCCCGACTGGATCGACTTCGGCGAGCGCATCACCTCGTGCAGGACGCCGTCGATTCGGAACCGGACGCGCATGTCCTCCTCAGCCGGCTCGATGTGGATGTCCGAGGCGCCGTCCTGGATGCCCTGGGTGATCAGGAGGTTCACGAACTTGACGATCGGGGCATCCTCGACCACCTCCTTGATCCGGGAGAGGTCCTCCTCCTCGGGGGCACGCACTTCGATCGCCGTGCTGAGGCTGTCCAGCTCGTCCCCGGCGCGGTAGGCACGCGCGATCGCCGCCATGACGTCCCCGCGCGTGGAGACCACCGGCTTGAGGTCGACCTGGGCGATCGTCCGCACGTCGTCCAGCGCGATGACGTTGGCCGGATCGGCCATGGCGATGACCAGCTTGCCGTCCACGAACCGCACCGGGACCAGCATGTGCCGCCGGCACAGCGAACCGGGGACCAGGGCTGTGGCCGACGGGTCGATCAGCGCATCGCCGAGGTCGACGTAGTCCAGCCCGACCTGGGCAGCCAGTGCCGCGACCAGGTCGGCCTCACTGAGCACACCCTGGTCCACCAGGACCCGGCCCATGCTGCGCCCGACCCGGCGCTGCTCCTGCCCGGCTTCATAGACCTGTTCGGGCGTGGCCAGGCCACGCTCGAGCAGGACGTCTCCCAACTGCTTCACGGCCCACGCTCCCCCGCGGGTCCCCGCATCTCCGGTGCCGGGCCCCGGGCCACCCCTGCGGGCGGCCCAGCCATCACAGTCCTCGGACGCTGGACATCAGCTGGGCGAGGAGCCCTCCGGCCAGTGGATCGGGGGCCGGCTCGGGCTGCGCCTCGAGGGCCTGAGACTCCGAGTGGTCGGTGGCCACTTCGGCGCCGAAGTCCGGGCCGTTCTCCGCCTCGAGGCTGGCCGCGTGGGCTCCCACCTGCGCAGCAGGATCGGCGAACCCATCGCCGGGATCACGCGGTTGCGGCACGAACTGGGCGACCTCCACGAACTGGGCGACCTCATCGGCCGGGCCAGCCACGACCATCGCGTCCTGGCCGTACTCGATGACCCCAACGGGCTCCAGCGGCACCGGGTAGTCCGCGGTGTGGCTGGGGCCGTGGTCGTCCTCGACCATGTCCGCAAAGCCGTACCCGACCGGCGCCACCTCTGCCGCGGCGACCGGCGCCTCGCCGAGGCCCATCTCCTGGGCCCACGGGGACCAGGAGAACGACTCCGCAGCAGGGGCCACCTCCGGCTCCACCGCGAAGGACACCGGAGCCTCGACCACGTCCTCAACCGGGGCCTCGACCGGCACCTCGACCGCTTCGGCAACGGGCGCCTGCGCGAAGCCCTCGGCCTCCAGGTCGTAGGCGACCGGCTCGGAAACGCTCGTGTCCACGTCGAGGTCGAAGACCGGCGGCTCGGCCTCGAACGCCACGGGCGCCACCTCGAACGCCGGTGTCGGATCGTCGAAGGTCAGGGACTCGGCGGCTGGCGGAGTGTCGAGGTCGTATGCCACCGGCTCGACCTGCTCCGGAAAGCTCTGGGACATCACCGCCTCGGGTCCGGATGGGAACTCCGGGGCGACCAGGGCGGCCCATCCCGCCGGTGCGTGCTCCTCCTCGGCCACGTGCCCGGCGTGGTCGAGCCCGTCCACGGGCGCCGCTTCTGCGACGACCCACGGCTCGGATCCGGCGACCTGCCACTCCTCCACGGCCTCGGGCTCGGTCACGAACAGGTCATGCACGTCCGGCACGAACTCCGGGTCCGGCGCCGCGGCCAGCTCGATCACCCCGTCAACCGGCCCCGCCTCGAAGGCGTCGATCATCTGGTTGGCCTGCTGCTGCTCGACATCGCCGCCGCGCACCTGCACCGACACCAGGCCCCGACCCATCAGCTCAACCAGGCGGTGGCCGGCAGCCAACGGCGAGGCCCCCATCGCGGCCAGCACCTCGGTGAGCGTCCGGCGTCCGTCGACGCGGGCCAGGAGCACCCAGTCGTCACGGTCCAGGACCGGCGCCTGATCCACCTCGGAGACCAGCGCCAGCACCGTGTCGGACTCCGGCAGGGCCGAGCGGAGGTCCCGCCACTCCTGGGCGCGCTGGCCGGCTGCGGCCAGTGTCTGCTCGACCTCGAGCCGCACGCCGAGGTCCGCCGGGTCATGGATCCCGACCCACACAGCGAACTCACCGGTCGCCCAGTCGAGCATCTCGCCGATCCCCTCGGTGGCGTGCTCGCAGGCAACCTGCTGGGCGGCATCCCGCTCCACGACGCCGGACTCCACCAGCGTCCGGACCGGCTCCTCGGACGTCAACGCCTGGGCGAGGTCGTCGGCCGGCACCGGAAGGGCGGCCACCATGCCGCGCAGGAGGCTCGCCCGGGTGCTGTCGGAGGTGGCCGACGAGATCCGGCCCTCGACCAGGTGCACGGTGCCCACGGCATCGGCGGTGGTCACCTGCATGAGTGCTGTGCGACCGCCCATCCCGAGGAGCGACAGCACCTCGGACAGGCTGAACTCGGACAGGCTGCCGGAGAGGTTGATCGTCATCGTGTCGGCCCTCCTGGGGTGCCCGGATCAGGCCAGGGAGCCCCGGCACGGACGAGCGGAACGCCCATCACCAGCCTCAGCTCCATGGGACCCTCACCAGATGCATCAGGCGTGGGCCAGCCCCACTCCTCGGCTGGTGTTTCGTCAGGATCCCCCGGAGGCTTGAACGGCTCTGCTCCATTCGAGTTCAGCCCTCAAGGCACCGCGCATGGCCCCGACGTCGGGATCTCGCCCCGTCATGAGCCGAACCTGCTCGACGGCCTGGAGCAGCAGCATCTCGTCACCGGCCACCGCGCGCCCACCCGCCGCGACCCAGGCGGTCAGGAGGTCCGGGGGCCACGGGGCATAGGAGACGTCGAGGAGCCACCCAGGATCTGCGTCCACCACGCCGCCGAGCCCAGCTGCGGCGGAGGCCGGGACCGTGGACACCACGATGGCCGCCTCCTCGCGGGACGGCAGCCGGTGCGGCCACCCGCGCACCTCCAGGGCCACCCCGAGCCGCTCGGCGACCACCGCCAGCTCGCCGGCCGCCTCAGGACGTCTGGCGCAGACCACCACGCTGGCACATCCCAGGCCGGCCAGCGCCGCCAGCGCCGAAGCCGCCGTGGCGCCGCCGCCGAGCACCATCGCGGGACCCGGCTGGGCGTCGATCCCCCGCAGCGCCCCGAGCATCCCGGCGACGTCGGTGTTGTGCCCGACCCGTCCCCCGTCGGTGAACACCACGGTGTTCGCCCCACCGACGATCCCGACGAGGTCGCTGGCGCTGTCCAGCAGCGGCAGCACGGCCCGCTTGAGCGGCATGGTCAGCGACAGCCCCGCCCACTGCGGCCCGCAGCCGGCCAGGAAGCCGGGCAGGCCCGCCTCGTCGACCTCGATGGCGTCGTAGGTCCAGTCCAGTCCGAGCTGGGCGTACGCGGCACGGTGCAGAACAGGCGAGAGGCTGTGCGCGATCGGGCTGCCGAGCACCGCCGCACGCCGCCGCACCCCGGCCGCAGACCCTCCCGTTGCGTTCAGACCCTCCACGCCGGACGGGAGGCTCTGTACCGTCCGGGAGGGTTTGCCGGACGGGGGGTCGGGCGGGGCGTTGGGCGGGGTGGGGGTGCCGGCGGGCTCGGTGGTCATTCGGGGTTGGCGGCCAGCCACTCGGACAGTTCGGCCTTGAAGCCCAGGAACTCGTTGTAGTCGGCGGTGAACTTGGTCTCGCCGGAGTCCGGGTTCACCGTCACGTAGTACAGCCAGTCGCCCTCGGCGGGGTTCACCGCGGCCTCCATCGCCGCCTCCCCTGGCGAGTTGATGGGGGTGGGCGGCAGGCCCGGGTTCTTGTACGTGTTGAACGGCGAGTCGGTGTTCTGCAGCTCCTCGGTCGTGAGGTTGATGTCCGACTTGCCCAGGGCGTAGTTGATGGTCGCGTCCAGCTGCAGGTACCCGTAGGTCCCGCCCCAGGTGTCCGGGTCGAGCCGGTTGTAGATGACACGGGCGACCTTCTCGAAGTCCTCGGGAATCCCCTCGGACTGGACGAGGCTGGCGATGATCAACGCCTCGTACGGGGTGACCCCGTTCTTCGCGGCTCCGGCCTCGAGCCCGACGTTGGCCGCGGCCTGGTCCCAGCGATCCACCAGGCGGGACAGGACGTCGGTGGCCGACTCGCCCTTCTCCAGCTCGTAGGTGGCCGGGAACAGGAACCCCTCCGCATTGTCGTCGGCGTACTTGGGCAGCCCGATCTTGCCCCCCTTCGATGCCGCCACGAGCTTCTTCTCCGAGATCCCGGTCGCCTTCGAGATCGTCTCGATGCTCTCGGTGAACCGCAGCCCCTCACGCAGCAGGAGCTTGTCGGTGATGCGTGCCTCCGGGTCGATCATCCGGTCCACGGCCGCCGCAGCACTCATCTCCTTGCGCATGTCGTAGAGGCCCGGTCCGATCGTCTTGGACTTCGGCTCGGCCTTGGTGGCCTCGAGCCACGCGTCCACGGAGGCCACCACCCCGAGGTCCTTGAGCGTCCGGCCGATCTCGGCCAGGGTCTGGCCGTCCTCGACGCGCGCCTCGACCGGGTCCGTGCCCTCCCCCGCGTAGTCCGCCGGTCCACCGAAGCTCGGGACATTCTCGATGGCGAACTTGATGCCGAAGCCGATCATCGCCAGGACGCCGAGGCTGAGCAGGATGGCGATCCACGAGCGGCCACGGTGCCGTGGACCCTCGGGCGGGCGGCTGTCCGACGACATCTGCAGGCCGAGGTTGCTCATCTCACTCCTGAACGAGGACTCCGGGCGCGACGCCGGTCGCGCGCTCACTGTCAACAGCGTATTGGACGATCACCACAGCGGCCGCTTGATCCACGACGGCGCGGCTCGTGCGCGACGACCGCCCGGCGGACCGCAGATCCCGGGCGGCTGAGACGGTGGACAACCGCTCGTCGACCAGTCGCACGGGGATCGGCGCGACCGCGGGCACGAGCTGGACCGCGAACTCGCGGGCCAGGGCTGCGGCGGGTCCCGGCCGGCCCGACATGGACAGCGGCAGCCCGACGACGACCTCAACCGCCTCGTGCTCGGCCACGATCGCGGCGATCCGCTCGAGGTCCCCCTCCCCGCGCGCCACCGTCTCCACCGGGACCCCCAAGAGCCCGGAGGGATCCGTGCGGGCCACGCCGATCCGCACGGAACCGACGTCGATCCCGATCCGCACCCCGGGGCGCACTATGCGCGGGCCGCCAGGTACTCACGCGCGGCGGCCAGGGCAGCCTCGACGCCCTCCGCCCGGGACCCGCCACCCTGGGCGGTGTCGGCCTTGCCCCCGCCGCGGCCGTCGACCGCCGGGAGGGCCGCAGCCAGGATGTCGCGCGCGCTCAGGCCGGCGCTCACCCCGATCGGGTTGACCGAGACCAGCAGCGAGACCTTGCCGGCATCCACCGCAGCCCCCACCAGGACGACGGGGACGTCCTTGGCGACCATCTGCAGGGCGGCGTTGGTCGCCTCGCGCAGGTCGGCTGCAGTTGAGCCGTCGGGCAGCGAGTAGGTCCAGACCCGGGTGTCGCCGATGTCATGGCGGGTGCCGATCGTGCCCTCGATGTTGGCCATCACCGCGACCTTGCGCATCTTCGCGATCGCGGCCTCGGCCTCCTTGAGCCGCTCCAGGAGCCCGCCGATCCGGTCGGTGAGCTCCTCGGGCCGGGCCTTGACCATCTGCGAGAGGTTGGTGACCAGGATGTGCTCGCGCGCCAGGTGCCGGTACGCGTCGGCCCCGACCAGGGCCTCGATGCGCCGGACGCCGGAGCCGATCGACGCCTCGGAGAGGAACTTGACCACGCCGAGCTGCCCGGAGCGCGCCGTGTGGGTGCCGCCGCACAGCTCGCGCGCCCAGTCGCCGACGGAGACCACGCGCACGCTGTCGCCGTACTTCTCGCCGAACAGCGCCATGGCGCCGATCGCCCGCGCGTCCTCCTGGCTCATGTACTGCGCGGTGACCTCGAGGTCGTCCAGCAGCAGGGTGTTCACCCGGTCCTCGACGTCGTTCATCACCGACTGCGGCACCGGCGCGGGGTTCGGGAAGTCGAAGCGCAACCGGCCCGGGGAGTTCTCCGAACCCATCTGGGTCGCTGTCTCGCCGAGGATCTCGCGGAACGCCTTGTGGATCATGTGGGTCGCGGTGTGCGCCCGGGAGATGGCCAGCCGGCGCGGCAGGTCGACCTGCCCGATCGCGCCCACGCCCACCTCGGCCTGCCCGTCGGCGACCGTGGCCCGGTGCACGAACAGCCCGGGCACCGGCTGCTGGACGTCGTAGACCTCCAGCAGCGCCCCGTCGGCCAGGCGGATCACGCCCTGGTCGCCGATCTGGCCGCCACCCTCGGCGTAGAACGGGGTCCGGTCCAGGATCACCTCGACGTGCTCCCCGGGCCCGGCCGCGGCGACGGACTGCCCGTCGACGAGCAGCCCGCGCAGGACGCCCTCGCTGACCACCTCCGTGTAGCCGGTGAAGTCGGTGACCCCTGAGGAGTCCATGACCTCGCGATACACCGTCGCCGGCGTGAGACCGGCCTTGCGGGTGCGGGCGTCGGCCTTCGCGCGCTCCTTCTGCTCGCCCATCAGGCGGCGGAAGCCGTCCTCGTCGACCTCGACGCCGGCATCGGTGGCCATCTCGAGGGTGATCTCGAACGGGAAGCCGTAGGTGTCGTGCAGCGCGAACACCTGGTCACCGGGCAGGACGCTGCCGCCGGAGGCCTTCACCTTCGTGACCGCAGTGTCGAGCAACGTGGTGCCGCGGCCGAGGGTCTCGAGGAAGGACGCCTCCTCGCCGACGGCGATCGACGTGATCCGCCCGGCGGCATCGACCAGCTCGGGGTACTGCGGGCCCATCGCCTCGATCGCGGCACCGACCAGCTCGCCCATCGACGGGTCGTGGGCACCGAGCAGGCGCATCTTCTGCACGACCCGGCGCATGATCCGGCGCAGCACGTAACCACGACCTTCGTTGCCCGGAAGCACGCCGTCGCCGATCAGGAACGCACACGTCCGCGCGTGGTCGGCGACGACCCGCAGGTCCACGTCGGCCTTGTGCCCGGCGCCGTACTTCGCCCCGGACAGCTCCATCGCCCGGTCCAGGATGTGCTTGGTCGTGTCGATCTCGTAGATGTTGTCGACGTCCTGCAGCAGCGCGGCCATGCGCTCGAGGCCCATGCCGGTGTCGATGTTCTTGTTCGGCAGGTCGCCGCGGATGTCGAAGTCGACCTTGGTGCGCACCTCGGACAGCTCGGACTGCATGAACACGAGGTTCCAGACCTCGAGGTAGCGGTCCTCATCGGCCTCCGGGCCACCCTCCGGGCCGTGCTCGGGGCCGCGGTCGAAGTAGATCTCCGAGCACGGGCCGCCCGGGCCGGGGACGCCCATGTGCCAGTAGTTGTCCTTCAGGCCGCGTCGCTGGATGCGCTCCATCGGCACGCCGGCGATCGTGTGCCAGATGTCGATGGCCTCCTCGTCGTCGCCGAGGACGGTGACCCACAGCTTCTCCTCGGGGAAGCCGTAGCCACCGTTGGACACCGACCCGGTGAGCAGCTCCCACGCCAGCGGGATCGCGCCGGCCTTGAAGTAGTCGCCGAAGGAGAAGTTGCCGGCCATCTGGAAGAACGAGGCGTGCCGCGTGGTCCGCCCGACCTCCTCGATGTCCAGGGTGCGCACGCACTTCTGCACGCTGGTCGCGCGCGGATAGGGCGGTGTGGCCTGGCCCAGGAAATAGGGCTTGAACGGGACCATGCCCGCGTTGACGAACAGCAGGGTGGGGTCGTCGAGCAGCAGGCTCGCGCTGGGCACCGGCGTGTGCCCCCGGGTGGCGAAGAAGTCCAGGAAGCGCCGACGGATCTCGGCGGAGTCCATCAGGTCCAGGCTCATCGGTGACCGTTCCTCGTCGGCGCGGGTGCGGGCGCGGGTGCGGGTGGGGACGTGGGCGCGGCTCCCGCCACGGGTGCCGGCACCCAGTCGGCCGGCGGCGGGCCGCTGGTGACCTCCTGCGCCGTGCCCGTGAGCAGCCGTCCCTCGCGTCGGGCCTTGACGTCCTGCAGGCGTCCCAGTCCGTTCGCGGTCCGCCCGGCCAGCTTGCTGGTGGTCTGCGCAGCCACCTGCGCCGAGCCCAGCGGGCCCAGCTCCTTCGCGCGCACGGCAGCCTGCGTGCCCTTGCGGTACGCGACCACCCCGCCGACAGCCCCCACCACCATCCAGAACGTCCGACTCATGGGCCGAACCCTATTCCGAAGCCCGGGGGCGCACCGAATCGGCGGCTGCCACCCGGCCCCGGGGCCTGTGCTGTCGAAGCCGACGGTCAGAAGGTCGGAATCGACAGCACTACGGGGTTCGGGGGCCGAGGGCGTCGCGAAGGCGGGCCAGGACCTCACCGAGCCGGGCCTCCGCACCATGGCCACCGGGCTCGTAGTAGCGCCGCCCGACGACCACGTCCGGGGCGTACTGCTGCGGCAGCACCCCCGACGGATCATCGTGCGGGTAGCGGTAGCCGACAACGCCCACCGCAGCCGCGTTCGGGTAGTGCCCGTCGCGCAGGTGCGCCGGGACCGTCCCGACCCGCCCCGCCCGCACATCGGCCTGGGCAGCGTCGATGGCCCGGATCACCGCGTTCGACTTCGGGGCCAGCGCGAGGTGGATCGTGGCCTGGGCCAGCGGCAGGCGGGCCTCCGGCAGGCCGATCTGAGCCGACGAGGTCATGGCCGCGGTCGCCACCCCCAGCGCACTCGGGTCGGCCAGCCCGATGTCCTCGCTGGCCAGGATCACCAGCCGGCGGGCGATGAACCGCGGGTCCTCCCCCGCCTCGATCATCCGGGCGAGGTAGTGCAGCGCGGCATCGACGTCACTGCCGCGCACGCTCTTGATGAACGCCGAGATCACGTCGTAGTGCTGGTCGCCGGTGCGGTCGTAGCGGACCAGCGCCCTCTGGACGGCCACCCCGACGTGCTCGGCGCTGATCTCCGGCGGCTCCCCCGCCGATTCGTCGGCCGCACCGGTACCGGCCTCGGCGACGCCCTCGGCAGCGGCCTCGAGGTAGGTCAGCGCCCGGCGGGCATCACCCCCCGAGTAGCGGATGAGGTCGGTGCGGGCCCCGGCCGAGAGGCGGACCCGACCCGCCAGGCCCCGGGGGTCCTCGACGGCCCGGTCGAGGAGCTCGCCGACCTGGTCGTCGGTCAGCGGGCTCAGGGTGAGCAGCAGCGACCGGGACAGCAACGGGGAGACGACCGAGAAGCTCGGGTTCTCGGTGGTCGCCGCGACCAGCGTCACCCATCCGTTCTCCACTCCGGGCAGCAGTGCGTCCTGCTGGGTGCGGGTGAACCGGTGCACCTCGTCGATGAACAGGACGGTGGGGACACCGGACATCCGCGCGGTGTCGATCGCAGCCCGCACGTCCTTGACCCCCGCGGTCACGGCGCTGAGCTCGACGAACCGCCGGCCCGCGGCCCCGCTGACCAGCGAGGCGATCGTGGTCTTGCCGGTCCCGGGCGGCCCCCACAGGATGATCGAGCTGGCCCCCGACCCGTCGATGAGCCGGCGCAGCGGCGACCCGGGGGCCACGAGGTCGCCCTGCCCGACGAGCTCGGAGAGCTCCCGAGGCCGCATCCGGACCGCCAGCGGTGCGGCGGCATCCACCGATCGGTCGCTGAGCCCCGGCGCGTCGAACAGCGACGGGCCGGAGGGGGTCGTTCGGGACGGGCCGGGCACGCCGCCATGATAGGCACCGTGACCCACGGCCCCGACCCCTCACTGGCCGATCGGATCCGCGTGGCCCTCGCCGGGCTCGATCGGGGGGTGCAGGCCTACCTCGAGGTCGGGGCCCGCCTGGACGTGGTGTCCGACGTGCACGCGGAGACCGGAGCGGCCGCGTGGCGCTCCCTGCACGCCACGTGGGACCGACCCTGGATCATCGCGATGGGCCAGGACCCGACGACGGTGGCCCGCTGCGTGCTCGCCCTGGTCGACGCCGGGGGCCCACCGGAGGGACTCACGGTCGAGCGGCGGACCTTCCCGTTGCTGCCCGCGGAACTGCGCCCGGTCGAGCACTGGGAGTGGGACTGGTGGTTCACCCGGGCCGCTCCACCGGCCCGTCCCGGGGAGTCCCGGGTCGTCGCCCTCGACCCGGACGATCCGCGGATCCGGGCCCTGCTGGCGATCGCGTCCCCCGATGCGATGGTCCGCCCCGGCGACCCGCGGATCCAGGGCTGGTGGGGCATCGGGGCCGGCTCCGTTGATGTGTACGGAATCGACGATCGGATGGTCGATTCCGTACACATCAACCGACATGTGCAGCCGCCCGACCCGCAAACCGGAGACTCCCCCGACGATCTCGTCGCGATCGCAGCCGTCACGACGATGCGTGCCGGGATCCCGCACCTGGGATCGGTCGCCACCCATCCGGACTGGCGCGGGCGCGGCCTGTCCCGCGACCTGTGCTCCCGACTGACCCGTGATGCCCTGGCCGACGGCGCCCCGGCGGTCACGCTGGGGATGCACGCGGCGAACCGATCGGCCCGGGCTGTCTACTCGTCCCTCGGGTACGAGGTCGGATACCGCTGGGCAAGTGGCCGCGTGACCGCCGGAATCGCCTGATTCTGGGTCTACTGTGGGCATATGGCCCGTCGAATCATTGCTGCCCTGCTCATCCTCGTCGCGAGTCTGCTCGCCCCGTTCGCGGTCGGCGCCCTCTGGGCCGAACGCACCATCACCGAGACCGACCTCTTCGTCGAGACGCTGGAACCGCTGGCCGAGGACCCCGCCGTCCAGCAGGCCGTCGCCACGGAGGTCTCCGGCGCGGTGATCGAGGCCCTCGATGTGCAGGCGCGCGTGGAGAAGGCCCTGGCCGAGCTGAACGGCCCCCTGGCCGAGGTCCGCCCGGACTCGGCCATCGCCTCGGGCATCGCGTCCGGGATCAACGGGGCGATCGAGTCCGGCGTCACCTCCTACACCCAGAGCGAGCGGTTCGGCGACCTCTGGTTGTCGCTGTCCACCCTGCTCCAGGAGCAGTTCGTGAAGCTCATCAACCGGGACACCACCAACGCCGCGGTGACCCTGGAGGAGGGGCAGATCGTGCTGGACACGAAGGTGGCGGTGGACAAGGTGACCGCCGAGCTGACCGCCCGTGGCGTCCCCTTCGTGGACAGCCTCGACGTCCCGGGCCGCGAGGTGGTCCTGGCCGATGCGCCCAACCTGCAGCTCGCAGCCGACGCCCTGAGCATCTTCCTGCCGGTCGCCAGCTACCTGCTGCCCGTGGTCCTCGTGATGTTCCTCGTGGGCATCGTGCTGTGGCGGCCCAAGTCCCGGGGCGCCATGTGGGCCGGGCTGGGCATGCTGCTCGGCGGTGCGCTCATGTTCGCCGCACTCAACCTCGGCGAAGCGGCCCTGATCACTCAGGCTCCGGCTGACTACGCCGGCGTCCTGTCCGCCCTGACCTCGAACCTGCTCCGGTTCCTCATCAACGCCCTGCTGGTCCTCATGAGCCTGGGAATCGCCCTGATCCTCGGCGGCTGGCTGGCCGGCGGGACGAAGTCGGGCCGCAAGGTGCGCGACGCGATCGCCGGGGCGGCTCACCGCTGGGGCAGCCCCCTGGCTGACGGCCCGGTGGGCCGCTTCACCTCCGAGCACCCGATGCTCGTCCCGACGCTGCGCGGGATCGTGCTGGTCCTGGCCCTGGCCTACCTGATCCTGGCCGATCGCCTCAGCCCGACCGAGATCTTCTGGACGTGCGTGGCCACGGCGGTGGCGCTGCTCCTCGTGGAGATCATCGAGGGCTCCGGGCGCGGGTACGAACAGCCCCGCACCGGCGCAGTCGTTGCGCAGGCGAGCGCCCCGGAGGCCGAGGATGCTGTGGTCGACGCGGCTCCTGCGATGGCAGCACCCGCCGCCGGTGGCATCGGCACCACGCCCGCTGAGGCCGCGACCAGCAGCGAGCCCGGCCCCGATCCGTCCTAGCGGTCGTCGGCCTCGTCGGCTGCGTTGAGCCGGGCAAGGCGGGCGTTGTAGGCGGTGAGCTCGGCGTCGCCGTCCAGATCGGCACGCCGGTCCATGCGCCGGGCCTCGCGCTCGTCGGAGCGCGCCCACTGGAACCCCAGGACGATCGCCACGACGAGGGTCGGGATCTCGCCGAAGCCCCAGGCGATCGCCCCCGCCGTACGGGTGTCGGCCACGGGGTCGGTCAACCAGGGCGGCATGACCACGTCGTACCACCCCTGCACCATCGGCACCTCGGTCATCATCATCGGCACCGCGAAGAACGAGTGGATCACCAGGGAGGCCATGAGCAGGATCAGCCGCGCCGGGTAGCCCAGGCGCCGTGGGCCGGCATCAACGCCGATCACGACCCAGTAGAACAGGTAGCCGGCGGCCAGGAAGTGCACCTGCATCACGAAGTGCCCGAGGTGCGACGACATCAACGTGGCGTACAGGTCCGTGTAGTACAGCCCGTAGAGCCCGACGGTGTAGATGAACAGCACGTACAACGGGTGGGTCACGAACCGCGTCACCGGCGAGTGCAGCGCCCACGTGATCCACTCCCGCGGGCCACGCTCCCCTCCGTGGGCAGCCGGGATCACCCGCAGGGCGAGGGTGATCGGAGCCCCCAGCACGAGGAAGACCGGCGCCAGCATGGCCAACGCCATGTGCGAGATCATGTGCAGCGTGAACGACACCGGGGCATACCAGGCCACCCCGGCGCTCGTGGCCCAGATCACGACCGCCCATCCGAACGTCCAGGCGGCCAGGCGCGCGACCGGCCAGGAGTCCCCGCGGCGGCGCAGCAGCCAGTAGCCCGCTGCGTAGAGCGCGATGGCCAGCAGCGCGGCCGTCAGCCAGACCCAGTCCGGGTGCCACCCGAAGGCCACCGTTGCGAACGTGGGGGCCGGGGGGTACAGGTAGCCGATGAGGTCCTCGCCGAGCGTGGGCAGGCTGATCGCCTGCCGGGGGAACTCCGAGCGGGCCAGCACCACGGCCAGGCCGAGCGCGGACCCGAGTGCCACCACCTCTGCCAGCAACCGGCCGGACCCCACCCCGGATCCCTGGGAGCGCCACGCCCGGCGCACCATGCCGCCGAGGGCCACGGCGAGCACCAGGGCGATGATCTTGACCAGCACGGTCCGCCCGTAGGGGGTGGTCACCAGTTGGCTGACCGACTCCATCCGGGTCGCCGCGGAGGCGAACCCGGTGACCGCGAGCGTGGCCACCGACACGATCGCCACCACACCGAACCGACGAACCCGCTCGCCCATGTGGGCCGAACCACGCACGGCGTGCGTGGCCAGGGCCACGACCCCACCCCCCCACGCGGCAGCAGCCACGGCGTGCAGGAACCCGCTGATCAGCGCCAGGGAGTGCGACCCAAGCCCAGCCGCATGCCCGGTCAGTGAGGGGATCCCCACGGCGACGAGGCCCACGGCCAGCCATCCCGCGGCACCGCCCAGCGAGCGGACCATCGTGAACCCGACCCCGACGGCAAGGCCCACTGCGCCGGAGATCAGGAAGGCGCGGCTGACCTCGACGTCCCACAGGTAGGTCGAGACCAGCCCCGGAGCGGTCAGGTCGACCAGCCCGATGCCCAGGACGTCGGCGAGGGTGAACAGCGCGAACACGATGCTGGTCACACCCAGGACGAACGCCCACACCGCGGCGACGCCCAGGTCCCGGCGGCCCGATCGGGTCAGTCCGCTGCGCGCTCCGGGGTCGAGGGCCACAGCAGACAGCCCGAAGCCCACCATCACCCCACCGGCGAGCAGGGAGACCAGCCGCAGGACCGGCAGTCCGTTGACCACGAACCACCCGGCGTCGGGCAGCCCGTCACCGACGGGCTGCCACCAGATCTGTGCGGCCACCGCCGCCAGGACCAGCGCGACGAGGGCCGCCGCCGACCACAGGACGCGGGGCAGGAGCCCGGACCGACCGGGCGGAGCCGTCAGGGTCCCTGGCGCGTCTGGGGTGGTCGTGGCGGTCATCGTGCGCGGCTCCTGCTCCAGACAGCGATGCCCATCGCTGCCAGGGCCGCCACCCCGAGGCCCATGGCCCAGATCGGCATGCCGGAGTCCGACTCGGTGGTCGCTGCGACGGGTGTCCCCGCGGCGGAGGGCGCGGTCGCCGACGGGATGGGCGTGGATTCGGCCGACGGGGCCACGGACGGACCTGCCGAGGGACTCGCCGGCTCCACCCCGACGGCCTGCTCGACCGTGAAGGTGATCGTCCCGTCGATCGGGTGCCCATCTGCGGAGACCACCCGGAAGGCCGCTCGGAACTCCCCCGCGGGGCTGGACTGCGGCCAGGTCACCGAGACCATGTCCCCATCGACCTCGACCGGGCCCACGGGCAGGCGCTCGTCCGCGGCGACGTCGGTGAGGGTCACGGCGTTGCCCTGCGGCAGGATCTCCTCGTTGAACACGAACGAGATGGCCGCCGGAGCCGACGCGAGGGTCGCCCCGTCCTGCGGATCCGAGGATTCGAGGTCGGAGTGCGCCCCGGCCGGCGCCCCAGCGAGCACGAGTGCCAGCGCGGCGAGGAGGCCGACGATCCATCCCCTGACCATGTGGGTCCGCATGCGGCACCTTCCTGACGTGTGCGTCCGGTCCTCGCGGTCCGGATCCCCAGCCTACGAAGCCCTCACGCACCCGGCGCGGGCTGGGGTGCAGACCCCGTGGCGGCCGGCTGCGCATCGATCCCGGCCTCCTTGCGCTGGGCGCCGGTGATCGGCGTGGGTGCCCCGGTCAGGGGGTCGTGACCCGCTCCGGTCTTGGGGAACGCGATGACCTCGCGAAGCGATGACGCGCCGGTCAGCAGCATCACGATCCGGTCCCAGCCGAAGGCGATGCCACCATGCGGCGGGGGCCCGTAGGCGAACGCCTCGAGCAGGAAGCCGAACTTGTCCCGGGCCTCCTGCTCATCGATGCCCAGCACGGAGAACACCCGGCTCTGCACGTCGGCGCGGTGGATACGGATCGACCCGCCCCCGATCTCGTTGCCGTTGCAGACCATGTCGTAGGCGTAGGCCAGGGCCTCCCCCGGCGACTCCTCGAATCGGTCGATCCACTCGGCGTTCGGTGAGGTGAACGGGTGGTGCACGGCCGTCCAGCCCGGCGTGCCGTCGTCGTCGACGACCGCCTCGAACACCGGTGCGTCCACCACCCAGAGGAAGGACCACGCGTCGGGGTCGATCAGGTCGCAGCGCTCGGCGATCTCCAGGCGCGCGGCGCCGAGCAGGGCCCGGGCCTCGGTGGCCGGCCCGGCCGCGAAGAAGATGCAGTCCCCCGGCTGGGCGCCGGTCGCGGCAGCCAGCCCGTCACGCTCGGCCTCGGTGAGGTTCTTGGCGACCGGCCCGCCGAGGGTGCCGTCCTCGGCCAGGGTGACGTAGGCCAACCCCCGTGCCCCGCGCTGCTTGGCCCACTCCTGCCACGCGTCGAACGTGCGTCGTGGCTGCGAGCCGCCCCCGGGCATGACCACCGCACCGACGTAGGGCGCCTGGAACACCCGGAAGGGCGTCCCGGCGAAGTACTCGGTGAGCTCCACGAGCTCGACGCCGAAGCGCAGGTCCGGCTTGTCGGAGCCGAACCGGCGCATCGCCTCGGCGAAGGTCATGTGCGGGAACTCGGCGATCTCGTGGCCCACAGTCCCGGCCCACAGCGCGCGGACGACGTCCTCGCCGACGGCCAGCACGTCGGACTGCTCCACGAAGCTCATCTCGATGTCGAGCTGTGTGAACTCCGGCTGGCGGTCCTTGCGGAAGTCCTCGTCGCGGTAGCAGCGCGCGATCTGGAAGTAGCGCTCCATGCCGGCCACCATCAGCAGCTGCTTGAACAGCTGCGGGGACTGGGGCAGCGCGTACCAGTTGCCCGGCTGCAGCCGGACGGGCACGAGGAAGTCGCGCGCCCCCTCCGGCGTCGAACGCGTGAGCGTGGGCGTCTCGATCTCCAGGAAGTCGCGGGCGAACAGCACCTCGCGGGCGATCTGGTTGACCCGCGAGCGCAGCCGCATGATCCGGGCCGGCTCGGGGCGGCGCAGGTCGAGGTAGCGGTAGCGCAGGCGCGCCTCCTCGCCGACCTCGACGTGCTCGTCGATGGGGAACGGCAGCGGCGCGGCCTCGGAGAGCACCTCGAGGGTCTCGACCATCACCTCGATGGCGCCGGTGTCCAGGTCCTCGTTCTCGTTGCCCTCCGGGCGGGCGACGACCTCGCCGACGACCTTCACGCAGAACTCGTTGCGCAGGGGGTGGGCCACCTGAGGGTCGTGGACCACGACCTGCACGATCCCCGAGCCGTCGCGCAGGTCCAGGAAGGCCACTCCGCCGTGGTCACGGCGGCGGCCGATCCAGCCGGCCAGGGTCACGGTCTGCCCGATGTCCTCGGCGCGCAGGGTGCCGGCCTCATGGGTGCGGATCATCGGGTGCTCTCCTCTTCCTCACGTGCGATGCGCTCGATGCGCGGGTACAGGTCGTCCTCGGGGGGACTCCACAGGGCCGGGTCCGCGGGCTCCTGGGCCCCGGAGCGGATGTCCTTGACCGATCCCCCCTCGGGGCCGGGGAACCAGACGAAGGGGATCCCCCGACGGTCGGCGTGCCGGATCTGCTTGCCGAACTTGTCGGCCCGGGGGGCGACCTCGGTGGGGATCCCCCGGGCCCGCAGGGCGCCGGCAACCGCCGTCGACTCCGACCGGCCGGACTCCTCGGTGACCGCCACGAGCACGCACGTCGGGACGCTGCGGCTGGCCCGGACCAGTCCCCGCCCGAGCAGGGCACCCATCAGGCGCGACACCCCCAGGGAGATGCCCACGCCCGGGTAGGTCGAGCGGCCGTCGCTGGCCAGGGCGTCGTAGCGACCCCCGGAGCAGATCGACCCGAAGTCCTCGTACCCGACCAGCTGGGTCTCGTAGACCGTGCCGGTGTAGTAGTCCAGGCCGCGGGCGATCTTCAGGTCGGCGACCACCGCCCCGGGCATCGACTCGGCTGCGGCGCCCACGACGGCGGCCAGCTCCTCGAGCCCCTGGTCGAGCAGCTCGTGCTCGACGCCGAGTGCGCGGACCCGCCCCACGAACGACGTGTCGGCGCTGCGGATCGCGGCCAGCGCCAGGCACTTCTGCGCTGCCTCCGCCGGGAGTCCCGCCTCGGACTCCAGCAGCTCGGCAACGCGAACCGGCCCGATCTTGTCCAGCTTGTCGATCGCCCGCAGGGCAGCGCCCGCGTCGCTCGCCCCGGCGCCCAGGAAGAACCCCTCGGCCAGCTTGCGGTTGTTCACCAGGATCACGGCCGGCGGCATCGGCAGGGCGCGGAAGGCCTCGGCCATGACCAGCGCCACCTCGACCTCGTGGTGGAACGCCAGGGTGTCGCGACCCACGATGTCGATGTCTGCCTGGGCGAACTCCCGGTACCGGCCCTCCTGCGGGCGCTCGCCACGCCACACCTTCTGGATCTGGTACCGGCGGAACGGGAACTCCAGGTGCCCGGCGTTCTGCACGACGTAGCGGGCGAACGGCACGGTCAGGTCGAAGTGCAGACCGAGTCCCGCGTCCGGCTCATCGGCCGGGGCGTGCAGCCGGCGCAGGACGTAGACCTCCTTGTCGATCTCACCCTTGCGCAGCATCTGCTCCAGCGGCTCGACAGCACGGGTCTCGATGGACGAGAAGCCGTGCAGCTCGAAGACCCGGCGCACCGTGTCCAGGACGTGCTGCTCGACGATCCGCTCGGCGGGGAGGTACTCGGGGAACCCCGACAGCGGCGCGGGGCGGCTCATCGGCTCGCCCCAGGGGCGTCGGGGGTGACCAGACCCTGCAGGAACGGGTTCATGCGTCGTTCGGCGCCGATCGTGGTGGTCTCGCCGTGCCCCGGAAGGACCAGCATGTCGTCTGGCTGAGGCAGCACCACCCGCGCCAGGGAGTCCATCATTGCGGTGGTGTCCCCGCCGGGGAGGTCGGTGCGCCCGATCGAGCCGGCGAACAGCAGGTCCCCGGAGAGCATCAGGGGCTCGGCGCCGGTCTGCATCATCCGGAACGCGGTGGACCCCGGGGTGTGCCCGGGTGCGTGGTCGGCTGTGAACGTCATCCCGGCGATCTCCAGCGACGCACCGTCAGTGAGCTCGCGCACGTCGGAGGGCTCGGCGAAGTCCGTCGCGCCCACAACGGAGGCGAACATCATCCGGGTCTCCCCCGACACCCCGGCCCAGGGGTCGGCCAGCAGCGATCGGTCGCCCGGGTGGATCCACGCCGGGATGTCGTACCCGTCGCACACCGGCAGCACCGACCACATGTGGTCCAGGTGCCCGTGCGAGAGGATCACCGCGACCGGGCGCAGCCCATGCTCAGCCACGACCCGCTCGATGCCGCCACGGCTGTCCATGCCCGGGTCGATGATGACCGCCTCGCTGTGCGCACCCGGGGCCAGGATCCAGCAGTTGGTCCCGAACGGGCCAGCCGGGAAGCCGGCGATGAGCATGCGTGCTCCTCACTGATCGGTGCGGTCGGGGGCTGTCGACCCGCCCAAGGGTATCCGCGAGCCAGCCCGGCGGCCTAACCGCGCGGGTCCTCCCCGATGGGGCGCGGGGGGCCACATAGACTCCCTGCGAGCCGCACACCTCGACTGTGGGAGCACTGGACGTGTCCAAGGAGAAGAAGCCCGGTACCGGGGCCAGCAACAAGCGCCGCAAGGAGCTGGCCGCCGCCAAGCTGGAGCGCCAGACCGCCCGGCGGGCCGAGCGGGAGTCCCGCCACAAGCGCCGGGTGCGCATCGGCTGGAGCGTCGCCGCGCTGGTCGGCGTCCTGGCGGTGGCCGCGGTCGTGCTGTGGCCCGACAGCGGGAGCGACACCGTCGCGGAGCCGGCCGCGTCCGCGTCGGCGGCACCGTCCGCCTCCGCCGATGCCAGCGCCGCGCCAACTGCCTCCCCCTCCCCCGTCGCGGTCGAGGGCTGCGGGCCGGCGCCGACACCCCCCAGCGACCCACAGTCGTGGGACGAGGCCCCCCCGATGCAGCTCGAGGACGGCACCGAGTACCAGATGATCCTGGCCACGAACTGCGGCGAGATCGTCATCGACACGTTCGCCGACAAGGCCCCGGAGACCGTCAACGCCATGCTGTGGCTGGCCGGTGAGGAGTACTTCGACTCGACCCTGTGCCATCGGCTGGTGACCGAGGGGATCTTCGTGCTGCAGTGCGGCGATCCCACCGCAACCGGCACCGGGGGCCCGGGCTTCGAGCTCCCCGACGAGAACCTGCCCACGGCTGAGGGCGTCAACTACCCCGCGGGCACCGTGGCGATGGCAAACGCCGGCCCGGGCACGTCCGGGAGCCAGTTCTTCCTGGTCTACGAGGACACCACCCTGCCGGCGGACTACACGATCTGGGGCGAGGTGAGCTCGGGGCTGGACATCGTGGAGAGGATCGCGGAGGCCGGCGTGTCCACGGTGGCGCCACCCGCCCCCGCGGCGCCCATCGGGATCGAGACCGCGGTCTCTCAGGAGGCATAGCACCGGGTCCGGACCACGGGCGTGGGACAATGACCGGCACTGGACTACGGAGGGCACGAGGATGACCGAGCACGCCTACGGACGCGTCGACGACGACGGCACGGTGTACGTGCGTCGCCCCGACGGGCAGGAGGTCGCCGTCGGGCAGTGGGCGGCCGGTGCACCGGCAGACGGGCTGGCCTTCTTCGAGCGCAAGTACGACGGGCTCAAGGCCGAGGCCGAGCTGCTCCAGGCCCGCCTCAAGGACGGCAAGGGCACCCCGGAGAACGTGGCCATCGTCGTCGGCAAGCTGCGCGAGGCCGTGGAGAACCCGCACGTGGTGGGTGACCTGGCCGAGCTGAGCCGCCTGGCCGATGAGCTCGAGGCCGCGGGCGAGGCCCGCAAGGTGGCCGCGGCGGCCGCCCGCGAGGAGACCCGGATCAAGACGATGGCCGCGCGGACCGCGATCGTCGAGGAGGCCGAGGGACTGGCCACCTCCACCCAGTGGAAGTCCACCGGTGACCGCTTCAAGGAGCTGCAGGAGGCGTGGTCGGCCCTTCCCCGAGGGGACCGCTCGACCCGCGACGCCGAGCAGGACCTCTGGAAGCGGTTCAGCACCGCCCGATCCGCGTTCGACAAGGCCCGCAGGGCGCACTTCGCCACCCTGGACGCCGCCCGCAAGGAGGCGACCGCCGCCAAGGACGGGATCATCGCCCGGGCGGAGGCGCTCTCGACGAGCACGGACTGGGTCGAGACGGCGCGCGCCTACCGCGGGCTGATGGACGAGTGGAAGGCCGCGCCGCGCGCCGGACGGGCGGACGAGGACAAGCTGTGGGCGCGTTTCCGCGCCGCTCAGGACGCGTTCTTCGCCGCGCGCAACGCCGTACAGGCTGAGCGCGACGGGGATCAGCTGGAGAACCTGCACAAGAAGGAGGCCCTGGCCGCCGAGGCCGAGGCCCTGCTGCCCATCACCGACCTGGCAGCGGCCAAGTCGACGATGCGTGGCATCGCCGAGCGCTGGAACGCAATCGGCCACGTGCCCCGCAATGACCGGGACCGGGTCGAGGGTCGGCTGCGCAAGGTCGAGGATGCGATCAAGCGCTCCGAGGAGGACCAGTGGCGTCGCACTGACCCGGCCAAGCGGGCGCTGGCCGAGTCGACCGTGGAGACGTTCCGCGCCTCGCTGGAGAAGCTGGAGAAGCAGGCCGCCGCCGCAGAGGCCGCCGGTGACGCACGCAAGGTCGAGGACCTGCAGGGTCGGATCACCACGACCCGCTCCCTGCTGGCGGCAGCAGAGAACTCCCTGGCCGAGTACTCCAGCTGACAAGATCGCGATTCGCTCCAAGTCTCGGGCGCGAACCGCGGTTTGTGCCACGTTCCGGTCGGGCATACGGCCCGGATCCTGGATCGAACCGGGATCTTGAACCTCGGCTACACCCGGTAGGCGTCGAACACGCCTTCGACACCGCGCACGGCCCGCAGCACGGACCCGAGGTGCTTGGGATCGCCCATCTCGAAGGTGAAGCGCGACATCGCGATGCGCTCCTTGGTGGTCGACACGGACGCCGACAGGATGTTGACGTGCTGGTCGGACAGCGCCCGGGTGACGTCGGCGAGCAGCCGGGACCTGTCGAGGGCCTCGACCTGGATGTTCACCAGGAAGACCGAGGACGCCCCGGGAGACCACGCGACGGGCACGAAGCGCTCGGCCTGACCGGCCATCGAGGCCACGTTGGTGCAGTCCTGCCGGTGCACCGACACCCCGCTGCCGCGGGTGACGAAGCCGGTGATCTCATCGCCGGGAACCGGGGTGCAGCAGCGGGCCAGCTTGACCCAGACGTCGCCGAGCTGTGAGCCGATCACGGTGACGCCGGGGTCGGCGTCGGAGCGCTGGCGCATCTTCGTGATGCCCTGCGGGGTGACCGCCTCGGCAGCATCGTCGGCCGCTGCCGCTGCTCCCCCGGCCGTGGCCACCAACCGGTGGATCACCGTCTGCGGGCTGATCCGGCCCTCGCCGATCGACGCGTACAGTGCGCTCACGTCCGGCTGGCGCAGGTCCGCGGCCACGGCCGCCAGCGCGCTGGTGGACAGCAGCCGGTGGACGGACACCCCCTCCTTGCGCATGGCCTTGAGGAGAAGGTCCTTGCCCTTCTCGATCGCCTCCTCCCGGCGCTCGCGGGAGAACCAGGCCTTGATCTTGCTGCGCGCACGTGGGCTGCGCACGAAGGTGAGCCAGTCGAGGCTGGGACCGGCGCCCTCGGCCTTGGAGGTGAACACCTCGACCGCGTCGCCGTTGGCCAGCGGGCTGTCCAACGGGACCAGCCGGCCGTTGACCCGCGCGCCCACGCAGCGATGGCCGAGCTCGGTGTGCACCGCGTAGGCGAAGTCGACGGGTGTCGACCCGGAGGGCAGCGCGATCACATCCCCGCGTGGGGTGAACACGAACACCTCGGTCGAGCGCAGGTCGTAGCGCAGCGACTCGAGGAACTCCCCGGGATCCTCGGTCTCGCGCTGCCACTCGACGAGCTGGCGCAGCCAACCGAGATCGTCGGGCCCGAGCTTGCCGCCCACCTCGGTCTGCTTGTACCGCCAGTGTGCCGCGATCCCGTACTCGGCCGAGCGGTGCATCTCGTGGGTGCGGATCTGGACCTCGACGGGCTTGCCGTCCGGCCCGATGACCGTGGTGTGCAGGGACTGGTACATGTTGAACTTGGGCATCGCGATGTAGTCCTTGAACCGCCCGGGCAGGGGGTTCCAGGCCGCGTGCAGGGTGCCCAGGACGGCGTAGCAGTCGCGGACCGAGTCCACCAGGATCCGCACGCCGACCAGATCGTAGATGTCGGAGAAGTCGTGGCCGCGCACGATCATCTTCTGGTAGACGGAGTAGTAGTGCTTGGGCCGGCCCGTCACGGTGGCCCGGATCCGGGCCGCCCGGAGCCGCTCCTCGATGTCGCCGATGACCTGCTCGAGGAACTGCTCGCGGGCCGGTGCCCGCTGGCCCACGAGGCGCACGATCTCCTCGTACATCTTCGGGTGCAGGGTGGCGAACGACAGGTCCTCGAGCTCCCACTTGACCGTGTTCATGCCCAGGCGATGGGCCAGCGGGGCGTAGATCTCGAGGGTCTCGCGGGCCTTGATCGCCTGCTTCTCCGGCGGGAGCCACTGCAGGGTGCGCATGTTGTGCAGCCGGTCGGCGAGCTTGATGACCAGGACGCGGATGTCGCGGGCCATGGCCACGACCATCTTGCGCACGGTCTCCGCCGCGCTGGACGCCCCGTAGGTGACCTTGTCCAGCTTCGTCACCCCATCGACCAGCGAGGCGATCTCCTCACCGAACTCGGAGCGCAGCTCGGCCAGGGGGTACCCGGTGTCCTCCACCGTGTCGTGCAGCAGGGCCGCGGCCAGGGTCGGCCCGGTCATGCCCAGGTCGGCCAGGATCTGGGCGACGGCCACCGGATGGGTGATGTAGGGCTCCCCCGAGCGGCGCATCTGTCCCCGGTGCTGCTCCTCGGCCGTCACATACGCCTGGATCACGACCCGGGTGTCGCTCTTGGGGTGGAACTGCCGCAGGGTCCGCAGGATGGGTTCCAGCTCGGCCGGAACACCCGAGCCGCGGCCGGCGATCCGGGACAGCCTCGAGCGCAGCCCTGGGGCTGACTCCACCGCCGAATCGACGGGCAGGGTCTCCGGATCGGCCACCTGCTCCTCCTGCTCGTTGATCCGAGTGTACGACCCGGGCAACGATGGTGCTGGCGCTGATCAGTGCCGGTCGGCTCTGCTCTGCTTCTTCGGCTGGTTGCGGGGACCGGTCGCGCGCCTGGCTCGGGCCCGATCCATCGCCTCCTGGCTCCCGTCGGCGTCGCCCTGCCGGCGAGATGTCGGGGCCCTCAGCTTCGAGGGTGGCAACGGTGGCCGGGCTGCTCGTCGCCGCTCCCCGCGGCCCCGCACCTCGGGCCTGGACCCGTCCGGCCAGGGCCTTCATCTGCGGGCTGCGCTCCTCGAGCTGGCACAGGACCGGCGTGGCGATGAAGATCGACGAGTAGGTCCCGGCCGCCATTCCCACGAACAGGGCCAGGGCGAGGTCCTTGAGGGTGCCGGCGCCGAGGACACCTGCGCCGACGACCAGGATGGAGGCGACCGGCAGCAGCGCGACGATCGAGGTGTTGATGCTGCGCACCAGGGTCTGGTTGACCGCGAGGTTGGCGGCCTGCGAGTACGTGACCCGGCTCTGCCCGAGGATCCCCCGGGTGTTCTCCTTGACCTTGTCGAACACCACGACCGTGTCATAGAGCGAGAACCCGAGGATGGTCAGGACACCGATGACCGTGGCGGGGGTCACCTCGAACTGCAGGACCGAGTAGACGCCGATCGTGATGATCACGTCGTGCACGACCGCCACGATCGCCGCCACGGCCATCCGCCAGTCGAAGTAGATGGCGAGGAAGATCGACAGCAGCGCGAGGAACACCACCAGGGCGGTCAGGGCCTTCTGCGTGATCTCCCCGCCCCACGTCGGACCCACGAGCTGGACCGAGATGTCGTCCACCTGGACCGAGCAGGCCTCAGCCAGGGACGCACGGATCTTGGCGCTCTCAGCTGTGTCGACGGCCTCCGTCGTGACCCGGATCGACTCACCTCCGAGCTGCGTCACGGTGCTCGGCGTGGTCCCCGCGTCCTGGACGGCCGTGCGCGCCTGCTCGACGGTGCAGGCTGCGCTGGGCACCCGGAACTCCGCACCGCCGGTGAACTCGATGCCGTAGTTCAGGCCCCGCGTGAGCAGGGAGATCACGGCGATGAGGAAGATCACCCCGGAGATCGCGTACCAACGCCGCCGGTTGCCGACGATGTTGTAGGAGATCTCCCCGGAGTACAGCTTCTGACCGTAGTTGCCAAGTCGGGACATGGCTATCGCCTCCCTGCGGCGGTCGTGGTCCGAGCAGGTGGCGCGTCGGGGATCCCCAGCCTGTGCGGGTCCACCCCACTGAGCGGATGGCCGGACTGGAAGAACTTGGTGCCCGCCAGGAGCGCAACCACCGGCCGCGTGAAGGTGAACGCCACGAGCACGTCCACCACGGTCGTCAGGCCCAATGTGAAGGCGAAGCCCCGGACGCTGCCGATGCTCAGGATGTAGAGCACGACCGCACCGAGCAGGGACACGAAGTCAGCCGCCAGGAGCGTGCGTCGGGCCCGCAGCCAGCCGGTCTCGGCGGCAACCCGCAGGGTCTTGCCGTCGCGGGATTCGTCGCGCAGCCGCTCGAAGTACACGATGAAGGAGTCCGCGGTGATCCCGATCGCGACGATCGCACCGGCGACCCCCGCCAGCGTCAGGGTGAACCCGAGCGTGCGGCCCAGGATCACGAACAGGCAGAAGGTGATGATGCCGGCGACCACGAGGCTGGCCGAGGCCACCAGGCCCAGCGCCCGGTAGTAGATCAACAGGTAGAGGGCGACCAGTGCCAGGCCGATCGCACCCGCGAGCAGGCCGGCCTTGAGGTAGGCATCACCAACAGTGGGGGTGATGGACGTGATCTCCCCGACCTCCAGGCTGATCGGAAGGGAGCCGAACTTCAGCACGTTGGCAAGGTCATTGGCCTCGTCGATGGTGAAGTCACCGGTGATCTGCGCGTCGCCGCCGGGGATGGGCTCGAGGAACGACGGGGCGCTGAACACCACGCCGTCGAGGACGATCGCGAACTGGTTCTGCGGCGGCGGGTTGTCGTAGATGTCGCTGGAGATCTCCGACAGCGCCTTGGAGCCCTCGCTGTCGAAGGACAGCGACACCGACCACTTGCTGGTCTGCGGGTCCAGCACGGCGTTGGCGTCAGTGACCTGGGTGCCCTTGATGAACGCCGGCTGCAGGAGGTACTTGGCGAAGCCCTCGCGGTCGCAGGTGGCCAGCCACAGGGCCTGGTCGTCAGGCGTCCCGGAGCGGTTCTCCGGCAGGGTGCAGTCCAGGCGCAGCGCCCGCTCCTGGAACTCCGCGTCGTTCTCGGCGGCCTGGACGGGGATCTCCGGCTGCTCCACCGGGGTGGGGCTCGCGCTGGGCGACTCCGGCTCGGCCGACGGCGAGGGCTCGTCGGTGGGCTCCGCCGACGGGCTGGCCGTCGCATCGGTCGCCGTCGGAGTGGGCTCGATGGGGGTCGCCGTCGGGGTGGGCTCCTCGGTGGGTTCGGCGTTGGGGTCGACGCCCTCCGGGCTGGTGATCGCCTCGACCGGCCGGAACGCCAGCTGGGCGGTGCGCCCGACGAGCTCGACGAGGCGGTCCTGTTGCACCGAGCCGGGAACCGACACGATGATCGCCGCGTTGTTCCCCGACCCCTGGACCGTCACCTCGGACTCGGCCACGCCGAGTCCATCGACACGCTGTCGGATGATCGAAACGGCCTGGTCGAGCTGCTCCTCGGTGATCGAGCCGTCCGAGCCGGGTGCCGAGGTCGGCAGGAGAGTGACCTGGGTTCCACCCTGCAGGTCCAGTCCGAGTTGGGGGGAGTGCGTCTGGCCCGGCCAGAACGTCCAGACCACCAGCGCCACCAGGCCCAGGAGGAACGGACCGAGCACCCGCCAGGGGCGGTACGTCGACACGGTGCTAGCCACGGTTGCCCTCCTGGCTCAGGTCCTGCGTACCAGGGGCAGCCTCGCCGTTGGCCACGTCCGCCTCCACCTCTGCCACCTCGTCGGCCGCAGGCGACGCCGCGGCGTCCCCGGCCACGACCTGCCCGACTGCCAGCGCGAGCATCTCGATCACCACGCCGGGGGCGACCTCGACGTGGACCCGGTCATCCTCCACCGCGACGACCGTGCCGAACACGCCGGCAGTGGTCATGATCCGCTGACCGGGGGCCAGGGACGCCACGAGTGCCGCCTGGGCCTTCCGGCGCGTCGACTGTGGACGGATGATCAGCAGCCAGAACGCCACCGCGATGGCGGCGAACGGCAGGAGTTCGAGAAGCGTCATGAAGGACCTTTCGCACAATTGGGCCCGATTCTAGACGCCTGCGGCGGTACCCCCGTCATTCCCGCCCGGTGCGTCGCCCTCGAACGGCAGCCCGATCTGGCCGGCGGTGGCTGGTGGGGTGACACCCAGGTGCCGCCAGGCCGCCTCCGTGGCCACCCGTCCCCGGGGGGTGCGGTACAGCAGCCCGGCCCGGACGAGGAACGGCTCGGCCACGGTCTCGACCGTCTCCGGCTCCTCGGCGACGGCCAGCGCCAGGGTCGACAGGCCCACCGGACCGCCGCGGAAGGTCGTCAGCAGGGCTTCGAGGACCGCACGGTCGAGCCGGTCCAGGCCCAGGGCGTCGACCTCGTAGAGGTCCAGGGCAGCGTGCGCGGTCCGCTGGTCGATCGACCGGTCACCGTGGACCAGGGCATAGTCCCGGACCCGGCGCAGCAACCGGTTGGCCACTCGCGGGGTGCCGCGGGAGCGACCTGCGATCTCCAGGGCCCCCGCCGCATCGATCTCCACCCCGAGCAACCGGGCGGAGCGGTTCACGATGATGAACAGGTCGGAGTCGTCGTAGAAGTCCATGTGGGCGGTGAACCCGAAGCGATCGCGCAGCGGCCCCGGCAGCAGCCCGGCACGGGTCGTGGCCCCGACGAGGGTGAATGGGGCGAGGTCCAGCGGGATGGCGGTGGCCCCGGGCCCCTTGCCCACGACGATGTCGACCCGGAAGTCCTCCATCGCCACGTAGAGCATCTCCTCGGCCGGGCGGGCCATGCGGTGGATCTCGTCGAGGAACAGGACCTCCCCGGGCACCAGGCTGGACAGGACCGCAGCCAGGTCACCGGCGTGCTGGATCGCCGGGCCGGACGTGACGCGCATCGGCGCCGCCATCTCCCCGGCGATGATCATGGCAAGCGTGGTCTTGCCCAGGCCGGGAGGGCCGGAGAGCAGCACGTGGTCAGCGGTGGAGTTGCGGTGCCGGGCCGCCTCGAGGACCAGTCCCAGCTGGGAGCGCACGCGGTCCTGACCGATGAAGTCCACCAGGCTGCGGGGCCGCAGCGCCCCTTCGGCCGTGATGTCCTCGTCGTCGGCCTCACCGCGCAGCAGCTCGTCGTCACTCATGCACGGTCCAGGTGCCGCAGGGCCGAGCGCAACAGGGCCGGAACCGAGGGGTGCCCACCCTCGGCGAGGACTGCCTCAGCCTCGGGCTGCACGGCCTCCGCGGCGGCACGCGCGTCCCGGGGCGGCCAGCCCAGGGCGATCAGCCCGTCGACGACGGGCGTCGACCAGTCGTCGGAGGCGGTGCGGGCGGCCGCCGAGGCGGTGGGCGCCCCGAGTCGGTCCTTGAGCTCGAGGGCGATCCGGGCGGCCCCCTTGCGGCCGATCCCGGGTGGCTTGGACAGGGTCGCGAGGTCGTCGGCGGCGACGGCCGCCCGCAGCTGGTCGACCGTGAGCACGGCCAGGATGGCCTGGGCCGTCCGCGGCCCGATGCCGGTCACTGACTGCAGCACCTCGAACGCCTGCCGCTCGTCCTCGTCGGCGAACCCGAACAGCGTCAGCGAGTCCTCACGGACGACCAGGGCCGTGGCCACGTGCGCGACGGAGCCCACGCGCAGGTCGGCCAGCGTGCGCGGGCCGCACATGACCGACAGCCCCACGCCACCCACCTCGATGACAGCGTGATCGGAGCCCACGGAGGCCACGGGGCCGCGCACGAAGGCGATCACCGCGCTCCCCCGGCACGCACGCCCAGGCCGCTGCGGCTGGTGGTGGCGGACCCGGGTGCGGCGACGGGCGCCACACGGGGCGCCGCCTTCGACCCCGGCACCCGTCGCGGGATGCGCGAGGGCGCCGCCGCCGCCACGGCGGTCTGGATGCGCGCGGTGGCCGACCCGCGCCAGATGTGGCAGATCGCCAGGGCCAGGGCATCCGTGGCGTCCACCGGTGTGGGCGCCGACTCCAGCCGGAGGATCCGCACCACCATCCCGGCGACCTGCGCCTTGTCGGCCCGGCCGGTCCCGGTCACGGCGGCCTTCACCTCACTGGGGGTGTGCCAGACCACGGGCAGGCCGGCCTCGGCCGCAGCCAGCACCGCCGCAGCGGAGGCTTGGGCGGTGCCCATCACGGTGTGCAGGTTGTGCTGGCTGAACATGCGCTCGACGGCGACGACATCCGGGGACAGCTCGTCGATGAGCACCTGGATGCGCCTGCTGATCACCAGCAGCCGGTCCGGCAGCGGATCCGACGACGGCGTGACCAGCACCTCGACGTGGCCCAGGCTCAGCGGACGGCCCAACGAGCCCTCCACCAGGCCCACACCGCAGCGGGTCAGGCCCGGGTCGACTCCGAGTACGCGCACGCCACCTCCCGATACGAACAGGTGTTCGCACCCTATCGGGCCACGCGTCCCGCACGGGGCACGACACGCGTGGTGCGGGGCACGGCACGGCGCTCGGGCCGGCGACCTCCCCGGTGGGACACCGGTCAACCGGCCTCGACCGGATGACCCACCACCTCGGCGAAGCCGGCGCGGATGCACTCCGCGAACAGCTCCCGGTCGGGGATCGCCGCATCGTCCATCGAGATCCCGATCCCGGCGTTGCCGGCGTAGGACAGCAGGGTGATGTTCGTGGCCGCACCGATCGTGGCCGTCAACGGGTACATGGCCCGGACCCTGGCACCCGCGATCCACACCGGGATCGGCACTCCGGGGACGTTGCTGGCCGTGAAGTCGCTGGTCCGCGCCGTCGCGGTGAACACGTCCGAGGGCATGAGGCGGTAGCCCACCTCGGCCAGGGGATCGACCAGGTGCAGTGCAGGCTCCTGGCGCCACGAGCTCACGATGTCGCCGATCGCCCGCATCCGCTCGACGGGATCGAGGATGTCCACCGGGACCTCGAACCGCGCGATGGTCACGGCGTTCTGCGCCGGTCGCTCCGGGTTGCGCAGGCTGATCGGCATGTTGCAGCGCAGCACGCTGACCGGCTCACCACGGCGCTCGTGGTAGATGCGCAGGCCGCCGGTGACCGCGGCCATGAAGGCGTCGTTGAGGCTCACCCCATGCGGCTTGGACGCCGCCTTGAGCTCGACCATGGGGACGTCCAGCGTGACGAAGTGGTAGTTGATCGACCGGCCGCGCATCACCGGCGACATGGGGCTGCTGGGCAGGGCCATGAACCGGCTGATGGACTTCACCACGTCGAGGACGTCCTCGATGGCGCCGGCAGGATCCCGCAGAGCCCGACCCGCGATCGGCAGTGCCGAGTCGGTCACGTCCTTGAGGGACCTCATGAGGAACGATGAGGCATCCACCACGGCCGTGCCGAGGAATCCCGCGGCGTCCAGCGGGGCCGCCGAGGGCGCCGGGGGCATCGGACCCAGGTCCTGGGGACCCGGTGCCAGGTCGATCACGGTGGCCCCGAGCATCATGGCGCCCTGGCCATCGGCGATCGCGTGGTGCAGCTTCACGATCAGGGCCGCGCCGCCGTCGGCCAGTCCCTCGAGCAGGGTCACCCGCCAGAGGGGGCGCGCGAGGTCGAAGTCCTCCATCGACTGCCGCCGGGCGACGGTGAGGACCTGCTCCCACGTGCCGGGGTCGGGCAGCCGGAAGCGCCGCATGTGGAAGCTCAGGTCGAAGTCCGGGTCGATGACCAGCCGGGGGCTGAGGATGTCCGACGGACCCTCGATCACCTTCTGGCGCAGGACCGGTGCAACCCTGCTGGCCCGATCGAAGCGGTCGACGAGCACGTCCCAGTCCGGACTGGAGTCCATGGCGATCAGTCCGATGATCGGTGAGCGCATCGTCGGGTCGTCGGATGCCAGCCGCCACGTTGCGAAGTCGAACCCGGACAGCCGGCGCGGGGCGATCACCGTGGGATCACCGGGCGAGCGCATGGCCGCAGTGGCCGACCCCGCTGCGGCGCCGGCCCGTCCGGCCGCGGCCCTGGCGGCCGCGCGCTTTCGGCCGCTGCGGGCCGCGGCCGGTGCCGCGACCTCCGTTGCGGGGGCCGCCGTCGGTGGGGCCTTCTTGGCCGGTGCCTTCTTGGCCGGTGCCTTCTTCGCGGTCGTGGCCGCCTTGGCCGGGGCCTTCTTCGCGGGCGCCTTCTTCTCCGGGGCCTGCCGTCGCGGCCGGGGCCTTCTTCGCGGGCGCCTTCTTCTCCGGGGCTGCCGTCGCCGCCTTCTTGGCCGGCGCCTTCCTGGCCGGCGCCTTCTTCGCGGTCGCCGCCTTCTTGGCCGGCGCCCTCCTGGCGGTCGCCGCCGGGGACGAGGCCGTCACGACCGGGTCCTCCGGGGCCGTGCGCTCCTGATCTGCCACGTCGTCGCTCCTGTGATCCGGGGTATCCGAACCGTACCCGGGCCGCGCGCGGGATGTGCGGCTGAGCGCCTACTCCATCTCCGCCAGGACCTCGGCCGGGATGTCGGCGTTCGTGTAGACGTTCTGCACGTCGTCGCTGTCCTCCAGGGCGTCCACCAGCCGCATGATCTTGCCGGCACCGGTGGCATCGAGCTGGACCTCGACGGAGGCCACGAACTCGGCCTCGGCCGACTCGTAGTCCAGCCCCTGGGCCTGCAGCGCCTTGCGGGCCGGGACCATGTCCGAGGCCTCCGTGATCACCTCGAAGGCCTCCCCCAGGTCGTTGACCTCCTCCGCGCCGGCGTCCAGGACCGCCATCAGGACGTCGTCCTCGGTCAACCCGTCGGACTTCGGCACGATGATGACGCCCTTGCGCGCGAAGAGGTAGGACACGCTGCCGGGGTCGGCCATGTTCCCGCCGTTGCGGGTCATCGCGACGCGCACCTCGGTGGCCGCGCGGTTGCGGTTGTCGGTCAGGCACTCCACCAGGACCGCCACCCCATTGGGTCCGTATCCCTCGTACATGATCGTCTGCCAGTCCGCTCCCCCGGCGTCCGCCCCCGAGCCGCGCTTGACCGCGCGGTCGATGTTGTCCGCGGGCACGGAGTTCTTCTTCGCCTTCTGGACCGCGTCGTACAGGGTCGGGTTGCCATCGAGGTCGCCGCCGCCGGTCCTCGCTGCGACCTCGATGTTCTTGATCAGCTTCGCGAACAGCTTGCCGCGCTTGGCGTCGATCGCGGCCTTCTTGTGCTTGGTGGTCGCCCACTTGGAGTGGCCGGACATGGTGCTCCTTCGAGTCGACTCAGGCCGCGCCGCGCACCATGGTGGCGAACAGCGCGTGCACCCGATGGTCTCCGGTGAGTTCGGGGTGGAACGAGGTGGCCAGCAGCGACCCCGCTCGAACGGCCACGATCCTATCGCCCGCAGCCGCCGGGACCGAGGCCAGAACCTCCACCGAGGGTCCGACGGACTCCACCCAGGGTGCGCGGATGAAGACAGCGCGGATCGGCTCGGAGCCCAGCGCGGGGAAGTCCACGTCGGCCTCGAACGAGTCCACCTGGCGCCCGAACGCGTTGCGACGGACCACCATGTCGATCCCTCCGATGGGCCGTTGGTCGGCACGCCCGTCGAGGATCGTGTCCGAGAGCAGGATCATCCCGGCGCACGAGCCGTACATGGGCATCCCGTCGCCGACCGCAGCACGCAGCGGGTCCATCAGGCCCCACCGGATGGCCAGCATCGAGATGGTGGTGGACTCGCCGCCGGGCAGCACCAGTCCGTCGACCCCCGCCAGCGTCGTCGCATCCTTCACCGGGACCGCGCGCGCCCCGACCGACTCGAGGGCGTGGACGTGCTCACGCACGTCCCCCTGCAGGGCAAGGACCCCGATGGTGGGACCGGTCACCACCCGCGCTCGGCGAGGCGGTGGGGTGCGGGGATCTCCTCGACGTTGATCCCGACCATGGCCTCGCCCAACCCACGGGACACCTTGGCGATGATCCCCGGGTCGTTGAAGTGCAGCGTTGCCTGCACGATGGCGTTGGCCCGCTCCGCGGGGTTGCCCGACTTGAAGATCCCCGAGCCCACGAACACGCCGTCGGCGCCGAGCTGCATCATCATCGCCGCATCGGCGGGCGTGGCGATACCACCGGCAGTGAAGAGCACCACAGGCAGGGAGCCGCGCTCGGCGACCTCCTTGACCAGCTCGTAGGGCGCCTGGAGCTCCTTGGCCGCCACGTACAGCTCGTCCGGGCTCATCGACGACAGTCGGCGGATCTCACCGAGGACCGCGCGCATGTGCGTGGTGGCGTTCGAGACATCTCCCGTTCCGGCCTCACCCTTGGAGCGGATCATCGCCGCACCCTCGGTGATCCGGCGAAGGGCCTCGCCCAGGTTGGTGGCACCACACACGAAGGGGACGGTGAACGCCCACTTGTCGATGTGGTGGGTGTAGTCCGCCGGGGTCAGGACCTCGGACTCGTCGATGTAGTCCACGCCGAGGGACTCCAGGACCTGGGCCTCGACGAAGTGCCCGATCCGGGCCTTGGCCATGACCGGGATGGAGACCGCGTCGATGATGCCGTCGATCATGTCCGGGTCGCTCATCCGCGACACCCCACCCTGGGCGCGGATGTCGGCCGGGACCCGTTCGAGGGCCATGACGGCCACAGCTCCGGCGTCCTCAGCGATCCGGGCCTGCTCGGGGGTGACGACGTCCATGATGACGCCGCCCTTGAGCATCTCGGCCATGCCACGCTTGACGCGGTCGGTGCCGAGGGCGGTTGCTGGGGTCTGCGGGGTGCTGCTCACGAGTTCTCCTGCGCCGGTCGGGACGATGGGACAAGGTTACGTCGCGAGTCGCGGCGGCGCGAAACGCCGATCCTGGCTGGTGCTCAGGGCTCGTCGATCGTGACCTTGCTGGTCCGGTCCTTGAGCAGGATCCACTGCTGGCCGGGACGCAGCTCGACCGGCTTGCCGTCGAGGTCCAGGTACGCCGTGGGGGCCTCGGAGTACGGCCTCTCCCAGGTGATCTTCTGGGCGACGCCGTCACGCAGGAGCAGGCCCTTGCCCGACCCCGTCACGACGGTCAGCGGAGTACGACCGCCGAACTTGTCGCCGTAGCCCGAGTCGACCTCCTTGACGTACTGGACGATGACCGACGCGGCGCGCTGCACCCCCGGCTCATCGGTGTCGAGTGCCTGGCGGCCGTTCATCCAGACGTCGTAGAGGTCCTTCTTGGCGTTCCAGCGGAACTGGACCGACATCGAGGGCCAGCGAGCCGTGACCCGGGTGGCCGGCTTGCCACCGTCGGGCGCCTGCTCGTCGAAGACCAGGCCGATGTCCTGGGACACCGCGGTGGCCCCCGACGTCGCGAGGATCTCCTCGGGATCGGCCATCAGGTTGTACGGGGCGTAGCGACCCGTACCCCGCTCCCGGCTGAACCCCGGGCTGTTGACGTCCTGGGAGACCTGCGTCCACTCCGCGGCGGCCAGCGCCGGCTGCAGCCGCCTCTGCGCCCCGGAGTACACGAACGCGATGTCGCCCAGGGGCGCGAACAGCTCGATGTCGCTGACCCGGGCACTGCGCACCGGACCCACGACGTCCGGCATCTTCGTCGAGAACACCGCTGCCAGACGGGTGAGGCCGAACTCGACCGGCTCCACGTACACCGTGTCGGCCTTGACCAGGCCGGCGTGCGGCTGGGCGTTCGGCGTGTTGTCCAGCTTCACGACCATGACCGGGGTGCCCACCCCCCCCTCGCGTCCGCTGAACGGGGAGGTGGTCGGCGCGGGTGGCTCGGGCGCGGGCGTCGGGCTCGCTGGTGTGGACTCTGCCACCGGGGCCGGCTGTGTGGTCGACGTCTCGGCGGCCTGCTCGCCGGGCCCGCAGGCCGTGAGCACAAGTCCGAGGCCGACCACCGCGACGACACGTCTCATGGGTTCACAGTAGGTTGCGCCACGACCCAACCCTGACAGCGACTCAGCGGTTCACGGGAACGTCATCCCGGCGCCGGGCCCACGGTCATGCCCCGGACCCGCCCAGGACAGGGAGCCGAAGGCAGCGGGGGCGACATCGTCCATCTCGAACATCTCGGGCTGCGGGGCGTTGCCGGCCAACCGGAACAGTCGGACCCACCGGCCCTGGCGCAGCAGTCGCGCCGCCTGGACCCCGTCATTGAGGAACCGTCGGGAGAGGGTCACCTGGCGACACGCTGCGGCAAGGTCCGTCAGCAGCTCCGCACCCTCAGGGAACGCAGCGAGCTCGTCGACCGACTCCTGGTCGGCGAACACCTCGCGCAGGTCGCGGGACATCTCCGACTCCACCAGCCCACGCTCCACGGGATCATCGACGTCGGCGTTGCGGGAGTGGCTGGCCGCCTGGGCCAGGACGATCGCGCTGGCCGGGTCGAGCAGTCCCGATGTGGCCAGCGCCTCGGCCGCCCGCGCCCGGCGCAGGAGCTGGGCGTCCAGCGACGCACGGGCGAGCTCGATGCGGTGGTGCAGGCGATCGATCCGCCCGGCGTGGGCGCTCAGGCGCCACACCACGAACGCCACCACCAGGAGCAGGACCAGCCCCCAGCCGACATCGATCTTCATCGACCATCCACCGTGGTCTCCCCTGTCCCGGGCCTCCGGCGCAGCGGCAGCCGGCCCCAGAACTGCCCCGACAGGTCCGCCTCGACCTTCTCCCCGCCGGGGGTGACGCTCTCGTAGACCGCCAGCACGTCGCGGGCCACCGTCGCCCAGTCGAACTGGGCGGCGCGCACCCGCCCGGCCGCCCGCAGCTCGTCGCGCCGGTGCGCGTCGCCGAGCAGCTCGATCAGCGCAGTCGCCAGGTCCTCGGCGTCCTCGTTGCGGAAGTGCACGCCGGCTCGGCCCTCGTCGAGGACCCGCTGGAAGGCCTCGATGTCGCTGGCCACGACCGGCGCCCCGGCCGCCATCGCCTCCAGCAGGATGATCCCGAACGACTCCCCGCCGGTGTTGGGTGCGACGTAGACGTCCGCCGAGCGCAGCGCTCGCGCCTTGTCCTCCTCGCTGACCAGCCCGAGGAACTCCACCCGATCGGCGATCTCAGGGGTCAACCCCGCGCGGACCTCGTCGACGTCCCCGGGACCCGCCACCAGCACCGTGACGTCCGGGACACTGGCCAGGACCCGGGGCAGGGCGTCGAGCAGGACCGGAAGGCCCTTGCGCGGCTCGTCGATGCGCCCGAGGAACATCAGGGTGTTGCTCCCCCGCGCCCGGCCGGGCAGGGTCTCGTCGCCGGCGTAGGCGCTGCAGTCCACACCGTTGGGGATCAGCACCGCGTCACCCCCGGTGTACTCCACCAGGGACCGGCGGGCGTACTCGCTCACGGCGATCCGGGCACGCACCTTCTCCATCGCGCTGCGCACCATCGGCGCCATGGCGTTGAGGTCGCGTCGCGACGAGGCCAGGCTCGCATGCCAGGTCGCCACGATGGGGCCATCGGCCACCCAGATCGACAGGATCGACAGCGTCGGGCCCGCCGGCTCATGGACGTGCAGGATGTCGAGATCCGAGTCCTTGATCCACCGGCGTGCCCGAGCGGTGGCCAGCGGGCCGAAGTTGATCTTGGCCACCGATCCGTTGGAGCTGATCGACAGCGGCTTGCCGCCGCTGGTGACGTACGGGGGCAGCGCATCCTCATCGTCGGCCGGCGCCAGGATGACCGCCTCATGCCCCAGGCGCATGAGCGCCAGCCGGAGGTCGTGGATGTGTGCCGCGACCCCGCCCGGGGTGTCCCACGCGTAGGGGCAGACGAGTCCGACGCGCATCAGGCCGCACCGCCGGCCGCATCCCGGGCTGCCAGCCGCGCCGGGTCGAGGTCGGCCAGCCACAGCCGCTGCAGCATGTGCCAGTCGCTGGGGTGCTCGGCGATCCCAACGGCCAGGGCATCGGCGACTGCCTGGGTCATCGCCGCGATGCGCTCCGTGCGATCCCCCGTCGTGGGGGGCTCGACCTCGGGGAGGATCTCGGCCACGTTGTTGCCCGCCCAGAAGAGCTTCACCGGGAACAGGGCGGCACCGGTGTCCACGGCGAGGGCCGCCGGTCCTGCGGGGAACCGGGCGGTCTCACCGAAGAACTGCACATCGACGCCCTTGGCCGAGAGGTCGCGGTCGGCGAGCAGGGCCACGAGGCCCCCACCCTCCAACGTGTCGCGCAGCTGCTGGTAGACCCCGGGGTCACCCAGTCCGTGGATGACCATCCCCAGGGAGGTGCGGAAGTCGACGAACGCCTCGAAGAGCCGCTCCGGCTCGAGCTTCTCCGCGACAGTGTTGATCGGGGAGATGTGCCGGGAGCACCAGGCCCCCGCGTGGTCCCAGTTGCCCATGTGCGGAAGCGCGACGATGGCCCCCCGCCCTTCAGCGAGGGCGTCGGTCAGGCGCTCGCTGTGGTGCAGGTCGAAGGTGTCGATCCGGGCCGCGTCCCACCCGGGGAGGCGGAACGCATCGCACCAGTAGCGCATGTACGAGCGCATGCCCTCCCGGGACACGGCCCGGAGCTCATCCTCGGACACCGGTCCCAGCACGCGGCCGAGGTTGGCCTCCAGCCGACGGGTCGACGCGCCACGGGCGCGCCACTGCTGGTCAGCGATCCGATCGAAGGTGGCATACGCCATGCGCTCGGGCATGAGCCGCACCGCACGCCATCCACCGGCGTAGGCCAGGTAGGTCGCCTGCTCCTTCACGTCGGATCACTGCTCGGGGCTGGGGGCTTCGGCCTGCTGTCCATCAAGCGGCTTCAACTGGCGACGGACGTCCAGGCCCCGCTGGAACACGGTGATGGTGGTCAGCACGGCCAGGATCACCACGGCCACGGTCATCCCCCAGTCGACGAACTGGTAGAGGATCGCGCCCACGCCCAGGATCATCATCCGCTCCGCGCGCTCGGCGATGCCGCCGTTGGCCGTGGCCCCGACGGCCTCCGCGCGCGCCTTCGCGTAGCTGACGACCGCCCCACCGGCCAGGCACAGCAGGGCCATGAACGTCGTCAGCGTGTCGGAGTACCAGGCGGCCCAGATCAGCACGCTGCCGAAGATCGCACCGTCGGCCACCCGGTCCAGCGTCGCGTCGAACCAGGCGCCCCAGGGGCCCTGCGTGCCGCTGAGCCGCGCCATGGTCCCGTCGAGGACGTCGGCGGACGTGAAGATGAACAGCAGGATGACCGCGGGGATGAAGTTGCCCTGCGGGATCAGGACCAGCGCCGTCACCACGGTGAGGGTCGTCCCGGTGATGGTGACCATGTCCGGGGTCACCTTCATCCGCAGCAGGCCACGTGCCATGGGCTCGACGATGGGGGCGACGGCGCCGCGGGCGTCGGAGTTGTTCAGCATGAGGCCCTGATCGTAGCGACAAACCGCCCCCCGAGTGCGCAGGACGTAGGTCCTTGTTGCGAGGCTTGGTCCTTGGGAGACTGCACATCCACGACGAAAGGCACCTCATGGCACAGGCGAACACCTCAGGGGGTGGGTCGGTCTCTGCACCGGCCAGCCCCGCCGACATCCGCAACGTGGTCCTCGTCGGACCGTCCGGCGCGGGCAAGACGACGCTCCTGGAGGCGATGCTCGTCGCCACCGGGACGATCCCCCGGGCGGGCCGGACGACCGAGGGCACCACCGTGTCGGACTTCGACGACGCCGAGGTGCGCCAGCAGCGGTCGGTGGGCCTGGCACTGGCTCCGGTCGTCGTCGACGGGGTGAAGGTCAACTTCCTGGACACGCCGGGGTACGCGGACTTCGTCGGCGACCTGCGCGCCGGGCTGCGGGCGGCCGACGCAGCGCTGTTCGTGGTGTCGGCGGTCGACGGCATCGACGGCGGCACCCAGATGCTCTGGGAGGAGTGCGCCGCGGTGGGGATGCCGCGCGCGGTCGTCGTGACCCGCCTGGACCATCCGCGCGCCGACTTCGACGAGCTCGTGGCGATCTGCCAGCGGATGTTCGGGGAGGGCGTGATGCCCCTGATGCTGCCGATGCTGGCCGACGACGGCACACCTGCCGGCTTCATCGACCTGATCACCGAGCGCATCCACGACTACTCCTCCGGTGCCCGTGAGGATCGCGAACCGGAGGCCGCGCACCTCGAGCTGATCGAGAGCACCCGCGCCGGGCTGATCGAGGGGATCATCGCCGAGAGCGAGGACGAGACCCTGATGGACCGCTATCTCGCCGGCGAGCACATCGACCACGACACGTTGATCGCCGACCTGGAGATGGCCGTGGCCCGCGGGTCGTTCTACCCGGTGATCGCCACCGCGGTCGAGCTCGGCGGCCTGGGCGCCACGGAGGTGCTGGACCTCGTGCGCCGGGGCTTCCCGTCACCCCTGGAGCACCCGCTGCCCCCTGTCACCACCCCCGACGGCCAGCCGCGCGGGCCGCTGGCCTGCGACCCATCCGGCCCACTGTGCGCCGAGGTGGTCAAGACGACGACCGATCCCTACGTGGGGCGGCTGTCGCTGGTGCGCGTGTTCTCCGGACGGGTCAGCCCCGACTCCGTGGTCCACGTCTCCGGGCACTTCGGGTCCACGCGCGGGCACGAGGACCACGACCTCGACGAGCGGATCGGCGCGCTGTCCAGCCCGCTGGGCAAGGTCCAGCGCACCATCGACGCCGGGATCGCCGGGGACATCGTCGCCGTGGCCAAGCTCACGCGCGCCGAGACCGGCGACACGCTCTCGGACAAGGACACCCCACTGCTGATGGAGCCGTGGCTCATGCCCGACGCCCTGCTGCCCGTGGCGATCGTGGCCAGGTCCAAGGCTGACGAGGACAAGCTCGGCGCCGCCCTGAACCGCCTGGTCGCCGAGGACGCGACGATGCGACTGGACCGCAACGGCGAGACGGGCCAGCTGGTGCTGTGGTGCATGGGTGAGGCACACGTGGACGTGCTGCTCGATCGCCTGAAGAACCGCTACGGCGTCGCCGTGGAGTCAGAGGAGCTGCGTGTCTCGCTGCGCGAGACGTTCGCGACCCCCGCCAAGGCCAAGGGCCGGCACGTGAAGCAGTCCGGTGGCCACGGGCAGTACGCGGTCTGCGACATCGAGGTCGCCCCGTTGCCGGCGGGGTCGGGCTTCGAGTTCGTCGACAAGGTCGTCGGTGGGTCGGTGCCGCGCCAGTTCATCCCGTCGGTGGAGAAGGGCGTGCGCACCCAGATGGAGCGCGGCGTGGTCGCCGGCTACCCGGTCGTCGACATCCAGGTGACCCTGTACGACGGCAAGGCGCACTCCGTGGACTCCTCCGACATGGCCTTCCAGATGGCCGGGTCCCTGGCCCTCAAGGAGGCCGCCGCAGCCGCCCAGATCTCGATGCTGGAGCCGGTTGCGGCCATCAGCGTCCTGGTCTCCGACGAGTACGTCGGGGCGGTCATGGGTGACCTGTCGGGCCGTCGCGGGCGTGTGTCCGGGACGGAGCCCGCGGGCAACGGGCGCACCCTGATCAAGGCCGAGGTCCCCGAGCTCGAGCTCACCCGCTACGCCATCGAGCTGCGCTCCATGTCGCACGGCACCGGGACGTTCAACCGCACGTACATCGGCCACGAGCCGATGCCGGCGCAGATCGCGAAGAAGGTCATCGAGGCCAGCCCGAAGCACTGAGCCGCGTCACCAGGAGGGGCCGCTCCCACACCGGGGGCGGCCCCTCCTGCCGGGTCGTCAGCCTTCGGTCAGCGGCGGATGGGCTTGAGGGTCCACAGGAAGCTGGCCTCGCCCGTGACGGTCCAGTCCTCGGTGGACAGCGTGACATCGATGCGGAACTCCGGACGTTCACCCGCATCGAGCCTGGCCACGATGGACTCGGGGGTGTCGTGCATGAGGGCCTCGCCGTACATGGGCCCCATGGCGATCTTCTTGAACCGGATCGAGGCGTCCACCGGCAGGGGTGTGACCCGGTCGACCATCATCCCGAAGTTGCCGAGCACGATCGCCCCGGTCGCTGTCTCCGCGAGGGTGAACATCGCGCCGGCGTGCGGACCGCCCACGTGGTTGCGGTACTCGGGCTTGTCCGGCAGGCGCAGGAGCACCCGCTGAGGGGCCAGCTCGAGGAACTCCAGCTCGAGCGTCCCGACCATCGGGACCACGGCAGGCATCTGGGCGACGAGGGTGTGGAAGTCCATGTCCCCGAGGCTAGCGATCGGACGTGTTCGGGCCGCGACCGGTCCCCGCCCTGAGAACCCCGGTGGCGCCGGACGGACCCCGCTGCGGGAGATCCCAGATCGCGCAGATTCCTGCCTGCGTGCGCGGTAGCGTCGCCCCCATGTCCCAGGACCCCCCGCACGCACGAGGCACGACGCCCCCCGGCAGCGGGGCGCCATCCGACCACCACCCCGACGAGCCCACCAGCGTGGCCGTGTTCGACATCGACGGGGTCCTGGCCGACGTGCGCCATCGGCTGCACCACGTGGCCTCGCGTCCGAAGGACTGGGACGCCTTCTTCGGCGCCGCCCCGGACGATCCCCCGCTGGCCGAGGGCCTCGGCGCGGTGGCCACCGCACAACGCGCCGGACACGTCGTGGTCTACCTGACCGGACGACCCGAGCGCTGCAGGGCGGCAACCCTCACGTGGCTGGCCGACCAGGGCCTGCCCGACGGCCAGCTGTTCATGCGAGCCGACGCCGACCGACGGCCGGCGCGGATCACCAAGGTCGCCACCCTGCGCCGGCTGTCCCAGCGCTACCGGATCGAGGCTTTCGTCGACGACGACGCAGCCGTGGTCGAGGCTGTGCGTGCAGCCGGATTCCCCGTCCTGCACGCCCTGTGGATGGAACCCTCAACCTCAGGTGCAGACTCAGCCCCCGACCTCCCGGGGCAGGGGGCCTCGGCGCAGGAGGTCCTCTTCGAGATCCAGGAGACCGAGGGTCGCACCTGAGGGCACCCGATCCGGCGTGCCACCGATCGTCGGCACGCAGCCCGCACCCGGGGCCGGGCGCCACGGATCAATCGAGTGCGGCCAGCTCCTCGGGCCGGGGGCACGAGCAGACCAGGTGCCGGTCGCCGTACGCGCCGTCGATCCGACCCACCGGCACCCAGTACTTGTCCGTGCGCAGACCGGGAACCGGGTAGACCGCCTGCTGGCGGGAGTAGGGCCGGTCCCACTCCCCCACCAGGCTCTCCGCGGTGTGCGGGGCACCCCGCAGGACGCTGTCGGCGGCGGCGACCTCTCCGCTGGCCACCTGCTCGATCTCCGAGTGGATCGCGATCATGGCGTCGCAGAAGCGGTCGAGCTCGGCCAGGGACTCACTCTCCGTGGGCTCCACCATGAGCGTGCCGGCAACCGGGAAGCTCATGGTCGGGGCGTGGAAGCCGAAGTCGATCAGCCGTTTGGCGACGTCGTCGACGGTCACACCAGTGCGCTTGGTGATCTCGCGCAGGTCGAGGATGCACTCGTGGGCGACCAGCCCCCCTGGACCGGTGTAGAGCACCGGGAAGCAGTCGGCGAGCCGACGGGCGATGTAGTTGGCGGACAGCACCGCGACCTGGGTGGCCCGGGTGAGGCCGTCCGCGCCCATCATCCGGATGTAGGCCCATGGGATCGGCAGGATCCCGGCGCTGCCCCAGGGGGCACCGCTGACCGGGCCGACCCCGCCGTCCACATGCCCCCGTCCGGCCGGTCCGGCGTCCGGCCGCAGCGGATGCCCCGGAAGGAACGGGGCCAGGTGGGCGCGCACACCCACCGGGCCCACCCCGGGGCCGCCACCCCCATGCGGGATGCAGAACGTCTTGTGCAGGTTCAGGTGCGACACGTCGGCCCCGAACCGGCCGGGCTTGGCCAGTCCGACCAGGGCGTTCAGGTTCGCGCCATCGACGTAGACCTGGCCCCCTGCGTCGTGGACGAGCGCGCACAGCGTGGACACCTCGGACTCGTACACGCCGTGGGTCGAGGGATAGGTGATCATCAGCGCCGCCACACGACCGGCATGGGCGTCCAGGGCGGCACGCAGGGACTCGAGGCTCACGTTCCCGTCGTCGTCACAGGCGATCACGACCACCCGCATGCCGGCCATCACCGCCGAGGCGGCGTTGGTGCCGTGGGCCGAGGACGGGATCAGGCAGACGTCGCGCTCAGCCTCACCCCGGGAGGCATGCCATCCCCGGATGGCCAGGAGCCCGGCGAACTCCCCCTGGGACCCGGCATTGGGCTGCACACTCACGGCGTCGTAGCCGGTCAGCTCCACCAGCAGGGCCTCGAGGTCGGTGATCAGCTCCGCGTACCCCAGCGACTGCTCAGCGGGGGCGAACGGGTGGATCGCGGCGAACCCCGGCCAGCTGATCGGCTCCATCTCCGTGGTCGCGTTGAGCTTCATCGTGCAGGAGCCCAGCGGGATCATCGATCGGTCCAGCGCCACGTCGTACCCGGCCAGCCGACGCAGGTAGCGCAGCATCTCGGTCTCGCTGCGGTGCTCGTGGAAGACCGGGTGCTCGAGGTAGGGCGACGTGCGCAGCCACGCCTCCGGCAGGGCCTCAGTGCCATCGGCCCCCGGTACCCCGGAAGGTCCCACGGCCCCGGCGGCGTCGAACGCCGCACGCACGAGTGCGAGGTGTTCCTCGACCGTGGCCTCATCGGTGGTGATGCCCACGTGGTCGGCGTCGACAAGACGGAGGTTGACCCCCCGAGCGGCTGCCTCGGCGACGACCACCTCGGCCAACCCCGGGACGACGGCCACGACGGTGTCGAAGTAGGTCGGATGCAGCACGCTGACCCCACGCTGGCCCAACCAGGTGGCCACGGTGCGGGCGTGGGCGTGCACCCGCTCGGCGATCTGGCGCAGTCCGCCGGGGCCGTGGTAGGCCCCGTACAGCCCTGCGATGACGGCCAGCAGGACCTGGGCGGTGCAGATGTTGCTGGTCGCGCGCTCCCGGCGGATGTGCTGCTCCCGGGTCTGCAGGGCCAACCGGTAGGCGGGCTTGCCCGCGGAGTCGACCGAGACGCCCACCAGCCGCCCCGGCAGCTGGCGCTCCAGCCCGGTGCGGACCGCCATCACCCCGGCGTGCGGCCCGCCGAAGCCCATCGGCACCCCGAAGCGCTGGGCGGACCCCACGACGATGTCGGCACCGAGCTCGCCGGGTGGGGTCAGCAGGCACAGGCTCAGCAGGTCGGCCGCGACGACCAGGCCCGCGCCCAGGTCGTGCACCTGGTCAGCCAGAGCCGAGAGCTGTGCCGGATCGCGGACCAGGCCCGTGGAGGTCGGCATCGAGACGAGCACACCGAAGCAGCCCTCCGCGGGCAGCCCCGCCATCACATCGCGGACGTCGAGGATGATCCCGAGCGGGGCCGCCCGGGTGGCCAGGACGGCCAGGGTCTGGGGGTGCGTGTCGGCATCCACCACGAAGGTCATCGCGTTGGTCCGGTCCACCCGGTGCAGCAGGGCCATGGCCTCCGCCGCGGCCGTGGGCTCATCGAGCATCGAGGCGTTGGCCAGGGGCAGGCCGGTGAGGTCGGCCACCATGGTCTGGAAGTTGAGCAGTGCCTCGAGCCGGCCCTGGGAGATCTCAGGCTGGTAGGGCGTGTACGCCGTGTACCAGGCGGGCGACTCCAGCACGTTGCGGCGGATCACCGCCGGCGTGATGGTGTCGTGGTACCCCAGGCCGATCATGGACACCGCAGGGATGTTCGCCTCAGCCAGCCGGCGAAGCGCCTGCGTGGCCTCCGGCTCGCTCAGCGCCGGCGGCAGGTCCAGCCCATCCCCCCAGGCGATGGTGGCCGGGACAGCAGCGCGGGCCAGCGACCCGAGGTCGGGGTGCCCCACGGCCGCGAGCATGAGTGCCACGTCCCGGTCGTCAGGGCCGATGTGGCGGTCAGCGAACTCCAGGGGCCGCGGTGTGGTCTGCACGCGCCCACGATAGTCGTGCCCGGTGCCAGCGGCCGGGAGACCCGCGCCGCCTGCTCACCCCCGACCACCACGCCATGCGGGCACGGGCGACGCGAGGGTGCTGCCTCAGCCGGTCTGGCGCTTGCGCCGCCGCTCGGCCAGCTCATCGTCCGTGGCGGCCACGTGTCCCGGTGCCCCGCTCGGCGGGGAGGGCGGACAACGTGCCCTCCACCTCACGCCACACCTTGCCCACGGCGATCCCGAACACGCCCTGTCCCCCGCGGACCAGGTCGATGACCTCGTCCTCGCTGGTGCACTCGTACACGCTGGCCCCGTCGCTCATGAGGGTCAGGGTGGCCAGGTCCTCCACACCGCGGGCGCGCAGGTGCGTGACCGCCGTGCGGATGTTCTGCAGCGAGACTCCGGTGTCGAGCAGCCGCTTGACGACCTTGAGCACGAGGATGTCGCGGAAGCTGTAGAGACGCTGGGTCCCCGACCCCGTGGCGGGGCGGATCGAGGGCTCCACCAGCCCGGTCCGCGCCCAGTAGTCCAACTGCCGGTAGGTGATCTCCGCGGCGGCACAGGCGACCGGGCCGCGGTAGCCCACACCCTCGGGAAGCGTGGTCTCGGGAACGTCGAACAGTGCGCCCTGGACCTCGTGCTGCCGTCCCGTACCCTCAGCTGACATCTTCCCTGGCCTCCGGTCGAGATCGCGTCTTGCGTCGGCGTAGTTACACCGGCGGGATTCCTGACCCGAAACTAGGCCCCACGACGGCGCCCGTCAACGCTGCTCACCCCGACACGCCGGAGGAAAGTCTCACCCTCAGGTTGAGGGTGAGACTGGGCGGGCTACTGGAAGTCCTGCGGCGTCACCGAGTCGAGGAACTCCCGGAACTGCTCGACCTCGTCGACGTCCTCGTCGGGGTCAGGAGCGACACCCGCCTCCGCGAGCACGTCGTCGGCGAGCAGGATCGGCACCCCGGCGCGCAGGGCCAGGGCGATGGCATCCGAGGGTCGGGCATCCACGCTCTGCCCCTGCAGGTCCAGCTCGGCGAAGAACACACCCTCCTCGAGCCGCGTGATGCGCACGCTCAGCAGCGGTGTGCCGAGCTGGAGCAGCGTTGCGACGAACAGGTCATGGGTCAGCGGCCGGGGTGCAGCCACCCCCTGCTGGGCCATGGCGATCGCAGCGGCCTCGTTCGGACCGATCCAGATGGGCAGCAGCGCTCCCCCGGCGATCGGTCGTACGAGGACGATGGGGGCGTTCGACGGCATCTCGACGCGGACCCCGATGACCTCAACCTCCTGGTAGCCATCCACGCGCCCAGACTAGACCCGGCAGGCCGGACCCACCATCGCTCAGCGGCCGAGCGTGCGCGGGAGCCCGGCCCTGACCAGGGCCACATGCAGCTGGATGGCCAGTGTGGCGATCGCGCGCGAGGCCTCCTCGGCCTTGGCCGCGCTGTCCTGCGCCCGGCCATGGGCCATCGGCTTGACGACCTGCTCCACCAGGGCCAGCTCCCGGTCGGCCGCCAGCCGGAACGGCCGCAGGTGCCGGGGGCCGTAGCCGAACTGCGCCATCTGGGCGGCGATCCGGGCCACCTGCAGGGCCGTGGCATCGAAGTACGAGGTGCCCGGGGCCTGGGCGACCAGGCCGAAGGACTCCAGCTCGCGCAGCACCTCGTTGCTGAGTCCGGACTCCTCGAGCAGCTCCTTGCGCGACAGCCGCAGCTCCTGGCCCTGTGCGCCGAGGTCCTCGGGTGCGGGGTAGTTGTCCGTCGCCACCAGGGCCCGCGGTGCGGTGTCCGTCGCGGTCAGGGGTGCTGGCTGAAGGCCGCGGTCGATGGCGTCGAGGTGCTCCCGGATGACCTTGAGCGGCAGGTAGTGATCGCGCTGCATCCGCAGCACGTAGCGCAGCCGCTCGGCATCGGCCCGGGTGAACTTGCGGTACCCCGAGGGGGTCCGCTGCGGCTCGACGAGGTCCTCGGACTCCAGGTAGCGGATCTTGGAGATGCTGATGTCCGGGAAGTCCGCACGCAGCAGCTGCAGGACCTCACCGATGCTCAGCAACCCATCCGACGCTGCCGCCGTGCTCACGACTGGCCACCCCCCACGAGGAACACGAAACGGTACTTGCCGATCTGGACCTCGTCGCCCCCGGCCAGGGCGATCGTCTCGATGCGCGCCCGGTTGACGTAGGTGCCGTTCAGGCTCCCGACGTCGCGGCACTGCCAGCCCTGGGCGTCGCGGATGAACTCCGCGTGCCGCCGGGAGACGGTGACGTCATCGAGCACCACGTCGGCGTCGTCGGAGCGCCCCACCGTGACCAGGTCACTGTCGAGGATGAACGAGGTCCCCTCGCTGGGGCCGCGGCGCACGATCAGCATCGCGGTCCCCGGGGCCACCGACGCCGCACTCGCGGCACCCACCGGGCCCAGTGGCCCCGTCGACGTCACGGGGACATCGAGGTTGCCGGTGGACTGGACCTCGGCATCAGCCCCGAGGTCCACCAGCGGCGCACCACAGTTGCTGCAGAAGCGTGCGAGATCGGACATCTCCTGGCCGCACTTCTGGCATGACCGCCCCACGTCGTCTCCATCCTGAGTGCAATCCCGCCCCGCGAACCTCTACCTGAGGTCTAGGTTCACCACAGGGCGAAACCTACCGGACGCCCAGCGGGCCAGGTCAAGCCCCCGGTCAGGACAATCCGTCGGCGTACTGGGATGCGGTCAGCAGCGCCCCCCACGCGGAATCGGCCACCTCGGCCGACGGGCACTCGACGTCGACCATCCACCCTTCGCCGTAGGGCTCGGCGTTGACCATCTCCGGGGAGTCCTCCAAGTCGCCGTTCACGCCGACGACCGTCCCGTCGAGGGGGGCGTAGAGGTCGCTGACGGACTTCGTGGACTCCACCTCCCCACAGGGCTGGCCCGCGGTCAGCGGGCTGCCCACCGCAGGCAGGGCGACGTACACCACGTCACCGAGGGCCTCGGTCGCGAACGAGGTGATCCCGAACCGCAGCACGGTCGGGCTCTCCCGACGGATCCACTCGTGCTCCGGCGTGTAGCGCAGGTCATCGGGGTACATCGGTCCTCCATCGGGCTGCGATCGTGCGGCGGAGTGGACCCGGTCGGGCGCTCACGGGCGCTCAGCCCTGGTCCACCGGTTCAGCGTACTCGGGGGTCGTCAGCGGCACCGTCGAGGTGATGTCCACGACCTCGCGCTGCTCGAGCTCGAAGGTCGCACCAGCCGTGCGCACCGAGTCGGCAACACCGCCGGGTATCTCCATGGCGGTGGCCAGGGTCTCGGGGTCACCGATCGCCAGGATCGTGTATGGAGTGGGCCGCAGGTCACCGGAGACCAGGACGGCCGACGTCGTCGCCTCAGGCGGGTCGGCGAACCAGGTGCTCACCACGACCCGCCGCTGCGACACCTCGATGCTCTCGGCACCCGCATCGCGGAGCTCCTGCACCGTGTCGAGGATCTCCGCGGCGTCGACGCCTCCCCCGGGGTCGCGGATCACGATCCGCACTCCGGGGCCGCGCACCCGCGTCGTGCCGGCCAGCACCTCAAGGGACTCCTTGCGGCTGCGGGCAGCCGCCAGTGCCGCGGCGTCACTTCCCGAGGTCAGGGAGGCGACCTCGGCGGCCAACCGGCGCTTCTCCTGCTCCAGCCGGTCGTTCTCGGCATCGAGGCTGTCGAGGATGCCGACGAGCTGGTCGGGTCTCGCGTTGGCCAGGGCCTCGTCGCTGTCCTGCGCGATGGCTCCGGCCACGAGCATCCACCCCAGCACCGCGAACAGGCCGCCAGCCACGAGGCTCGCCGGCCCGCTCCAGCGCCACAGGGAGCTCGTGTGGTAGTCCCCCTCAGGCAGGTCACGGTCGTTCGGGCCGCTCGTAGTGGGGTCGGCGCCCGGGTCGTTTCCGTCCATGCTCACGCCTTGAGGATGTGGCGTCGGATTGCGGCGGCATTGGCGAAGATGCGCATCGTCAGCACGACCACAACCCCGGTGGACATCTGGCTGCCCACGCCCAGCAGGTCGCCGATCCACACGATGAGGGCAGCGACCAGGACGTTGCTCAGGAAGGAGATGACGAAGACACGATCACGGAAGACCCCATCGAGCAGGGCACGGCCGGCACCCACGACGGCGTCCAGCGCCGCGATCACCGCGATCGGCAGGTAGGGCTCGAGCCAGAGCGGGACGGTCGGCTCGAGGATCAGCCCCGCGACGATCCCGATGATCAGCCCGATGACTGCGATCATCAGCCCTCCCCCTCACCCTCGGTCTCCGCCAGCTCCCCGGCCCGTACGACCTCCGCCTCCGAAGGCAGCGGCGACGTGGCGGACCTCAGCGTGAGCCGGTCGGCGGACGACGCCTCCAATCCTATGCCGAACTGCGTGGACACACTGAGCAGCTCCTGGGCGTCCTGGGTCGTCCAGAACTGGTCGGCCAGGTCCGGTGGCCCGATGGCCTCGACCCGGTACGGCGGCTTCAGCGGCCGGTAGTTGACCAGGATGGCCCCCGCCGCCGACCGGATCGCGGACTGGGCGGTCAACCGCTGGCCGTTGACCGCAACAGCCTCGGCGCCCACCGACCAGAGCCCGTTCACGGCCCGCTGGATGTCGCTGTCGATGACCTGCTCGACGTCATCGCGCTGATCACCCTCCTCGACCGGGGCATCGGTGAGCGAGACGACCGCACCCGGCCCCTCGACCGGCGCGTAACCCGTCGCCAGCTCGAGCGCCTGGATCTCGGCGGCCAGCTGCGCGCCAGCCAGCGTGGACCGCAGGTTCTCCTCGCGTGCAGCCGACAGCTCGACCCGCGCCGCAGCGACCTCCTCGATCAGTTCGGCGTTGCGGCTGTCGGCCACCGCGATGCGCTCGATCAGCGCCGACCGCTGGTCGTTCACGACGGGGTCGTTGAGCACCCGGTCGGAGATGCCCACGGCCAGGACGAAGCCGGCGAGCGCCAGCGCGGCGGCCGCCACGAGCACCCGCTGGCGTCGCGACCCGGTCGGTGGCTGGTCCGGGCCGGCGGCATAGTCGCTGGCCACGGCGGCGACGGTGAGCTGGTCGATGAGGTTCAGTCGCTCGCGAGCACTCGGAACGGCCGGATCGAGCCCCGGCGGCGGGGCGCCCGTCGTCGCGGGGGGCATCACGGTGCCTCGGACTCGATCAACGTGAACCACTCGCGCAGCACACGGTCGGCCGCCTCATCGGTGTCCGACTCCACCCACAGGCGGATGGCTGCCTCCGTCTGGTCGGGGACCGCCAGCACCCAGCTGCCGTCCGGCTCCTGGATGCGCACTCCCTCGGCGGAGTCCACGAGGCGGTCCCCCGCAGCCTCGACCAGGAGGCGCATCACCGCCCCGCGGCGCGCCCACGGGGTGGGAACGGACGACTTCGCGATGTGCACCTGCGGGATCCGCCGGTCGATCGCCGAGAGGGTCAGCTTCGTGCGTGCCACCATGCCCACCAGACGGACGAAGGCCGCCAGGCCGTCGACGTTGGGTCCCATCTCCGGCACGATGAACCCGCCGCTGCCGTCCCCGGCGAAGATCAGGTCGGGGGTGGAGCGGGCCTGCGCGGACAGCGCCGCCGTCGAGGACCCGGTCCAGACCACGCCGACGTTGTGGTAGCTGGTGACCTTCTGGGCCACCCTCGTGGTGTGGGTGGGCAGGGCGATCACCCCGGTGCGCCGCTCCGCGGCCACGAGGTCCAGCATCACCAGCAGGGCGCGACCGTGGTCGAAGGGCCGACCGGACTCATCCACCATCGACAACCGCTCGCCCGTCGGGTCGAAGCGCACCCCGAGGTCCGATCGGGAGGAGGACACGAGGTCGGCAAGGCGGGCCATCGCCGCGTGGTACGACGCACCGGTGGACGTCGGATGGTCCTCGTCGAGCCGGTTGTTGACCGTCAGCACGCTCACGGGCAGCCCGGAGAGCACCCGCGGGAGCACGAGGGAGGCCGGCCCGGCCCCGGTGTCGATGACCACCTTGAGGCCCGAGTCGGCGACCCCCGAGGTGTCGATCGAGCTGGCCAGCTGCGCGGCGTACTCGTCGAGGGACCGATGGGGGGTGTGGATGTCACCGATCTCACCGGGGAACGCCCGGCGGAAGTCCCGACGTACGAGGATCCGCTCGAGCCGCTGGCGGTCGGTGACCGGGAGGTCCGAGCCGTCGCGGTCCAGCAGCAGCAGGTCGAGGCTCTCCGGGACGCCGAGGGTCGTGCGCAGGTAGACACCGCCCTGCGCGGCCCGGGCTGCATCCGCGCGCACGACCGGCAGCGGGGTGATCCTCAGGTCGCGGACGTTCAGGCCGGCTGCCGTCAGGGAACCGGCCAGTGCCCGGTTCATCGCCCGGGCCGCACGGGAGTGGTCCCGGCCGACGGTCACCGTGGACCCCTTGGGCAGCAGCGCGGCGTACGCAGCGCCCAGGCGCACCACCATCTCGGGGGTGATGTCGAGGTTCACGATCCCGCTCACGCCACGCGGGCCGAACAGCGACCCGTGCGCGCGGGCCTCCCAGATGACGTTGTCGCTCACGACGGCACCGGCCTCGATCTGCTTGGCCGGGTAGATGTGCACGCCCGAGCTGACCTGGACCTCCTCGCCGAGCACGCACTCGTCGGCGACCACAGCACCTGCGGCCACGCGCACCCGTGCCCGCACCTCACAGGCCCGCCCGATCAGCGCCGAGGTGATCTCCGAGCCGGTGTCGACATAGGCGCTGGCATCGAGCAGGGAGTCCACGACCCGGGCTCCCCGGCGCAGGACGACGTTGCTGCCCAGGACAGTCCCCGGGCCGACCACGCAGTCGGTCTCCACCCGCGCATGGGCGCCGACGAAGCATGGGGAGCGAAGGTCCGCCCCCTGATCGACCACCGCTCCCTCGCCGAGCCACACCTGGGGGGCCACCTCGAACCCGCTGATGTGGGCCGCCACCTGGCCGCGCAGCACGTCCCCCTGGACGGCCAGGTAGCTGTCGATGGTGCCGACATCCTCCCAGTAGCCGTCGGTGACGTACCCGTAGAGCGGCGCACCCGCAGCCATCAGGCGCGGGAAGACGTCGGCCGCCCAATCCACCTTCACATCGGCCGGGACCAGGTCCAGGACCTCCGGTGCCATCACGTAGATGCCGGTGTTGACCGTGTCGGAGAACACCTGACCCCAGGTCGGCTTCTCGATGAACCGCTCGATCCGCCCGTCCTCGGCGGTGATGACGTTGCCGAACTCCAGGACGTTGGGCTTGCGGGCCAGCGCAACGGTGACCAGCTGCGCCCGTGCGGTTGTGGAACTCGATGAGTCCGGACAGGTCGATGTCGGTCAGGGCATCGCCGGACACCACCAGGAAGGGCTCGCCGGCCAGGCCCTGCTCGGCGTTCTTCACGCTGCCCGCAGTCCCCAGCGGGACCGACTCGGTCGCGTACGACAGCGCGACGCCGTACTCCTCGCCGGCCCCGAAGTACGAGCGGATGCTGGCGGCCAGGTACTGCACCGTGACGACCGCCTGGTCGATCCCGTGCATGCTCAGCAGCCGCAGCAGGTGGCCCATGATCGGCTCCCCCACCACCGGCAGCAGCGGCTTGGGCACGTTCGTGGTCAGAGGGCGCAGACGGGTGCCCTCGCCGCCGGCCATCACGACGGCGCGCACGGGCTAGGCCCCCGCAGCGACGGGGAGCTGGGACATCACCTCACGCGTCTGGCGGACGTAGAGCAGCGCGCTGTAGAGGTACAGGCCCATCCCCCACAGGGCGAAGGCCCATCCGGCGATGCGCACCAGCTGGTCGAACGCGGACTGCGCATCCACCCCCCAGATCAGCAGGGGGAAGGCGATCATCAGGTTGAAGGTCGCGGCCTTGCCGATGAAGTTGACCGGCAGCCCGGTGATGCCGCGGCTCTTCAAGCGCCCCATCTCCACCGCGAGCACGACATCGCGCAGGACCAGCACGAGGACGAACCACAGCGGGACGATGTCGCGCACGAGGAACACCAAGAGGACCGTGATCGTGGACAGCCGATCCGCGATGGGGTCCAGCAGCTGGCCGACCCGGGTCACCTGGTTCCAGCGGCGCGCCAGCATCCCGTCGAAGAAGTCCGTGATCCCGCCGAGGGCGAGGACCACCGCTGCTGCCTGGTCCTGCTCCGGAACCAGGGCGAGCCACGCGAACAGCGGGATCGACAGCAGGCGCACGACGCTCAGCAGGTTGGGCACGGTCCAGACCAGGTCAGTCCGGACTGCAGGCTCCTGCGCGCGCATGGCTCGTCCCATCCACCTCGATGCTGGCCCGAAGCCTACCCCGAAGGGGCTCGCCGACGACCCGCCCCGAACCCACCGACCGGACCGCCCACTACCAGAGCGAGACCGCCTGCCGGGAGTAGGTGGTGTCCTCGAGCTGCCCGACCAGCCAGCGCGCCACATCGGCCCGGGAGATCCGGGAACCACCGACCCGACCCTCGGTCAGGACATGGACCTCCCCCGTTGCCGGCCCGTCGGTCAGCCCCACACACCGGGCGATCGTCCAGTCGAGGTCGCTGGACATGATCACCTGCTCCTGGCCGTTGTGGTCGACGATCGCGTTGCGCAGCAGCACCATGACGGTCATCCGCACCGCACGCGGGAACTGCGAGGCCGAGTCGCCCGCCCCGACCGTGCTCACGGCCAGCAGGCGGGTGCCCGCCGGGAGCCCCGCGGCGATCGTGGTCATCGCGTCGGTGATCGCCGTCGAGCGACCCATGCCGTGGCCCCCGATCGCGCTGATGACACCCTGCGCACCGGCGACGGCCCTTGCGACCACCTCGGGGTCGCGCGCATCGCCCACCTCGACAGTGACACGTGGATCGACCGCACCCAGCTTCACCGGGTCGCGGACGAGGACCGTCACCTCATGGCCGGCGGCCAGCGCCTCGTCAACGACGTGCCGGCCCGTTCCGCCGGCCGCCCCGAACACCGTCAGCCTCATTGCGTGTTCCTCCCGGGGTAGGCGCCCATCCCATCACGGCCCCCGCCCTGCGCGCGACACGCCCCACGGCTGGCCCGTGACCCGGTCCGCGACTCAGCGACCGGTGAACGTCGCCTTGCCCGGGCCCTCGGCCAGGAAGGACTCCATCCCGATCCGCCGGTCGTCAGTGGCGAAGAGCCCCGCGAACTCCAGGCGCTCGATCTGGCACCCAGTCGCGATGTCCACCTCGAGGCCCTGGTTGACCGCCCGCTTGGCGGCAGCCAGGGCCAGTGGCGCACCGCCCGCGAACTGCTCGGCGAGTGCCAGCGCCTCGTCGTAGACGGCGTCATCGGCGACCACGCGGTCAGCCAGCCCGAAGGACCTGGCCTCGTCAGCGGCCACGTACCTGCCGGTCAGGATCATGTCCTTGGCCCGGGAGGGGCCGATCAACCGCGGGAGCCGCTGGGAGCCGCCCAGCCCGGGGATCACACCGAGGAGCACCTCGGGCTGGCCCAGCTTCGCCCGCTCCCCCACGACCCGCAGGTCGGCGCACAGGGCAAGCTCGCAACCGCCCCCAAGGGCGAACCCGGTGACGGCCGCCACGACCGGCATGGGCAGGGTGGCCACGGCGTTGAACGACTCCTGGAGCAGGTGCGAGGCACCAGCCATGTCCTGGTAGGACATGGCTGCCATCTCCTTGATGTCCGCACCGGCAGCGAACATCTTGGGACCGCCGTAGATGACGACCGCGCGCACCTGCGTGGCGCCCGCGAGCCAGCGCGCCGCGGCCAGGATCTCGGCCTGCATCGCCAGGTTCAGGGCATTCACGGGGGGCCGATCCAGGCGGAGGGTGGCGACCGAGCCGGTCAGCTCCACGCGGGTCAGCTCACCCTGGACGACAACGTCACCGGACATCGGGCACTCCTTCGTCGCAACGCACTTCGGGCAGGATCGAGCCTAGCCATGCCCCCACCCGGCACGGCACCGGGCCCGTCCCCCCCGGCGCGGGTACCCTTGCCCCGTGCACGGAGCAGTTGAGGGACGCGGGGCAGCCATCGGCGATGGGGTCTCCCCGTTGGCACCCGTCCCGCTGGCCGCTGAGCGGCTGCCCGACGCCTGGCCCGGGACCTGGAACCCGCTCGGTGTCACGGTCGACGCCGACGGCGCGAATGTGGCGGTGTGGTCCGAGGGTGCGCACGCGATCGACCTGTGCCTGTTCGACGAGGATGGTCGCGAGCGCCGGGTGGCACTCAGCGAGACGACGTTCCACACGTTCCACGGCTACGTGCCCGGGATGAAGGCCGGCGACCGGTACGGATTCCGGGTCCACGGGCCCTGGGACCCGTGGCGAGGTGACCGCTGGAACAGCGCGAAGCTCCTGATGGACCCCTACGCCCGGGCGATCGAGGGCCAGTACACGCCGCATCCGGCGACGCGCGGACATGTGGGCCACGACGACACGGTGCGTGACGACCAGGACTCCGCGCCCTACGTGCCCCGCAGCGTGGTCGTCGGCGACGACGCCTTCGACTGGCGCGGCGACGTCCGGCCCCACACCCCCTGGACCCAGACCGTGATCTACGAGGCCCACCTCAAGGGCCTGACGATGCGCCACCCCGGCGTACCGCCGGAGCTGCGCGGGACCTACGCGGGACTGGCCCACCCCGCGGTGATCGAGCACCTCACCCAGCTCGGCGTCACGGCCGTGGAGCTCCTGCCCATCCACCACTTCATCAGCGAGGACCACGTCCTGCACCATGGGCTGACCGACTACTGGGGCTACAACACCCTCGGGTTCTTCGCCCCGCATGCCGCGTACAGCGCCTCGGGCAGCCGCGGGCAGCAGGTCACCGAGTTCAAGGAGATGGTCCGCGCACTGCACGCCGCCGGGCTCGAGGTCATCCTCGATGTGGTCTACAACCACACGGCCGAGGGCAACGAGCAGGGCCCGACCCTGAGCTTCCGCGGCATCGACAACAACGGCTACTACCGGCTGAGCCACGGTCGGCACTACGCCGACTACACGGGATGCGGCAACACCCCGGACGCATCCCAGCCGCACGTGCTGCAGCTGATCATGGACTCGCTGCGGTACTGGGTCACCGAGATGCACGTCGACGGCTTCCGGTTCGACCTGGCCAGCGCGCTGGCCCGATCCTTCCACGACGTCGACATGCTCGGCTCGTTCATGTCGACGATCCAGCAGGACCCGGTGCTGCGCACGGTGAAGCTCATCGCCGAGCCGTGGGACGTCGGCGCCGGGGGGTACCAGGTGGGCGAGTTCCCGCCGCTGTGGACTGAGTGGAACGACAAGTTCCGCGACTGCACGCGCGACTACTGGCGCGGCTACGGTGCCCTGTCCGAGCTCGGCTGGCGGCTGACCGGCTCGGCCGACCTCTACGCCAGTGAGGGCCGTGCGCCCTACGCCTCGATCAACTTCGTGACCGCGCACGACGGCTTCACCCTGCGCGACCTCACGAGCTACTCGCACAAGCACAACCTGGCCAACAAGGAGCACAACCGCGACGGCACCGACAACAACCGCTCGTGGAACCACGGGGTGGAGGGTGAGACCGAGGACCCGGACATCAACGCCCTGCGCCAGCGCCAGGTGCGCAACGTGCTGACCACCCTCCTGCTGAGCACCGGGGTCCCCATGCTCACCGCGGGTGACGAGATGGGGCGCACGCAGGGGGGGAACAACAACGCCTACTGCCAGGACAACGAGACCTCCTGGGTCGACTGGGACCTCGAGGCCTGGCAGCGCGACCTGTTCGCGTTCACCGCCGGGGTCGTGCACCTGCGCCGCAGCCACCCGGTCTTCGCCCGGCCCTACTACTTCGAGGGCACGGCGCCCGGTGACGGCCGGGCCAAGGACCTCGCCTGGCTGCGCGGTGACGGGCACGAGTTCACCGAGGTCGACTGGCACTTCAGCGACAACCGGATGATCGGGATGTACCTGTCAGGGGAGCTCCAGTCGCGTGGGCCCCGGGGTGAGCAGCTGTCCGATGACCCGTTCCTGCTGATCCTCAACGGCAGCGGTCACGCAGGCACGTTCCTGCTCCCCGGTGAGCCGTTCGGCACCGAGTACCAGGTCGTCGTGGACACCGTCGGCGGCTTCGCCGGGGAGTTCGGCCACACCCGGACGCACGGCACGGCACTGCCGATGGCGCCGTTCAGCGCGAAGCTCCTGCGGGTCACCACCCGCTGAGGCGACCGGGGCGGACGGAGGTCGCTCAACCGCACCGTCGGCGTGTGCCGAGTCGGCCGGCGCGATGGTCCTCGACCTAGCAGGGCGAGGTACCCACCCCGACCGTACGTCCTGCAGCAGGAGGGGTGGAGGGTTCCACCACTCCCGCTATCCCTTGACCGACCCGGCGAGCATGCCGCGCACGAAGTAGCGCTGCATGGAGATGAACACGATCAGCGGGACGACCATGGAGATGAACGCCCCGGCGGACAGCAGGTGCCAGGCCGATCCACGTGTGCCCGAGAGCTCGGCGATGCGCACAGTCAACGGGGCGACTTCGGGGCTGGCGCCGAACGTGAGGCCCACGAGCAGGTCGTTCCAGACCCACAGGAACTGGAAGATGGCGAATGCGGCGATGGCCGGGGTCATCAGGGGCAGCAGGATCTTGAAGAAGATCGTGAGGTGCCCGGCCCCGTCGACCCGTGCAGCCTCGAAGAGCTCCTTGGGCAGCTCGCTCATGAAGTTGTGCAGCAGGTAGATGGCCAGCGGCAGGGCGAAGATGCTGTGCGCGATCCAGATCGGCCAGAACGTGCCGCTCAGTCCAGCGTCGACGAAGAGCGTCAACAGCGGGATCAGGGTCACCTGGATCGGCACGATCTGCAGCGCGAACACCGCGATGAACAGGATCGGGGCGAGCTTGAAGTTCACCCACGCGAAGCCGTAGGCGGCCAGGCACGCGATCGAGATGGGGATGAGGACCGCAGGGATCGTGATGATGAACGAGTTCAGGAAGTATGAGCTGAGATTGGTGGTCCCCCCGGTCAGCGCCTCCTGGTAGTTCTCCAGCGTGAACTCCGGGTCCTGCCAGACGGTCCACCATCCGGACCGGATCACGTCGATCTGCGGTCGGAAGCTCGTGATGAACAGGCCCAGGGTCGGGATGGTCCAGATGATGGCGATCATGGCCGCGATCAACGTGGCCCAGACGGACTTCTTGCGGACGGCGATGCCGCCCTCCGTGCCCTTGAGCTTCTTGGGCTTGGGGACGAGCTCCTCACCCTCCGGGATGGTGTGGGCTGCGGGGTTGAGGGCAGTCATCAGTTGGCCGCCTTTCGCAGCTGGGTGATGTTGTACGCGACGATCGGGATGACCAGGACGAAGAGCAGCACCGCCAGCGCAGCGCCGAGACCATCGTTGTCGTAGCGGAAGCTCTGGTTGTAGAACTCGTTGGCCACCACGCTGGTCTTGAACTGGCCACCGGTCATCGTGCGCACGACGTCGAAGACCTTGAGCGTCCCGATGGCAATCGTCGTGACCACCACGATGATCCCGGGCCGGATGCTGGGGACCGTGATGTAGCGGAACTGCTGTGACGCGGACACCCCGTCGAGCTTGGCCGCCTCGATGATGTCGTCCGGGATGGCCTTGATCGACGCCGACAGCACTGTCATCGCGAACCCGGCCTGGATCCAGATCATGACGACGATCAGGAAGAAGGTGTTCCACGGATCGGTGATCAGGAACTGGAAGGTGTCCAGGCCCATCCACTTCAGTATCTGGTTGGCCAGGCCGATCTGGTTGAGCTTGGTGGGCTTGTACTCGTAGACGAACTTCCAGATGATGCCCGCGCCGACCATGGAGATCGCCATCGGCAGGAACACCAGCGCCTTGGAGAACGCCTCGGTGCGTGTGCGGTCGACGAGGATGGCGTAGAGCAGCCCGATGCCGGTGGCCGCGATGGGCACGAGCAGGGTCCAGATGAAGGTGTTCACCAGCACCCGCTGGTACTCGGGCTCGGACAACAGCGTCGCATAGTTGTCCAGACCCACCCAGGTGGTGCCCTTGGCGTTCTTGAACGACCCCAGGATGGTGAGGACCGCCGGGTAGATCAGGCCCACCGACAGCATGATCACCGTCGGACCGACGAACCCGACGGCGAAGGCCGGCTCGCTGGCGCGCCCACGCACCTTGCTCACGGCGAAGAGCAGGACCCCCATGAAGACGGCGAACAAGGCCAGGGCCCCGAACATCTGGATGATCTTCTCGGTGGGTGACACGTCCTCGGGCCTCCTGCTGCCTGATCAGTGGGAATGCGGTCGTGCTGCGGGGGTCGGACGGCGAGCGGGTCGCCGCCGACCCCCGCATTGTGCGGGTGGTGCTATCAGATCACTCCTGCGGCCACGAATCCTCGATGAAGTCGAGGGTGTCCTGGGTGGACTTGCCGGTGATCCAGTCGGTCATGCCCGTCCAGAAGGTGCCCGCACCGACGGCTGCCGGCATCAGGTCCGAGGCGTCGAACCGGAACTGGGTGGACGGATCCTGCAGGATCTCGACCGACAGGCGATCGATTCCCTCGAACTTCGCGGGGTCGGCACCCTTGTTCGCGGTCACCCAGCCCGCGGGGCTGACGTCGGCCTTGGCGTTGGCCCACTCGGCCGAGGAGAGGTAGGCCTGGAAGGCCTGGACCTCGGGACGATCCGCGAACGCTCCCACGAACTCGCCACCACCGAGGGTCGGCTTGCTCGTGCCGTCGACGCTGGGAAGGTAGAACGCCCACACGTCGCCGTCCGGGGCGATGTTCGCACCGGCCTCGGCGAAGTTGCTGCCGTAGAACGACGCCTGGCGGTGCATGGCGCAGTCGCCGGCGAGGATCGGGATGCCACCCTCCTGGAAGGTCGTCGAGGCGATGGTCTTGACGTCGCCCAGGCCACCGTTGACCCATGCGTCGTTCTTGAGGAACGAGCCGACCTCATCGAGGACCGCGACGACCTTGGGGTCGTTGAACGGGATGTCGTGGTTGGTCCACTGGTCGTAGACCTCGGGGCCGTTCACGCGGAGCATGACGTCCTCCATCCAGTCGGTCGCCGGCCAGCCGGTGGCGTCACCGGAGCCGATCCCCGCACACCACGGCTTGTCCACGACACCGGAGGCCGCGATCTTGTCGGACAGCTCCTTGAGCCCGGCCCAGGTCGTGGGGATCTCCCAGCCGTTGTCGGCGAACATCGACGGCGAGTACCACACGTAGCTCTTCACGTTCGCGCCCAGCGGGGCGGCGTAGAAGGTGCCGTCCACGGTGCCGTAGTTCTTCCAGTCGGCACCCCAGAACTCGTCGGCGTTCGCCGAGACGGCCGCCGGTGCCGGCTTCACGTACCCGTCGCCCACGAGGGTCGCCAGCAGGCCGGGCTGCGGGATGTAGGCCAGGTCGGGCGGGTTGCCCGCCTCAGCGCGCACCTTGAGCTGTGCCTCGAACTCCTTGGAGCCCTCGTAGATCACCTTGGCGCCGGTGCACTCCTCGAAGGGCTTGTAGGAGTCGATGTGCGGCTGGTCCTCGGGGGCAACGATCGAGGTGTAGATCGTCACCTCCTTGCCGGTCAGGTCGCCGTACTCGGCGTAGGCGGCGCACGCACCGTCTGCGGCGGGGGAGGAACCGCCGTCAGTGGCAGCCTCTTCCGAGCTTGAGGAGCACCCGGTCAGGGCCAGGGCGATGCTGGACGCGCCAGCAGCCGCCATGAGCCAGCGGGAACGGGGAGATCTGGTCATAGAGATGTGTCTCCTTGTGATGCGGGATCGGGGCGGGTGTCGCCCTCATGGGCAGCATGCCGCGGACAAGGGGGTCCATCAACGACCAGCGCGGTGCAACAGCCGTGCAAGTGATAACGATTCGGTAACGGGACCGTGGCGCCACGTCCGAAACCGGGACCCGGCGGCCGGCGGGCTCAGGACCGGAGTCGGCCGCGGACCGGTCGCCGGGAACCCTCGAGCACGGCGGTGGACCCGCGGACCACCAGCATCGTGGGGACCACCACCCTGTGCGCGGCTTGCTCGTGTGCGTGGTTGCTGATCAGCCCCGCAAGGTGCAGCGCGGCCAGCTCGCCCAGGGTGCGAACGGGTTGGGCCACCGTCGTGAGCCCCATCGGCTCCGAGAGGTCGTGGTCGTCGATGCCGACGACGGACAGGTCCTCGGGGACCCGCAATCCCAGGGACCGTGCCGCGGCGATCACGCCGAACGCCATCTCGTCGCTCTCGGCGAAGACCGCCGTGGGCCGGTCGGAACGCTCCAGGAGCGCCCGCGCAGCGCGCTGGGCGCCTCGTGCTGTGTAGTCCGCCGTCACCTCGAGGTTCGGATCCCAGCCAACACCCGCCTCCTTGAGTGCGAGCAGGAAGCCGCGCTTGCGCTCCGGCGGGGCGGTGAAGGGGATCCGCTCGAAAGCTCGACCGGCGACCAGCCCCAGATGCCTGTGCCCGAGGTCCAGCAGGTGCGCGGTTGCCGTCCGGGCGGCTGCCACGTCGTCGATCTCGATGCTGGGAACGCCCGGGAGGTTCGCCCCGAGGAGCACGAGCGGGATGCTCCGGTCTGCCAGAAGCGCCGCCTCATCGGGGGCCGGGGGCACGTTGACCAGCAGCACGCCGTCGGCCTCACGGCGCGGGATGTCGCCCAACAGGGCCCGGCGGCGGTCGTCCAGGTCCCGCAGTCGCTGGACCAGCACGACGATCCCCCTGCCGGTGAAGGCGCGCTCCACACCGTCGAGCACCTGGGCGAAGTACCAGCGATCGATGTAGGGCATCACCACGACCACGCGTGCGCGGTCCGACGACGTGGTCGCGACCGTGTAGCCGAGCTCGTCAGCGGCCCGCTGCACCTTGACCCGGGTCGCCTCGGAGATCGCCCGGTGGCCGTGCAGCGCCCGGGACACGGTGGCGGTCGACACACCTGCCAGTGCCGCCACGTCCCGCACGGTCGTCGCCACCGCCCACCTCCTGCGGGCAGGCTACCGCCGCCATCCCGGGGTTGGCCGGTCTCCGCCGGGCCAGGCCCGTCCGCCCCTGCCGGGGACCACCAACCAGCAGGCACGTGGGTGCCTTCAGGGGGTAGCGTCACCGGGGTGATCGGTCGATTCCCCAGCATTGACATCAGCCCCGTTGTCGAGGGTGGGCGGTACCCCGTGAAGGCCGTGGTCGGGGAGACCTTCCCCGTGTCGGCCACCGCGTTCCGCGAAGGCCACGACGCGATGAGCGTCGAGGTCCAGTTCGTGCCGCCCGGATTCGACGCGAGCGACTTCGCGATCGGCGAGCCGGACGGTCCGCTGCTGCGGCTGCACGAGGTCGGCCCGACGCAGCCCGACCGCTGGACGGTTGACGCCCAGCTCGATGGTGAGGGCGACTGGAACTACTACATCATCACCGCCGGGGACCCCTACGAGACCTGGAAGCACAAGGCCGAGATCAAGCTGCCCGCCGGGATCGACGTCGAGCTCGAGCTCGAGGAGGGCGCCCGGGTCCTGGACCGCGCGGCCGCTCAGGCGGGCACGAAGCACGCCCGCAAGGTGCTCACCGAGGCAGCCGCGGCGATGCGCGACACCGACGAGACCGCCGCCCAGCGCCTCTACGCAGCCGAGGCCCCGGCGGTTCAGGCCGCGCTGGCCGAGTTCCCGCTGCGCGAGCTGCCGCACATGTCCGGGCCCTGGCCGGTCAGGGTCGAGCGCCCCCGAGCCCTGTACGGCGCGTGGTACGAGTTCTTCCCACGCTCCGAGGGCGCGACCCTGAACCCACCGAGGTCCGGGACGTTCCGCACAGCCGCCAAGCGCCTGCCGGCTGTGGCCGCCATGGGGTTCGACGTGGTGTACCTGCCCCCGATCCACCCGATCGGGCACACGTTCCGCAAGGGCCCGAACAACACGCTGACCCCCGGTCCCGACGACCCGGGCTCCCCCTGGGCGATCGGCTCGGAGGCCGGTGGGCACGACGCCGTCCATCCCGACCTGGGCACGATGGCCGACTTCGAGCACTTCATGTCGGTGGCCGCTGAGAACGGCCTGGAGATCGCGCTGGACTTCGCCCTCCAGGCGTCCCCGGACCACCCATGGGTCACCGCGCATCCCGAGTGGTTCACGACCCGCGCTGATGGCTCCATCGCGTATGCCGAGAACCCTCCCAAGAAGTACCAGGACATCTACCCGATCGCGTTCGACGCGGATTTCGACGGGCTGGTCGATGAGTGCGAGCGGATCCTGCGCCTGTGGATGGACAAGGGCGTGCGGATCTTCCGGGTGGACAACCCGCACACGAAGACCGTCGAGTTCTGGGAGGTCCTGTTCGCCCGGATCCACGCCAGCGACCCCGACGTGGTCTTCCTGGCTGAGGCGTTCACACGTCCGGCGATGATGCGCACCCTCGGCACGGTCGGGTTCCACCAGAGCTACACCTACTTCACGTGGCGCAACACGAAGTGGGAGCTCGAGACGTACTTCACCGAGCTGAGCACCTTCGCCGCGGACTACATGCGGCCCAACTGCTTCGTGAACACGCCGGACATCAACCCGTTCTTCCTGCAGTCGGGCAACAAGGCAGCCTTCGCGATCCGGGCGACGCTGGCCGCCCTGCTCTCCCCCACCTACGGGGTGTACGCGGGCTTCGAGATCTATGAGCACGCGCCGCTGGCCCCCGGCAAGGAGGAGTACCTGGACTCCGAGAAGTTCCAGTACCGGCCGCGGGACTGGGCTGCCGCCTCACACACGAGCCTCGTGCCCTACCTGACCCTGCTCAACCGGATCCGCCAGGAGCACCCGGCGTTCCACGAGCTGCGCAACCTGCGCTTCGAGACCATCGACAACCCGCAGATGATCGCGTGGTCCAAGCGGACCGCCGACGAGGTCATCGTCGTCACCTGCGTGCTGGACCCGAACAGCCCGCAGGCGGGCACCCTGCACCTGGACCTCGCCGCGCTGGGCTTCGGCAGCGACGAGAGAGTCCTTGCCCGCGACCTCATCACCGGCCAGACCTGGGCGTGGGGCGCCAACAACTACATCAGGCACGACCCCACCTTCACCTGTGCACATGCCGTCGTTCTCGAGAGGATGCCATGACCCCGTCCAACACCCCCGCAGATCCCGGCACGCCCAAGCCCACAGCGGCCGCTGGCGCAGCGAAGCCCACTGCTCCGGCGGCCCCCGCCGCTCCCGCCGGCTGCCGCGGGGCCGGTGAAGCAGCCCGTCGACACCGGCGACATCGACCGCTTGGTCGACGGCGCGAGCGCCAGCCCGCACTCGATCCTCGGTGCGCACCCGTACGAGGGCGGCGTGACCATTCGCGTGCTGCGTCCCGATGGCCAAGGAGGTCATCGTCGTGACCCCGCTGGGCCGGCACCCGATGCTCCACGAGCACCGCGGGCGTCTGGGTCGTGGTCCTCCCGGGCGACACCGTGCCCGCGTACACGATCGATGTGGACTACGGCCAGGGCCTGATCCCCGCCGACGACCCCTACCGGTTCCTGCCGACGCTCGGCGAGCTGGACCTGCACCTGATCGGCGAGGGCCGCCACGAGGAGCTGTGGACCACCCTCGGCGCGCACGAACGCACCTACGACAGCCCGTTCGGGGCCATCACCGGCACCTCCTTCGCGGTCTGGGCGCCCAGCGCCGAGGGCGTGCGGGTCGTCGGGGACTTCAACGGCTGGGACGGGACCGGGCACCCGATGCGCTCCATGGGCAGCACCGGGATCTGGGAGCTGTTCATCCCGAACATCGGGGCCGGCACCACCTACAAGTTCTCGATCCTGGGCAAGGACTGGGTGTGGCGCGAGAAGGCCGACCCCATGGCCTTCCACACCGAGGTGCCGCCGTCGACGGCCTCGGTCGTCTACACCTCGGACTACACCTGGGGCGACGAGCAGTGGCTCGCCACGCGGGCCGAGACCGACGTGATCAACGCCCCGATGAGCGTCTACGAGGTGCACCTGGGCTCCTGGCGCCTGGGCCTGGACTACCGCCAGATCGCCGAGCAGCTCGTGGACTACGTGAGCGAGATGGGCTTCACCCATGTGGAGCTGATGCCGGTCGCGGAGCACCCGTACGCCCCGAGCTGGGGCTACCAGGTGACCTCCTACTTCGCCCCCACGTCGCGGTTCGGCAAGCCCGACGACTTCCGCTTCGTCGTGGACAGCCTGCACCAGGCCGGGATCGGCGTCATCCTCGACTGGGTCCCGGCGCACTTCCCCAAGGACGCCTGGGCGCTGGCCCGCTTCGACGGCACGGCGCTGTACGAGCATGCCGATCCGCGCCGTGGCGAGCAGCCTGACTGGGGCACCTACGTGTTCGACTTCGGCCGCACGGAGGTGCGCAACTTCCTGGTCTCCAACGCCATCTACTGGCTCGAGGAGTACCACATCGACGGCCTGCGTGTGGATGCCGTGGCCTCGATGCTGTACCTGGACTACTCGCGCAACGAGGGCGAGTGGCTGCCCAACCAGTACGGCGGCCGCGAGAACCTCGACGCCGTGGCGTTCCTGCAGGAGATGAACGCGACCGTCTACAAGCGCGTGCCCGGTGTGGTCACCATCGCCGAGGAGTCCACCTCCTGGCCCGGCGTCACGCGACCCACGTATCTCGGGGGCCTGGGGTTCGGGCTGAAGTGGAACATGGGCTGGATGAACGACTCGCTGGGCTACATCTCCCGTGAGCCGGTCCACCGCATGTGGCACCACAACGAGATGACCTTCGCGATGGTCTACGCGTGGAGCGAGCACTTCACGCTGCCCATCTCCCACGACGAGGTGGTGCACGGCAAGGGCTCACTGGTGCAGAAGATGCCAGGCGACCGGTGGCAGAAGACCGCCAACCTGCGCGCCTACCTCGGCTACATGTGGGCACACCCCGGCAAGCAGCTGCTCTTCATGGGCTCGGAGTTCGCCCAGACCTCGGAGTGGAGCGAGGAGCGCGGACTCGAGTGGTGGCTGTGCGAGTACCAGGACCATTACGGGGTCCAGCACTGCGTGCGCGACATGAACACCGCGTACCGGTCGATCCGGGCCCTGTGGGACCAGGACAACACCCCCGAGGGCTTCCAGTGGATCGACGCCAACGACGCCTCGGGCAATGTGTTCTCGTGGCTGCGGATCGGCACCGACGGGTCGGTGGTCGCCTCGATCACGAACTTCTCCCCCGTCGTCCGCGGCGACTACCGCGTCGGGCTGCCGACTCCCGGGTACTGGCGTGAGGTGCTCAACACCGACGCCGAGGCCTACGGCGGTTCCGGCGTCGGCAACTTCGGCGGGGTGGTGGCCGAGGAGCAGTCGTGGCACGGCCGACCGGCCTCAGCGATGGTGACCCTGCCGCCGCTGGCCACGGTCTGGCTGCACTACGACGCCGAGGCGAGCGCCGCCAGCGAGTCGGAGGCGTAGGGGCCACCGTACCGACGCGCACGCACACGAAACCTGCCGTTCGGCGGCCGTGGCGTGAGGCGGGCATAGGGGACGCACACCGAACCTCCCATATGCCCGCCTCGCGGAGGCCCATTCGGGCGATCCGATGTGCGTCCCGTGGCTGAGGCCGATCCAGGCTGACGAAAAGGGCGGAATCGCGTGCGCCGACCCCACCATCGGTGGCGCCGGCCCACGCCTGTGGGCTCAGAACAGGGCGTTGGCCAGGTCGATGCGCGCGCGGGACACCGCCGGGTCCTCGGGGCCCACGACCTCGAACAGGTCGAGCAGGTGCGTGCGCAGACGGTCGCGGTCCTCCCCGGCAGCGAAGCGGATCGCCCCGGTGAGCCGGGCGAACGCCTCGACCGGCCGGCCGTCGAGGACCAGGACGTCAGCGGCCCGCTCCTGGGCCGCGAGGTCGTCCGGGGCGGCGTCCGCGGCGGCCAGCACGGCGGCGTGATCGGCGCCGTCCACCCGCTCGAACACCCCCACGAGGGCCAGCCCTGCCTTGGCCACCGGATCCGCCGGGGAGGCATCCAGGATCGACTGGTAGGCGGCGCGCGCCCCCGCCCAGTCGCCGGACTCGATCGCGTCGTAGGCGGCCTCCATCCGCGGGTCGGCCGGGGGTTCGACCTCAGCTTCAGCGGCGGTACCGGCTTCGGAGGCACCAGCCACCGTCCCGGTGATCCCGTTCGCCTCGGCCAGCTTGAGCAGCTCCTCGAGGTAGGCGCGCACCTGGGGCTCGGGCAGGGCACCCTGGAACAGCGGCAGGGGTCGCCCACCGATCACCGCGAAGACGCTGGGGATCGACTGGACCTGGAACGCCTGGGCGATCCCGGGGTTCGCGTCGACATCCACCTTGGCCAGCACCCAGCGGCCGGCGTACTCGTCGGCGAGCCGCTCCAGGATCGGCGAGAGCGTCTTGCACGGCCCGCACCACGTCGCCCAGAGATCCAGGACGACCGGGACCTGCATCGACAGGTCCATCACCTCGGTCTGGAAGGTGGCATCGGTGACATCGAGGACCACGGGCAGGATGGTGGGGTTGGCCGAGCGCTCCGCGGCTCGCTGCTCAGCCTGTGCCTGCGCCTCCCGCGCAGCTGCCAGTGCGGCGAGGTCCACGGCTCCGTACCCAGACATGTTGCTCATGGGCTGCATTCTCCCATCCGCACAGGCGTGCTGCTGGCAGCCCACCCGTCGTCCCGGACCCGAGTCACGCCGTGACGCCGTTGCGTCCCAAAGGTGTCGCGAGTGGGGTGCGCGCTGGCCCTGGGACCACGTGGCCAACTAGCCTCACAAGCATGCCGACCCCAGGATCGATCGTTCCAGCACGCGACGGCGATGCCCAGTGGTACCGCAGCGCGGTGGTCTACGAGGTGTTCGTGCGGGGCTTCTTCGACGCCACCGCCGACGGCAACGGTGACCTGCGCGGGCTGACCGCCAAGCTGGACTACCTGCAGTGGCTGGGAGTGGACTGCCTCTGGCTGCTGCCCTTCTACGACTCGCCCCTGCGCGACGGCGGCTACGACATCGCCGACTTCCTGTCGGTGCACCCCGACTACGGGACGGTCAACGATGCGATCACGCTGATCGAGGAGGCGCACAAGCGCGGGATCCGGGTCATCGCGGACATGGTCATGAACCACACCTCCGACCAGCACGCGTGGTTCCAGGAGTCCCGCTCCAGCCGGGACAACCCGAAGGCCGACTGGTACGTCTGGGACGACGACGACAGCCGGTGGTCCGAGGCACGCATCATCTTCGTGGACTCGGAGTCCAGCAACTGGGCCTGGGACAGCACTCGTGGCCAGTTCTACTGGCACCGCTTCTACAGCCACCAGCCCGACCTCAACTACAACAACCCCGAGGTCCGCCAGGCGATGCTCGACGTCGTGGACCACTGGCTGGCCCTGGGCCTGGACGGGTTCCGCCTCGACGCGGTGCCCTACCTCTTCGAGGCCGACGGGACCAACGGGGAGAACCTCCCCGCGACGCACGAGTTCCTGCGCGAGCTGCGCGCGCACGTCGACGCCCGGTTCCCCGGCACGGTCCTGCTCGCCGAGGCCAACCAGTGGCCCGAGGACGTCGTGGAGTACTTCGGCGACGGCGACGAGTGCCACATGTGCTTCCACTTCCCGCTGATGCCACGCATGTTCATGGCGCTGCGGCGGCAGGACTCCTCAGCGGTGCACGACATCCTCGACGGCATCCCGGACATCCCCGAGGGCTGCCAGTGGGGGATCTTCCTGCGCAACCACGACGAGCTGACCCTGGAGATGGTCACCGACGAGGAGCGGGACTACATGTACCAGCAGTACGCAACAGACCCGCGGATGCGCCGCAACGTGGGCATCAGCCGGCGGCTGTTCCCGCTCGTCGACGGCGACCGCAGGCAGGCCGAGCTGCTGCACTCGCTGCTGTTCACCCTGCCCGGGACGCCCATCCTGTACTACGGCGACGAGATCGGGATGGGCGACAACATCAACCTCGGCGACCGCGACGGCGTGCGGACCCCCATGCAGTGGAACCCGGACCGCAACGGCGGCTTCTCCCGGGCAGACTTCGCCTCCGTGTACCTGCCGCCCTCCATGGACCCGGTGTACGGGTTCGGGGCGAAGAACGTGGAGTCCAGCCGGCGCAACAACGCCTCGTTCCTGCAGTGGATGCGCCAGATGATCCAGATCCGCCGGGAGCACCCGATCTTCGGCCTTGGCGGACTGGTCCTGCTGCAGGTCTCCAACAGCGCAGTGCTGGCCTACCTGCGCACCCCGGCCGAGGCCCGGCAACGGCCGATCCTGTGCGTGGCCAACTTCTCCGCGGCGGCCCAGCCCGTGGAGCTGGGGCTGCATGACTACGCCGGGCGGCGACCGGTCGAGCTGACCGGCGGAGTGGAGTTCCCCCGGATCGGAGACCTGCCCTACCTGTTGACGCTGCCGCCGTTCGGCTTCCTGAGCTTCGAGCTGTTCGAGGACAGCGATCGATGATGCGCGGGCCACGGCAGGCGATATCGGACGGGACGCTGAATGGCGCGACGACGCGACTGGCACTGGTGAACAGGGGTGTGACGAGCTATGAGCGCTGAGACCCGGTGGTGGCGGAGGAGTCGCGAACCACAGGAGGGGCCCGACCTCGTGATCGTGGCCAACCGGCTGCCTGTGGAGTTCGATGCCGAGGAGGGGTGGCGCCGGGCGCCCGGCGGTCTGGTGTCGGCGATGGAGTCGGTCCTGCGCGAGACCGAGGCGATCTGGGTCGGCTGGAGCGGTCAGTTCAGCGACGCCGACGCCACCACCGCCACGCCGGACGTCCCGGACAAGGTCGGTGAGGTGCACCTGGTGCCGGTGCCACTGACCCAGGCGGAGGTCAGCGCACACTACGACGGCTTCTCCAACGCAGCGCTCTGGCCCAACTACCATGGGCGGATCGTGGCGCCGGTCTACCACCGCAGTGAGTTCGAGGCCCACCGCGAGATCAACGAGCGGTTCGCCGACCTCGTGGCCGACACCGCGGTCACGGGGGCGCGGGTATGGGTCCACGACTACCAGCTGCAGCTTCTCCCCGCCCTGCTCCGGGCCCGCAGGCCCGACCTGCGCATCGGGTTCTTCCTGCACATCCCCTTCCCGCCGATCGAGATCTTCAGCGAGCTGCCCTGGCGGTCACAGGTCGTCGAGGGACTGCTGGGGGCAGATGTGGTCGGGTTCCAGACGACCGATGCCGTGATCAACTTCCAGCGAGCCGCGCGCCGTTTCGCCGATGTCGTGGACCACCACGGTGAGCTGCACGTGGCGCAGCCCGGTGGCCCCCGACCGGTCGCCACCCGGGCCTTCCCCATCGGGATCCGGGCCAGCGACTACGCCGAGCTGGCTGCGCTCCCCGAGGTCCGGCAGCGGGCCAAGCAGATCCGCGCCGATGTCGGCGACCCCGACGTGCTCCTGCTCGGCGTGGACCGCCTGGACTACACCAAGGGCATCGATGTGCGCATCCAGGCGGTCACCGAACTCCTGCTCGACGGCCATCTCGATCCCGCGCGGACCGCGTTCATCCAGGTCGCGCCACCGACCCGGGCCAAGGTGGAGGAGTACCAGAAGATCCGTGACGACGTGGAGCTGCTCGTCAGCAGTGCGAACGGAGCGTTGGGGCCGGTCGGCACCAACCCCATCCACTACATGCACCAGGCGATGGCGCCCGACGAGCTCGCGGCGCTGTACGTGGCCGCGGACGTGATGCTCGTGACACCGCTACGTGACGGCATGAACCTCGTGGCCAAGGAGTACGTGGCCGCGAAGACCGATGACCGCGGGGCCCTGGTGCTCAGCGAGTTCACGGGAGCTGCTGAGCAGATGTCGCAGGCATGGCTGGTCAACCCCTACGACATCCGGGGCATGAAGGGCGCGATCATGGGCGCCCTGGCCGAACCGGAGGCCGGAGCACGGGCCCGCATGAGGGCCCTGCGCGCGGGGGTGACCACCAATGACGTGGCCAAGTGGGCCGGGGACTTCCTGGCGGCCCTCGAGCCCGAGGACCCCGATGTCACCCTGACCTGCTCGGGGCGCTCGAGGACCTGGCCGACGGGGAGCGCCTGCTGGTCGCCCTGGACTTCGACGGGACGATCTCCCCGATCGTGGCCGTACCGTCCGAGGCCCGCCCGGCGCCCGGGGCGCTGGAGCTGCTGCGGGAGCTCTCCGCCTCCCCCGCGACCGAGGTCGTGCTGGTCTCGGGGCGCTCCCGGCGTGACCTTGCCACGGTCAGCGGGGCGGCGGAGGTTGCGACCCTCGTCGGCTCCCACGGACAGGAGATCGGGGCCGACCTGACGCCGGAGGCCCACGAGGCGGCCGCGCTGGTCGAGATCCGGGGACGTGTCGCCGAGTTGGTGGGGGCGATCCCGGGGATCCGACTCGAGGACAAGCCCGCCGGGCTGGCGGTGCACGTGCGGGGCTGTACTGACCCCGATGGGCAGGCTGCCCTGGAGCGGGTGCGGCACCTCACCGACAACCTCCCGGGCACGTTCAGCCTTGAGGGCAAGCTGGTGGTCGAGCTCTCGTTGCGTCCCCTGGACAAGGGTTCAGCACTGCGGGCCCTCCTCGAGGCCGACCCGGGCCGCCGCGTGCTCTTCGCCGGCGATGACGTCACGGACGAGTCGGCCATGGCAGTGCTGCGCCCGACGGACCTGGCGATCAAGGTGGGTCCCGGTCCGAGCCTGGCCCGCCACCGCGTACCCGACCCCCACGGCCATGGTCGAGGTCCTGTCCCTGCTGGCGCATCTGCGTTCCGTGGACCCAGCCGGTCCCACGGGGCCCTGAGGCCAGCCCCGAGGTCCGGCTGCGGCTCAGATCGGCTCAGATCGGCTCGCGGTAGGTTCCCCACTCGGCCCGGAGCACGTCGCACATCTCCCCCAGCGTGGCCTCGACGCGGGCGGCCTCGATCAGCAGCGGGACGAGGTTGGCGTCGGTGCGCGACGCCTCGGCCAGCCGCACCAGCGACTTCTCGACGGCCGCAGGGTCCCGTTCCACGCGTCGCCGCGCGAGCTGGTCGACCTGCTCCCGCTCGACCTCATGGGACACACGCAGGATCTCCAGGGGGGTCTCGATGGCGTCGGTGTGGACGTTGACGCCGACGACACGCTTGCGACCGTCCTCCACGGCGCGCTGGTGCTCGAAGGCGGCATCGGCGATCAGGCCGGTGAACCACCCGCTCTCGATCCCGGCCAGCAGGCCCGAGGTGATCGGGCCGATCGGGTGGTCCTCACCGGGCCGACGTCGGGCGCCGAGCTCGCGGATCTGGGCGAAGATCGCCTCGGCCTGCGCCTCGATCCGATCGGTCAGGGCCTCGACGTACCAGCTGCCGCCCAGCGGGTCGGCGACGTTGGCCACCCCGGTCTCCTCGGCGATGACCTGTTGCGTGCGAAGGGCGATCTGCGCGGCCTTCTCACTGGGCAGCGCCAGGACCTCGTCCAGGGCGTTCGTGTGCAGCGAGTTCGTCCCACCGAGCACCGCTGCCAGGGCCTCGATCGCGGTGCGCACGATGTTGTTGTCCGGCTGCGGGGCGGTCAGGCTCACCCCCGCGGTCTGGGTGTGGAAGCGCAGCCACTGCGCCCGGTCGGTGGTGGCGCCGTACTCGTCGCGCAACCACCTCGCCCAGATCCGCCGGGCGGCGCGGAACTTGGCGATCTCCTCGAAGAAGTCGATGTGCGCGTCGAAGAAGAAGGACAACCCGGGGGCGAACTCGTCGACGTCCAGGCCGCGGGACAGCCCCAGCTCGACGTACCCGAAGCCGTCGGCGAGCGTGAAGGCGAGCTCCTGGGCGGCCGTGGCACCAGCCTCGCGGATGTGGTACCCCGACACGCTCAGGGGCTTGTACTTCGGCACGTTCGCACCGGTCCACTCCATGAGGTCGCCGATCAGGCGCAGGTGCGGCTCGGGCCCGAACAGCCACTCCTTCTGGGCGGTGTACTCCTTGAAGATGTCGGTCTGCAGGGTGCCGTCCAGGGTGCTGACGTCCACACCCTGGCGCTCCGCGGCCACGACGTACATCGCGAAGATCGGCACGGCCGGGCCGGAGATCGTCATCGAGGTCGTGACCTCGGCCAGCGGGATGCCCGCGAAGAGGACCTCCATGTCGCGCGCGGAGTCGATCGCCACACCGCAGTGGCCGACCTCACCGAGGGCCAGGGGATCGTCGGAGTCGCGGCCCATCAGGGTGGGCATGTCGAAGGCGACCGAGAGCCCGCCTCCTCCGGCGGCCAGGATGTCGCGGAACCGGCCGTTGGTCTGCTCGGCATTGCCGAACCCGGCGAACTGCCGGATGGTCCACAGGCGGCCCCGGTAGCCCGTCGGGTAGAGACCGCGGGTGAACGGGAACTGGCCCGGCCACCCGATCTGGGCCACCGGCTCGGCGCCGTCGGGTGGGCCGTAGACGGGTTCCACCTCGTCACCGGACAGGGTGGTGAAGTCCGCGTCGCGGACCTTGCCCGACGCCAGCGCGGCGTCGTAGTCGGCCTCCCAGCGGGAACGACCCTCAGCGCTGCTCATGCAGGTCACGGTACTCGCCGCGGCCGCTGGTGGTCCCCCGAGGTGGGGACGACGCCCTGCGGCTCAGCCCGCGACCTCAGCCACGATCCGGTCGGCGGCCGTGAAGGCGTCGGTACGACCTGCCGCGACGTCGTCGGCCAGCCCGTCGAGGGCTCCCTCCCCCCCGATCCCGGCGAACCGGGCCTGGAGCGCTGCCAGGGCGATGCCCTGGATCTCGGCGCGGGCGCGGCTGCGACGCCGCGTCGCCCCCGTCCCCGAGGACCCCAACCACTGCCGGTGCCCGTCGATCGCCGCCACCAGCTCGGGCAGGCCCTCACCGCGGGTGGCCACCACCTTCAGCACGGGTGGCTTCCACGCACCGGCCACGCCCGAGGGACCGAGGCTGATCATGTGGCGCAGCTCGCGGGCGGTCGCGTCGGCCCCGTCACGGTCGGCCTTGTTCACCACGAAGATGTCGCCCACCTCGAGGATGCCGGCCTTCGCCGCCTGGATCCCGTCGCCCATGCCGGGGGCCAGCAGCACGATGGTGGTATCCGCCTCGCTGGCGACCTCGACCTCGGACTGCCCGACCCCCACCGTCTCGACGAGCACCGGGTCGCAGCCGGCCGCATCGAGGACACGCACCGCCTGCGGCGTTGCTGATGCCAGACCGCCCAGATGCCCTCGGGAGGCCATCGAGCGGATGAACACCTCGGGATCCGTGGCGTGCTCCTGCATCCGGATCCGGTCGCCGAGCAGGGCACCCCCGGAGAACGGCGAGGACGGGTCGACGGCCAGCACCCCGACCCGGCGCCCGGCGGCGCGGAACTGCGCGACCAGGGCGGAGGTCGTGGTGGACTTCCCGACACCCGGCGAGCCGGTGAGGCCCACGATGTGGGCGGTGCCGGACTTCGGCGCCAGCGCAGCCATCAGGGCGCGCAGCTGCGGGGCGCCGTCCTCCACGAGCGTGATCAGCCGGCCGACCGAGCGGGGGTCACCCGCCAGGGCGCGCTCGACCAGCTCGGCAACGTCCACGCTGCGTGCCACGACTCACCCTCCTCCGCCCCGCCAGCCGACCCGTCACCCGACCGGTCCGACCCGAATGGTCCGCTCCCGAACGGATCAGCCTGCGCGTGATCCGGATCTCCGACTACGAATGGTCGCAGATCCGGATCGATCCACCGCCGACAGAGTCCGGGAGCCGGACCCCCACGGACCGGTCGTCACCGATCGGTTCAGGCCGTGGGTACCCGGACGATCAGGCCGTCGCCCTGCCCGCCGCCGCCGCAGAGGGCTGCCGCCCCCACACCGCCGCCACGCCGCTTGAGTTCCAGGGCCAGGTGCAGCACGATCCGGGCGCCGGACATCCCGACCGGGTGCCCCATCGCGATCGCTCCACCGTTGACGTTGACCTTCTCCGGATCAACACCGAGCTTCTTCGTCGAGACGAGCCCGACAGCGGCGAAGGCCTCGTTGAGCTCGAGCAGGTCGAGGTCGGCCGGGGTGATGCCCTCCTTCTCGCATGCCTTGAGCACCGCGTTGGCCGGTTGCTCCTGCAGCGAGGCGTCCGGGCCGGCGACCACGCCGTGGGCGCCGATCTCAGCCAGCCACGTCAGGCCCAGCTCCTCGGCCTTGGCCTTGCTCATCACGACCACCGCAGCCGCGCCGTCGGAGATCTGCGAGGCCGAGCCGGCGGTGATGGTGCCGTCCTTGGTGAACGCCGGGCGCAGCCGTGACAGTGACTCGACCGTGGTGTCGGCGCGCACACCCTCGTCCACGCTGAACTCGATCGGGTCGCCCTTGCGCTGCGGGATGGACACCGGCACGATCTCGTCGTCGAAGAGGCCATCCTTCGCGGCGCGCGCCGCCAGCTGGTGGGAGCGCGCCGAGAACTCGTCCTGCTCCTCGCGGGTGAGGTCGTAGCGGGAGTTGAACTGCTCGGTCGACAGTCCCATCGCGAGGCCGTCGATGGCGCAGAACAGCGCGTCGTGGGCCATGGAGTCCTTCATGGTCCAGTCGCCGTACTTGACGCCCTCGCGACTGCCGACGAGCACGTGCGGGGCGTTGGTCATGGACTCCATGCCACCGGCCACGACGATGTCGAACTCGCCGGCGCGGATCAGCTGGTCGGCCAGGGCGATCGCGTCGATGCCCGACAGGCAGACCTTGTTGATCGTCAGGGCTGGGACGTCCAGCGGGATCCCACCGGCGAGGGCCGCCTGGCGGGCGGTGATCTGCCCGGCACCGGCCTGGATCACGTGCCCCATGATCACGTACTGCACCTGGTCGCCGGACACGCCGGCCTTCTCCAGGGCCCCCTTGATGGCGATGCCCCCGAGCTCGGCGGCGGAGAACCCCTTGAGGGACCCGAGCAACCGACCCATCGGGGTGCGGGCTCCGGCGACGATGACGGATCCGGACATGGCGTGCCTCTCTGTTCGTCTGGTGAACTGCCTCAAGGGCCACGATAGTCACGGGTCCGGCGGCACGGAACACCGGCACGGCTCGCCCAGCGATCGGTGGCCGGTCGCTTCCTCTGGGCACCGGCAACCGGTCCCGACACGCCTGCCCCACCGGCCGGATCGCCCACGGCGTAGGCTGAATCCGCGTGCGATGGGGATCGTCGCCCCGTGCGCCCCAGCTACGGGTCCGGTCCCGCGCCGGACAGGAAGGCGGTTCCGATGGACACCCCCACCCCCGCGCCCGAGATGCCCGGTACGTCACCCGTCGCGGCCCTCGGTCCCCTGGTCGAGCGGATCGACCATGTCGGCCTGGCCGTGGCCGACCTGGATGCGGCAATCGCGTTCTACGAGCGCGCGTTCGGCCTGCATTCGGTGCACGAGGAGGTCAACGAGGAGCAGGGCGTGCGCGAGGCGATGATCGACATCGCGGGCTCGGGGTCGTTCCTGCAGCTGCTGGCCCCCCTGCGTGCGGACTCCCCCATCGGCAAGTTCCTGGCTCGCAGCGGCGAGGGGATGCAGCAGCTGGCGTTCCGCGTCAGCGACATCGACATGGCCGGGGAGCGCCTGCGTGCCGCGGGGGTGCGCCTTCTCTACGACGTCCCCAAGCGCGGCACGGCCGGTTCCCGGGTCAACTTCGTGCACCCCAAGGACTGCGGCGGGGTGCTCGTCGAGCTGGTCGAGCCGGCCACGGACGCCCCCGCCCACTGAGCGCGGGTCGGATGCCGGATTCGCCCAGCCCATGGGCGATCAGGGGTGCTGGCTTGCCCGCGGCCGGCACCCTCCCCCGGGTGACGTCCACCGGTTACTGGGCAGTAGCCTGAATGGGACCACTCCCCGTCCCACTCCCTGGAGGTCCCCGTGAAGCAGATCCTCGACGCGATCCAGAGCGATGCCCATCTCGAGCCGGGCTTCGCCGAGATCCCCCTGCCCGAGTCCTACCGAGCTGTGACCGTCCATGAGGATGAGCAGGAGATGTTCGCCGGGATGGCCACCCGGGACAAGGACCCCCGCAAGGCGCTGCACCTCGACCGATGTCCCGGTCCCCGAGCTGGGCCCGGGTGAGGCGCTCGTCGCGGTGATGGCCTCCGGGCATCAACTACAACACCGTGTGGACGTCCATCTTCGAGCCGGTGTCGACGTTCGGGTTCCTGTCCCGGTACGGGCGCACCCACGAGCTGGCCAAGCGCCACGACCTGCCCTACCACATCGTCGGTTCCGACCTCGCCGGCGTCGTGCTGCGCACCGGCCCCGGGGTCAACGCCTGGAAGCCCGGTGACGAGGTCGTCGCGCACTGCCTGAGCGTCGAGCTCGAGAGCCCGATGGGGCACAACGACACGATGATGGACCCGGAGCAGCGGATCTGGGGGTTCGAGACCAACTTCGGTGGTCTGGCGGAGATCGCCCTGGTGAAGTCCAACCAGTTGATGCCCAAGCCCAAGCACCTGACCTGGGAGGAGGCCGCGGCTCCCGGGCTGGTCAACTCCACCGCGTACCGCCAGCTCGTCTCCCGCAACGGGGCGGGCATGAAGCAGGGCGACACCGTGCTCATCTGGGGCGCCTCCGGCGGCCTGGGCTCCTACGCCACCCAGATGGCGCTCAACGGTGGGGCGATCCCGGTCTGCGTGGTCTCCAGCCCGGAGAAGGCCGAGATCTGCCGCAGGATGGGCGCCGAGCTGGTCATCGACCGCAATGCCGAGGGCTACAAGTTCTGGAAGGACCCGGCCACCCAGGACCCGAAGGAGTGGCAGCGGTTCGGCAAGAAGATCCGTGAGCTCACCGGCGGCGAGGATGTCGACATCGTGTTCGAGCACCCCGGCCGGGAGACGTTCGGCGCGTCGGTGTACGTGACCCGCAAGGGCGGCACGATCGTCTCCTGCGCCTCGACGTCGGGGTACATGCATGAGTACGACAACCGGTACTTCTGGATGAACCTGAAGCGGATCATCGGCTCGCACTTCGCCAACTACCGCGAGGCCTACGAGGCCAATCGGCTGGTCGACAAGGGCCTGGTTCACCCGACCCTGTCGAAGGTGTTCCCGCTGGAGAACACCGGCGAGGCCGCCAACGACGTCCACCGCAACCGGCACCAGGGCAAGATCGGCGTGCTGTGCCTGGCACCCGAGGAGGGCCTGGGCGTGCGCGACGAGGCCAAGCGCGCCACGCACATCGACGCGATCAACAGGTTCCGCGACCTCTGACGCCGAATCGCGGACCGGAGACGGTCGGGCGCGCCGTGACGGTTCCGGCGCGTCCGACCTCTGTCGCCGGAGAGCGGGCTGGCCCGGCCGCCGGGCATCGGTCGTCGCCGAGTGGGCCGAGCCTGTCCGACCCAGCTGCGTTCAGAGCCCGGCCAGCCACGCCCGGAGTGCGTCGGTGACGGCCTGCGGGTCCTCCACTGCCGTCAGGTGTCCCGCGGCCGGGATCTCGACGACCGTGGTGACACTGCCCCCGGATCGCGCCGCATCGGCCATCGCCACGGCGTCGGCGGCCGGGGAGATCGTGTCCTCGGCGCCGAACACCACCAGCACCGGGCGGGCGAAACCCGCGATGTCGGCCCGGGAGTCCGGCCGGCCCGCCATCGCCCGTTGCGCCCAGGCGACGCCGGCGGCTGGCTGGGCGCCGATCCACCGGCGGACGGTGGCGACCACTTCAGGCCGCGACTCCCGGGTCGTTGCGCCCAGGAGGTTGGGCAGCATCGCGTCGGCGATGCCGGCCGCCGTTCCAGCCGCCTCGACCGCCGCCGCCACCGTCTCACGGGTCGCGGCGGCCTCCGGGGTGTCAGCACCGGCCTTGGTGTCCGCCAGCACGATCGCCGACAGCCGGTCTGGGTGCCGGCGCAGCAGCGCCATGGTCACGTAGCCGCCCATCGACAGCCCGCCGACCACGGCCTGCTCGATCCCCAGGTGATCCAGGAGCTCGACCACGGCATCAGCCATCACGTCCACGGACGGCGACGTGGAGGACGGTGCGCTGCCCCCGAAGCCAGGGAGGTCCGGGGTGATCACGCGGTGTCCCTGCGCACCCAGGGCCCGACGCTGGGCGGCCCACAGCGCGCTGTCCATGGGGAATGCGTGCAGGAGAACGACGGGCCGACCAGTTCCACTTTCGACGTGATGCAGCATGGGGTGAAGGCTACGCCGTGGGCGACGCGAGGAATCGTCGCGACCTCGGCTCGTGGACCGGAGCAGGTTCGACCGACCAGCCGCGGACCGCGCCCTCCCGCAGACCGTCCCGACTCGGACGGGCCCGACCCGCTGCGCGGGCTACCGTTGGGCATGTGGCCCGGAAGAACCGTCGACGCGACCAGGAGGCGGCTCCACGGCCATTGGGGTCGGTGCAGGCGTCCCAGTCGCACCCGGACGGCGACTGGCACGTCCGCACCATCACCGGTGCCGCCGCGACGAAGGCCTACAGGTGCCCCGGGTGCGAGCAGGAGATCCGCCCCGGCGTGGCACACATCGTGGCCTGGCGGGCCGACCGTCACGACGGCGAGGAGTTCCGCCGGCACTGGCACACCCCCTGCTGGAACAACCGCGCCCGCTGGCGGCCCCGCTAGCCTCCTTGCCGGCGGGGCCCCGTGGGTGCAGTTGACGTGCCCCACCCGTCTCGCTGCCTGCACCTAGGCTGGTCCCGTGACTCAGATCGCGGCCAACTCGGTCCTGCCGGCCCGCCGGTACCCCGCCTCGCTGCTCACCGAGGATGGGGTCCGGCTCGTCGGGGAGTGGTCGCTGCCGGAGCACGACGATCCCAGCGCCGTGATCGTGTTCTGCCATCCGCTGCCCACCCACGGCGGCTCCATGGACAGCCACCTCATCCGGAAGGCGGCCTGGCGCCTGCCGGCGCTGGCCGGGATCGGCGTCCTGCGTTTCAACACCCGCGGCACCACAGCCGGGGCCGGCACCAGTGAGGGCGCCTTCGACGAGAACCGGGGCGAGGGCCAGGACCTCGCGGCCGCCGTCGCCGAGGTGACGGCGCAGGGCTTCGTCGACCCGTGGGCTGTGGGCTGGTCCTTCGGCACCGACGTGATCCTGCGGTGGGGCGACGTGGACCCCGTGGCCGGCGCGGTGCTGCTGTCCCCACCGGGTCGGTGGTCCGACGACGGCGATGTCGCCGGCTGGGCCACGTCCGGGCGTCCGGTCACCGCGGTGGTCCCCGAGTTCGACGAGTTCGCCTCCCCCGAGGACGTGGCCCGCCGCTTCGCCGGTGTGCCCCAGGCACAGGTCGTTGCGGTGCCGGGCGCCAAGCACCTGTGGGTCGGTGAGACCTACACGCGCATCGCACTCGACGCGATCGTCGGGGCCGTGGCACCCGCCGCCGCTCCCCTGCCCACCACCTGGCACGGCCCGATGGAGCGCTGGACCGACCTGCACCCCTTCGCCCACATGGACCACGAGGCCTGACTCGGCTTCTGACGCACAGGTGCCCCCGGCCGTTCCCGGCCAGGGGAGCCTGTGACCCTCCGGGGCGACTACTTGGCGTACGAGCGGAACCCGCGGCCGGTCTTTCGGCCGAGGTAGCCCGCGGTCACCAGGTGCTCGAGCATCGGCGCCGGCGCGAAGCCGGGCTCACGGAACTCCCGGTACAGCGTCTGCTGGATGGCCAGCGAGACGTCGTTGCCGACCACGTCGAGCAGCTCGAACGGACCCATCGGCAGCCCGCAGCCCTTCTTCATCGCCACGTCGATCTCGTCGGCGGTGGCGTAGTGGGCTTCAAGCATCCTGACGGCGTCGTTGAGGTACGGGAACAGCAGCGCGTTGACGATGAAGCCAGCGCGGTCCCCGCAGTGCACGGCGTGCTTGCCGGTCGCCTTGCACACCTCGGCCGCCGTCGCGATGACGTCGGGTGCTGTGGAGACGTGCGCCACGATCTCAACCAGGCGCATGATGGCCGCCGGGTTGAAGAAGTGCATGCCCACCACGTCCGCAGGCCGGGATGTGACCGCAGCCATCTCGACCACCGGCAGGCTCGAGGTGGTCGTGGCCAGCACGGCACCGGGCTTGCAGATCTCGTCCAGGTTGGCGAACAGCGCGGTCTTCACCCCGATCTCCTCGACGACCGCCTCCACGACGAGGTCCACGTCGGCCAGGTCCTCCAGGGAGCTGGTCCCGGAGACGCGGGCCAGCGCCTCGGCCATCGCCTCCTCCGTCAGCTTCCCGCGCTGCACGCCCTTGGTGAGCGAACGCTCAAGGGCTGAACGCACGGCGGCGATCTTCTCCGCCGAACGCGCGACGTACACCGTCTCGTAGCCGGCCTTGATGAACACCTCGATGATCCCCGTGGCCATCGTCCCGGAGCCGACCACGCCCACCTTCGTGATGCTGCGGCCCGCACCGAAGGCACCGCCGGGAGCCGGGGTCAACGCATCGGGGACCACCTTGGATGACCCGGGTGCCTCGTAGGTGTAGAACCCCTGGCCGGACTTGCGGCCCTTCATCCCCGCCGTGACCATCTGCTTGATGATCGGGGCAGGGGCATGCAGCCGGTCGCGGCTCTCCTTGTACATCGTGTCCAGGATCTTGTACGCGGTGTCCAGGCCGATCAGGTCGAGCAGCGCCAGGGGACCCATCGGGTACCCGCAACCAAGCCGCATCGCCGCATCGATGTCCTCGCGTGAGGCGTAGCGGGCCTCGTACATGTTCGCCGCGTGGTTGAGGTAGCCGAACAGCAGGGCGTTGGCGATGAACCCGGCGCGGTCCCCCACGACGACCGGCTCCCTGCCCAGCGACTCGGCGAAGGCCACTGCGTCGTCGACGACGTCCTGCGCTGTCACGACCGTGCGCACCACCTCGATGAACGACAGCACGGGCGCCGGGTTGAAGAAGTGCATGCCGATGACCCGGTCCGGGCGGCCGGTGGCCACCGAGATCTGGGTGACGGACAGGCTGGAGGTGTTGGTGGCGATGATGGCTCCGGCCGGCAGCACCCTGTCCAGCTCGGCGACCACCGGGGCCTTGACCTCGAGGTCCTCGGTCACGGCCTCGAGGACCAGGTCCCGATCAGCCAGCTCGGAGAGGTCGGTGGTGAAGCGGATGCGGCCCAGCAGCGCGGCACGCTCATCCTCGGTCAGCTTGCCGCGCTCGACGGCGCGTGCCGTGGACTTCTCGACCGAGCCACGCCCACGGGCCACTGTCGCATCCGAGACCTCGACGCCGATCACGTCAAGGCCCGCGCGGGCCATGACCTCCGCGACGCCGGCGCCCATGGTGCCCAGTCCGACAACGCCCACCTTGCTGATCCGGCCCATGCTCATCCTCCCGAGAAGAACGCCCGAAATGCCCACTGCGTGGCAGGATCCACGCCACCGTCCAGTCTTGCACCAGCCACGTCCCCGCTGGTCGGCGACCCCCACCCGAGAGGCGGGCCGGTAGCCTGTGCGGATGCGACTGGTGGTGGCTGACTGCTCGGTGGACTACGTCGGGCGGCTCTCGGCCCACCTGCCCCCGGCCACCCGGCTGATCCTGACCAAGGCCGACGGGTCGGTGTCGGTGCACGCCGACGACCGCGCCTACAAGCCGCTGAACTGGATGAGCCCACCGTGCACGGTGCGCGAGCAGGTTGACGACGCCGGCATCGGCACGTGGACCGTGTCGAACAGGGCCGGCGAGAACCTGATCATCACGATCACATCGGTGCACCACGACTCACGTCACGAGCTCGGTGTGGATCCCGGACTGGTCAAGGACGGCGTCGAGGCGCACCTCCAAGCCCTGCTCGCCGATCAGCCCACCGTGTTCGGAGCCGGGTGGGAGCTGGTCCGCCGCGAGCACATGACCGCGATCGGGCCGGTCGACATCCTCTTCCGCGACGACTCAGGTGCGTCGGTCGCGGTGGAGGTCAAGCGCCGCGGTGACATCGACGGGGTCGAGCAGCTGACCCGCTACCTCGAGCTGCTCAACCGGGACCCGCTGCTGGCGCCGGTCGCCGGGGTGTTCGCCGCCCAGGAGATCAAGCCCCAGGCACGCACCCTCGCCGAGGACCGCGGCATCCGCTGCGTCGTCGTCGACTATGACGCCCTGCGCGGTGTTGACGACCCCGACTCCCGGCTGTTCTGAGGCGGGCCACGTCCGCCCACACCGACGACCTGCGCTGACGATTCCGACCGACGCCCGCCCTACTCGGTCAACTCCTCGGTGTCACGCGTCATCGTCGGTGTCCCGCGTGGGGAGTCGTGGTCGCACCAGCTGGCTGGTCCGGCCGCGGCGACCTCGCGCACACGAAACCGGCCGTATGGCTGGGGTCAGGGTCGCCACGCAGGCTCGACGCACAGGAATCCGTCCCAATGAGCGCCTCCGCCGAGGGCATTCGGGCGTTTCCGAGTGCGTGGACGACCGCGCCGCGCGCCAATACAGCGAAACGGCCGGTTCCCTGTGCGCGACGTGTCACGCAGTCGGGCGCGCCGGATCAGGTGTCGGCAGGCGATCGCGCGAGGCAGGTGGCAGCGCTGGCGCGGCCCGCGCCGAGCTGTTGGCAGGACCGACATCTCGGCAGCCGGCCAACTGCCGGTGGGCGCCGGGCCGCAGGGCGATTGGCGAGTGCGCCGAATCTATCGACGCACCCGCCCGGAGGGCCCAGATGGCCCGACCAGCTCAGTCCAGTCCGTTGGCCTTGCGGATCTCGGCGACCACGCGGGCCGTCACCCCTTCAGGGGGTCCAGCCGCCAGCCACCAGCGCCCGCATGAGCCGCGCGATGAACAGGTTCGGGGTGCGGAACGCCTCGCGCCCGGTCCAGCGCACCACGTCGTTGCCGGCGTCGCGCAGGTGCCCCTCCCGCTCCTTCTCCCGGACGAACTCCCCCGAGTCGCGGTACTTGCCCTCGCCGTCGGCCTCCCCGATGACTGCGTACTTCTGCCACCGGAAGTCAACCGGGTAGGTGCCGGCCGCCGTACGGACGCGAGCCTGCACCTGCGGAGCGGGCAGACCAGCCAGATGCATGTGCCCGCCGCTGAACGATTCGAGCGGCGACTCCCGGCGGACGTCGACCAGTGCCACGAGGTCGAGCAACCGCGCCGCGGCGCCCGGCACCCGGATGTGCGCCACCGCCTCCGTCAGCGGCACAACTGCTGCCGCGCGCAGGCGTCCATTGTCGTAGTGCCGCCGGTCACGGGACCCGGCGAGGTCGAAGAAGGCCAGACGTGCCGCTGCGTCAGCAGCCATCAGGCCGATCGGCAGCGGTACCCCCGCGGCGACGTCCAGCGCTGTCCGTGCCGGTGTGGTCACAACCAGTCCGGACGGGAGCGTCACCACGTGGTGCACCGGCAACGGCCCCAGGTGAATCCGCCGATCGGATGCCGCCCGGCTCCGGTCTGTGGCCGATATCGGTCGCGTCAGGTGAATCGGACCAGCTGCGGCCCTCTCCGTGTCGAACAGGGGGATTCCGAGCGCCAGGGCTGCGGTCTCATGGCTGGCGACGCGGCCCGGTGCGGCCACCTGCTCGGCAAGCGCCCGCAGGAGGTGAAGCTGCACGGCATCCTCAGGGATCGCGTCCGTGGCTACGTAGACGCCCTGGCGCAGGCGGGTGATGTGGCCGGCGGCGCAGGCTGACCGCAGTCGCTTCTCCGTGATGCCCAGTGGCGCCACATGGGCGGAGGTGAAGGGAGTCGCGGGTGGGGACCAGGGATCTCGGGTACGCACGTGGACACTCTCATGTGGCCGACGGCTGCAGCCAAGGGCCCAGGCGGAATCTGTGGACAAGCCCCACTGCGCGAATCCCCGCGCTCGTGCTCGGCCGCGACAACCGCCGGCTGTGCGTTGCCACCGACGTCAGGAGCCTCCCAGGTCGGCACCACAGCCCCCTCCGGGAACGGTCGAGCCACCCGACCTCCGAGGCAGGTGAGCCCACCGCGCAGCCCCACCCGCTCAGCCCGACTCCAGCCGGCCGCACGACTCGCGCACACGAAACCGGCCGATAGATGCGGGTCGTTCTGGGATTCCCCACTCGCGCACAACGAACCGCCCATATGTAGGGCATGGCCAGTCCCAGACGGGAGGTTTCTTGTGCGCCGCCAGATTGAGGCGCTCGGCACCCACCTGAATAGGGCGATTCTGTGTGCGCCGAATCGACGCACACGTCCGGAGGGTCAGATGGCCCGCCCAGCTCAGTCCAGGCCGTTGGCCTTGCGGATCTCGGCGACCACCCGGGCCATCACCTCGGTTGCGTCGTAGTCCTTGGGGGTGAAGACCGCCGCCACGCCCTGACCGATCAGCGCCGCGGCATCGGAGTCCGGGATGATCCCGCCGACCACGACGGGCACGTCCGTCATGCCGGCCGCACGCAGCCCGGCCAGGACCTCGGGAACCGCGACCATGTGCGAGCCGGACAGGATCGACAGGCCGACCACGTGGACATCCTCGGCGACGGCTGCGGCCACGATCTGCGCTGGCGTCAGGCGGATCCCCTGGTACACCACCTCGAAGCCGGCATCACGCGCACGCACGGCGATCTGCTCGGCACCGTTGGAGTGCCCGTCCAGGCCGGGCTTGCCGACCAGGAACCGCAGGTGCCCGCCGCCGATCTGCTCCCCGGTGCGCAGGACCTCCGCGCGCACGGTCGCCAGTGCCTCGTTGCCGGCGACGAAGCCGGACACGCCCGACACACCTGTGGGCGCCCGGTACTCTCCGAACACCTCGCGCAGAGTCTGGCTCCACTCCCCCACGGTCACCCCTGCGCGGGCACACTCCAACGACGCCGGGACCAGGCTCCCCGTCCCCGCCGCCGCCTGCGCCAGGGCGGCCCGTGCCGCGGTCGCCCGTGCCTCGTCGCGCCCGGCCCGCCACGCCCGCACCGCGTCGGCCGCGGCCTGCTCGACGTGCGGGTCGATGACCTGGATCGCGGTGTCGAGGTCGGCCAGGAGCGGGTTGGGCTCGGTCGAGGTGAACATGTTCACGCCGATCACCGCGTCCTCGCCGGACTCGACCCGACCACGCCGAGCCGCGTGCGCCCCCACCAGCGCGGACTTCATGTACCCGCTCTCGACGGCCGCCACCGCGCCGCCCATCGCCTGGACGCGCTCGAGCTCCTCACGGGCTCCGGCGATCAGCTGGGCGGTCTTCTCAGCGACCACAAGCGACCCCTCGAACAGGTCGGGGTACTCCAGGAGGTCGGACTCGTAAGCCAGCACCTGCTGCATCCGCAGCGACCACTGCTGGTCCCACGGCCTGGGCAGGCCGAGGGCCTCGTTCCAGGCCGGGAGCTGGATGGCACGGGCGCGGGCGTCCTTCGAGAGCGTGACGCCGAGCATCTCCAGAACGATGCGCTGGATGTTGTTCTCCGGCTGGGCCTCGGTCAGGCCCAGGGAGTTGACCTGCACGCCGTAGCGGAACCGCCGCTGCTTGGGGTCGGTGACACCGTAGCGCTCGAGGGTGAGCTCGTCCCAGATCTGGACGAAGGCGCGCATCTTGCACATCTCCTCGACGAAGCGCACCCCGGCGTTGACGAAGAACGAGATCCGCCCGACAACCTCGCCGAACCGCTCCGCCGGCACCTGGCCGGAGTCGCGCACCGCGTCGAGCACGGCAATCGCGGTGGCCATCGCGTAGGCGATCTCCTGGACGGGGGTCGCGCCGGCCTCCTGCAGGTGGTAGCTGCAGATGTTGATCGGGTTCCACTTGGGGATGTCGGTGACGGTGTAGGCGATCATGTCGGTGATCAGCCGCAGGCTCGGCGCCGGCGGGAACGCATAGGTGCCGCGCGACAGGTACTCCTTGATGATGTCGTTCTGCGTTGTCCCCGACAGTGCCGACGGCTCGATCCCGTTCTCCTCGGCGACCGCGACGTACAGCGAGAGCAGGTACATCGCGGTGGCGTTGATCGTCATCGACGTGTTCATCCGGTCCAGCGGGATGCCGTCGAGGAGCTTGTGCATGTCGCCGATGTGGCTGATCGGCACGCCGACCTTGCCGACCTCGCCGCGGGCCAGCTCCGCATCGGGGTCGTAGCCGGTCTGGGTCGGCAGGTCGAAGGCGACCGACAGGCCGGTCTGACCCTTCTCGAGGTTGCGCCGGAAGAGCTCGTTGGACGCCGTTGCTGAGGAGTGCCCGGCGTACGTGCGCATCATCCAGGGCTTGTCCTTGGCCATGTCAGCCTCCGTAGGTGTAGAAGCCGCGACCGGACTTGCGGCCGAGGTCGCCGGCGATCGCCATCCTGGTGATCAGCTCCGGCGGGTAGAACGCCGCCTGGGCGGTCTCGTTGTAGATCGACATCGAGGCGCGGCGCATGACGTCGATCCCGGTGAGGTCCGCGGTGGCCAGCGGGCCCATGGCGTGACCGAAGCCGAGCTTGCAGGCGATGTCCACGTCCTCCGGGGTGGCCACGCCGGTCTCGACCAGGCGGATCGCCTCGTTGACCAGGGCCGTGATGATGCGGGTGGTCACGAAGCCGGCCACATCGCGGTTGACCACGATGCAGGTCTTGCCGATCCCCTCGGCCCACGTGCGGGCGGCCGCCAAGGTCTCGTCGGAGGTCTTCAGGCCCCGGACCAGCTCGCAGAGCTTCATCATCGGCACCGGCGAGAAGAAGTGCGTGCCGACGACGGCCTCCGGGCGCTGCGTGGCGGCAGCGATCCGGGTGATCGGGATGGCCGAGGTGTTGGTGGCCAGGATCGCGCCCTCGGGGGCGCGCCGGTCCAGGTCGGCGAACAGCTCGGCCTTGAGGTCCACCTCCTCGATGATCGCCTCGACGATGACGTCCGCCGACGCTGCGCCGTCGAGGTCCGTCGTGCCGGTGATGCGGGCCAGCGCGGCCTCGGCGTCCCCGGCGTCGATCGCGCCCTTCTCTGCGAACTTCGCCAACGACGCCTCGATCGCGGAACGACCCTTGGCAACAGCCTCCAGCGAGATGTCCCGAAGGATCACGTCATGGCCGGCGACGGCGCTGACCTGCGCGATCCCCGAGCCCATGAGCCCCGCTCCGACGACCATGACAGTGGACATTCGACCTCCTCCAGGACCGGCGATTCCCTCGATCCTAGCGCCCGAGGTTACTGCCCGGTAACCTCAGGGGGTCAGCCGTGGATCGCCCACGCAGCCGCCGATCCAAGGGGGCACGAAGGATCAGTCGTCGAACGGGCTGGGCAGGTCCACGCGCTCGATCCGGGCCCCGATCCCGACGAGGTTGGGGACGAACCCGGCGTACCCGCGCTCCACGTGGTGGATCTCGTAGACCGTGGTGTAGCCCTGCGCCGCCAGGCCGGCAAGGACGAGCCCGGCCCCCGCCCGGATGTCGGCAGCCTCGACCGGTGCCCCGGACAGCCCGGGTCGGCCACGGACCAGCGCGTGATGGCCATCGGTGCGCACGTCCGCGCCGAGCCGGACGATCTCGTTGACGAACCGGAACCGCGCCTCGAAGAGGTTCTCAGTGATCATCGCGGTGCCGTCGGCGACGGCGTTCAACGCGATGAACTGCGGTTGCAGGTCGGTCGGGAAGCCCGGGTACGGCAGCGTGATGATGTCGACGGCGCGCGGCCGATCGTCCATCCGGACCCGGAAGCCATCGGCCTCGATGTTGACGACGGCGCCCGCCGAGGCGAGCTTGTCCAGGGCCATCTCCAGGTGCTTGCCGATCGCCCCGCGCACGAAGACATCACCCTGGGTGATGGCTGCTGCAACCGCCCAGGTCCCGGCCACGATGCGGTCCGGGACGGTGGCGTGCTCCACCGGGTGGAGGTCGGCGACGCCCTCGATCGTCAGGGTGGAGGACCCCACACCCTCGATCCGGGCACCCATCTCGATCAGCATCTGGCAGATGTCGATGATCTCCGGCTCCCGCGCGGCGTTGTCGATCACCGTGACCCCGTCGGCCAGGACGGCAGCCATCAGGATGTTCTCCGTGGCGCCCACACTGGGGAAGTCCAGCCAGATCTGGCCCCCGTGCAGCCCGCTGGCCTTGGCCACGAGGAAGCCGTGCTCGTTCTCGAACGTCGCCCCGAGCTTCTGCAGCCCGGCGATGTGCATGTCCAGCCCGCGTGAGCCGATCGCGTCGCCACCGGGCAGCGCCACGTCCGCGGCCCCGCAGCGCGCGATGAGGGGGCCGAGCACGCAGATCGAGGCGCGCATCCGGCGGACGAGGTCGTAGTCGGCCTGGTGATGGGGCACGTCGGGGACGTCGATGGTCACGGTGCCCCCCAGCGCCGGCCCCGGACGGTCGTGGGTGACGTCACACCCCAGGCGGCGCAGCAGCTCGGCCATGATGGCGACGTCGAGGATGTCGGGCACGTTGGTGATCGTGGTGCGACCACGGGCGAGCAGAGCAGCGGCCATCAGCTTCAGGACGCTGTTCTTGGCGCCCACGACGGGGATCTCGCCCTCGAGGCGCTGACCGCCCGTGACCCGGAACACCTGCTGCATGGTGGCCATCGTAGGGCCGACTGCGGGGTTGAGGACGGGGGCATAGGGTGGCCGTATGGTCAATCTCACCCGCATCTACACCCGCACCGGCGACGACGGGACCACCTCCCTGGGCGACATGAGCCGGACGTCCAAGAACGACCCGCGCCTGGTCGCCTACGCCGATGTGGACGAGGCCAACTGCGTGATCGGCGTCGTGCTCGCCGCGAGCGAGCCGACCCCCGAGGTGCGGGCCGTCCTCCTGCGGATCCAGAACGAGCTCTTCGACGTCGGCGCGGACCTGTGCACACCGGTGGTCGCTGATCCGGAGTACCCGCCGCTGCGGGTGGAGACCGACTACATCGAGCGCCTCGAGTCCGAGATCGATCGCTTCAACGCCGACCTGCCCAACCTGCGCTCGTTCGTGCTCCCAGGCGGCACCGCCGCCTCCGCGCACCTGCACGTGGCGCGCACGGTGGTGCGTCGCGCCGAGCGGGCCACCTGGGCAGCCATGGCCGAGCACGGCGACGAGATGAGCGCCCTGCCGGCCACCTACCTCAACCGGCTCTCGGACCTGCTGTTCGTCCTGGCCCGCCACGCGAACCTCGCGGACGGCGACATCCTGTGGCAGCCAGGCGGCGACCGCGGCTGACGCAGGGCACGGCAGCCCCGCGGACACACCCGGGAGCGTGGGGGGCCGGTCGACCGCCCGTCAGCCGCCCAGGTGCATCGTCTGGTGCTCCACGCCGATCGCGGCCTTGAGGCGCGTGCGCGCCCGCAGCTCCGCGGCCTTCTCGGCCTTGGTCACGGTCCCGTCGGCCATGATCCGGTCGAGGGCCGCCTGAGCGCGCGCGACGTCGATCTCGCTGTCCAGCTCCGCCGTCTCAGCCAGGATCGCGACCTCGTTGTTGGCCACGGAGAAGAAGCCGCCGTGCACCGCCGCGCCGATCTTCTCGCCCCCGGTCGTCTCGATCCGCACGGGACCGTCGATGAGCAGCGCCAGCACCGGCTCGTGGCCGGGCAGGATCCCGATCTCCCCCTCCGGGGTGGTGGCCACGACCATGCGCGCCTCCCCGACCCAGATCTGGCGATCCATCGCCACCAGGGACACCTTGAGCTCAGCCACGACGGCCTCCTCAGCCCTTCAGCTTGGCGGCGTTGCGCTCGACGTCCTCGATGTTGCCGGACATGAAGAACGCCTGCTCGGGGATGTGGTCGTACTCGCCGTCGGCCAGCGCCTTGAACGAGGCGATCGTCTCCTCGACGGGGACGAACGATCCCGGCATGCCGGTGAACTGCTCGGCGACGAACATGTTCTGGCTGAGGAACCGCTGGATCCGCCGGGCCCGGTTGACCAGCACCCGGTCCTCCTCGGAGAGCTCGTCGATGCCCAGGATGGCGATGATGTCCTGGAGGTCCTTGTAGCGCTGCAGGATCTCCTTGGTCCGCGCGGCGACCGCGTAGTGCTCGTCGCCGACGATCCGCGGGTCGAGGATCCGCGACGTGGAGTCCAGCGGGTCCACGGCCGGGTAGATGCCCAGCTCGGAGATGGGCCGCGAGAGCACCGTGGTGGCGTCGAGGTGGGCGAACGTCGTGGCCGGGGCCGGGTCGGTGAGGTCGTCGGCGGGCACGTAGATCGCCTGCAGGGAGGTGATCGAGTGGCCCCGGGTCGAGGTGATCCGCTCCTGGAGCATGCCCATCTCGTCGGCCAGGGTCGGCTGGTAGCCCACGGCCGAGGGCATGCGGCCCAGCAGCGTGGAGACCTCGGACCCGGCCTGGGTGAACCGGAAGATGTTGTCGATGAACAGCAGCACGTCCTGCTTCTGCACGTCGCGGAAGTACTCGGCCATGGTCAGCGCCGAAAGCGCCACGCGCAGGCGGGTGCCCGGCGGCTCGTCCATCTGGCCGAACACCAGGGCCGTGTCGTTGATGACACCGGACTCGGTCATCTCCAGGAAGAGGTCGTTGCCCTCGCGGGTGCGCTCCCCCACGCCGGCGAACACCGATACGCCGCCGAAGTTCTTCGCGACGCGGGTGATCATCTCCTGGATCAGCACCGTCTTGCCCACCCCGGCGCCGCCGAACAGTCCGATCTTGCCACCCTTGACGTACGGGGTGAGCAGGTCGATGACCTTGATGCCGGTCCAGAAGACCTCGGTCTTGCTCTCGAGCTGGTCGAACGCCGGGGGCTGGCGATGGATGCCCCAGCGCTCGGTGATCTCCAGCGAGGACTCCGGCACGTCCAGGGGCTTGCCCAGGGTGTTCCACACGTGGCCCTTGGTGACGTCGCCCACGGGCACGGTGATCGCATCGCCCGTGTCCCGCACGTCCGCCCCACGGACCAGGCCGTCGGTGGGCTGCATGGAGATGGCACGCACGAGGTTGTCGCCGAGGTGCTGGGCGACCTCGAGGGTCAGCGTGCGGGTCCCCCCACCCTCCTCCCCCTCGCCGAACGACACGTCGACGTGCAGCGCGTTCATGAGCGCGGGCATGGCCTCGACGGGGAACTCCACGTCGACGACAGGGCCGGTGACGCGGGCCACGCGGCCCACACCCTGTGCGGTCTCAACCGAGGCGGTCATGGGGATCCTCAACTTCCTGCTGTGGCGGAGGCGAGAGCGTCGGCGCCACCGACGATCTCGGAAATCTCCTGGGTGATCTCGGTCTGGCGAGCCTGGTTGGCCTGCTGCGTGAGGCTCTTGATGAGCTCCTCAGCGTTGTCCGTGGCGGACTTCATGGCCCGCCGGCGGGCGGCGTGCTCGGAGGCTGCCGCCTCCAGCAGTGCGGTGTAGACGAGGTTCTCGACATAGCGCGGGAGCAGCTCGTCGAGCACGGTGTCGGCATCGGGCTCGAACTCGTAGAGCGGCATCGGCGAGGCGGCCGCCGCCGCGGCAGCTTGGCTGCCCTCGGAGTCCCGCGGGTGCAGCTCGGACTGTCCGCCGGCGGTGACAACTTCCTCCACCACCTCGATCGGCAGGATCCGACGGATCCGGACCTCCTGGCGACCCATGTTGACGAAGTGCGTGTAGACGATGTGGATCTCGTCGGTGCCGCCCTCGGTCACGCTGTCCGACAGGAACGAGGCCAGCAGGCCGAGGGCGACCTCCTTGGCGTCCTCGACGGTCGGCTGGTCGGTGAAGCCGACGTACTCGCCCTCGATGTAGCGCTCACGGAACTTGTAGAAGTTCACGACCTTGCGCCCCACGAGGAAGTGCACCGGCTCGACCCCCTGCTCGCGCAGGAACGCGTTGAGGCCCTCCCCCTCCCGGATGATGTTCGAGGAGTAGGCGCCGGCCAGCCCGCGGTCCGAGCCGATCAGCAGCACCGCCGCACGCTTGCGGTTGTCCTCCTGGGAGATCAGCGGGTGGTCGTCCTGAGCGGACAGCGACACCGCCGCCGAGATGGCCAGGACGAGCTCACGGGTGTAGGGCAGCGCAGCCTCGAGCTGCCGCTGGGCCTTGACGATCCGCGACGAGGCGATGAGCTCCATCGCCTTGGTGATCTTCTTGGTCTGCTGGACGCTCTTGATCCGGCGTCGGAAGACCCGCATTTGGGCGCCCATGAGCTACTTCCGCACGACCTTGGTGATCTGGGTGTGCATCACGTCGGCCTCCTCCACCGGCGCGACCGGGACGTCCTTGACCAGGACGTGGCCCTCGCTGGTGGTGAACGTGCGCTTGAAGGCCGCCATCGCGGTCTCCAGGCCCGACACCGTGTCATCGGAGAGGTCACCGGTGGTCCGGATCGCGTCCGGGATCGCGGTGTGCTCGCGGTTCACGTACTCCATGAACTCGGAGTCGAAGCGGCGGACGTCCTCGACCGGCACCTCGTCGAGCTGGCCGGTCGTGCCCGCCCACACGGAGATGACCTCGACCTCGAGGGACTGCGGCTGGTACTGCGGCTGCTTGAGGATCTCGACCAGCCGGGTACCACGGGCGAGCTGGGCCTTCGAGGCCGAGTCCAGGTCGGAGCCGAACGCGGCGAACGCCTCGAGCTCACGGAACTGGGCCAGGTCCAGGCGCAGGCGGCCGGCCACCTTCTTCATGGCCTTGGCCTGCGCCGAGCCGCCGACGCGGGAGACCGAGATGCCGACGTTGATGGCCGGGCGCACGCCGGAGTTGAACAGGTCGGACTCCAGGAAGCACTGGCCGTCGGTGATCGAGATCACGTTGGTCGGGATGTAGGCCGAGACGTCGTTGGCCTTGGTCTCGATGATCGGCAGGCCGGTCATCGATCCGCCGCCGAGGTCGTCGGAGAGCTTCGCGCAGCGCTCCAGCAGGCGCGAGTGCAGGTAGAACACGTCACCGGGGTAGGCCTCACGACCCGGCGGGCGGCGCAGGAGCAGCGAGACGGCGCGGTAGGCCTCGGCCTGCTTGGACAGGTCGTCGAAGATGATCAGGACGTGCTTGCCCTCGTACATCCAGTGCTGGCCGATGGCCGAGCCGGTGTAGGGCGCCAGGTACTTGAAGCCCGCGGAGTCCGAGGCGGGGGCGGCGATGATGGTGGTGTACTCCATCGCGCCGTACTCCTCCAGCGCACCGCGCACGCCGGCGATGGTGGTGCCCTTCTGGCCGATCGCGACGTAGATGCAGCGGACCTGCTTGTTGGGGTCACCGGACTCCCAGTTGGCCTTCTGGTTGATGATCGTGTCCAGGCACACCGCGGTCTTGCCGGTCTGCCGGTCGCCGATGATCAGCTGGCGCTGGCCACGACCGATCGCGGTCATGGCGTCGATGGCCTTGATGCCGGTGGCCATGGACTCCTTCACCGGCTGGCGCTGGACGACCGTGGGTGCCTGCAGCTCCAGGGCGCGCCGGGCCGAGGTCTCGATCGGGCCACGACCGTCGATCGGGGTGCCCAGCGGATCCACCACGCGGCCCAGGTAGCCGTCGCCGACGGGGACCGACAGGACCTCGCCGGTGCGCTTGACCGACTGGCCCTCCTCGATCTTGGATCCGTCACCGAGGAGCACGACGCCGATCTCGCGCACGTCGAGGTTGAGGGCCAGGCCGAGCAGGCCGCCGTCGAACTCGAGCAGCTCGTTGGTCATCGCCGAGTGCAGTCCCTCGACGCGCGCGATCCCGTCGCCGGTCTCGATCACACGGCCGACCTCTTCGCGTGCGGTCTCCGGCGCGAATGCCGCGACGTTGCGCTCGATCGCTGCGCGGATCTCGTCGGGACTGATCGCCAGCTCCGTCATCGTCTCTCCTCGTTCCATCCCCACCGGTTGACGGGGCACGTCGTTGTTGTTCGTTGGTCCTCTAGCCGACCAGGGCCCGGCGGGCCTGCTCGATACGTGTGGCCACGGTGGCATCCACGACCTCGGTGCCGATGCGCACCGAGATCCCCCCGATCACGGCGGGGTCGACCGCCACGTTCAGTCGCACATCACGACCGTGGATCCGCGACAGGGCCGCGGACAGTCGCTGCGCCTGGTCCGGGTCGATCGGCCGGGCAACCCGGACCTCGGCGATCGAGCGGCTGCGCTGCTCGCCGGCCAGGTCGATCAGGTCATCCATGACCGAATCCACCCGCCGCCCGCGCAGGTGGCCCATCGCGTAGCTGAGCACCTGGCTCGTCTGCGGTGCGGCGCGGCCCTGCAGCAGGCCCTCGACCAGGCCGGCCTTCTGCGCCGGACCCACCGACGGGTCGGTGAGCGCCATCTGGAGGTCGGCCGAGCCGGCCACGGCCTGCGCGAAGCCGAACAGCTGGTCCTCGACCGCGTCCAGCGTCCCGTCACGCTCAGCCACCATGAAGGCCGCCTGCTCGGCGAGCTGCTCGGTCACCTCGACCAGGTCGTTCGGGCTGGACCAGCGCTGGGCCGCGACATCGGCCAGCACCTCGACCGCACCCGGCGAAAGTCGCTCACCGAACAGGGCCTGCGCCAGGCCGACCCGGGACGCCGACGGCTGCCCGGCATCGGACAGTGCCGTGCGCAGTTGGGGGTCGCGCCCGATGAGGTCCGCCGCCGCGAAGAGCTCACCGGGCAGCCCCTCGAGCTGCGGGTCGCCCCGACGCTCGTCGAGGCGGGCCCGCAGCCCGGCGGAGTTCTCCCGGACGGATGCGCTCATGGGGTGCCCGGCCCCGTGCCCGCTGCGCTCTGCTCCAACTCGGCGATGAACCGGTCGACGGTCGCCCGCGCCCGCTCGTCGTCGGTGAGGCTCTCGCCGACGATCTTGCTCGCGAGCTGCAGGGCAAGGTCGCCCACCTCGCGCTGCAGCGACCCGACGGCCGCATCGCGCTCGGCCTGGATCTGGGCGTCGGCCCGTGCGCTGACCGCGGCCGCAGTGGCAACGGCCTCAGCCTTGGCGGCGTTGATGATCTCGCCGCCATCGCTGTGCGCCGCAGTCCGGATGGCCGCAGCCTCCTTGGCTGCCGCCTCCAGCTGCTCGGAGTAGGCATCGCGGCTGCGCGCGGCCTCGGCCTGCATGACCTTGGCCTGCTCGATGCCGCCCTCGATCTTCTCGACCCGCTCTGCGGTGACCTTGTTGACGGTCGGCAGCGCGTACTTCCAGAACATCAGCAGCAGGATGACGAAGCAGATCGTGCCCCACAGGATGTCGTACGACGCCGGGATGAGCGGGTTCGGCTCTTCTGACGCGACGATGATGATGGTGTCCATGGCCCTTCCTGATCAGCCTCGGGGATCAGCCTGACGTGCGGTGGCGGATCAGGTGAAGAGGAAGCCGGCGACCAGGCCGATGAGCGCCAGGGCCTCGGTGAAGGCGATGCCCAGGAACATGTTGGTGCGCAGCACGCCGGTGGCCTCGGGCTGACGGGCGATGCCCTCGAGGGCCTTGCCGACCAGGATGCCGATGCCGATGCCCGGGCCGATGGCCGCGAGGCCGTACCCGATCGCGTTCAGGTTGCCGTTCACTGCGGCGAGCGTCTCCACTGTGGTGGTTCCTTCCGTGTTGCCCGAGGCGGTCGCCCGGGAGTCTGGGTGGTGCGGTGGTCCGTTGGGTCAGTGCTCGTGACTGATCGCGCCGTCGATGTACACGGCCGTCAGCAGGGCGAAGATGTAGGCCTGCAGCGGCGCGACGATCAACTCGAAGGCGACGAAGGCGAATCCCATGAGGAACGAGGGGATCGCGGCCAGCTTCAGCAACCCCTCGGCCTCGAACAGCAGGTAGCTGGTGGCGCTGAAGAACAGCACCAGCAGCAGGTGGCCGGCCATCATGTTGGCCAGCAGACGGATGGTGAGCGTGACCGGGCGCAGGAGGAACGTCGAGATGAACTCGATGGGGGTGACCAGCAGGTAGATCGGCTTGGGGACACCGGGGGGGAACAGGTTGAGCTTCATGTACTGGCCGAACCCGTGCTCCTTGATGCCCGCGTAGTTGAAGGTCACGTAGGAGACCATCGCCAGGACCAGCGGGACGCCGATCACGGCCGTTGCAGCGATGTGCATCATCGGGATGATCCCGGTGATGTTGAAGGCCAGGATCATCCAGAACAGCGTCACGATGATCGGGGCGAAGCGCCGGCCCTTGGCGCCCATCACCTCGTCGATGATGTTGACATGGACCAGGTCGATGGCCATCTCGCCGAGGTTCTGCAGCTTGCCGGGGACCAGGGTCGGCTTCTTCAACGCCAGCACGAAGAACAGCGCCAGCACCCCGGTCATGAACAGGCCGATCAGGTTGATCCGGGTGGGCGACCACCAGTAGTCCCCCAGCTGCGGCGGGAAGAACTCCATGATCGTGGGGGCGCTGTAGCCCTCACCCTCCCCGCCTGCCATCGGTACCGACAAGCCGACGGCGGCTGGAATGTTCAGCACAGTGGGCCCTTCCGGGATCGCGGTGGTCGGGTGGACGGGCGAAAATTGCTACTCATCGCGTCCGAAGCGAAGATACACGATGAGGAACCCGGTCATGGAACCGACCACCACCCCGAGGGCAGCCAGGACGGGGGCGGTCCCCAGCCAGCGGTCCAGCAGGAGGCCGACACCCCCCCAGACCAGCACGCCGCCGACGAGCGACCCGATCGCGGAGTGGGCGACGTGCTCGCCGGAGGGCTCCAGCGCCGGGTGCATGGGTCGCTGATCCGGCGACGACTGCGCGGGTGCGATGCCCTCATCGGCCCCAGTCGTCTCGGACTCCTCACCGCCCGGGCCCTGGCCGCCGGTCATGGCGCGGACTCCGTGTACGGGACCGGGGTCCGGGTGACCACGAGCGCCTCGAGCACCAGCGTGCCGATCGTGCCGACCAGCAGCGCGATGAACAGCACGGGGCGGGAGTAGAAGTCCGCATCGCGCAGCAGTGCCAGCACCACCAGGAGAAGGATCATCTTGATCAACCACGACCCGAGCACCGAGGCTCCCAGAGCCGTGGCATCCATCCCGGCCGTGACGAGGGCGACCCCGATGGTGATCGTGAAGAACCCCACGGCGATCCCCATCCCGATGGCAGCACCCCAGGCACCGGCGGCCCCGGCGACCAGGTAGCCGATCAGCACGGCGACCGGCAGCGCGACCAGCGAGGCGATGAGTCCGATCCGCAGGACTCGACGCATCGGAGTCACCAGGGCGGTGGGTCCCCGGCGTCGCGGGGTGGAGGCATCAGGTGTGTCGGTCATGCGACCTCCGATCGGGGACGGGACCGGCGGATGCCCGGCCACGCGACACCCAGTCCGAGCAGGCAGGCCCCGAGGAGGCTGGCGACCAGGGCGTTGCGCAGGGGGACGAACGCGAGCAGGACGACCGAGAACGCGATCAGGGCGGCCCAGCCGGTGAGCAGCAGCACCGCGCGGCGCTGGGAGTGCCCCATCTCCAGCAGGCGGTGGTGCAGGTGCTGCTTGTCGGGGGCGAACGGCGAGCGGCCGGCCCGGGTGCGCCGGACGACCGCCAGGCCGAGGTCGATCAGCGGCACCGCCAGGACCGCCAGCGGCACGAGGATCGGCAGCAGGGCGGGCAGCAGCGTGGTGCCCTCCAGCGCATTGGGGTCGACCTTGCCGGTCAGGGTGATGACGCTGGCGGCCATCAGGTAGCCGATGAGCATCGAGCCGGTGTCGCCCATGAACAGCCGCGCGGGGAACACGTTGTGCGGCAGGAAGCCGATGCACACCCCGACCAGCAGCGCCGAGACCAGCGCCGAGAGCGTGGCGCGCTCCACGCCGTACTGGACGCTGAGCAGGTAGGCGTAGACGAAGAAGGCCGCCGCTGACACAGCCGTGATCCCGGCGGCCAGGCCGTCGAGCCCATCGATGAAGTTGATGGCGTTGACGCTCACCAGCACGATCAGCACGGTCAGCAGGACCGACGTGGTCGGATCCAGGACCAGCACCCCGTCGATCGGCAGCCACAGCAGGGTGATCCCCTGCAGGGCCATCACGGCCGCGGCCAGCACCTGGCCGGCCATCTTCGTCGGCGCATCGAGCTCCCAGCGGTCATCAGCCAGGCCGAGCGCCACGATGATGGCCGCGCCGGAGAGCAGCGCCCAGCTCTCGGTCGCCGCGCCCTCGAACACCGAGCGCATCATCGGCAGCTTGCTGGCCAGCAGCATCCCAGCACACAGCCCCAGGAACATGCCCAGACCACCCCAGCGGGGGATGGCGTGGTCGTGGACGTCACGGTCCCGGACCCCGGCCACGGCTCCCGCGCGCAGGGCGAGGGAGCGCACCACCGGCAGGACCAGGAAGGTCAGGGCGGCGGCGACGAGCAGGCTGAGCCCGTACTCGCGCACTAGCCGCGTGGGTAGGCCGGGAAGGTGGTGACCAACTCGGTGACCTCGGCCCGGATCTCACCGGCGCCCGAGCCGTCCTCGTCACGGACCGCCCGGCCGATCAGCTCGGCGATGGTGGCCATCTGCTCGGTGCCCATGCCCTGCGTGGTCACCGATGGGGTGCCGACGCGGATTCCCGAGGCCACGCTGGCCGGACGTGGGTCGTTCGGGATGGCGTTCTTGTTCAGCACGATCCCGGCAGCGTCACAGCGGGCCTCCGCCTCCGTGCCGGTCACCCCGGTCGCCTGCAGGTCCAGCAGCGCCAGGTGGGTGTCGGTGCCTCCGGTGACCGGGCGCATGCCCTGGGCGGCCAGGCCCGCGGTCAGCGCCTGGGAGTTGGCGATCACGTCCCTGGCGTACTGCGCGTACTCCGGGCTCGCGGCCTCCTTGAGGGCCACGGCCTTGGCTGCCACCGCGTGCATGAGCGGACCACCCTGCATCATCGGGAAGACGGCCTTGTCGATTGCCGCCGCATGCTCGGCCTTCGCCAGGATCATGCCGCCGCGGGGCCCGCGCAGGACCTTGTGGGTCGTGAAGGTCACAACATCGGCGTACGGCACGGGGCTGGGGATCGCCTTGCCGGCGACCAGGCCGATGAAGTGCGCGGCGTCCACCATCAGGATCGCGCCGACCTCGTCGGCGATCTCGCGGAAGGCCGCGAAGTCGATCAGCCGCGGGATGGCCGAGCCACCGCAGATGATCATCCGGGGCCGGTGCTCGCGGGCCAGGTCGCGCGCCTGGTCGTAGTCGATGTCCTCGGTGGTCGGGTTGACGCCGTAGTGCACGGCGTTGAACCACTTGCCCGAGAAGGAGACCTTCGTGCCGTGGGTGAGGTGCCCGCCGTGGGGCAGGCTCATCGCCAGCACGGTCTCGCCGGGCTTCATGAAGGCGCCGTAGGCGGCGATGTTCGCACTGGCCCCCGAGTGGGGCTGCAGGTTGGCGTGGTCGGCGCCGAACAGGGCCTTCGCCCGCTCGATCCCGATGGTCTCGGCGTCATCGACGACCGCACACCCGCCGTAGTAGCGCCGCCCCGGGTAGCCCTCGGCGTACTTGTTGCTCAACGTCGAGCCCAGCGCCGCCAGGACCGCCGGGGACGTGAAGTTCTCACTGGCGATCAGCTGCAGCCCGGCGCGCAGGCGATCGAGCTCGCCCAGGATGACCCCGGCGATCTCAGGATCCTCCGCCGTGAGGGCGTCGAAGTCGGGACCCCAGAAGGGGGTGTCAAGGCTCATGGGCGGGCTCCAGGGCGCGATCGGGGGTTCGCCGGACGCGCCCGAGTCTACGTGTCCTGCGCCACCGGCCCCGCCCCCGGCACGACGAGCCCCGGGCAGCTGGACAGCAGGTCGTCCAGGCGCAGCGGCCCGGGGCGGACGAGCACCGGCACAGCTCCGGAGAGGTCCACCACGGCCGACGGCGGCCCCACCGGCAGGGGCCCGGCGTCGAGGATCACCGCCAGGTGCTCGGCGAGCTCGTCGGGGAAGGCCGTGCCGGCCGTGGCCGGCTCACCGGACTCCGGGTCCACTGCAGCAGCCGCGACCACGCCGAGGGGTCCGGTGCGCTCCAGCAGGTCGAGGGCGACCGGGTGCAGCGGCATCCGCACGGCGATCCGCCCCGAGGCGTCGGTGAGCGACCACGCGAGGGTCGGCTGGGCCGGCAGGACGAGGGTGAGCGGTCCGGGCCAGAAGTCGAGCATCAGCCGGCGGGCCGCGGTGTCGACCTCGGCGATGCCCGACACGGTGGCGATCTTGGGCACCATCACCGGGATCGCCAGGTCCGCGCGCCCCTTGGCCTCGCGCAGCGCCTGGGTGCCGCGCGCGTTGAAGGCGTCGGCCGCGATGCCGTAGGCGGTGTCCAGCGGGAGCCCGACGAGCTGGCCACGGCGCAGGGCAGCCGCGCCGGCCCCGAGCCCGCGCTCGCGCTCGTCGGCGGAGATGGTCTCGATCCGCATCACGGCGCCATCCTGCCGGGCGCCCGGATCGCCGAGGTGTGCCGGGGCCGCCCAGCCAGGTCGAGGTGGTCGGTGACGTCGGTCCAGGCGTGATCGGGTTGGCTGCGCAGGACTGCCGGGACGCCGGACTCCCCGGCGTCCTCGCCCTGGACGTCGGCGTGCTCCACCACGAGCAGGCCCCCGGCCCGCAGCAGCCGGGCGGCCTGCTCAGCCAGGGGCCGGACCACCTCGAGCCCATCGGGCCCGCCGTAGAGCGCGAGGTCGGGGTCATGGTCGCGGACCTCGGGCTCGCGTGGGATCGCCGCCGCCGGGACATAGGGCGGGTTGGTGACCACGACGTCCACACGTCCCGCGAGGTCACCGAGGCACTCGTCGGGCCCCGACACCCGGGTGGCATCGGCCTCGATCAGCTCGATCGTGCTGCCCGCAGCACTGACCTGCGCCGCACACGCGGTGATGTTGCGCCGGGCCCATCCCAGCGGCCTCGGGCGACAGCTCGACGCCGATGACGCGGCTGCCGGGCAGCTCGGTCGCGATCGACAGCGCGAGGGCCCCCGAACCCGAGCACAGGTCCACGACGAGCAGGCCCGAGTTCGTCTGCGCAGCCGCGAACGCCAGCACGTGGTCGACCACCAGCTCGGTCTCCGGTCGGGGGACGAACACGCCCGGACCGACAGCCAGCTCGAGGTGGCGGAACGGGGCCACCCCGGTCAGGTGCTGCAGGGGGATGCGCCTGGCGCGCTGGGCGACAAGGGCGGCGAACGCCTCCCCCTGGGCGTCGGTGACCGTGCCCCCCGACATCCGCAGCAGCGCCCGTGGTCGACCGGTGACGTGGGCCAGCAGCAGCTCGGCGTCCACATCGGGGGTGGGCACCCCCGCCGCCCTCAGCTGGCCGGTGGCCGTGGCCAGCAGCTCACGCGTCGACTCCACCGCTGCACCCTACGTCTGCCACGGACGGGCGGGCGCCGCGCTCAGGGGGATCCGGCCACCAGGTCCTTGGCCACCAGGTACTCGGCGGCGACCTCCTTGGCATCCCGGCGCTCGATGTCGACCTGCCGGTTCATCTCGATGAGGTCCTCGGTGGTCAACGTCGCGGCCAGGCGGTTGAGTGCGGCGATGACCTCGGGGGTCGCCCCGGCCTCGGACAGCGCCGGGACGAGGTTGTCGACGGTCTGCAGGGCCTTGTCGTCCTCCAGCACGACCAGGTCGAGGGCGGAGACCCCGCCGTCGGAGGAGAACACGAGTCCGACGTCGATCGCCCCCTGCGTCAGCGCCTGCTTGGTCAGCGGCCCCCCGGCGTCGAGCGGGACGAACTCCTTGATCTGCGCCCCGTACACCTCCTCCAGCCCCGGTTGGCAGAACGGGCGCGTCGGGCACTCCGGTGGGCCGCCCAGGACGATCGGCGAGGTCTGCGACAACGCGGCGAGGTCCGAGACCGTGACCAGCGCGTGCTCGTCGGCGAACGCGCGTGTGACGGCGAACGCGTTCTGGTCGGCGGCCAGCGCTGGTTCGGCCAGGGTGATGCCCAGGGGTTCGGCCAGTCGCCGCCCCGCCGCCAGGGTCTCGGCGACGTCGGAGTTGGCCACCGCGGGGGCGTCGGGGCCGTTGACCTGCTTGTTGAGGAACTCCGTGTAGGTGCCCAGGTACTCGGGGACGACATCGACCTCCCCGGCCTCCAGCGCGGGCGCGATCACCTCCCGGCTGCTGAGCTCGGAGATGGTGGTCTGCACCCCGGCATCCCGCAGCATCCCGGAGTACAGGTTGGCCATGACCTTCGACTCCCCGAAGTTGAACGCAGCGATGACGACCTGGCCCTCCTGCGAGCGGCCACCAGCCATGAGCAGGCCACCGGCCACCACCACCGCCACCACGCCATAGGCGCCTGCCCACTTCAGCGCTGCGCCGGGGGCCGCGGGTGTCCGGTCGCCCGGCACGCGGGCGACCGCCAGCTCGTCGTCGGTCCCGTCCGCGGACTGGGACCGGATGCCCCGCGGCGCGAGCCGTCGGGTGCCCCACCCGGTGACCCGGTCCGTGACGATGGCCAGCACCGACACGAGCAGCGCCCCGACCAGCACCAGCGTCTGGTCCTGGCGGGCGAACCCGTCCACCACGTAGCGCCCCAGGCCGCCCGACCCCACCAGGGCGGCCAGGGAGACCGTTGCCACGACCTGGACCAGCGAGGTGCGCACCCCCGACAGGATCGAGGGAGCCGCCAGCGGCAGCTCGACCCCCCGCAGCACCTGCCCACCGGTCATCCCCATGCCGGTGGCGGCATCGCGGACGCCGGGATCGACGTCACGGACCCCCACGTACGCGGAGGTGAGCATCGGCGGGATCGAGAAGACCGCCAGGGCCAGGACGGCGGCGAGGTCACCCACCCCGATCGCGGGGATCGAGGCCAGGATCACCAGGATCGCCAGCGTCGGGATCGCCCGGCCGAGGTTGCCGATCGTGGTCGTCAGGAAGGCAGCACGGCGCACGTGGCCCAGCCAGATGCCCACCGGCAGCGCGACCAGGACTCCCAGCGCCATCGCCAGGCCCGCGATCACGATGTGCTCGACCGTGCGCGCCGGCACCCCGTTGGGTCCCGACCAGTTGGCTGGGTCCGTCAGCCACTCCCACACGCCCATCTCAGCGGCCCCGGGCCCACGGGGTGCTGCGTCGCTCGACCAGCACCAGCAGGCCGTCGAGGGCGATCGCCAGGGCCACCGCACAGATCGTGGCCGTTGCGATCTTCGCGTGGTAGAAGTTCTCGTTCAGTCCGGCCAGGATCATCGTCCCGTAGCCGCCGTAGCCGACCAGGGCGCCCACGGTGACCATGCCCACGGTGGAGACGGTGGCGATCCGCAGGCCGGCCAGGACGGCGGGAAGTGCCAGCGGGGCCTGGACCTGCCAGAGCAGCTGCTGGTCCGAGAGCCCCATCCCCACGGCGGCATCGACCGACTCATCGGGAACGCCGGACAGTCCGACGAGGATCGCACGCACCATCACCAGAAGGGCGTAGATCGCCAGGGCGATCACCACGGTCAGCGGTGACAGGCCGAACACCGGCCACAGCGCGGAGATCAGGGCGAGCGAGGGGATCGTGTAGAGCACGCCTGAGGTGGCGACGATCGGGCCGGCCAGCCGCGGAACGCGACGGGCCCAGAGGGCCAGGGGAACGGCGAGGGCACAGGCCAGGGCGATGGCGGCGATGGTGATCCCGAGGTGCTCACGGCCGGCGGCCAGCAGCTCGGGCCAGTTGTCAGCGACGTACTCCCAGCTCAGCCACGGGTTGTCCTCGTTCACGCCGCCGGCTCCTCGGGGGCCATCGCGCGGTGCACGTCGGACATCGTCAGCGTGCCCAGGGGGTTCCCGTCGCGGACCACCAGCGCCGTGCCCGTCGGGGAGTCGAGCAGGACCACCAGCGCCTCACGCATCCGGGTGCTCGCGTCCAGCACCGGTTGGCCGGGCAGCTCCCCGGGCGGGGCGAGCGCCGCGAGGTCGATCGACGTGAGCGCCAGTCGCTTGAGGGTCCGGTCGGCACCGACGAAGTCCGCCACGAAGGGGGTGGCGGGCTGACGCAGCACGGTGCCGGGTTCTGCGTACTGGTCGAGGTAGCCGCCCTCGCGCATGACGGCCAGGCGGTCCCCGAGCATGACCGCCTCGTCGATGTCATGGGTGACCAGCACGACCGTGGTGCCCAGCTGGCGCTGCAGCGCGAGGAACTGCTCCTGCAGCCGCCCCCGAGCCACCGGGTCCACCGCCCCGAAGGGCTCGTCCATGAGCACGACCGGGGGGTCGGCCGCGAGAGCCCGGGCAACACCCACCCGCTGACGCTGGCCACCGGACAGCTGGTGCGGGAACCGTTGGCCGTAGATCGACGGGTCGAGGCCGACGAGCTCGAGCATCTCAGCGACCCGGGCCCGCGTCCGGACCGGATCCCAGCCGTTGAGGGCACACGCCGTCCCCACGTTCTCCTCGATGGTGCGGTGCGGGAACAGCCCGACCTGCTGGATGACGTAGCCGATGCTGCGCCGCAGCTCCACCGCATCCGCGTCGAGGATGTTCGACCCGTTGATCCGGATCTCGCCCGACGTGGGCTCGATGAGCCGGTTGATCATCCGCATCGTCGTGGTCTTGCCGCAGCCCGACGGGCCGACGAGGGCGGCGATCCGCCCGCGCGGCACCTCGAAGCTCAGCTCGTGGACGGCGACCGTGCCATCCGGGTACGTCTTGGC
>CAVPNX010000003.1:0-40977 GCA_963706885.1 uncultured Actinomycetes bacterium | reverse complement strand
ACGATCGTCGAGTGGCTGGTCAAGCCCGGTGACGCGGTGCGCCGCGGCCAGATCGTGGCCGTCGTCGACACCGCGAAGGCCGCCATCGAGATCGAGGCGTTCGAGGAGGGCGTGGTCACCGAGATCCTCGTCGGGTACCGGCGTCCAGGTCGCGGTGGGCACCCCGCTGGCGATGATCGGGTCCCCGACGGCCGCCGCGTCATCGATTCCGTCCCCAGAACGGACCCGATCCATGACACTGCCCGTGGGGGCCGCCCCGGGAGCCCCGCATCGGCGTCGACGCCCCACCCCGGGCAGTCCGCGGCGCCGCCGGCCCATCCGCGGGCAACCCCGCCGGTCCGGCATCTGGCGCACCAGCTCGGGATCGACCTCGATGCGGTTGTCGGCACGGGACCGGACGGGCACATCACCCACGACGATGTCGCGCGCGCCGCCCCCGGTCCATCAGCCGCCCGGGAGCCCGCGGCGGGCGCGGCTGCGGGTGACTCCGCGGGCCCGGCGGATCGCCGCCGAGCGTGGGGTCGACCTGACCGCCCTCACCGCCATCCACGCCGGAGCGGTCTCGAGCGCCGATGTCGAGCGGGCGGCCGACGTGTCCGGCTTTTCGCAGTTGGCCGCAGCCGCGGTGCGTCGGGCTCGACGGCTGCACGGTTCCCGGCCGCCGTCCCGACCACGCCCGTTGCCCGCCCGCGTCCGGCGCCACCGCGCCGGCCGACAGGAAGGCCGCGATGCGCACGGCCATCGCCACCCTGATGTCGCGCTCCAACACCGAGATCCCGCACTACCACGTCACCCAGACGATCGACCTCGCGACGGCGCTGACCTGGCTGCGCACGCACAACGCCGCCCTGCCCGTGGCACAGCGGGTCCTGCCCGCAGCGCTGTTCCTGCGGGCGACGGTGCTGGCGGCAGCAGCCGTCCCCGACCTCAACGGCCACTGGGTCGACGGCGCACTGCACCCCGCCGAGCGGATCGACCTGGGTGTCGCGGTGGCCACGCGCGGGGGTGGCCTGGTCACGCCGGCGATCCCGGATGCCGGGCCGCTGCGGATCGACGACCTGATGGCCGCCCTGTCCGACCTCGTGGTTCGCGCACGGCGTGGCAACCTGCGCCAGGCCGAGATGGCCGGGGCGAGCATCACCGTCAGCAGCCTGGGGGAGGCGGGCCCGGACGCGCTGTACGGCGTGATCTTCCCGCCGCAGGTCGCGCTGGTCGGCATCGGCGGGATCGTCGAGCGACCGTGGGCGGTCAACGGCATGCTCACCGTCCGCCCCACCGTCACCGTGGCACTCGCCGCCGACCATCGCGCCAGCGACGGGCGCACCGCCTCGGCCTTCCTGGCCACGTTCGCCCACGCCCTGCAGAACCCGGAGGAGCTATGACCACCGACCGCGCTCACCATGTCCTTCTCGAGGCCGTGGGACTCGTGGCACCCGACGTCGAAATCGCCGCGCTCGAACCCGATGAGTCGCTGCGCGACCAGGCGGGCCTGGACTCCATCGACTTCCTCGAGCTCGTCGCGCTGCTCGCCGACGCCCTGCACGCCGACATCCCGGAGGACGACTACCCCCAGCTGGACACGATCGCCTCGGCCGTGGCCTACCTCGCACCCCGGCTCCCCTGAGCGGCTGCCAGCCCCGCGCTACAGCAGGTCGCGGGCCACCAGCCAGCGCATCGACAGCCCGCCGATGGGGATGGGTGCCCAGAACGTGACCAGGCGGTACAGGAACACGGCGGCCAGCGCGGGCGCTGCGGCAACCCCCACGCCGGTCAGGGCCGCGAGCAGGACCGCCTCCACCGCACCCACGCCACCCGGTGTCGGCGCCACGGACGCAGCGGACCCGACGGTCAGGTAGATCAGTCCGATCGTGGTGAACCCCACGTCCCCGCCGAGCGCCCGGACCGAGAAGTACAGGGCCGCGATGTAGCCGACCTGCAGCAGCATCGCCCCGAGGAAGAGGACCAGCATCTTCGTCGGGCTCGAGACCAGTGTGCGCATGGCATCCAGGGAGTGCCTCACCGCAGGAACCACGACGTCGGCGACGAACGTCCGGAACCGGGGGATCGCCGCGACCAGCCCGATCGCCGCGAGCAGGACGGCGACCCCGATTGCGATCGTCTGGATGGACGGGAGCTTGTCCAGCTCCTCCCGGAGGGCGCCGGTGCTGCCGGCGACGAGCGCGAGCAGGATCAGCAGGGCCACGTGCACCGCCCCGACGCCGACCTCCTTGGCCGCCGTGGCCGAGACCGCCACCGGAGCGGGCAGGCCCTGCTTCTGCCCGAACCGGACGTTGAGGCCCACGTGGGCCACCCCCGGGGGAGCGACGGCACCGGCGAACGTGGCCGACACCGCCGCCAGGGCTGTGTGCAGGAACGGCACGTGGATCGGCAGGGAGCCGGTCAGGGCCATCGCCGACCCGAGGTAGGTCACCACGGAGGCCAGGGCGGCCGCGGCAACGAACTGCGGGTCGGCCTGCCGGACCGCCTCCAGCATCCGCGGCAGGTCCGTGAGCTGGGGGATCAGGACGTAGATCGCCACGACGAGCAGCCCGGCCATGACCAGGGTCCGCGGCTTGACCCGCTCGATCGGTGCGAACTCCGGCTCGGCGACCCCGCAGGCCCGGGCCGCCTCACCCACAAGCGGCTCGAGGCCGTCGGTCTGCGCCTTCACCGCCGCGCGGGTGGGCCTGGTCAGGACAACAGGGACCAGGTGGCTCAGCCCTGCCTCGACGGCCGGGGCTCCGAGGGCGCGCACGGCGGGGGCGACGGCGCGCTCGGCGCCGACCACGGCGTAGGTGGCGGCCAGCACCTCGGCGATGTCGGCACTCAGGGCACCGTCGGAGGCGCCCGGCTCCCCGAAGGAGAAGTCGATGACCCAGAGCAGGTCGTCGTCACCGAGGACCCAGCTCGACAGCTGCAGGTCGCGATGGGCCACCCCGGCGGACCGGAGGTCGGCCACGATGCTCCACGCCTGGTCCAGCACGTCGTCGGTGACACGCTCGGCCGGCACGTGATCCAGCGTCGTGCCGGTGATCTCCGCGAACGCCAGGACCATCTCGTCGCCGGTTCCGATCGGTGCGATTCCCAGCAGCGTCGGGGTGCGCGCGCCGGCACGCTCGGCGGCCATCGACATCATGGCCTCCACCGCGACTGCCCGGCGCACCGTCGAGTAGGCGACATCCTCGCCGAGGTCGCGCATCCGGACCCGGCGGTAGCTGCGCAGCAGGGTGTCGGCCTCGTGCTGCCCGGCGGCCACGACCTTGCAGTGCACCCGGCTGCCGTCCTCGAGCGTGGCCACGAACGGCAGCGAGGCAGTGGCGGTGTACGGGGTGGGTTCGACGGCCACGGCGTGGATCCCGATCCGGTCCAGCGCCCCCTGCACGCTGGTCGGGGTGGGGAGCACGACGCGGCGGCCGAACGCCAGAAGCAGGGCATAGCCGACCACCGCGCCGATCCCGACCGCGAGCACGATGTCGAGGGCCACGTCCCTGGCAGTCACGACCCGCAGCACGGCCAGGGTGGCCACGTACGCCCAGCCGAACTGCCGCCAGGGGCGGCTCAGGTACGGCGAGAGCAGGATGAGGGCGGTCACGGCGGTCGCCACGGACTGCGACGGCGGCCACGAACCGTACTGCTCGGCGGACAGCCCGACGTCGGGCAGCTGCGGGGCGTCCTCACCGGGCACCAGGCGTGCTGCGAGGGTGACCAGGATGCTCGTCAGGATCCAGCCGAGCGTGTAGATGCCCCAGCGGCGGAACCTCCGGGTGACCAGCAGCGCCACGGGGATGCCCACGAACAGCAGCACCGTCAGGGCCTGGATCGCCACGATCAGGAACCCGATGAGGGCTGCGGGGACCTGGCCGACGAGCTCCACGAGGTCACCCTCGAGCCCGGCGGTCGTCTGCTCGGCCCCACGCGCCGCCAGCACGCCGACCGCGGTGACCACCAGCGACCACAGCAGGCGCGTGACGTCGCCGGGGTCCCGGGCGATCACCGCCTCGGTCCGGGGGAACGACTCGACGGGGCGGGCCGAGCGCAGCGGCATGGCCCCTCCTGGTCGACGTGGCGCGGCCCGGGATGTCGTCAGGCGGCGCCTCACCCGGGGCGATCCTATGGGCGAGCCGGAGCCTGGTGTGCTCCTGGCCGGTAGTCTGCACCTCGTGCCGGACCCCACCTCGACTGCGACGCTGCGCGACGTGGTGGCGCTGCTGCACTCGCGCTACGACCCGCGGACGGCCGACGCCTGGGACCGCGTCGGCCTCGTCTGCGGCGACCCCCAGGAGCCCGTCGAGCAGGTGATGTTCGCGGTCGACCCGGTGGCTGCCGTGGTCGACGAGGCGATCGCCGACGGGGTCCAGCTGCTGGTGACCCATCACCCCTTGTACCTGTCCGGGGTGCACGGCATCCCCGCCGAGGATCCCAAGGGCCGCGTGGTCCATCGGCTCGTGCGGGCCGGGATCGGCCTGCTGGCGGCCCACACGAACGCCGACAACGCCCGACCCGGCGTCTCCGACGCGATCGCCACCGCCCTGGGACTGGCCGAGGTCGCGCCGTTGCAGCCCCTCGAGGCCGAGCCGGACCCGATCGACAAGTACATCGTCTTCGTCCCGTTGGCCGACACCGAGGCGCTCATCGACGCCATGGCCGCGGCCGGTGCCGGGCAGATCGGGGACTACGACCGCGCGGCCTTCTCCGCTCCGGGCACCGGGACGTTCCGCCCGCTGGCCGGCGCCAACCCGACGATCGGCTCGATCGGGAGGATCGAGCAGGTTGCCGAGTCGATGCTGCAGATGGTCGCTCCCCGCCGCCGCCGCGCGCAGGTGCTCGCCGCGCTGCGCGCCGCCCATCCCTACGAGGAGCCCGCCTTCGACGTGATCCCGCTCGCCGACATCCCCAGCGGGCGCGGCGGTGGTCGGGTCGGGGACCTCACCGAGCCGATGACGCTCGGCGAGTTCACCGACCTCGTGGCCGCCACGCTGCCGACCGCAGCGCAGGGCGTGCGGGCGGCCGGCGACCCGCGTCGGACCATCCGTCGGGTCGCGATCTGCGGCGGTGCCGGGGACTCCATGCTCGCCGCGGCCACGGCCAGCGGTGCGGACGTGTACCTCACCTCCGACCTGCGCCACCACCGTGCCAGCGAGCACCTGGAGGCCGGTGGCTGCGCGCTCGTCGACGTGGCGCACTGGGCCGCCGAGTGGATGTGGCTGCCGCAGGCCGCGCGCCTGCTGGAGCAGGACGCCGCCACCGCCGGCTTCTCGGTGGGCACTACCGTGTCCACCACCGTCACCGATCCGTGGACGTTCCACGTGGGGAGGCCCACTGATGCGCGCTGATGCCGCAGCCCAGGTGCGACTGCTCGACCTCCAGGCCCTCGACACCGTCCTGGGCCAGTTGGCGCACCGCCGTCGTGGGGTGCCGCAGATCGCCGAGCTCGCAGCCCTCGAGGGCCGTGCCGCCGAGTTGCGCGACCATGACGTCGCCGTGCGCACCGCGGTGTCCGACCTCGAGCGGGAGATGGCCAAGGCCGAGGCCGACGTCGCCCAGGTGCGCGAGCGGATCACCCGCGACCAGGCCCTGCTCGACGCCGGTTCGGTGGCCTCCGCCCGCCAGCTCGAGGACCTCCAGCACGAGATCGCCAACCTGGCCCGGCGGGTCAGCGACCTCGAGGACGCCGAGCTCGAGGTCATGGAGAAGCTGGAGGACACGCAGGCCCGGGCGGCGTCGGCTGCGACAGCTGTGGCCGAGCTCGCCGAGCAGCGGCAGGCCGCTGAGCGCGCGCGGGACGAGGCTTTCGCCGACATCGACATGGAGATCGCCCGGGTGGAGGGCGAACGGGCCAGGGTTGTCCCGGAGATCCCGGCCGACCTGCTGAAGCTCTACGACCGGATCCGTGGGGACTCCGGCGGGATCGGCGCCGCGCCGCTGCACCGCGGTCGCTGCCAGGGCTGCCAGCTGACGCTGACGCCTGCCGACCTGGGGCGCATCCGCGCGGAGCCGGCCGACGAGGTCGTGCGCTGCGAGGAGTGCCGGCGGATCCTGGTGCGCATCGCCGAGTCGGGCCTGTGAGGCACCTGGTCGTCGAGGCCGACGGCGGGTCGCGGGGCAACCCCGGCCCGGCGGCGTATGGGGCTGTCGTGCTCGACGGGCGGACCGGTGAGGTCCTCGTGGAGCTCGCGGACTACCTGGGCATCCAGACCAACAACGTCGCCGAGTACGAGGGCGTGACCGCCGGGCTGGCCGCGGCCCGCGAGATCGACCCGGAGGCGCAGGTCGAGGCCCGGTTGGACTCCAAGCTCGTGGTGGAGCAGCTGTCCGGGGGATGGGCCATCAAGAACGCGAAGCTGCGTGAGCTCGCGCTGCGCGCCAAGGCCCTGGCGCCCGCCGACCAGGTGCGGTTCACCTGGGTGCCCCGGGCGCAGAACAAGCGGGCAGACGCCCTTGCCAACCAGTCCCTCGACGCGGCGGCAGCCGGTCGTCCCGCCCGGATCGAGCGATGGAAGCGGGGTGCGGGTGACGCCGACATCTACGTCGACGTCGCCGACCACCTCGGCGCCGAGGCCCAGGCGGAGGCCGCCGACCAGGAGGCGGCCGCGATCGGTGACCCGCCCGGCGCGTGGGTCAGCGGCGCCGCTGCGGCCCAGGAGGGTGCAGCCCACATCAGGGCGACGCTGCGCGGTGAGCCGGAACGCCCCGAGTCGGCCCCGGGGCTGTTCGAGGTCGCTGAGCCGCACGGCCAGGCAGCCGCCCCGGACGGGGATCCGGCGATTTCGGCACCTCCGGCCGCGAAGAGGATCGTCGGCTGGTCGCGTGCGGACCTCGGCGCCCCGACGACGCTGCTGATGGTGCGCCACGGCGTCACCCAGCAGAGCATCGAGCACCGGTTCTCCGGGGTCAACGGGTTCGACCCCCCGCTGATCGACCTGGGCCGGCGCCAGGCGGAGGCGGCCGCCGAGGAACTGGCGCGCCGTGGAGGTGCGGACGTCCTCGTCTGCTCACCGCTGCAGCGCACGCGGCAGACCGCGGACATCATCAGCGAACGGCTGGGACTGGGTGAGCCCATCGTCGTCGACGGGCTGGCGGAGGCGGACTTCGGTGAGTGGGACTCGCTGAAGTTCGCGGACGTCAAGGAGCGCTGGCCCGACGAGCTGGCCGCGTGGTTGGCCTCGTTCGAGGTGGCTCCGCCCGGAGGGGAGTCCTTCGCGATGGTGCGCCGCCGGGTCGAGGCCGCGCGCGCGGACCTCGTCGAGCGGTTCCCGCGCCAGCGGGTCCTGGCGGTGAGCCATGTGACGCCGATCAAGGTGCTGGTGCAGCAGGTGCTCGAGGCCCCGGCGTCCAGTGCCTACCGCTTCGAGCTCGCGCCCTGCTCGCTGACGACGCTGGCCTGGTGGGCTGACGGCATCAGCACCGTCTTCGGGATGGGGGAGTCCGGGCACCTGCACGGCGTCATGCACGAGACTGCCTGACCTCGCCCCGTCCTGACCCGAGCGCCGGTCGGCGTGTCGGAGTGGGGTTGCCACGTCCCTGTGGCAGCCTCGTGGGTGCTGCACAGGGTTGGGGCTCCTCGATGGTTGAGATCGAGGAGCCCCATGTTCCGTTCAGAGCCTGATAGGTGCCTGTCCTGACGCTCTCGCGTCGGTGACTGCCCTGTCCGGCGATTTGTTGATCTGCGGCGCCTGGTGGCTGCTTGCTGGGTCTTTCGCTTCCGCGGGCCGGTCAACCGTGGTGTTGATCCGTTCCCCCGGTGAGCTCAACTTCTTGGAGTTGTTCTTCCCGCTTCGCTGATCTCGTCGGTGGAGCTGTTCACTTGTCGGTCAGACGGTGTATTGCTCTGTTCGGAACACGACCAACGGTAGGCCGCCACCAGGTGGGATGCAATACCTGCGGAGGTACTTCTTCGTCGCATCCTCATCTCGATCCCGGGCCCGTCGCGCGTGCGGGGTGGACACGGTGCTAGGCATGCCCCGACAGCGCGGAGCGGACGTGTCGGAGGGTGGGCCATGGGCAAGGGCAAGGGCGGCAAGGCGAGCAAGGCCAAGAAGGGCAAGGGTGGGGCGGGGGACCTCACCGCTGAGGCCACGGTCACGGGCGGGTCCGACATCAACCCGGGCAACGTGCGCGAGCTGTACCGCGTGGGCGCCGGCTTCGACCTGGCCGGCATCGACCCTGAGGTGGTCGCCCAGGGCCCTGCTGACCGCGACGAAGCCCGCGCGGCCTGCCTTGCCCTCGAGGAGGAGGCTGCCGAGCTGCACGAGAAGCTGTGGGCGGAGTCGCGCAAGGGCGGCAACCGCTCCGTGCTGATCTGCCTGCAGGGGATGGACACGTCCGGCAAGGGCGGGGCGACCAAGGCCATCGACCGGTTGCTCGATCCGCTGGGGTTCTCGGTCACCGGCTTCGGTGCGCCCAGCGACGAGGAGAAGCAGCACGACTACCTGTGGCGCCACGAGCGGGCGCTGCCCGAGGTGGGCAAGGTCCGGCTGTGGGACCGCTCGCACTACGAGACCGTCCTGATCGAGCGGGTACGCGGCTTCGTCCCCGAGGAAACCTGGCGGGCCCGCTACGACGAGATCAACGCGTGGGAGTCCGGGCTGGCCGAGCGCGGAGTCACGATCATCAAGTTCATGCTGCACATCTCCCGCGATGAGCAGAAGCAGCGGCTGCTCGAACGGCTGGCCGACCCCACGAAGCACTGGAAGTACAACCCCGGTGACGTCGATGAGCGCGGGCTCTGGGACGACTACCAGGCCGCCTACGCCGACGCCCTCACCAGGTGCTCGACGGAGGTCGCCCCCTGGTATGTCGTGCCGGCCAACCACAAGTGGCACCGCGACTGGATCCTGTCCAACGTGCTCGTCGAGACTCTTCGCTCGTTGAACCTCGCCTACCCGCCCGGGGACTTCGACGTGGCTGCGGAGGTGGCCCGGGTCGAGGCCAGCTGATGGCCGACGAATCGGCGTGGGCGCAGCGGGTGTTCGCGATCACCCTGGTCGTCGAGGACCTCGACGCGGCGCGTGAGTTCTACGGGCGCGCCTTCGGGCTGCCAGAGCACTACTTCAGCGGGGACTCAGCTGTGTTCAGGTTCGGTGACCTGCTCATCAACCTCCTCGAGGCGGACAAGGGCCCGGAGCTGCTGGACCCGGTCCCGGTCGCCCCACCGGAGTCCGGGGTGCGCGTGCAGCTGACCGTGCCGGTCGACGACGTGGACGAGGTGGCAGCCGGCCTCGTCGCGCGGGGCGTCGTCCTGCTGCGCGGCCCGGAGGACCGTCCGTGGGGGCCGCGCACAGCGAGCTTCCGTGACCCCGGCGGGCACGTGTGGGAGATCGCCCAACGTTGAGGTTCGACGCGGGTGCCCGTGGCCGCTACCCTTCGAGGGCGGATGAGTCGGTCGGGCGGCCGCGGCGGCGCGGGCCCTCGGGTCGGCGTCGTCGAGGAAAGTCCGGGCTCCACAGGGCACGGTGGTGGGTAACGCCCACCCGGGGTGACCCGCGGGACAGTGCAACAGAGAGCAGACCGCCTCGCGCCCCTCGGGGAGCGGGGTAAGGGTGAAACGGTGGTGCAAGAGACCACCAGCGCCCCAGGTGACTGGGGCGGCTATGCAAACCCCACCCGGAGCAAGGTCAAGAGGGACCGGCGTTCGCGTCGGGACTGCGTGAGCGTTCGAGGGTGGCCCGCCCGAGCTCACGGGTAGACCGCAGGAGGCTGTCGGCAACGGCAGTCGTAGATGGATGGCCGCGCACGGGTGTTCCGGTGACGGACCCCATGGACAGAACCCGGCTTACAGACCGACTCATCCGCACCCCGGTCTGACCCCCGTCGACCAGCGCGAGACGTTGCGGGCGACCTGTACGACACGTGTGGACCGCCCGGTCGCCACCGGGTGCGGGCGGCGGTGGTCCGGGGGATAGGGTCTCGGTAATGCGTCCGACAGTCGGGCGGCCATCAAGACCGCAAGGAGAACCAGATGATCATCGAGGCGATCGAGAAGTTCCTGGACAAGCACTTCTTCGGGACCGGCACCCGATCGATCAGACCCGAGAGTGAGGTTGCCGACGCGATCAAGGACGGTGCCCTGATCCTCGATGTCCGAACTGGCCTGGAGGCGAAGCAGGGAGATGGTGCCGGGTGCGACGAACATCGACATGTTGGTCCTCGGACGCCACCTCGACGACCTGCCGCGCGACCGGACGATCATCACCTACTGCAAGTCCGGTGGCCGGGCCGGCAAGTCTCGCGACATCCTGGTCGACCACGGCTTCACGGCGATCAACGGCGGGCACTACGAGCGGGTCCTGAAGATCGTCCAGGACAGCCAGGCGTCGGCTGAGTAGCCCGACGGGGCCAGCAGTCGCTCCCCACGCAGCAGAACCGGGCGGGTAACGTCCAGGGCATGAGTGCGCTGCGGTTCACGGGGCCGGTGCTCCCCGACGGCGAGGTGCGTGACCTGTACGTCGTCGATGGCCACGTCACCTACGACCGGCCACTCGGTGCCGAGACTGCGGCCGAGGGTTGGATCGTTCCCGGGCTCGTGGACGCCCACTGCCACCTCGGCCTCGGCGAGGGCGGAGCGGTCACCGACGCGGAGGCCGAGGACCAGGCGATCCAGGACCGGGATGCAGGCGCCCTGCTGATCCGTGACGCCGGCTCCCCTCTGGACACCGCGTGGATGCACGACCGCGACGACCTGCCCCGGTTGATCCGAGCCGGCCGGCACATCGGTCGTACGCGGCGCTACCTGCGCAACTACGCCCACGAGGTGGAGCCCGCCGAGCTGTCCGCTGCTGTAGCACGGGAGGCGCAGCGCGGCGACGGCTGGGTGAAGCTCGTCGGCGACTGGATCTCCCGCGAGGAAGGCGACCTGGTCCCCTCGTTCCCGCCGCAGGCGTTCGCCGACGCCATCGCGGTGGCCCATGCGCACGGGGCCAAGGTCACGGCGCACTGCTTCGGGCGCGACGTGCTGGCCGGGCTCCTCGAGGCGGGCATCGACTGCATCGAGCACGGCACGGGGCTGACCGAGGACCTGATCGGGACCATGGCAGCGCGCGGCGTCGCCCTGGTCCCGACGGTGATGCAGCTGGACAAGTTCCCCGAGTACGCCGAGGCCGGGAGGCTGAGGTACCCGCGCTACTCGGCCACGATGACCGACCTGTACGCCCGCCGGCGGGGCACGATCATGGCAGCGCACGACGCCGGGGTGGCCCTGTACGCCGGAACCGACGGGGGTGGGGTCGCCCGGCACGGCAACATCGCCGGGGAGGTGATCGCGATGGCAGCGCTCGGCATGCCTGCTGAGTACGCATTGGGGGCGGCGTCCTGGCGCGCCCGGGCGTGGCTGGGCTGGAACGCCGGGCTCGCGGAGGGGGATCCGGCTGACTTCGTCGTGTACTCCGCCGATCCGCTGGCTGACCTGGGCGTTCTGCATCACCCCGACGCGTGTGGTGCTGCGCGGAACCGTGGTGGCCTGAGCCGTCGCGGGTGAGGCCGGGGACCTGCGTCCCTTCCGCGCCGGGCTGCGCGGGCATAGCGTGGAGGTGCGCTGCACCGCGGGCGCGTCCAGCGGCCCGGCGAGGCGCACACCGAGGAAGGACGCAGACCATGCCCGCACCCGATCCGACCGCCCCCGAGGTCAAGACGTTGCTGCACGAGGGGTACAGCCTCCAGGAGCTGAAGGACGAGCTCGTCCGCCAGGTCCACCGCCTCGACGACCCCGCGGCGACGTGGGACGACGATGAGCGGCACATCATCAACACCTGGATCACCGCCGTCCGCGGCGAGATCATCCGCCGCGAGGCCGGCGAGTAGTCGCCGCGGTCACCCCGGCCGGCCGGTGCCGTCCGGTCGGGTGGCGTGCGCCCGTTCGGGATCAGCCGAGCGTTCGCACGAACGGCAGCACCCGGCTCCAGAGCAGTTCGGTGCCCACCGGGTCGTACTCCGCGGGCAGGGACGGGTCGGTGAACAGGTGCCCGGCACCGGGGTAGTCGAAGACGTCGAGTGTGGCTCCCGCGGCCTGCACCTCGAGGACTGCCTGATCGATCATGTCCTGCTCGCGCCACGGGTCGTCCAGCGTCGAGTGGGTCTGGGCCGGGACCCCCGCCGGCCAGTGCGCAGTCGGTCCCGAACGCTGAGGCCGGCAGGGCGCCGGCGATCATCAGCACCCCGGACACCGCGCGCTGGGTGGCCACGTGGACCGCCATCACGCAGCCCAGGGAGAATCCGGCGGACACGAAGCCGTCGGACAGGTCGGCCACCCCGTGGCGAGCCCGTCGCATGAGCTCGGCGTGCCCGAGCTCCTCCTCCGCGTGGGCCATCGCCGGTTCGTAGTCCTCGAAGGTCCGGCCCTCGTACAGGTCCACGACCAGCACCTCATGGCCGTCCCGGCGCAGCCGGTCAGCAGCGTCGGTGACCCCGGCGCGGACCCCGAGCACGGACGGGAACAGGGCAATGGTCGTCACGGCAGGAGCCAACCACGGCGCCAGCGCGGTGTCGATGCGAGTTCCCACCTCGTCCCGGCTGACCGTGTGCGGCGCAGGTTCGGCCTCGCCGGGTCACAGGCGGCCGAGCAGGTCCGCCTTCTTCGACTCGAACTCCTCCGGGGTCAGGATCCCTGCGTCGCGGAGCTCGCCGAGCTTGCGGATCTGCTCGATGAGCGCGTCCCCTGCGGGGGCGGCCGGCGCAGCCGGCTCGGCAGGGGCCTGGGGTGCGGCGGGTGCAGTCGCGTGGGCTGACCCGCCCAGGACCTGGTCCATGATCAGTCCCCGCAACTTCTCCGCGTCGGCGGCGTCCACGGAGAACACGATCGTGTTGCCGGAGGCGAAGACGGTCACGTCGTGGTACCAGGCACCCCGACGCGCCTGCACGGACGAGACGGACTTCATGGGGATGACCTCGACATCCTCCGGACCACCGGCGAGCATCCCCGTCAGGGACATCCGGCCGGTCGGCTTGGTCCGTTCGATGCGGTCCGGGTACAGGGTGACGATCGAGTTGCGGCCGGCGTCGTGGCTGATGCCCCGCCACACGGCCCCCTCGGGCAGGGGCCCGGCCTTGTCCAGCGCCGCCTGGTCGCGTTGCTTGGCCTGGGCGGTCGCCTGGCCGGCGGCCTGCTGGGCGGTGGCGGTCGCCTGGGTCGCGGCCGTCTTGGCCTTGCCCATCCAGTCGTCGTCCTGGGCCTTGGCCTTCAAGGACTTGAACATCCCGCCCATCTTCGCGCTGGCGCTGGCTCCCCCGGAGGCAGGTTGTGGTGGCGGCGCGTGGTCGTCGGTAGCTGGTCCGGGCGGTGGGGGTGGGGGAGGCGGGGCATCCGGGACGGCGACCCAGAACTCCCACCCCTCCGGAGCGGCCGGCCAAGCCGGATCGGGCCGCCAGTCGTTGCCCGGTGTGAACCCCTGCTCCACCAGCCATCCGGGTGGGGGATTGAATCGATACGCCATCAGGGCACCTCCCAGTCGACGAGCACCTTCGAACTCCCTGAATGACGACAGTACGCGCCTCTTGAGAGGATGTGGACCCCACCCGGGCGTGCCTGCGCTGGGTTCACAGGACGCGTCGTATGCCGGGCACCCGTGTGAGCAGCCAGGCGAGGCCGAACGAGGCTGCGACCCCCGCGGGGGCGACGAGGAGGAACTTCGCCTCGGGGGGGATGGGCAGGGGGCGCACGAGCAGGGCGCAGCACAGCAGGACGGGGACCTGTAGCAAGTAGGCGCCGAAGGCCGACCTGCCCAGTGCCCTCGCCACCGGTCCGGCGTGGTCGAACCTGCGCTGGAACAGCCCGAGGAGCCACAAGGACAGCCCGACCGAGATGGCCCCCTCGCAGCCGGCAGTGAGCAGGGCCTGCCACGTCAGACCGCCCGAGAAGGCCTCGAGCGAGGAGCCTGTGGCCATGGCGGCCAGCAGGACCACGACCCCGAGCAGGGCAACCCACGCCCCGGCCCGTTGGTCTCGGCGTGCCACCGGCTGCAGCCACCCGCGCTCGGCGGCCAGCAGGCCCAGCATGAACAGCCCGATGCACTGCGGCCACTGCCAGACATGTGCGGCGAAGGGCTGGACCGAGTCGATCGGGAACCACAGCCGGACCACGACGGTGCCCACGGCGATCGCCACCCCGAGCCCGACGAGCCACCGGCCCCGCAGGGGTCGTGTGTCCGCCGGTGCCGGCCGCAGCGCGCGCCACCCCACGTAGGCGGCACTGAACAGCAGGAGGACGCCCACGAACCACAGCGGTCCGGGATCGGGGTCGACGAGTGCCTTCGCCAGGGTGGTCCCCAGCGGGTCCTCCCGGGTGCCGGCCCACTCGGCCACGGGGTAGACCAGCAGGAGGTAGACGACGAACGGCACGCCGAGCCGGAGCAGCCGATCCTGCAGGAACTGGCGCGGGCCCTTGCGGCCCAGCGGTCCCGGCGTCAGCAGACCGGCGATCAGGAAGAACAGCCCCATCGCGAACAGCGACCCGATCGACACGACGATCGCGGCCACGAGGTTGAAGGCCTCGCTGGAGGCCGGCTCGCGGTACATCCACTCACCGATGTCGCCATAGGTGATGAACGCATGCCCGAGGATCACGCACGTGACCAGCACGACCTTGAGGTTGTCCAGGTACACCCGCCGGCCCCCGGTCGGATGACCCGCCAGTTCAGGGGCCGCACCTCGGGTCGTTCCCGTGGTCACAACTCGACGCTACCCGGCCCTCGCCGGGGCCGTCAGGGCCCATCGGCCCCTCCTGCCCGCCCAGGCCCAACGGCCTGTCGACCCCATGTGGCGCGGCGTAGAGTGAAAGTGTGCAAAAGGGTCGCGAGGCCTCTGCGCCGTCTGCCGGATCCCAGTCGGCCCGCACGTCGCCGGACCGGCCGCCCCTCCCCCGCGAGCGGCCCTCTGCACTGCCCTCGGGCGAACCCCTGGTGCTGGCCCTGTCCGACCTGCGGGCGATCGATGCCGGGCTGACCGGGGCGAAGGCGGCGAACCTGGCGGTGGCTCGGGCGGCGGGCCTGCCGGTGCTCCCCGGCTTCGTCCTGACGACCGCGGCGTTCGATCCCACCTGCCCGGGGTGGCCGGATGCGCCTGTCCCGGAAGGGCTGGAGGCGGACCTGCGCAGGGCATGGGACGACCTCGGCGGCGACCACCTGGCCCTGGTGGTCCGCTCGTCCTCCACGGTGGAGGACGTGGGCACCTCGTCGATGGCCGGACAGTTCCGGTCCTGCCTGGGCGTGGTGGGCTGGGACGCCTTCGAGGCGGCTGTCCGCGAGGTGCTGGGCTCGTCCCTCCGGCCCGCCGGGACCGGCGGAGCCGGCGCCGATGGCGGTCCTGGTCCAGCGGCAGGTCGCCGCCCGTGTCGGCGGCGTGCTGTTCGGGCTCGATCCCGTCACCGGGGATCGCACCCACATCCTCGTCGAAGCCGTCCCGGGGGGCCCGGAGTCACTCGTGAGCGGGACGGTGACCGCCCAGCGCTACCTCCTCGGTCGCCGTGGTCGCCTGATCGAGGGTCCCGCCCAGGACGGGGATCCCACCCTCCTCGACCGTCGAGCCCGTCGCCGCATCGCCCACCTGGCAGCCCGGGCGGCCGGCGAGTTCGGCAGCGCGCAGGACGTCGAGTGGGCGCTCGATGCCGACGACGCCCTGTGGCTCCTGCAGAGCCGCCCGGTCACGGCCGTCGGCAGCGCAGCGCCCGGCGCCGGCGCCCTGCTCGGCCCCGGACCGGTCGGTGAGACGTTCCCCGAGCCATTGGGTGCCCTCGAGCAGGACCTGTGGCTCGACCCGCTGCGGACCGGCATCATCTCGGCGATCACGCTGGTCGGGGCGTGGCCCCGCCGTGCCGTGGTCGCCTCGCCGGTGGTGACCACCGTGTCCGGGCGCGTGGCCTGCGACCTCGACCTGCTCGGTGCCTCGCCGTTCCCGCCATCGGGGTGGCGATGGCTCGACCCGCGGGTCTCGGTCCGCAGGCTCGCCAGCTCGTGGCGGGTCGGTCGCCTGCGGGCGGTGCTCCCGGACCTCGCGCGGCGAGGTGTGCCGTCGGGTGGATGGGGAGCTGGCCGGCCTCGGTCCTCTGGTCGACCTCAGCGACGCGGAGCTCCTGGAGGTGATGTGCCGGGTCCAGGCCCATCTGGCTGCGGTGCACGGCCACGAGGTCCTGGCCGGGACCCTGCTCCAGCGGGATGACGCGACCACTGGGGCCGGTGTCGCGATGTCGGTCGTGCGTCGGGGCCGGGCACTGGGCCTGTCCGACGAGGACATCGTGGCGCGCTGGCCGGTCGCCCTGGCCCTGACCGCGCCCCGGATCGGGGCGCCCGCATCGCTGCCGCCCACGGTCGACTCCGCGCCGGGGGAACCCGGTGCCACCGGGGGCACGGCGTCGCTGGTGGCGGGCCTTCCCGCGCGGGAGGCCCTACGGCTGCGGGCCCGCTGGCTCCAGGAGCTGTCCGCGCGCGCGGCGGACGTCCTGGCGCGGCGGCTGTCGGCGGACCTGCGGATCCCGTCGGCCCAGTCCCTGGTCCACCTGCGCCTGGGCGAGCTGGAGGACGTGGTCTCGGGCTGGCCGGCACCGCCGGACCTCGCTCAGCGCGCGCTCGTGCCCGGACCCCCCCTGCCCTCGTGCTTCCGCCTCGCGGCTGACGGCCGGCCGGTCCGCGTCCAGCTGGCCGGTGCCCATCGGCCGGGTGGCCGCGGGGCGGCACAGGGCCGCGCGCAGGGTCGGGTCGTCCACGACGCCGCCTGCGCCATGCCTGGGGATGTCCTGGTCACCCGAACCCTCGACCCGCGCCTGGCGGGGTGGCTTCCCGGGTTGGGAGCTGTGGTCTGCGAGACCGGGAGCGTGCTGAGTCACCTGTCGATCATGGCGCGCGAGTACGGCGTGCCGACCGTGGTGGGCGTCCACGACGCGGTCGAGCGCTTCCCCGTGGGATCCGAGCTGGTGGTCGATGGCACGACCGGCGAGGTCCTGCTCATCGGCGAGGGCGAAGTGGGGGGTGATCGCGGATGAACCGCTCGTGGGCCCACCGACTGGGTCGGCTGCTCTCGGCGGTGGTCCTGGTCGCCTCCGGGAGCTACGTGTTCATCTACCTGGTCCGGTGGGAGTGGAACCGCGCCCTGATTGCGGGGCTCTTCTTCCTGGCCGCGGAGCTGGTCCTCATCGCCGACGTCGTGCTGGCCCGCATCAGGGGCCTGGGGCACCAGATCGAGGAGGAGCGCACCCGGGAGCAGACGACGGCCCTCGCCGCACGACTTCGGGCCAACCGGCCCGAGAAGCCGGGCCCGTTCGCCTGGCTGGCCGGGGACCGGGATCGCCTGAACGTGTTCCTCCCGATCCTGATCGGTGCCGGGGTGGTGCTGTCCGCGGTGGCCTACCTGGTGGAGCAGGTGTCGCGTGTCACGGCCGTTCCGGTGGCCGAGCACGAGTTGGCCCGAGGCCTGTCCACGATGGCCCTGCCGATCGAGGGCCTGGCGCCCCTCGGCCGGCCCCCCGCCGCGCGCCCCATGCCCGTCGATCCACCGCAGGTGGCGCGGGTGTGGCGCTGGGTCGCGACCGGTGGGCTCGTCGCCGTCCTGGCCGCGGGACTCCTCGCCGGGATCCAGTACCTCCTGAGCGTGCCGGCGGAGCCCGATCCGGGGCGGGCCCTGACGGTGGACATGGTCGTGATGCGCCGGAACCTGGATCAGCCGGACCGCGATGTGGCGCTGGCGCTGTGGACGGTCTGCCGGATGCGTGTGCCCGAGACGGTGGACCTGGACGCACTGGAGTCCACCGATCCCTCCGATCCCTCGCGGCAGCGACTCACCGTGAGTCCCGCGCCGGGGGAGTCCGACACCAAGGAACTGGTGGGGTGCTTGCAGGACGCGGTCATCGAGCGGGTGCGTGCCGACGTGGTGGCCGTCGAGGCGATCCCCGGGTGATCGGGTGAGCCGGCGACTCACGGTGCCAGCGCCGAGGCGGGGACCACGAACTCGTAGCCCACCAGTTCGGCGCCTGTGTGGTCCCTCCCGCTGAGTGTGACCGTGATGTCCGTGCCCGAGTCGGTGACGCTCACCAGGCCGAAGTGCCCGCCGCCGGGGAACGATCCCTCGCTGTACGGCCCCGCCTTGAAGCTCCCGTGACGGTCCAATGCGCCGGCGTGCATGAGCGGGAACCCACCCGACTGCGCGGTGGAGAAGTCGGTGTGCGAGCCGTCGTCGATGGCCAGCATGTGCGCATCGCCGGCGAGCATGAGCACCTGGTCGGCCAGCCCTGCCCCGGCGATCGCATCGGCCAGGCGCCGGCGCTCGGTCGTGTACCCCGCCCAGTCATCGGCACCGGCCTGCGCCGCGCCGTTCCACGGGACCGAGGTGACCAGGACGACCACCTCACCGGCGTTCGCCGCGGTGTCGAGCTCATCGAGGAGCCACGCCCATTGCGCGGCTCCGAGCATCGTCTTGTCCTGGTCGTCGGGTGCTGACTTCGGGCTTCGCTCGGAGCGGGAGTCGGTGAGGATGAAGCGGACCCGGCCCACGGTGAAGGACTGGTAGATGGCCTCCGGTCCCGTGCCGGCAGGCAGGTCCGGGTGGGGGACGACCTGCCGGTACACGACCTGGGCGGCCGGACCGGAGTCGGACGTGGAGTCGGCGTCGTTGGGGCCGAAGTCGTGGTCGTCCCATACGTAGGCGATCGGCACCGCGCGGACCAGCGCGTCCATCGCCGGCGTCGTCAGCTGCGTGTCGTACATGGTGCGCACCGCTGCGCGGTCGTCGGTCCAGAGGTCGGTGTAGGAGAGGTCACCGAGGTGGACCAGGAGATCGGGGCCCGCCTCACGGATCCGGTCGAACGTGGATGCGTTGCTGCCGATGCGCGCGCAGTTGCCGAACGCGAACGTGAAGCTGGCCGGCCCGTCGGGGGCGGCTCGCATCTGGCCCGCCCGCTCGGCGACGAGGACGCCATCCACATCGACTGCGTAGTGGTACCTGGTGCCGGGGACCAGCCCGGTGACGTCGAAGCGCGCCACGCCGGGGTCATCCGACGGCCTCTGGCTGGCTGGGAACCAGACAGGGTCGGAGAGGTCCTCGCGGGTGCTGACCGCCAGGCGGACCTCCGCCTGAGGGTCGCGGACCCGGGCCACGACGGCGGCCGACGTGGGGGCCGGCGCACCCGACCACACCCACACGACCGGCGCCGGTGGCAGGGCGGTCAGGGCGCTCTGGGGATGTGTGGGCCCGTAGGCGATCCGCTGCGCGAGCGCCGCGATCCCGATGCTGCCCGCGACGAGGATCGTCAGGAGCACGGCAAGTGCCACGACTCGGCCATGGTGCCGGTCGCGCCGCCACATCCACCAGTAGAGGACGGCGGGCGTCGTGAACGCGACCAGCACGAGGAGCGTGGCGCCCCAGTCCTCGAAGCGGAACGACGTGACCACGGCGAGCATGGACCCGGCCACGGCCATCACGGTGGCCCCCTGGATCTCCCAGCGCCAGGTGATCAGGTGCCCGACGACGAGCAGCGCCACGATGACCAGTGCTGCCAGCCGCTGCCAGTAGTCGCCCTCGCCCCGGACGGGGGCCGGCGTCGTGGCCTCCCAGAGCAGGTACCCCACGATCGCGATCTCGGCCCAGACCCGTGCAACCCAGCGCAGCACCTCCCCGGACCGTTCCGGCCCCGGGTCCCGTTGCGCGCTGGCCTGGCTCACCTCACCTGCTTGGTCCGCGCCCTCGGTCGGGCACCTCCACCACCAGCGTCCCGCCGCCCAGGGGTGGCCGCTAGGGCCGTTGGTCGCGCGGGTCCACGGGGGGTCCCCGTACGCCGGCACACAACGGGAGCGTGGTCACGACCGGTGCCGGAGCACCGCCGTGACCACGCTCCCGGTGGTGGAGGCTAGAGGGCCTCGATGTCGGTCTTGATCGCCTCGACGGCGTCCTGGCCGATCATGCCGCCGGCCATGCCGACGGCCTGTGCGGCGGGCATCCCCTTGGCCATGCCCAGCATCGGGTTGCTCGTGATGCCCGGTGCGTGCTTCTCCATGATCGCCACGACGTCCGGGTCCTCCAGCATCTCGCCGAGGGTGGTGGTGGTGAGGTCGTACTTGGCCATGATGGTTCCCTTCGATGTGGTTGCCGGTCGGGGAAATCTTGGCACGCCTGCGGCCGTGACCCCGGACCGGGGGGACCGCCCCGACTACTCCTCGCCGGTGATTGCGACCTCCAGGGCAGCTGCCTCGTCGAGCTCGTGGCTGTCCCGGGCCAACCGGCTGGGCCACCAGGTGTTCGGGCCGATCACCAGGACCGACGAGGGCACCACGAGCGAGCGGACGATCAGGGTGTCGATGAGCACACCCGCGGCCACGAGGAAGGCGATCTCGAACAGGAACAGCAGCGGCAGCAGGGCCAGGGCGCTGAACGTGGCGGCCAGCACGATGCCCGCACTGGTGATCACCCCGCCCGTGACGGCCAGCGCACGCAGCATCCCGGCCCGGTTGCCGTGCTTGATCGTCTCCTCCCGGGCTCGGGTCATCAGGAAGATGTTGTAGTCCACACCGAGTGCGGCCAGGAACACGAAGGCGAACAGCGGTACCGAGGCATCAGCCCCGGGCAGGTCGAGGATCTGGAAGAAGACGATGGACGCCAGGCCGATGGTCGCCGCGAACGACACGACCACGGTGGCGATCAGGACCAGGGGTGCGACGATCGCGCGCAGCAGCAGGATCAGCACGATCAGCGTCACCAGGAGCACGGCCGGGATGATGACCCGCAGGTCGCGCTGTGAGGCGGTCTTGGTGTCCAGCTGGATCGCCGTGGTCCCGCCGACCAGCGCCTCGGTGCTCACGGCATCGAGCTCGGTGCGCAGCTCCTGCACGGTCTCCTCGGCGGCCGCGGAGTCGGCCGCGTCGACCAGCGTCACCTGCAGCAGGACGTTGCCGTCCACCACGCGGGGCTGGGCGTCGGGTCCCGGTGGTCCCTCGGGCAGGGGGACGACCGAGTCCACGCCCTCGTTGGCGGTGATCACCTCGGTCATCTCGGCGATGAGCTCCGCGGGGCCGACGACGACGGTCTCGCTGCCCGACCCGGCCGGGAAGTGCCGGGCCAGCGCCTCCTGGCCCTCGGTGGACTCCACCGAGACCAGGAAGAAGTCCGACTGGGGCACGCCCTCGGCCTTGAACGACGGGACGAACGCGCACAGGACCAGCAGGACGGCCGACGAGCCCAGCAGGACGGCGCGCGGCTTGCGGTCGACCGTGGCGGCCACCCGCGCCCAGAAGCCGGTGACCTGGGACTGCGGGTGGGTGAGGTCCAGCTTCGGGCGGGCCGGCCAGAAGGCCCTCCGCCCGAGCATCACCAGGACCGCGGGCAGGAAGGTCAGCGATGCGAGCATCGCGAAGGCGATCCCGACCGCCGCCACCGGACCGAGCCCGCGGTTGGAGTTCAGCTCGGAGAGCACGAGGGTCATCACGCCCAGGATCACCGTCCCGCCCGAGGCGAGGATCGCCTCGGCGGTGCCCCGCAGCGTCGCGCGCATCGCGTCGACCTGGTACTCGGTGCGGCGCAGCTCCTCGCGGAAGCGGGAGACCAGCAGCAGGGAGTAGTCGGTTGCCGCGCCGATGACGAGGATGAACAGGATGCCCTGGCTCTGGCCGTTGAGGGTGATCACGTCGTTGGCGGCGAGCTGGTAGATCACGAAGGACGCCGCGCCGAGGGCCAGCAGTGAGGTGAGCAGGACGATCAGGGGCAGGACCGGGCTGCGGTAGACGATGAGCAGGATGAGGAGCACGACCCCGAGCGCCACGAGCAGCAGCAGGCCGTCGATCTCCCCGAACGCCTCGGCGAAGTCCGCCAGGACTCCTGCCGGTCCGGTCACGTAGATCTCGGCCCCGAGTGCCCGGGCGGGGCTGTCCAGGAGGAGCTCCCGGATCTCCTCGACCTCAGCCCCGGGCTCGGCATCCGGGGAGATCTCGAGGTTGGCGATGACGGTGACCGCCAGGCCGTCCTCGCTCGGCACCGGGCCGACGATCGGCTGGGTGACGCCGGGAACCTCGGCGATGGCCTCGATGTCCGTGGAGATCGCAGCGAGGTCCGCCTCATCGATCGGCTCGGCGAACTCGTAGACGATGATCGCGGGCAGGGTGTCGCTGGTGGCGAACTGCAGGCTGAGCTCGCGGACCTGGGTCGACTCCGCACTGGCCGGCAGGAACCCGGCGGAGTCGTTCTCCTGCACGTCGGACAGCTGGCCGGCGAACGACCCGAGGGGGCCACCCACGAACAGCCAGGCAAGCACGATCAGCGCGGGGACCAACCAGCGGCGCAGCCGGATGCCGCCGCGGCTGTGCGGATCGTGCAGGGCGCCACCGTGGTGCTCCAGCCCGTCGGTCGTCGGGTCGGTCGGCTGGTCGGGGGACATGCGGGCTCCCTCGGTTGCGTAGGTGATGGTCGTGGGGGCGGATGGCGCCACGCTGGGCTCATCCTCCCACCCACGCGGGCGCCCCCAGGGCACCGGGTGACCGGGCTACGAGGCGCCGGTGTCCACCTCCTGGAGCACCACCACCGAGCGCGACTGCACCACGCGGTGCTCACCCGCGCGGTAGGTCGGGCGGGCCCTGAGCGCGGGCACCGGCCACACCGCGGTGTCCAGCACCTCCGCCCAGACCGTCCCCGCGGCGCGACCGGGGATCAGACACGTCGTGGGGTTCTCCGCGGAGTTGAAGAACAGCGCGAACGAACGGTCCTCCTGCGGCCGGCCGAACCGGTCCTTCTCGTTGAGTGCCGAGCCGTTGAGCACGACCGTCAGCGTCCGGGTGCCCCCGGCCTGCCAGTCCCGAATGGTCATCGGCTCGGCGTCGGGCTGCAGCCAGGAGATGTCGGGGACCTTGTCCCACTCGGCGATCGGCTTGCCCTCGAAGAACTTGCGGCGCCGGAAGATCGGGTGCCGGCGGCGCAGGCCGATCACGAACCGGGTGAAGGCCAGCATCTCCTGGTCGACGTTGTCCCAGTCCATCCAGGACAGCTCGTTGTCCTGGCAGTAGGTGTTGTTGTTCCCCAGCTGGGTGCGCCCCATCTCGTCGCCGTGGGCGATCATCGGGACCCCCTGGCTCAGCAGCAGGGTGACCATGATGTTGCGCCGCTGGCGGGCGCGCAGCGCCAGGACCGCCCGGTCGCGGGTGGGCCCCTCGACCCCGCAGTTCCAGGATCGGTTGTACGACTCCCCGTCGCGTCCGTCCTCGCCGTTGGCGTCGTTGTGCTTGGAGTTGTAGGACACGAGGTCGGTCAGGGTGAAGCCGTCATGGGCGGTCACGAAGTTGATGGAGGCGTGCGGGCTGCGGCCGTTGTTGGCGTACAGGTCCGACGACCCGGTGAACCGGGAGGCCAGCTCCGGCAGGGCGGCTGGCTTGCCCCGCCAGTAGTCGCGGGTCGTGTCCCGGTACTTGCCGTTCCACTCGGTCCACAGGGAGGGGAAGTTGCCCACCTGGTAGCCGCCCTCGCCGAGGTCCCAGGGCTCGGCGATCAGCTTGGCCTGCGACACGATCGGGTCCTGGTGGACGAGGTCGAAGAAGGTCGAGAGCTTGTCCACCGCGTGGAACTCCCGGGCCAGGCTGGAGGCCAGGTCGAACCGGAAGCCGTCGACGTGCATCTCGGTGACCCAGTAGCGCAGGGAGTCCATGATCATGCGCAACGAGTGCGGGCTGCTCACATTCATCGAGTTCCCGGTCCCGGTGGTGTCGACGTAGCGCCGCGGGTCCTCGGGACGCAGCCGGTAGTAGCCGGGGTTGTCGATGCCGCGGAAGGACAAGGTCGGGCCGTCGTGGTTGCCCTCGGCGGTGTGGTTGTAGACCACGTCGAGGATGACCTCGATCCCGGCCATGTGCAGCTGCTTGACCATTCCCTTGAACTCGTTGACCTGCTCGCCGCGGGTCCCGGTCGATGCGTACTCGCTGTGCGGGGCGAAGAACCCGATGGTGTTGTACCCCCAGTAGTTGCGCTTGCCCTGCGCCTGGAGGAACCCGTCCTGGACGAACTGGTGGATCGGCATGAGCTCGATCGCGTTGATGCCCAGGTCCACCAGGTACTCGACCATTGCCGGGTGGGCCAGCCCCGCGTACGTGCCCCGCAGCACGTGGGGGATGTCCGGGTGGCGCATCGTCATCCCCTTGACATGCGCCTCGTAGATGATGGTCTCGTTGTACGGGTGGCGCAGATGTCGGTCCGAGGTCCAGTCGAAGTACGGGCTGGTGACCACGCCCATCATGGTGTGGCCGAAGCTGTCGATCGTGTCCGGGAGGTCGGGGTCGTCGGCGCGATGGCCGAGCACCGCCTGGCTGCCGTCCGGCATGCCGGTGATGGCCGTGGCGTAGGGATCGAGCAGGAACTTGTGCGGGTTGAACCGCAGCCCCCTGCCCGGGTCCCACGGGCCGTGGACCCGGTAGCCGTACCGCTGCCCCGGCCCGACCATCGGCAGGTACGTGTGCCAGACGCCCGACTGCTTCTCCTCCAGCTTCAGCCGGTGCTCGACATCGTGGTCATCGACCAGGCACAGCTCGACCTTCGTGGCCCGCTCGGCGTGGAGCGCGAAGTTGGTCCCGACCCCGTTGTACGACGCGCCCAGCGGGTAGTCGTCGCCGGGCCATTGGATCATCGCCCTGATCGGCATGCCCACCTCCTGCAGCCGCCTGCCGCCACGCTAGACGCTGTGGGCCCCCGACGCGCGCGTACGCTTGCCCGGACGCCGTGAAGGAGCGCAGATGGAGTTCACCGGGACCTCGTCCTACCTGACCGATCCCGCGCTCGAGACAGCCGTGCGCTGCGCGCTGGTGCTCGAGAAGCCGCTGCTCGTCCGCGGCGAGCCGGGCACCGGCAAGACCCTGCTGGCGGAGGCCGTGGCCGAGGCGCTGGGCATGGAGCTGGTCACCTGGAACGTCAAGAGCACCACCCGTGCCCAGGAGGGGCTGTACACCTACGACACCGTGCAGCGGCTCTACGACAGCCGGTTCGGCGACCACAACGTGCAGGACATCGCCGACTACATCCACCTCGGGCCCATGGGCCAGGCGTTCAGCGCCGAGCAGCGCGTCGTGCTGCTCATCGACGAGATCGACAAGGCCGACCTGGAGTTCCCCAACGACCTTCTCCACGAGCTCGACCGGATGCGCTTCACCATCTCCGAGACGGGCGAGACCATCGCGGCCGCGCACCGGCCGGTGGTCATCATCACCAGCAACGCGGAGAAGGAGCTGCCGGACGCCTTCCTGCGCCGGTGCGTGTTCCACTTCATCGACTTCCCCGACGCCGAGCTGATGGGCCGGATCGTCGAGGTGCACCACCCCGGTCTCGACCAGACGCTGCTGTCCCAGGCGCTGGAGGCGTTCTACGCGGTCCGCGGCATGGACCGCGTGCGCAAGAAGCCGTCGACCAGCGAGCTGATCGACTGGATCGCGATGCTGCGCCTGGCCCAGCCCGACGCCGTCGCGCTCGACGAGAGCACGCCGTTCCTGGGCACCCTGCTGAAGAAGGAGCAGGACCTGGCGGCGTTCAACGACCAGATCACCGGCCGCCACCGGCGCCGGTTCTGATGTTCCTGCCACTGCTCTACCGGCTGCGGGCCGAGCGCGTCCCGGTCGGCACCACCGAGGCCCTCGCGCTGGGCCGGGCGCTGGCCGCCGGGGCGCACCGCAACAGCGTCACCGGGTACTACCACGTGGCCCGCGCGATCCTGATCCACCACGAGGGGCACCTCGATGCCTTCGACCGGGCGTTCGCCGCGGAGTACCGCGGGATCCTGACCATGTCCGACGAGATGCGCCAGTGGCTCGACGAGGTGGCCGAGCGCGGCGAGCGCGGCGACGAGACGCGACGAGGGGCTGCCCGACCTCGATGAGCTGCTCGCCGAGTACCAGCGGCGCCTGCGCGAGCAGACCGAGCGCCATGACGGCGGTCCCTACTGGATCGGCACCGGGGGCACCTCGCCGTTCGGCCAGGGCGGGAGCGCCGCCGGTGGGCTGAGCACCGGCTCGTCGGGCGGGGGACGGGCCGCCATCAGCATCGCCGACGCCCGGCGCTACCGCGGCTACCGGTCGGACGTGACCCTGGACATCCGCCAGCTCGAGGTGGCGCTGCGACGGCTGCGGGCGTTCGTCCGGGAGGGGGCCGCCGACGAGCTCGACATCGCCGCGACCATCGACGCCACCGCCCGCAACGCCGGGGAGATCGAGGTCGTCACCCGCCCGCCGAGCCGGCCCAACACGCACGTGATCCTCATGATCGACGTGGGTGGCTCGATGTACCCCTACACCGAGCTGATGTCCCAGCTGTTCAGCGCGACGAAGAAGGCCACCCACTTCAAGGAGCTGCGCACCTACTACTTCCACAACTGCGTCTACGGCGAGGTGTACGGCACCACGGCGTTCGCCGAGCCGACGCCGGTCGTGGACCTCATGCGCCAGTGCGCCTCGCACTACAAGCTGATCATGGTCGGGGATGCGCTGATGGCGCCCTACGAGCTGCACATGGGCGGGCACTGGTCGGCCGGAGGGCCGGACGCCGTCTCCGGGCTCGGGTGGCTGCGGATCCTGCGCGAGCACTTCACCGATGCGGTCTGGCTGAACCCGGAACCGGCGCCGAGCTGGCGCGGGACCACGATCGAGGACATCGGTGAGGCCATCCCGATGTTCCCGCTGACCGTGGACGGCCTGACCGAGGGGATGGCCCTGCTCAACCGTGGGGTCCGCCGCTGAGCAGCGTGTCGAGGCTGCCCCCGCGCACCAGGTCGCGGATGTGGGCGTGCGTCGCCCGGGCCACAGGGGCGCGGCGCGACAGCCGCATCGTGGACGTCCCCATCACCTCCCGCAGCCGGGCGTCGGGCTGGATCACGACCACCGGGGTGCCGGACCTGCGCACCTGATCGGCCTCACGGTCCAGCCTCCGCCTGACCGGCAGCCGGACCACCGTGCCCCTCTCGACAGCCAGCGCGTCGGCGGTCGACATCGGCGCCGAGACGACCACGAGGTCCAGTCCCATGCCGGCGACGAGGTCCAGGTTGTGGATCGACCACATCCCGCCGTCCACGTGGCGACGGCCGTCGATCACCACGGGGGCGAAGTAGCCGGGGATCGCGCACGACGCGGTGACCGCCTCCCGCACCGACGCCGTGGCGTCGCGGCCGAACACGACGCGGACCCCGTCGTCGAGGCGCACGGTGCAGACCCACATCGGCTGCTCCGGCCAGGTCCCGAAGAGGTCGCCGATCCAGCTCACGCCCGCGTCGACCGGGAGGTTGCCCTCGGGAAGCAGGGCCGCGGCGGCGATCCCCGGGCGGTAGCGCCACGGGCGTCGCACGAGGGTGGGCAGGAGCCGCGGGGCTGCGGGGCGCCGGGGTGGGCGCTCGCTGCGGTGTGGCTGGCGCAGCGGACCCAGGTCGCCGAGCACCCGTCGGCCCTCGGGCGACAGGGGCGCGCCGGCCATGCGCGCGACGAAGTCGGTGGGGGGCAACCCGGCGCGCAGGAGCGCGGCGGATCGTGGATCCCGCTGAGGTCCCCACGATCACCTCGGCCGTGCGCGCGTCCCATCGGGCGAACTCCGCGAGGCCTGCGACGACCCCGGCGTGGAAGGCGGTGCCGGTCAGGCCGCCGCCCCCGAGGACCAGGCCGATGCGCGGCGGTGGCATCGGCCTCAGCCCCGCTCTGGCAGGACTTCGCGCAGCTTCAGCCGGCGGCCGGTGATCACCAGTGCGCGGCGGTACACGCTGGACCCGAACCACGCCAGCAGCACAGCGGCGCCCATGGCCAGCAGCATGCTCAGGACCAGCTGCCACTCGGGGACGGCTCCCGACGCCCACCGGATCGGCATGGCCATCGGCGAGGTCAGCGGGAACATGGACAGGGCCACGCTGAGGGCCGATCCGGGATCCTGCTGCACCACGACCACGGCCCCGAGGTAGGCCACGATCAGGATGGTGGTGACCGGCATGATGGCCGATCCGACCTCGGTCACCTTGTCCACGAGGGCTGCCGCGGCGGCGAACAGGAAGGCGTACATCAGGTAGCCGAGGATGAACCAGGCAACTCCGAGCAGGATGTCGGCGCCCGCCACGTCGGGCAGGTCGAACCCGCCGTCGCTGAGGTTGATCGCGACGAGGATCGGGACGGTGAGGACCAGCAGCTGGGCCAGGGTCTGAAGGCCGATGCCGACGACGTTGCCGACCAGGATCTGACTGGGTCGCAGCACGGCCAGCAGGATCTCGGCGATCCGTGTGGACTTCTCCACCCCGACGTTCATCGCGATGGCCTGGCCGCTGAACATGATGGCCATGTAGAGCACGATCCCGACGATGAAGCCGGCGGCAGCCCTGCTCTCGTCGCGTGCCGGGCCCACCTCGACCTGCTCGGGGGGTGGGATCGAGGACACCGCCTGGATCTGCGCAGGCGTCAGGCCGGCATCGACCAGCATCGCTGCGCTCTCCTCGGCCACGACCGCCTGGGAGACCAGCACCGGCAGCGACCCCGGGGCGTCGGTGCGGACATACAGGGTCGCCCCCGCGAGGCCGACCGTCGCATCGCCGTCACGGACTGCCGCCTCGACGGCAGACTCGTCGCCGACCGACAGGTAGGTGAGGCCGAACTCGGCCGCCTCGGCCGCCGCGTCGAGCTGCGCCTGCACTGCTGGCGACACCTGGCCCACGCTGGCCAGGGTGTAGGTCGGGTCGTCGGAGAGCATCCGGGGCACGAACACCACTGCCAGCCCGATGAGGAGCAGGATCAGGGTGGTGATCCGGGTCGCGCGGGAGTGCAGGCCCTCGGACAGGCTCCGACCGGCGACCAGCTGGGTGCCCTCCCGCCACTGCGAGCCCTGCATCAGGACACCTCCGCCATCTCGCCGGCAGCGACCATGAACAGCTGCGACAGCGTCGGCAGGTCCAGGCCGAAGTCCGACACGTGGCCGGCGGCCCGGGCCGCATCCAGCACCGCCAGCGGGTCGGTACCCGCGGGCACGTCGAGCCGGAGGTCATCGGCGCGGTCCTCGACGATCCGGACCTGGGGGAAGGGCGCGAGCCACGAGCGATCCCCGTGAGCGATCGTCAGCCGCAGCTGCCGGCGCCCGGACGAGGCGCGGAGGTCGGCGACCCGGCCGGACAGCACCGTGTGCCCCTCGTCGAGCATCACGATGGACTCGCACAGGTCCTGCACCAGGTCCAGCTGGTGACTGGAGAACAGCACCGTGCGCCCTGCGCCGACGCGGTCGGTGAGCGTGGTGCTCAGCTCGGCCACCGCGACCGGGTCGAGTCCGGCGAACGGCTCGTCGAGCACGATCACCTCCGGATCGTGGACCAGTGCCGCGGCCAGTTGCAGCCGCTGCTGCATCCCGCCTGACAGCTTGTCCGGCCGATCGGACCAGCGGTCGGCGAGGCCCAGCTCGTCGAGCAGGCTGCGGGCTGATCGAGTCGCCTCCGACCGCCCGACCCCATGCAGCCGCGCGAGGTAGACCAACTGGTCGCCGGCGGGCATCGCGGGGTAGAGGCCGCGCTCCTGGGGCATGTACCCCCAGCGGCGGCGATCGGCGGTGGTGACCTGATGGCCCTGCCATGAGGTCTGCCCCGCGTCGGGGTCGATCACCCCGAACATGATCCGCATCAGGGTGGTCTTACCGGCTCCGTTCGGTCCGAGGAGGCCCATGAGCACCCCGGCGGGGACGTCGAACGTGACGTCGTCGAGGACCGACCGCTCGGCGAACGCGTGGCACACCCCACGTACCTGGAGCACAGCACCAGCGTAGTCCGGTGCAGCCGGGCCCTTCCCGTCGCCGGGCCCGCGGGCGTACAGTGGTCGCACCACATCGAGCCAGGACGGAGGGACGCCATGACCGCGACTGCGCATGACCCTGCCCTCCACACCTCCTGACCCCTGCGCCCACCCGCGCTCTGCGGTGGCCGCCCGCCGGACGTCGGCGGATCTCGATGAGGAACCCTGACATGTCACACCTTGCTTGCCCCGAACTCGCTGCTTACGGCTGGATCTCGGCGCGCGCCGACGACTTTCCTGCCGGCTACCCATCCCGCCCGCGTCGTCCGGTACGACGGGGCCTCCCTGCTGGCGATCGCCGGCGACGGGCTGCGGTCGCTGCGCACCACGCCGCGGCTGGACCCGCCGCCGACGGTCGGCGACTGGGTGGCCGTCCGCGAGCCCCGCGACGGTTCGCCCGCGGACGCTGCCATCGACCAGGTCCTGCCGCGCACGTCCCTGCTGCGTCGCATGACTGCGGACGGCAACGCGGCCCAGGCCCTGGCCGCCAATGTCGATCTCGTCCTGATCACCTGCGGCATGGACCGTCCCGTCAAGGCGGGGCGGATCCACCGGGCTGCCGCCCAGGCCTGGGACGCCGGCGCGCACCCCGTGCTGGTGCTGACCAAGGCTGGCGCCCCCACTGCCGACGAGGTCGACCTGCCGCGTCTCGAGCTCGAGCACCCCGGCATCCGCGTGCTCGTGACCTCCGCGCAGGAGGGCACCGGGCTCGACGAGGTGCGGGAGGTGGTGGGGGGTCGCACCGCCGTGCTGGTGGGCGAGTCCGGGGCGGGCAAGTCGACGCTCACCAACGCGCTGCTCGGCCACGAGCAGGCCGTCACCGGCGTTGTTCGGGAGGGTGACTCGAAGGGTCGGCACACCACCTCTGCCAGGTACCTGCACCTGGTCCCGGGGCCGGACGGCGGCTGCATCATCGACACCCCGGGGATCCGGTCCGTGGGCCTGTTCACCGACGCGGAGGCGGTCGACGCGACCTTCGCCGACATCCAGCAGTACTCAGGCTCCTGCCGCTTCGGCGACTGCGGGCACATCGGCGAGCCGGGATGCGCCGTGCTCGCTGCGTGCGAGTCCGGCGAGCTGCCCCGGGGGCGCTACGACGCGTGGCTCCGCCTCCAGAGGGAGGTTGCGAGCGCGGCGATGCGGTCGTCCCCCCACGAGATGCGCAAGCACGGCAAGAGGTTCTCGCGCGCGGCCAAGGAGGGGTCGGCGATCAAGCGCGGGGGGTGGGAGCGGGGGCCCCGCTGAGGCGCCGGGCCGAGACCGTCGACGTCGATGATGTCGTCACGATCCGTCTGACGGTGGATACCTGATCGTCCCCGCGGACCAGCAGTCAGTGGATGCCGACCGGCGGGTACACGCTCAGGTCGGGTTGTGCCTTCTCACTGCTGCCGTCGCTGGTACCCGTGCCGTGCCACAGGGCCACGGCGCAGGTCGCGAGCAGGAGGAGGAACAGGACGAGGATCACGAGGATCACCTTCGAGGTTGTGGGTCGGTGTGCTTTACGGACATAACGGTACGCCGAGTATTGTTCGCAGTCCAACGAGAATCACTTAGCAATTGTTCAGCAATCCTGTAGAGTCGCACCATGCTGAGCACACGCCTGCTGGTCGTTCACCGCACCGTCGTCGAGGAGGGATCGCTCACAGGCGCAGCGGCGGTGCTGGGGTACACCGTGTCGGCGGTGAGCCAGCAGCTGTCCCAGTTGGAGGCCCAGGCGGGTTCGGCGCTGTTCGAGAAGGCGGGTCGTGGGGTGCGGCCCACCGCGGCCGGGCAGCTGCTGGCCGAGCATGCGGGCCGGGTTCTCCACGAGATCGAGGAGGCCGAGAACGCGCTGGCCGACCTGCGCGAGGGGCGGGTGGGCCGGATCCGGGTTGTCGCCTTCCCCTCGGCGGGCGAGGCGTTGCTGCCCGAGGCGATCGCCACGTTGCGTGAGGTCATGCCCGGTGTGAAGGTGCGGCCCAGCGTCGATGAGACCTCCGCCGCCCTGCGCCGGCTGCGCGCGGGTGAGGTCGAGCTCGTCGTTGTGGTCGAGCCGTTCGGCCGCGGGGCCCAGCCCGACGACGACCTGCACCGCTGGCACCTCCTCGACGACGAGTACCGGCTCCTGCTGCCCAGCTCACATCCGCTGGCCCGCCGTCGCGTGGTCGCCCTGGAGGACCTCTCCGATTCCGACTGGATCGTCACCACCGCGTCGGATGACTACGTCCGGCGGACCACTGTCGCCATCTGCCGGCTGGCGGGATTCTCCCCGACGGTGATCGCCGAGAGCGACGAGTTCCCGGTCACCCAGGGGTACGTCGCCGCGGGCATGGGGGTCTCCCTGGTCCCGCTGTTGGCACTCGGCGCTCTGCGGCCCGGGGTCGCGGTCCGGCGCCTGGGACCTGCCCCGGCCCCACGGCACATCTGGTTGGCCACCCGGCCCGCCCTGCGCGAGCAGCCGACCGTGCTGCGGATGGTCGAAGCCCTGCGTCAGGCTGCTGCCAACGTCACACGGCACTGATGCGGTCGAGGACCTGGCTCCTGATCGGTGCCGGACGTGGGAGGGTCTGGGGGTGACCCCCACCGACGGACCGCAGCCTGCGACGGCAGCGTCGTCCGGAGCGACCCTCATCGACCTCCTCGAGGCGACCAGCACGTCGCGGGCAGCGGGCCGCGAGGCCAGTCCCGAGGACCTGCTCGAGGAGTTCGCCACGTGGGCGGCCGGGAGCGGAACCCCGCTGTACCCGGCGCAGGAGGACGCGCTGCTCGAACTGGCCTCCGGCTCGCACGTGATCCTGTCCACGCCCACCGGGTCGGGCAAGAGCCTCGTGGCCGTCGGGGCGATGTTCTTCGCGCTGGCCCAGGGTCGGCGCACCTACTACACGGCTCCGATCAAGGCCCTGGTATCGGAGAAGTTCTTCGACCTGTGCGACCTGCTGGGTCCGGCGCGGGTGGGAATGGTCACCGGGGATGCAGCCGTGAACCCCGAGGCGCCGGTCATCTGCGCGACGGCCGAGATCCTGGCCAACCTGGCGCTGCGCCATGGCTCCGAGCTGGACGTCGGCATGGTCTGCATGGACGAGTTCCACTACTACGGCGACCGGGACCGCGGCTGGGCCTGGCAGGTACCACTCATCGAGCTGACGAACGCCCAGTTCCTGCTGATGTCGGCCACGCTCGGCGACATGCGCCGCATCCGCGACGACCTCACCAGGCGCACGGGCGAGCCCGCGGCGATCGTGGCCGGCGGGGAACGGCCCGTCCCGCTGACCTACTCCTATGCGCTGACTCCCATCCACGAGACGATCGAGGAGCTCCTGGCCAACGACCGCGCACCGATCTACGTCGTGCACCCCACGCAGGCCCTGGCGCTGGAGCGCGCCCAGGCCCTGATGAGCCTGAACGTGTGCACCCGCGCGGAGAAGGACGCGATCGCCGAGGCGATCGGCGACTTCCGGTTCACCGCAGGGTTCGGTCGCACCCTGACCCGGCTGGTGCGCCACGGGATCGGCGTGCACCACGCCGGCATGCTGCCCCGCTACCGGCGCCTCGTCGAGCAGCTGACCCGGGCCGGGCTGCTCAAGGTGGTCTGCGGGACCGACACCCTGGGCGTGGGCATCAACGTGCCGATCCGCACCGTCCTGATCACCTCGCTGGTCAAGTTCGACGGGCGGCGGCTGCGGGTGCTGCGGGCCCGGGAGTTCCACCAGATCGCCGGTCGGGCGGGCAGGGCCGGGTACGACGTCGAGGGCACCGTTGTGGTGCAGGCGCCGGAGCACGAGATCGAGAACCAGCGGCTGGTCGCCAAGGCCGGCGACGACCCGAAGAAGCTGCGCAGGATCGTGCGCAAGAAGCCACCGGAGGGCCCGACGTGGAGCCGGTCCACCTTCGACAAGCTGATGGCCGCCGAGCCCGAGCCGCTGCGCTCGCGGTTCGACGTGACCCACGCCATGCTGCTCAACGTCGTGCACCGCCCCGGGAACGCCGACGCAGCTCTGGCCCACCTGCTGGCCGACAACGACGAGGACCCCGAGGCGCGCGAGGCCCTCGTCGCCCGCGCCCAGGCGATCCGGGAGTCCCTGCTGGCCGCCGGCGTCCTGCAGGTCATCGACCCGCCCGACGCCGAGGGCCGCACGGTCCGGATCGTCGACGAGCTGCAGGTCGACTTCGCGCTCAACCAGCCGCTGTCGACCTTCGCCCTCGCGGCGATCGAGCTGCTCGACCGCGAGTCCGAGACCTACGCCCTCGATGTGCTCTCGGTGATCGAGTCGACCCTCGAGGACCCTCGGCAGGTGCTGTTCGCCCAGCAGTTCCGGGCCCGGGGCGAGGCCGTGGCGGCCATGAAGGCCGAGGGCATCGAGTACGACGAGCGCATGGAGCTGCTGGAGGAGGTCAGCTGGCCCAAGCCGCTGGCCGAGCTGCTCGAGGCCGCCTACGACATCTACGCCGAGGGCCACCCGTGGGTCACCGAGTACCCGTTGCGACCCAAAGCCGTGGCCCGTGAGCTCTCCGAGCTGGCCATGACCTTCGTGGAGTACGTCGGCTACCACCGGCTCGCGTCCTCGGAGGGCCTGGTCCTGCGGTACCTGGCCGACGCGTACAAGGCGCTCAAGCGGACAGTCCCCGACGAGGCCCGCACCGAGGAGCTGGCCGACCTCACCGAGTGGCTCGGCGAGCTCGTGCGCCAGGTCGACTCCAGCCTGCTCGACGAGTGGGAGCGGCTGCTGCACCCCGAGGACGCGGACATGGTCGCGGTCGGCCGGCGCAGCGTCGACGCCGGACCGCCGCCGGTGACCGCCAACGTGCGGGCGTTCCGCGTCCTGGTCCGCAACGCGCTGTTCCGTCGGGTCGAGCTGGCGGCCCTGCGCCGCTGGGACGACCTCGGGGAGCTCGACGCCGGGGCCGGCTGGGACGCCGACCGGTGGCGCGCGGCCATGGAGGAGTACTACGCCCAGCACGAGTACCTGGGCACCGGGCCCTCGTCCCGCGGACCGCTGCTGCTGCAGATCGAGGTGCAGCCCGGGAGATGGAGGGTCCGGCAGGTGTTCGACGACCCCGAGGGTGACCACGACTGGGGCATCAGCGCCGAGGTGGACCTGGCCGCCAGCGACGCTGACGGCGTTGCCGTCGTCCGGGTGCTGTCGGTCGACTGCTACTGAGCCCCGACCGTGCTCGCCCCGGCCAGCACCTGCCCGAGACGGCGGAGGTCCATCTGCCGGATCTGCTCGACGCTCCATGGGCTCAGCAGCCAGGCGCTGTGGTCGGCAACCTCGGCCAGGGCGCCCGGGTCGACCCAGCGGTACTCCATGACCTCGTCCGGGTCGGGCTCCAGGCCCGGCTCCACGGTCGCCACGAACACCGGGCACACCTCGTTCTCGCGGATGCCCGACGCGTCGACCGCCTCGTAGCGGAAGTCGGGCAGGACAGGGGCGATCGCAACGGCCCGGGCGCCGAGCTCCTGGGCCAGGCGGCGCTCGATCGCATCCTCGAAGGGCTCTCCGGGCAGGGGATGCCCGCAGCACGCGTTGGTCCAGACCCCGGGCCAGGTGCGCTTCGTGAGCGCGCGGCGGGTCACCAGGACCAGGCCGTCGGCGTCGACCACGTAGCAGGAGAAGGCGAGGTGCAGGGGCGTCTGAGTGCTGTGCACCGTCATCCGATCGGCGGTGCCGCAGGGCTGGGCCTCGGCATCGAGGAGGACGACGAGGTCCGCGGTCTCAGGGTTCATCCCCCCATCCTCTCCCGGGATGGGGGAGTCCGTGAGAACAGGGTCGGGGACGCGGCCACGGGCGTCAGGGCTCAGCCCAGCAGGAAGCCCGTCGGGAAGGGGTCGGTCGGGTCCAGGACGTGCTGGGAGGTTCCCGTGATCCAGGCGCTGCCGGTGATCGTCGGCACCACTGCGTCGAGCCCTGCGACGGTGGTCGCCTCGACCAGCCGGCCGATGAAGGGGCGATCGAGCAGCGACATGTTGGTGAAGTCCGCGTCCAGGCCCAGCAGCCCGCGGGCGTGCAGCTGGGCCATCCGGGCGCTGGTGCCGGTGCCGCACGGGGAGCGGTCGAAGTAGCCGGGCCGGATCACCATGGCGTGGCGGGAGAGCCGGGCGTCGGACCCGGGAGCGACCAGCTGGGCGTGATGGCAGCCGTGGATCCCCGGCTCACCCGGGTGCACCGGGGGAGCGGTCACCTCGATCGCGTCCATCAGGGCCAGGCCGAAGGCCATCAGCTCGCGGGCGTGCTCCCGCCCGAACGGGACGCCCACCTCGGCCAGCTCGACGATCGCGTAGAAGTTGCCGCCGAACGCCATGTCGTAGCGCACCTGGCCGTACCCGGGCACCTCGACGTGGGCGTCGAGCGCCGTCGCGAACGAGGCGACGTTGCGGATGGTGACCCGCTCGGCGCGGCCCTCGCGCACCGCGACCTCGGCGACGACCAGTCCGGCGGGGGTGTCCAGGCGGATCGTGGTGGTCGGCTCGTGGACCTCGACCATCCCGGTCTCGACGAGCACCGTGGCCACGCCGATCGTGCCGTGCCCGCACATCGGCAGGCAGCCGGCGACCTCGATGTAGAGCACGCCCCAGTCGGCGTCCGGCCGTGTCGGCGGCTGCAGGATCGCCCCGCTCATCGCGCCGTGCCCGCGCGGCTCGTACATGAGGAAGGTGCGCAGGTCGTCACGCTCGTGGATCAGGTGCTGGCGGCGGGCCTCCATCGTGTGCCCCGGGATGACACCCACCCCGCCGACGACCACCCGCGTGGGCATGCCCTCGGTGTGCGACTCGACGCAGTGCAGCACCCTGGTGGACCTCATCGCACCCTCCTGGGGAGTCGGCCGAACCGCTGTGGCGACAGCGGCGCCGGGTCCATCGGCAGCTCCTCGCCGGCGACGATCGCCGCGACCAGCTCGCCGGTGCCCGGGCCGGTCGTGGTGCCGAGCATCCCATGGCCGGAGGCGACGATGACCGGTGAACCTGGGGCGATCCGGCCGATCATCGGCAGGCCGTCGGGGGTGGCGGGGCGCAGGCCGCTCCAGGGCTGGGTGGCCCGGGCGTCGTCGGGCAGATCCAGTGCCGCGCGCGCCCCGCTGAGCAGCGCGTCGGTGCGCGCGGTGGGGATCGCCGCGGTCGGACGGGCTGGTCAGCTCGAAGCGGCCCGTGATCCGCAGGCCGGTCGCCCATGGGCGTGACCGCCAGGCGCTGGTCCATGAGCAGCAGCGGACGGTGTGGGCACCTCGGGCACGTCCGGGACGGTGACGCTGTAGCCCTTGGCGGGCAGGATCGGCAGCCGTGGGGACCAGCCGTCAGCCGTCGGGACGGTCGCGGCGAGCTCCGGCGTCCAGACCCCGGCGGCGAGGACGACCTGCTCGGCGGGGATCGGCCCGTCGGTCGTGAGCACAGCGGTCGGTCCGGTGGCGATGCCGGTGACGGTCGGTGGTGCGGAGCTCCGCACCGTGCGCCGACTGGCCTCGGCACGCAGGGCATCGAGCAGCAGGGCCGGGTCGAGCCGGCCGTCGCGGGTCAGCAGGATCGCGCCGACGGCGTCATGAACCAGGGGTTCGGCCTCCCGCAGGGCGTCGAGCGGCATCTCCTCGGCCGGGTACCCGAGCTCGCGCATGTGCGCGGCCTCGTGCCGGGCTGCCTCGAGGCTCTCAGGCCTGGTGAACACCTGGATCAGGCCATCGCGGGCGTGGTCGAGCTCCACTCCGGCCGCGAGGAGCCGGTCCACCTCGTCATCGAGGCTCCCAGCAGCCACTCCAGGGCGGGCGCCCCGCGGCGCACGTTCGCCTCGGTGCTGGACTGCCGCGAACTGGGCGAGCCATGGGGCCAGCTGGCGGCGCAGGCGCGGGTTGATCGCGAACGCCCCGTCGCGGCGGGCCAGGGAGCGCAGCCCGGCGCCGACCATGCCCGGGTGAGGCGAAGGGGATGACGTGGCTGGGCACCAGGTGCCCGGCGTTGGCCGCCGACGAACCCTCGCGCGGCGGCCCGCAGTCCAGAAGGGTCACCGCCGCCCCTCGGCGGGCCAGCGACGAGGCGACCGACGCCCCGATGATCCCGCCGCCCACGACGACGACGCGGCTCACCAGCGGACCCTCAGCCAGGTCGTCTTGGTCTCGGAGTACTGCTCCAGGGAGTCCAGGCCCTTGTCGCGGCCCCCGAACCCGGACTGCTTGTAGCCGCCGAACGGCGTGGTGATGTCGCCCTCGGAGTAGCAGTTGATCGACACCGTGCCCGCCTTCAGCATGCGGGCCACCCGGTGGGCGGCGTCGATGTCGTCGCTCCACAGCGAGGCGGCCAGCCCGTAGGACGTGGCGTTGGCCAGGGCGATCGCCTCCTCCTCGGTGTCGAACGGGATCACGGCCACGATCGGGCCGAAGATCTCCTCGGTGGCGACGACCGAGTCGGGCGGGACGTCGTCGAGGACGGTCGGCGCGAAGTACCAGCCGCCGGTCTCCTCGAGCACGGGACCGCCACCGAACGCGACCCGGGCGCCGTCGGCCACCCCGCGCGCCACGTAGCCGGCGGAGCGCCCGCAGGCGGCCGGGTCGATCAGCGGGCCGACCTGCGTCCGCGGCTCGCTCGGGTCGCCGACGCGCAGGTCGGCGGTGGCCTCGACCAGCCGCTCGACCAGCCCTGCGTGCAGCGACCGGTGCACCAGGATCCGCGACCCGGCCGAGCAGTTCTCGCCCATGTTCCAGAACGCCGCCTTGCACCGCTTCGGCGGCCACCTCGTCGAGGTCGCGCACCGATTCGAGCACGACCTGCGGGCTCTTCCCGCCGCACTCCAGGGTGACCCGCTTGAGGTTCGAGCGCGCCGCGTACTCCAGGAAGTACCTGCCCACCTCGGTCGACCCGGTGAACGTGACCATGTCGACGTCCGGGTGCAGGCCGAGCGCCTTGCCGGCCTCCTCCCCGAGTCCGGGCACGACGTTGAGCACACCCTTGGGCAGGCCCGCGTCGCGGCCGAGCTCGGCCAGCAGCAGGGCGGCCATGGACGTCTGCTCAGCCGGCTTCACGATGACGGAGTTGCCCATCGCCAGGGCGGGGGCGACCTTCCACGCGAACATCTGGGTCGGGAAGTTCCACGGGATCACGGCCCCGACCACGCCGATCGGCTCCCGGGTGATCCGCGCGACCACGTCCACGCCCGTGGGCGCCACGCGGTCGTAGACCTTGTCGATGGCCTCGGCGAACCAGCGGAACGTCTCGGCCGACTCGGGGATGTCGCCCTCGCGGCAGTCGGTGATCGGCTTGCCGGCCTCCAGGGAGTCCAGCCGGGCGAGGTCCTCGGCGTGCCGCTCGATCAGCTTGGCGAACCGGGTCAGCACCCGGCGGCGGTGCGCGGGGTGAGCGCGGGACCACTCGCCGCGCTCGAACACCTCGCGGGCGGCGGCCACCGCGCGGTCGACGTCCTCGGCCCCGCACGCGGCGACCGTGGCGATCACCTGCCCGGTGGCGGGGTTGTGCACCTCCATCGTCGCGCCGCTGGCCGCGGGCACGAACGCGCCGTTGATGTAGGCGTCGGTGTGCATCGGCAGGGGAGTGGCGTCGGGTGCCAGGGGGCCGTGGGTGGTCGTCGAGGGCAGGGTTGCGTCGGCCTGGCCCAGCGCGATCGCCAGGCGGGTCGCGACCTCGTGGGCCTCCGAGGCGTCGAGTGCCGCCAGCGGGGCGCGCGGGGGGCCGACCCGGATGCCGCGCAGCTCGAGGGCGTGGCGCACCTTCGGCGTGTAGTGCGTGCGCTCGGCGCTGCGCAGCATCGGCATCATCTGCTTCTGCCACGCCCAGGCCGTAGCTGTGTCACCGGCCATCGCGGCCTCGAGCAGAGCGACGTGCTCCGCGGGCAGCGCGTTGGCCACCCCGCCGATCCACGAGTCGACGCCCATCTCGAAGTAGCGCATCGCGATCGAGTCCGCGCCGCAGACGACCGGCAGGTCGGAGCCGTACCGGCGGCGCAGGCGGCGCACCCGGGTCAGGTCGCCTGAGGCCTCCTTGATGCCCACGACCAGCGGGTCGGCCGCGACGACGTCCAGCGCCTTCTCCGTGAACGACACCCCGGTCCGGTCGGGGTAGTCGTAGAGCACCGTCGGCAGGGGAGCTGCGTCCAGGACCGCCCGCACGTGCCGGCCCAGCTCCTCGGGTGTCGGCAGGACGTAGGCCGGGGCTGCCACCATCAGGCCGTCCGCGCCGCACTCCTGCGCCAGCCGGGCCTGTGCCAGGGCCTCTCGCGTGGCGGTGCCGCCGACGCCGACGAGCACGGGGACGCGCCCCGCCGCGGCTGCGATGACCGCCTCGATCACCGCCCGTCGCTCGTCGAGGTCCAGGGCGTACCCCTCGCCGGTGGTGCCTGCGGCGACGAGCCCGCGGACGCCGCCGGCGAGGACGAACTCGACCAGCGGGCCGAACCCGTCGAGGGCCAGCCTGCCGTCCTCGTCGAAGGGGGTCACGAGCGGCACGATCACGCCGGGGAATGTCATGGGGGCGAGTCTGCCGCCTCGTCGGGCCGAGGTGGGCGGTCGGGCCCGTCAGGCGCTCAGCGGGGCCTCGGTGAACGACACGGCGAATGCCCGGCACCAGACGACCACGCGCCAGTCAGCATCCAGGTCGGTGCCGGGCGGGACGTCGTACTGCTGGTCGCCCTTGTTCCCCTTCAGGCCGCCGAGGGAGACCGCGCCGTCGGCGCTTCCGGCCGGGGCGTCGGCGGGGACGAGGTACACCAGCAGGTCCGGACCGTTGTCCGTCTCGAAGTCCGTGAAGGTCACGACCCCGGCGCCGTCCTCCAGCGCGATCAGGGAGGCGGTCCCCGTCCCGGGATGCGAGGCCGCCTCGAACTGGCCGGAGGCCACCAGGGCTGGACCTGCGGGGCTCGAGGAGTCCGGTGCAGCCGGGCTGGCGGCCGCGACGACCTCCTCGTTCACGGACCGGTCGGTCACCAGGGGAAGGCCGAGCCACACGCCGGCAACCCCGGCGATGAGCAGGAAGGGGGTGATGAGCGCGACCGCGAAGTCGCGCCGTCGCCAGACGAGGACGCCGATGGCCACCGCGACCAGGAGGAAGAAGAACGTGGTCATCACCATGGCCTGGACATCGGAGCTGGCGAGCCTGCCGAGGCCGACGATGCCGAGGAGCATGACCACCACCACGGTGAGTGCAGCTGCCACTTTGGCGATCATCGCTCTCCTGGTCCGTCCATCCCACCTGACACTGCCTGTTCGCCACGGTGGGGCACCCGGATTGGTTTCGGGCAGACTGGGTCGGTGGCCCCTCCTGCCCTGCGTCATCCCGCTGAGCTGG
>CAVPNX010000002.1:0-54949 GCA_963706885.1 uncultured Actinomycetes bacterium | reverse complement strand
CGCGCCCTCCCTCTGGCCGCCCCGACCGGCCACCGCCACCGGTTGGTGCGCCCTCGACGCGACGCCCACGGTCGACGGGCCCTGGACCGCCCAAGTGCGCTCGGCACTGCGTGTGCTCGACCCCCTGCCGGGCACCGCCACCCCCCGGGCGCCGCACATCCGCACGGTGGCCGACCCGGCCCTGCCCATCGAGGGCTACCACCTGGCCATCGACGCGACCGGCGTCACGATCGCCGCGAGCAGCCCCCTCGGCGCGCTGCAGGCCACGACCACCATCCGCCAGCTCCTGCCCGCCGACGCCTGGCGCACCGCGGCCGTCCGGCGCGACGACTGGCGCCTGCCGACCGTTGCGTTCGCCGACGCGCCGGCGCATGAGTACCGGGGGTTCATGCTCGACGTGAGCCGGCACTTCGCCGCGGTCCCCGAGGTCCTGCGCTGGATCGAGCTGCTGGCCATGCACCGGCTCAACCGGCTGCACCTGCACCTCACCGACGACCAGGGGTGGCGGATCGAGTCCCCGACCTACCCGGCCCTGGCCGAGGTCGCGTCCTGGCGCACCGCCAGCTGGAGAGGCCACAGCCAGGGCCGCGAGGTCGAGGACCCCCGTCGCCTGGACGGCACCCCGCACGGGGGCTCCTACTCGATCGCCGACCTTCGCGAGATCACCGACCACGCGGCCCGGCACGGCGTGACGATCGTGCCCGAGGTGGACCTGCCCGGCCATGCCAGCGCGCTGCTGGCGGCCATCCCGGAGCTGGGGGTGCCCGGGTGCCCGCCCCAGCAGGTCGCCACCCGCTGGGGCCTGCTCGGGCGGACGATCTCACCGCTCCCCCAGGCCATGGCCGTCATCGAGACCCTGCTCGGCGAGGTCGCCCGAGCCATCGACTCGCCCTACCTGCACATCGGCGGGGACGAAGCCGAGCTGGGGATGTGGCGGGACTCCCCCGAGGTCCTCGCCCTCGCGGGTGAGCACGGCGGGGTGGAGGGGCTGCGCTCGGCGGTGAATGCGCAGCTGGCCCGGATCGTGCTGGACCTGGGCCGCACCCCCATGGCCTGGGATGACGCGTTCGTCGCCGGTGGCCTGCCGACAGCGACGGTCGTCATGCCCTGGCGCTCGGCGGCCATCGGACATGCAGCCGCGGCCGCGGGGCACGACGTGGTGATGACCCCGGTCCTGCCCACGTACTTCGACTACGCCGAGGACGCCGGGTCCGACGAGCCGCTGTCCATCGGCGCCCCATTGGGCGTCGACCGGGTGGCCACGTGGGTCCCGGAGGCCGCGGCTGCCGACAGCCCGGGGCGCGTCCTCGGCGGCCAGGCGCAGCTGTGGACGGAGTACTGCCCGGATGCCGCGGCACGCGAGTACCGCGCGTTCCCGCGCCTGTCGGTCCTCGGCGCCAACCTCTGGCGCGGACGTCCGATGGCCCTGGCCGAGCAGGCTGGGGCGCTGGCCGCCCAGGTCGCCCGGCTGGACGCCCTGCACGTCAACCACCGCCCCCTGGCCGGCCCCCACCCATGGCAGCGCGCCGGAACCGGGGACCGGGCGCCGGTGGGCATCTATCCGATCGACGCGGTCGCCGAGCACCTCGCCGCCACCGTCGGCGACGCCGAGCCACCTGCCTAGCCCTCCGCAGCGCAGGTGGGCCTCGGCTGGGCGACGCATCGTGACTTAGGTCCCCCGGTCCGAGGCCTCCTGCCCCTGCGACCCGACACCCGTTGTGGGTGATGCTTGAGCCCGGACGAGTTCAGGGCAGTTCAGGGGAGGCGGTGCATGGACAAGATCCCGTCGGAGAGGGCCACCCTGCCCTCGCCGTCCACGCATGGCGAGATGGCCTCACGACGCCGAGGTGCCGAATGGGCACGCGCCGTGGTCGGCCAGGCCATGACCCGCCCGGTCCTCACGATCGACGTGACCGAGAGCCTCTGGGACGCCTGGCAGCTGCTGAGCGTCTCGGGCCTGCGCCACCTCGTGGTGGTCGACGACGGGCGCTGCCTGGGCGTGATCTCCGACCGGATGATCCTCACCGACATCCCGGTGTCCGAGGAGCGGCTGCGCGACCGCGGCGTCGGCGACCTGCTGTCCCGGGCGCCGGTGCGCTCGGTGAGCGACATCGCCCCCCTGGCCGATGTCGCCCGGATCATGGCCCGCTACTCCGCAGAGGCCGTCCCGGTCGTCGACGAGTACGGCCGGCTGATGGGCATCGTGACAGGGTCGGACCTCGTGCGCTGGTGGGCCGCTGACGGCTCGGAGAGGCCGTAGGCTGGCGCGTGTGACTGATGCGCGCAACGACCGGCTCGTCTGGATCGACCTGGAGATGACGGGCCTGGATCCCACCCACGACGAGATCGTGGAGATCGCCGCGATCGTCACCGATGCCGAGCTCACCGAGCTCGACTCCGGGATCTCGCTGGTCGTGTGCCCGCCGGACCTGTCGATCCTGGCCGGCATGGACGACGTCGTCGTGCGCATGCACACGGAGTCGGGGCTCCTCGAGGAGATCCCGACGGGGATCCCCCTGGCCGACGCCGGGGCGGCGGTCCTGTCCTACGTGCAGGGCCACGTGACCGAGGCCCGGCGGGCTCCCCTGGCCGGGTCGAGCGTCTATGTCGACCGCGGGTTCCTGGCCCGGTACCTTCCCGAGCTCGACGCCTACATGCACTACCGGCTCATCGATGTCTCCACGATCAAGGAGCTCGCCCGCCGCTGGTACCCACGCTCCTACTTCAACGCCCCCGCCAAGACCGGGGGCCACCGGGCGCTTGCGGACATCCGCGAGTCCATCGCCGAGTTGCGCTACTACCGCGACACCCTCTTCGTGGACGTGCCCGGGCCCTCGACCGACCAGGCCCGCGCGGCCGCCTCGAACCACGTGGTGGACCATGAGGTGCCCCCGGCGGCGTCCGAGCCGCCCGCCTGAGTCGGGTACACTTGACCTCCGCTGCGCAGTGATCCTGTGCGGCGCTTGGTGGGTGTAGCTCAGCTGGTAGAGCACCTGGTTGTGGTCCAGGTGGTCGCGGGTTCAAGTCCCGTCACTCACCCCAATGTGAAGTCCCGGGACATCGTTAACAGGTGTCCCGGGACTTCGTTTATGTCGCTGGGGTGCTCTTCTTCTTGCGTCCGCCGCGTTGGGGGCTGCCTTTGGGTGGTCCGGGTGGGCGTCCGAGGGGTTGGGAGTCGCGGGTGGGGTCGAGGACCAGGTCGCGGATGATCTCGCCGGTGTCGGCGTTGATGACGGTGACGTAGTGGGTCGACATGGCGTCGCAGGGTCAACGAGGGCGGGCGACAGGGTCAACCAAGTCGTGAATCAGGGCACCCCGGGCGGCTCGAGTCGTTGCTCCGGCGTCCGGAGGTGCTGCATCGGATCGACGCACGTGAAATCGCGCTATTCAGGCGGGTCAACAGGGCTCAGGCTGACGGCGCACATCAATCCGCCCGTCTGTCCTGTTCCGGTGCCCACACCAGGGCGGATTGATGTGCGCGAGTGGCCACTGCCTTGGTGCCCCCGTGTCTATCGGCCGGATTCGTGTGCGTGGGTTACGCACGGCCCGGCTGTTCGGCTACCGGACCCCACCTGCCCCCGCCAGCGGGCCACCAGCGTGCCGACCGGGACCGTGGAGATCCCGTACTGGCGGGCGACGGATCCGTGGGACTGACCAGCGAGCACCGCCTCAACGATCACGCGGCTCTTCGACCTGACGTCGAAGGGTTAACGATGACGCGAGACAGGGGTCAACCAAGTCGTGAAACAGGACACCGTCACTCACCCCAATGTGACGTCGTGGCCCCCCAGCACCGAGCTCCCGTCGTTCGGGCACGTGGGCGCGGAATCGCAGCGACGCACCCGACTCGTGCACCTCTCGTAGGGCAGTGCCCACTTCAAGCGGCGCGATGCGCAGGACGATCACACACCCACGCGACATCCCGGCACAGCCGCACGTGCGCGTTAGGCTGACCATGCAACCACGTGGTGTCGGCGTGTTATGCCTACGACAGGAGCTCGAACATGATGCCCTCACGACCCGCGGCGATCCTCCTCGCGCTGTTCCTCGGCTCAGCAGCGCTGGCCGGGTGCGGCTCCGAGGGAGAGGTGACCCTGCCGACAGCCCTCCCGTCGGGGTCACTCCAGAGACCGACTCCGAGCGTGACCCTGCCCACGGACGTGCCCTCGCCCACGGACGTGCCCTCGCCCACGCGCGATCCCGAGACCCCCACGCCGACCAGGACCGCGACCCCCGACCCCACCACCGAGGAGCCAACCCCCGAGCCGACCCCGGAGCCGACGTCCGAGGAGCCGGTGGAGTCCCCCACCCCGAGCCGGACGCTGTCCCAGAACGCCACGTCGATCCCGCCCTCGGAGCCGGAGGCCACCGAGTCGGAGTCCGAGACCCCCGAACCGACCGAGACCGCGTCGGAGTCCGAGTCCGCCGAGCCGACCGAGACTGAGTCGGCGGAACCGACCGAGACCGCGTCGGAGACCCCCAGCGAGACCGAGAGCCCCTCGCCCACGGACTCCGCCACGGACTCCGCCAGCCCCACGGCGACGGAGGCCTCGGCGTCGGCAACCGCAGACGATTCCGGGTCCAGCTCCCTGCCGCTCTGGCTCGGCCTGGGCGCGCTCGTCGCCGCGGGTGGGGCACTGGCCTGGTTCCTGGTCGCCCGGTCCAAGGGCAAGGACTGGGACGAGCGGCTGGAGGTCGAGCGGACCCAGGGGCGGTGGGTCGTCACCGAGCTGGTGCCCGCCCTGACCAACCCCGCCACGCCGCCGCAGATGGTGGCTCCGCACTGGGCCACCGCACAGCCCACCCTGGACGAGCTCGAGACGAACGTCGCCGCGCTGGTGGTCGACGCCCCGGATGAGGCGCGCGCCGCGCAGGCGCGGGCGATCGGCGCGGCCGTCACGCAGGTGCGCTCCTCGGCCGCCGCACACGTCGCACTGGTGGCCTCGGGGACAGCCGACCCGACGGCCGTGGCCACCTCGGCGGCAGCCGTGCAGACGGCTCGCGCCCAGCTCGAGGCCGCCCTGGGCAACACCCCCTGAGCCGCCGACGGGGGCCAGCCGGACTCGGCCGACCCCCGTCGTGGGGAGCTGCGCCGCTACTGCGGCTTGACCATCGGGAACAGGATCGTGTCCCGGATGCTCAGACCCGTGAGGGTCATCACGAGCCGGTCGATGCCCATGCCCTGCCCACCGGTCGGCGGCATCCCGTAGTCCAGGGCTGTGAGGAAGTCCTCATCGATGGCCATGGCCTCGAGATCCCCGGCCGCGGCCAGCAGCGACTGGGCGAAGAACCGCGCACGCTGGTCGACAGGATCGTTGAGCTCGGAGTACGCCGTGCCCTGCTCGGCCCCCCAGCAGACCAGATCCCACTTCTCGGCGAACCGCGGGTCGTCGCGGTGCGCCTTGGTCAGTGGGGCGATCTCCTTCGGGAAGTCCATGTAGAACGTCGGCAGCTCGGTGGAGTCCTCGCACAGCTCCTCGTAGAGGGCCTCGAGGACCGCACCCCAGGTCCAGTGCTGCTCGATCTCGATGTTGTGCCTGGCGGCGTGCGCCCGCATCTCCTCGATCGGGGTGTCGGCGTGGATGTGCTCGCCCAGCTTCTCGGCGACCGCGTCGATGACCGTGATGTGGCGCCACTCGCCGGACAGGTCGTACTCCTTGATGGAGCCGTCGGGCTGCATGCGCCGGGCCACCGGCTCACCGAAGGCAGCGATGGCAGCCTCCTGCATGATCTCCTGGGTCAGCACGCGCATGTCCTGGTAGTCGGAGTAGGTCTGGTACATCTCCAGCGAGGTGAACTCCGGGTTGTGCGAGGAGTCCGCGCCCTCATTGCGGAACTGCCGCCCCATCTCGAAGACCTTGTCCATGCCGCCGACGAGCAGCCGCTTGAGGTGCAGCTCGGTGGCGATGCGCAGGAACACGTCCATGTTGTAGGCGTTGATGTGGGTCACGAACGGCCGGGCGTTGGCCCCGCCGTGGATGACCTGCAGCATCGGGGTCTCCACCTCGACGAAGCCGCGGCGGTGCAGCGAGTCGCGCACGCTGTGCACCATCGTGGAGCGCAGGTACGCCACCGAACGCGTCTCCGGGCGGACGATGAGGTCCACGTAGCGCATGCGCGCACGGGCCTCGGGGTCCGTCAGGCCCTTGTGCTTGTCCGGCAGCGGGCGCAGCGACTTCGCCGACAGCATCCACGAGGTCGCCGCGACTGACAGCTCACCCTTGCGGCTGGTGATCACCTCGCCTGTGATGGACACGAAGTCGCCGATGTCGATGATGTGCTTCCACCGGTCCAGCGCCTCCTCGCCCACCTCGGCCAGGGACAGCATCACCTGCAGGTCCCCCGACCCGTCGCGCAGCGTGGCGAAGCAGAGCTTGCCTGTGTCGCGCTTGAGCATCACCCGGCCCACCACGCTGACGACGGTCCCGGTGCGGGTGTCCGGCGCAAGGTCGGGGAACTGTGCCCGCACGTCGGCCAGCGGCGTGTCGTAGGGGACGTTCACCGGGTACGGGTTGATACCCATCTCCCGGATCCGCTCGAGCTTCTCGCGGCGGACCCGAACCTGCTCGGGAAGACCCGTGGTCGACAGCGCGGCCTCCAGGGGGTCCTCCTCGGCGGGGATCATGGCCTCCACCTCGGCGGCGTAGACCTCGCTGGAACGGTCCAGCGCGCCGGCGCCCTCCTCCGTGCCCCGGCGAAGCGCCAGCGCCATCGAGGGCTTCGTGAGGAAGCCCTCGGCGTTGCCCGCGGCGACCCCGACCCGCGGCAGGTCGGAGGCGTACTCGAAGCACAGGTAGCGCGGCTGCCAGTCCGGGGAGTACTTCGCGTTCGCGCGGTACAGGCTCTCGAGCTGCCAGTTGGAGTTGCCGATCATGAGGATCCGCCGCCACGCCCGGGCGATCGGGCCGGCGCCCAGGGACTCGCCCCGCTCGAAGGCCTCCCGGAACATCGCGAAGTTCAGCGAGACCCGCGAGGCGCCCAGGTCGCCGGCACGACGGGCCAACCCGGCGACGAGGAACTCGACCAGGCCGTTCTCGGCCGTGGGATCACGGCGCATGAGGTCCAGCGAGAGGCCGTTGCGACCCCAGGGGACGAACGACAGGAACCCGCGGACCGTGTCCTCGCCGTCGTAGGCGGCCACCAGGACGCAGTCACCGTCCAGCGCGTCACCCAGCCGGCCGAGGGCCATCGAGAAGCCGCGCTCCTCACCGCCGTCCCCGCGCCAGGCGGCTGCTGCGGCCTCGAGCGCCTCGAAGTCCGCAGCAGTGAGGGTGTTGTGCCGGATGGCCCGGACGCTGTACCCACGACGCTCGATCCGGTTCACCGCCTGCCGCACGTCCTTCATGGACTTGCCCTCGAGGGTGAAGTCCGTGAGGTCCAGGATCGCCTCGTCGCCGAGCTGGAACGTGTCGAGCCCTGCCTTCTGGTAGGCCGCCGCACCCTCCTCGCCCGCCGCCATGACGGCCATCGACCAGCCGTGGGCCCGGGCATGCGCGCGGAAGCGTTCGATCGCGATCGGCCAGCGCTCCGGGTCACCGACCGGGTTCCCGCTGGCCAGCGCAACGCTGCCCACCACGCGGTAGGAGACCCCGGCCATCGCATCGTCGACCGAGTCGGTGTCCCAGATGACGGACTTGTCCCGGCGGGTGGCGAAGTACCCCAGGGAGTCCAGGGTGCCGAACCCGCGAAGCAGCGCGCGGACCCGGGCCTCGTCCCTGGCCTCCAGCGACACGGAGTCCTTCGGGGGCCGGAACCACACGTAGGCCGCCCCGAGGACCACCGCGGCACCGAGCAGGTTCACGACCGCGCGCACCCAGAACGGGACGCTCAGCCCCATGTCATTGGTGACGGCGCCGATGTCCTGCAGGATCGTCTCCAGGCCGAAGATGGCCGCGACGCCGGCATCCCCACCACTTCCGTACCGTTCGGCCAGCCACCCGCCCACGAGCACGGTGACCAGCCCGCCGATGAGCAGGACAGCCAGTGCGCGCAGGTCGGCCCCACGCGCATTGTGGGCACGGAACTGCGGCTTGGCGCGCACGAAGAGGACGATCAGGACGATGTTGACCAGGAGGCCGACCCACTTGGCCCACGACGAGGCATCCTCGGCGGCCAGCGAGAGGATCCGACCGAGGGTCGGCAGCAGCAGGATCAGGATCAGGCCGAGCCACCACGCCTCCGCCAGCCGCCGGCGCAGGCCGATCGCAATGACCAGGACGAGGCTGGCGTAGACGATGTTGGGATCGATGACCAGGAAGGCCTCGGATACGACGTCGTCGGGCCGGTCGAAGTAGCGGCGGAACGGCGCGACGATCGAGACCACGAACAGGAACGCCGCGTACAGCAGGGCCCCGGTGGCGAACCAGTCCGCGGCGACGTCCGACCGGGAGCTGTGGGCGGACCTCGTCGCCTCCGTGACGGCAGGCGGTCGCTCGGACTCCTCCGACGGAGCTGCCTCGACGGCCTGATCCGGGCTGGTGTCCACGTGGATTCCCCTCCTCGTTGCGCGCGTGCGGGTCATCCTAGGACCTCGCGCCAGCGCCAGCAGGGCGTTCAGGCAAGCCCGCTGACTGGTTTGGACCGGCACCCATGGCGTTGGTATGGTGTGGGGGCACTTGCGCCGTTAGCTCAGTTGGTAGAGCAGCTGACTCTTAATCAGCGGGTCGTAGGTTCGAGCCCTACACGGCGTACTGGCCCCCCGGCGATCCCGGGGGGCTTTCGCGTTCCATGAGGGCTCAGGCGAGTGAGCGGCCCCCCACTCACAGGTACAGGCCGGTCTCGTCCTCGCCCACGCGCGCAGCGGCCACTGCGTGGATGTCACGCTCGCGCAGCAGGACGTAGGCCTCGCCGCGCAGCTCGACCTCCGCCCGCTCCTCGGGCTCGAAGAGCACCTGGTCGCCCACCTCCACGGCGCGGACCAGGGGCCCGATCGCCACGGCGGTGGCCCAGGTGAGGCGCTTGCCGACCGCGGCCGTCGCCGGGATCAGGATCCCGCCGCCGGAGCGCCGCTCCCCGTCAGGTGAGTCGATGTGCACCAGCACCCGATCGTGGAGCAGCTTGATCGGGACGGACCCGTCCGCCCCGGGCGTCAGGTCGGGGGCCGAGGGGGGCTGCGTGGGCACCACACGAGCCTAACGGAGTACGGTTTGCCCCCATGACCGGTCTCGCGGACGCGCTCGACCTGTCCCTCGAGGTGGGGGAGCTCGTCCAGCTCTCCGGCGGCCACACGACCCGTACGGTCGACACCATGGAGCGCATGGCCGCGGCCCTCGGCGCCCAGGAGAGCAACGCCCGGATCTCCTCGGTGAACGTGGCCATGACCGTGTCCGCGGACGGCCAGCAGCTCACCGCAGGGCGGCACGCACGGCACCTGGGCATCAACTTCACCACCCTGACCCAGGTCAAGCGCCTCGTCGCCGACACCGAGGCCCACGGCCTGACCGCCAGCCAGGTGCGCGCGCGACTCACACTCATCCGCCACGTCGGCCCGGTGTACCCGACGTGGATGGTGATGCTGGCCCTCGGGGCCTCGACCGCCGCCTTCGCCGCCCTCTTCCGGGCCGGGGCGGTGGCCATGGGTGTGGCCTTCCTCGGAGGGTGGGCCGGCGCATGGGTACGGCACCTGCTGGTGCGCCGCGGCCTGCAGCCCTTCGTGACCGTCACCAGTGCCGCCTTCGCGTCGGCCCTCATCGTCTCCGGTCTCGGGCATCTGCTCGGGCTGTCAGAGGCGGACGTGACCGCATCCCTGGCCGCCTCCACCCTGTTCCTGGTCCCCGGGGTCCCCCTGCTCAACGGGACCGCGGACCTGCTCACCGCGCACTACCTCAACGGCGTCGTGAAGCTGGCCATGAGTGCCGTCATCATCGCCTCCGCCGCCGTCGGGCTCACGGCCGCCGTCACCCTGGTCGGGGCGCTGTCATGAGCTGGGCGCTGTCGCTGTGGGCCGGCGTGGCTGTGGCCGGCTTCGCGATGGTGTTCTCCGTGCCGCGCAGGACGCTGCCGGGGATCGTCGCCCTGGCCATCGTGGCCCACCTGGTCCGCACCCTGGGCCTGGACCTCGGCGCCGCCCTGCCGTTGGCCAGCTTCGGTGCCGCCCTGCTGGTGGGGCTGACCGCCGCCGTCGTGGCTCCCCGGACCGACCAGGCCACCCCGATCTATGCGTTCGCACCGGTGATCCCGCTGATCCCCGGGACCTACATGTTCGATGCCCTCACCGGCGTGCTGGAACTCACCGCCGGCCCCCAGGCCGACGCCGCGGCGATCGTCGACGCGGCGGTCGTGAACGGGTCGATCGCGACCCTGACGGTCATCGCCCTGGCCGTGGGCACGATCAGCCCGACGTTGCTGGTGGGGCGCCATCTCGCCCGGCTGGTGTCCTCCGGGCCCGCCGAGGGCGAGTGACCTGACGGTGCCCGGCCAGGGGACCACACCTGCCGGCTGAGGTCGTCAGGACGCTGAGGCCAGGCTGGCCAGTGCTCCCGCTTGGGCCCGGGGCACCGGGCAGGAACACCACATCCGTGGGGATCTGCTGGGCCGGCGGGACGGCCAGGGCCCACCGCACGGTCCTGCTGGTGACCCGGATCGCGATCAGGCCGCCGACGACGGCACCAGCAGTCAGCGCGACATTCTTCCAGCGCACGCCGTCACTGCCGACGTAGAAGTCCTTGAGCTTGTTGGAGCCGCGCTTGGCCACCTTCGTGGGGTTGACCCGGTCCTCGAGCTCGGTGATGGTGCCCACCAACCGCTCGCGGGTGGCATCGAGGTCCGCCTCGATCTCGGCGGGCGTACGCACGGGAGCGGTCGCGGACTTGCCGGCACTGGCCTGGGACACGTCAATCCTCCTGACACCACGGAATGGGCCCACCATACGCGGGCAGGGGTGGCCCAAGCCATTGCGGGATAGGGTCTGTGAGCGCGAACCTGCAGGAGGACCCATGACAACCCGGCTCGAACCCGGTGACGCCGCCCCCGATTTCGACCTCGCCGACGACAGCGGCGCGCGGATCCGCCTGGCCGACCTGCGCGGCCGGCGGGTGGTGCTCTACGCCTACCCGGCGGCGCTGACCCCCGGGTGCACGAAGCAGGCGTGCGACTTCCGGGACTCCCTGGACGCCCTGTCCGCGGCCGGGATCACCGTCGTCGGGATCTCCCCGGACCCCCCGGAGAAGCTTGCGAGGTTCCGGGCGGAGGAGGGCCTGACCTTCCCGCTCGCCAGCGACCCGGACAAGGCGGTCCTCAGCGCCTACGGGGCGTTCGGGGAGAAGTCCCTCTACGGCAGGACCGTGGTGGGCGTGATCCGCTCGACGTTCGTGATCGACGCTGCGGGGCGGATCGAGCGGGCGATGTACAACGTGAAGGCCACCGGCCACGTCGCCAAGCTGCGCCGCGAACTCGGTCTCTGATCGGTCGCGCGGGGCGCGGGAGCGCTGCGCGGGGGCCGGCGGCAACGGCCTACCGGCGCTCCCACGCTCCGGGCTCGGCCAACAGGTCGCGTGTGGCCTGCGGCAGATCCCCGCTGACCACGTCAGCCAGGGTGACCTGCTCGAGGACCGCCCTCAGTGCGGCCCGCGTGGCGACCCAGACCTCGCGCAGGTGCTCGGCCGCGCCGGGGTAGGCCATGTCCTCCGGCGGCATCCCCCGCACGGCCGCGATCGGACCGTCCAGGGCGCGGAACACGTCGGCGACCGCGATCTGCGCGGCGGGTCGGGCCAACCGGTACCCGCCCTCGGCCCCCCGCTTGCTCACGACCAGCCCGGCGCGCCGCAGCTGGGTCAGGATGCCCTCGAGGAACTTCACCGGGATCCCCTGCAGCTCGGCGAGATCCTCGGAGGTCACCAGCTGATCCGGACGACTGGCCAGCTCGGCCAGCGCACGCGTTCCGTAGTCCACGCGCGCCGAGACCTGCATGCGCCCATCCAACCACTCACCCAGGGGCGAGCTCGCCTGGGATCGGCGGCGCGGACTGCCACAATGGGGGGACGCGGGTGTGGCGGAATTGGCAGACGCGCAGGATTTAGGTTCCTGTGTCCACGGACGTGCGGGTTCAAGTCCCGCCACCCGCACGTGGTGGCGGCACCGGATACCGGGGGATGGGCTCGACGAGCACTGCCGCCCCGATCCTGTTGGGCAACGCACGCGAAACCTCCCTTCTCAGCCGGGTCAGGGGCCTCCGCATCGTCCACGCACTCCGAACCGCCTGAATGGCCCCTCCTGCGGGCTTGAGAAGGGCGGTCTCGTGTGCATCCCTGGCCCGAAGGTCCAGCGACCAGTCGTATTCGGCAGGATTCGTGTGCGCGGCGACGCCGCTGGGCTCGGGAGGCGGAGTCGGCGAACAACTCGGCCAGCACCGGACCAGTCCGCGGACGACCCTGGGCTCAGGGGGCGGTGTCGCCCAGCAACTCGGCAAGTACGGGGGCAAGCGCCCGGAAGGCCTGGCCGCGGTGGCTGATCGCGTCCTTCTCGGCAGCGTCCATCTCGGCGGTGGTCCGCGCTGAGCCGTAGGGCTCGAAGATGGGGTCGTAGCCGAACCCCCCGGTGCCCCGGCGCTCCCGGATGAGTGAGCCGTCGATCTGGCCCTCGACGACACGGCACTCCCCCGGCTGGTCGTGGTGCCCGGGGGGCATCGCGACGGCCGCGGCGCAGAAGAAGTGGGCGCCGCGGCGTTCGTCGGGGGTGTCGGACAGTTGGGCGAGCAGGAGGTCCAGGTTGGCCTCGTCGTCCCCGTGGCGCCCTGCCCAGCGGGCCGACAGGATCCCCGGCATCCCGTTGAGCGCATCGACGCACAACCCGGAGTCGTCGGCGATGGACGGCAGCCCCGTGTAGGCAGCCACCGCCCGCGCCTTCAGCAGCGCGTTCGCGGCGAACGTGGTGCCGGTCTCGGCCACATCCGGCAGAGCCGCGAACGCCTCTGCGCCCACGAGCTCCACGTCCAGCCCTGCTGCGTCGAGGATCCGCCGGAGCTCGGCGACCTTGCCGGCGTTGCGCGTGGCCAGCACGATCCGCTGCGTCACCGCCCACCCCCCGCAGGACCGGCCAGCGCCGCCGCCTGCAGCTCGGTGAGCCGGACGCAGCCGGCGGCGGCGAGGTCGAGCAGGCGGTCGAGCTCCGCGCGGTCGAACGGCTCGCGCTCGGCGGTCCCCTGGACCTCGATGAAGCGCCCGGAGCCGGTCATCACGACGTTCATGTCGGTATCGGCGCGCACGTCGTCGTCGTAGTGCAGGTCCAGGCAGGGCTGCCCGTCGACGATGCCGACGCTCACGGCCGAGACCGAATCCACCAGCGGCGATGCCCCAGCAGCGACCAGGCCCTTGCCCCGCGCCCAGGCCACGGCGTCGGCGAGGGCCACGTAGGCGCCGGTGATGGCCGCGGTGCGGGTGCCGCCGTCAGCCTGCAGGACGTCGCAGTCGATGACGATCGTGTTCTCCCCGAGCGCCGACACGTCGATGACCGCCCGCATGGAGCGGCCGATCAGCCGGGAGATCTCGTGCGTGCGCCCGCCGATCCGGCCCTTCACCGACTCGCGGTCCGAGCGGGTGTTCGTCGAGCGCGGCAGCATCGCGTACTCGGCGGTGACCCAGCCCGATCCGGAGCCCTTCTTCCAGCGCGGGACGCCGGCGGTGAACGACGCCGCGCAGAGCACCCGTGTGGCGCCGAAGGACACCAGGCAGGAGCCCTCGGCGTGGTCCAGCCACCCCCGCTGGAAGGTCACCTCGCGCAGCGCATCGGGCGCACGGCCATCAGATCGGGTCACAGCTCCACCACCATCCCGGGTGCGGCCAGGGCCACGTCCCCATCGAACGCACTGCGCCCCTCGGCCAGTGTCGCCATCGGATCGTTCCACGCCACGAGGTGGGTCAGCACCAGTCGCCCCGCGCCCGCGGCAGCGGCGTGCTCCGCGGCCTGGACGCCGGTCATGTGCAGGTCCTTCGGGTTGTCCACGTCGCTCAGGCAGGAGGCCTCGAACAGGGCCAGGTCCGCGCCCCGGGTGAGCTCGACCAGCGCCGGGGTCGGGCCGGTGTCGCCGCTGTAGACCAACGACGCCCCACCGGCCGCCACCCGGATCGCGAACGCAGGCACCGGATGGGCGACCCGGGTCACCGTGATGGTGAACGGCCCGATCCGCACCGGGTCCGGCGAGTGGTCCACGAACCGGTAGACGCGGTCCAGCCCGTCGACGGGCTCCCCGGGCGAGGTCCGGTACGCATCGGCGATCCGCCGACCGGTGCCGCGTGGCCCGTGCACGGCCAGCGGCGGCGGCGGACCGTCCGGGTGGTACTTGCGGGCCACGTACATGCCGGCCAGGTCCAGGCAGTGGTCGGCGTGCAGGTGCGAGAGGAGCACCGCGTCGAGGGTGCGGATGTCCGTGTGCGCGGCAAGCGGCCCGAGCGACCCCGGCCCCAGGTCCAGGACGATCGAGGTGCCGTCGTGCTCCACCAGGTAGCAGGAGGCCGCCGAGGTCGGGTTCGGGAACGATCCCGCACAGCCGATGACCGTGAGTCGCACGCGCCCTCCCGAGATGTGGGGGCACGAACCGCCCCGACACGCGGGCCACCCTAGCGATCCCGAGCGTCCGGCCCGGGCGCCTGGTGGGGACAATGGGCGTCATGTCGCTCACACCGTCGATCGCAGGCCCGGGCGTGGGCAACCCCGACGCACCCATCGGGATCTTCGACAGCGGCGTCGGCGGGCTGACCGTCGCCCGCTCGATCATCGACCAGCTGCCCGACGAGGCGATCCTCTACGTCGGCGACACCGCACGGGGACCCTACGGACCGCGCCCGATCGCCGAGGTGCGCGCGTTCGCCCTCGACGTGATGGACCACCTGGTGGACTCCGGCGTCAAGGCCCTGGTGATCGCCTGCAACTCCGCGTCCGCGGCGGTCCTGCGCGACGCCCGCGAGCGCTACCCGGTCCCGGTCGTCGAGGTCATCAAGCCGGCGGTGCGCCGGTCGGTCCGGGCAACGCGCGACGGACGGATCGGGGTCATCGGGACCGTGGCCACCGTGACCAGCGGCGCCTACGAGGACGCCTTCGCGGCTGCCCCGCACCTGACGATCAGGTCGCAGGCGTGCCCGCTGTTCGTGGACTTCGTCGAGTCCGGCGTCGTCACCGGGGATGAGGTGATCTCGGTCGCCCACGAGTACCTCGACCCCCTGCTCGACGAAGGGATCGACACCCTCGTCCTGGGCTGCACGCACTACCCGCTGCTGACCGGGGTCATCTCGTACGTGTGCGGCGACGACGTCACGCTGGTCTCCTCGGCCGAGGAGACGGCCAAGGACGTCTACCGGACACTGGCCGCCCACCAGCTCGGCCGTCGGGCTGACTCCGCGCCGCCGGTGCACCGCTTCCTGGCCACCGGCGACCCGCTGCCCTTCGCCCGGCTCGGTCGCCGCTTCCTCGGCCCGGAGGTCACCCTGGTGGAGCAGACCCCGCAGTGGGTCACCGCCGGCTGAGCGGCTTGGCCATCCCCACCCGCGGGATGCGACCATGGGGCACGTGAGCATCGCACCCGTGGAGGACGTGGAGGTCGCCGAGGAGGTCGGCATCGACACTCCCTGGGTGACGATCGTCTGGAACGACCCAGTCAACCTCATGTCCTACGTGACGTTCGTGTTCATGACGTACTTCGGGTACCCCCGGGCCAAGGCCGAGGCGCTGATGCTCGACGTGCACCAGGAGGGCCGGGCGCTGGTCAGCTCGGGCAGCCGGGACGCGATGGAGCGCGACGTGACGGCGATGCACAGCTACGGCCTGTGGGCCACCCTGTCGCGAGCGAGCTGAGGGCACCATGGGACTGCTCGACCCGCCGGGCTTCCGGCGCAACCGCCACGGCAAGGTCTGGCTGCATCTCGGCGACCTCGACCGCGGGCTGATGGGCGACCTCCTGGCCCAGATGGCCGCCCTGCTCGAGGAGCCCGAGGCAGACGAGCCCGTCGACCCGCTGGCCGAACTGGTGGGGATCGACCCCACGGCGGTGCGCCCCGAGGATCCTGCCCTGGCGCGCCTGTTCCCCGACGCCTACGAGGACCCCGACGATGCCGCGGAGTTCCGCCGCTTCACCCAGCGCGACCTGCGCACCACGAAGCTGGACAACGTCGCCGTCGCCACCGCGACCCTGGCGCGACCCAACCCGACCCAGCTGTCCGAGGCGGAGTGCCTGGCGTGGCTGGGCGCCCTCAACGACCTGCGCCTGACCCTCGGGGCGCGCCTGGAGATCAGCGAGGACAGATCCGAGGAGTTCCACGCACTGCCCGACGACGACCCCCGTCGAGCGATGTATGTGGTCTACGACTGGCTGACCTACCACCAGGACCGACTGGTCCAGTCGCTGCAGAAGGGCATCCGCGGATGATCCAGATCCCCCCGGCCACCCCGGGCCTGCCCGAGCCGCCGCTGCTGGCACGGATCCGGTCCGGGGTCATCGGCGACGACCAGGTGATGGACGGGCCGTACGGCCGCCGGCGGGTCACCTACGCCGACTACACGGCAAGCGGTCGCGCCCTGGACTTCATCGAGGACTTCATCCGCGCCGAGGTGCTGCCGCGCTACGCCAACACGCACACCGAGTCCAGCGGCACCGGCCTGCAGACCACCCGATTGCGCGAGGACGCCCGGCGGATCATCCGCGAGTGCGTCAACGGCGACGACTCCACCGCGGTGATCTTCGCCGGTTCGGGCACGACCGGGGCGATCAACAAGCTGATCGGGATCATGAACCTGCGCATCCCGGCCGACCTGGATGCCCGGTACGGGTTCAGCGCGCAGATCCCAGCCGCCGAGCGCCCCGTGGTGTTCATCGGCCCGTTCGAGCACCACAGCAACGAGCTGCCGTGGCGGGAGTCCATCGCCGACGTCGTGATGATCCCGGAGAGCCCCGACGGCCATATCGACGCCGACCGCCTGGCCCAGGAGCTCGTCCGGTACGCCGACCGGCCGCTGCGGATCGGCAGCTTCAGCGCCGCGTCGAACGTGACCGGGATCCTGTCCGACGCCGACGGGATCACCCGGCTGCTGCACGCCCATGGCGCGCTGGCGTTCTGGGACTACGCCGCTGGTGGTCCCTACATCGACATCGACATGAACCCCGGCGGTGACCCTGCTGCGGCCAAGGACGCGGTGTTCCTCTCACCACACAAGTTCATCGGCGGGCCGGGCACGCCGGGGCTGCTGATCGTGCGTCGGGAGCTGCTGACCAACACGGTGCCCGACGTCGTGGGCGGCGGCACGGTGGCCTACGTGAGCCCGACCGAGCACACGTACCTCGCCGACCCTGAGCACCGGGAGGAGGGCGGCACACCGGCGATCATCGAGTCCATCCGGGCAGGCCTGGTCTTCGACCTCAAACGGGCTGTCGGCACGGACGTGATCCGGGCCCACGAGGAGGACCTCGTCCACCGCGCGGTCACTGCGTGGGCGGCCAATCCGGCGATCGGTGTCCTGGGCAACGTGGAGGCGGAGCGACTGTCGATCGTCTCGTTCACCGTGCGGGGTCCCAGCGGGCGCTACCTGCACCACAACGCGATCGTCGCGATGCTCAATGACGTGTTCGGGATCCAGGCGCGCGGCGGCTGCTCCTGCGCGGGGCCCTACGGGCACCGCCTGCTGGGGATCTCCCTGGACCGCTCCGCGGAGTTCGAGGAGCAGATCTCCGTCGGGTGCGAGGGGATCAAGCCGGGCTGGGTGCGCGTCAACTTCAACTACTTCATCTCCGAGGAGGTGTTCACCTACCTCGTGGAGGCCGTCGACCTGCTCGCCCGCCACGGCTGGGCGCTGCTGGCGGACTACCGCTTCGACCTGGCCACGGGGCTGTGGAAGCACCGCTCCGGTCCGGTCGAGCCCCCGCTGCGGCTGGCACAGGTGCACTACGACACGTCCGGCGAGCTGATCAGCCCGCGCCACGACGACCGGGCCGACGACGATGCGCTGGTCGAGCACCTCGGCGCGGCGCGCGACCTGCTCGGGGCGGCGGTCGAACGGGCGCAGGGCCCCGAGGCCGTGCTGCCCGACCAGCTGGGGCATCTGCAGTGGTTCGAGCTCCCGGCCGCCTGCCTGGCCTGATTCCTCCCGGCGGGATGCCTCAGGTCAGCGGGTCGTGAGCACGAAGGTCGTGGACTTCCCGGCAGCCAGGGAGCCCTTCTTCTTCGTGGTGATCCGGTAGGTCCGCGAGGTCTTCTTCTTCGGCCAGGTGAACGTGAAGGTCACCTTGCCCTTGGCGGTGGTCCGCTTGGTGGACATCGTCTTCCACTTGCCCTTGACCAGCATCTGCCGACGCACGGTGACCGACTTCTTCGCCGGGGAGACCTGGACGCCGATCCTGACCTTCTTGCCCTTCTTGGGGGTCAGCGTGGAGGGCCGGGCCTCGACGAGCGTCCCGGCCGCGGAGGTGATGGGCGGGGGTGCCACGGACGGCCGGCCCGCGGCGAACGCCCGCATGGCAGCCCACGAGTCGGCGTCCACGCCGCCGAGGTGCCAGGCGGCGATCCCGGCAACGCCGTACTCGGTGACCAGGGGCATCCGGGCGGCCACCCCGCGGGCATCGACCCACCAGGCCACGTGGTCGACCAGGCAGGACGTCGGCGTGCCCTGCGCGTCGGGGCCGACGTACTCCTTGGTGAACGTCGCGACCATCTCGCCGGTGGCCTCGTCGTAGCGCAGTGCGGGTGGGGCACCCGCCACGCCGGTCAGGTAGCTCATCGCGCTGGCGGTCGTGAAGCTCGTGGTCCCGGGCACCCCCTGCGTGGGGCACGTCCCGGTGATGGACGGGGTCCCATCGGCGCGGCGGGCCGTCCAGAGCCGACCGTACGCCGGAAGTCCCATCCGGATCCGGGCGGCAGGGAAGGCGGTGACCGCGTAGCTCAGGGTCCGCCGCAGGAACGACAGCGGAGCGATCGGGCCCGGCCGGGACACGGAGTAGTCGTAGGTCATGATCCGCAGGGAGTCGACCACCGGTGCGATGCCCGCGTAGTCGTAGACCCAGTAGCCGCTGCTCGACGTGTAGGTCCCGTCGTACATGGGTGGGACGGCCAGCGCGAGCTTCCTGCCCACGGCGTGCAGGGCGCCGCCCAGCTCGGTGACGAACGCGACCCAGGCCGGGCGGGTCGTGGACCAGGTCGAGGACCCGTCCGAGAACGCGAACTTCTCGTAGTCCAGCTCGATCCCGTCGAACCCGTTCGCCGTGACCAGCTCGACGAGCTGGTTGACATGGGCGGTGCGGGCTGCGGGGTCCTTCAGGACGGTGGCCATGGCCCCCGCGGATGACCCGTCGGCGACCGACGGGATGACCGCGATCCCCCGTGCCCGCAGGCTGGCCAGGACGCGCGCCTGGGTCTCGGCGGGCACGCTGGTGGTGACGCCCACGACGCTTCCATTGGCCGTGGCGCTGTACCAGAACGGTGACGCCTCCCCGATGAGGTCGGCGTTGCCCTCAACCCCGGAAAGGGCTGCGTCAGTGGCCCAGCTCGGCAGCCACCCGGTGACCAGTGGCGTCGGGGTCGGATCGACCGCCGCGGCCGGGTTGGCGGGCACCATCAGCCCCAGCAGCAGGGCAAGGGCGCTGACCGCCACAACGACCGCGCGGCGCCCCGCGGGCACCGTCCAGCCGGGCGCGACGTCACCGTGCGCATCCACCGGGCACCTCCCACCGGCGAGCCGTCCGGCTCCCCACCCCTCAGTGATGATGCCACGAGTGGCAGCCCGGTCGGTGACAGGTTCGCGGGTGCCGGGCTGCCTTATCCGACGGATGGGTCGTCCTTAGCGCCCGGGGGCCGTGTTACGCGCTGTCGTCCCCACCGGGGGGCAGCCCGTTGAAGACCTTCAGGCAGTCAGGGCACACAGGGAACTTCGAGGGGTCACGTCCCGGCACCCACACCTTGCCGCACAGGGCGCGCACCGGCGTGCCCATGACCGCACTCTCGACGATCTTGTCCTTCTCCACGTAATGGGCGAAGCGCTCGTGATCGCCGGTCCCATCGGCATTCTCGGTTCGCTCCAGGAGATCGGTGCCGCCGGACAGCTCCGGGGAGGTCAGGGGATCGAGGTCATCAGCCATGCCCCGATGGTACGCCGATCACCTTGCGTCACGAGGGGGGACGGTGAACCGGGGGTGAGCCGGACCTGACGTACCGGTGACGTAGTGTGATCCGCAGCGCGTTCCGGGGCCGCTGGTCTCGCACCAGCTGGCACAACTCGGGCCGCGCCGCTGCACGCACCGTGAGGAATGGTCCTTTACTACTAGTGGACTTTGGTTCATTCGTTGGATAACATCGGCCTTCACGGTGAGTAGCGTGACGAGCACCGTCAACGAAGCCGCTCCGAGGTCCATGCACCCGGGGAGCCTCCGGGCGGAGAGCGTGCGAGACCTGTCGTACTACGTCGAGGAACGCCGTGGGCCACTGGCCCGGAACGGAGTAGCACATGCCGCAGCAGCCCCTCTCCCAGGTGCCGATGGACGCGACCTGGGAGTGGCAGGAGGTGGGCGCCTGCCGCGGCGCTGACCAGGACCTCTTCTTCCACCCGCAGAACGAGCGAGGGCTCGCCCGCCTGCGCCGCGACCGCGCCGCCAAGGCCGTGTGCTCACGCTGCGAGGTGCGCGTCGAGTGCGCCGACTACGCGATCCGTGCCCGCGAGCCGTACGGCGTGTGGGGCGGGATGACCGAGGAGGAGCGCGAGCGCGTGTATGTGCGGATCGACTTGACGGACTTCCCGCGCCAGCGGGGCGAGGGCGCCTCCGCCGCCGCCGATGAGATCGCCCTGGCCGTGGCCCCGGTCACCCTCGGCATCGTCTGAGTCCCACCCGACACCCGACCGTCGACGCCCCTCCCTCGGGGAGCGGGCGTCGATCCATGTCCGGTCCCGTCAGCCCAGGGTGGCCACCATCAGCGCCTTGATGGTGTGCATGCGGTTGTGCGCCTGCGCGAAGACCACACTGGCCGGCGAGCGGAACACCGCGTCGGAGACCTCGAGTCCGTCGTGGAGGCCGTAGCGCTGCGCCGCCTCGCGGCCGACTGCGGTGCGGGCGTCATGGAACGCCGGCAGGCAGTGCATGAACAGCGAGTCCGCCCGCCCGGTGGCGGCCATGAGCTCGGCGTCCACGCGGTAGGGCCGCAGCATCTCGACCCGCGAGTCCCAGACATCCTTCGGCTCCCCCATCGAGACCCAGACGTCGGTGTGCACGAACCGGGCACCGGCCACCCCCTCGGCGGGGTCCTCGGTGAGCAGGATCCGGGCCCCGCTGCCCGCGGCCCGCTCCTCGGCGAGCGCCCGGATCTCCGGGGACGGCCACAGCTCCTGGGGGGCGACGATCCGCACGTCGGCCCCCATGATCGCGGCCATCACCAGCATCGAGTTGCCCATGTTGCTGCGGGCATCCCCGACGTAGGCCAGGCTCACGTCCGACCACGGCGCGGCGCCTGAGTGCTCCCGCATGGTCAGGAAGTCCGCCAGCATCTGGGTCGGGTGCCACGTGTCCGTCAGACCGTTGTACACCGGCACGTCGGCTGCGGCCGCGAGCTCCTCGACGATCGCATGGTCCGAGCCGCGGAACTGGATCGCGTCGTACATGCCGGCCAGCACCGCCGCAGTGTCGGCGGCCGTCTCCTTGTGACCCATCTGGGAGGACCCCGGGTCCAGGAACGTGACGTTCGCACCCTGATGGTAGGCCGCGACCTCGAAGGCGCACCGGGTCCGGGTGGACGTCTTCTCGAAGACCAGTGCGATGACCCGGCCGGTCAGCCGCTGGCGTTCACGCCCGGCAGCGCGGTCGGCCTTCAATGCGCCGGCGAGGTCGATCAGCGAGTCGAGCTCGGCGGAGGTGAAGTCGGCCTCCCGCAGGAAGTCGCGTCCACGCAGGTCTGGTGCAGGATGATCCATGCCCCGATCCTGCCATTGCGGTCCGCACGTACGAACGCCCGGCACCCCCGTGGGCGCCGGGCGTTCGTCGTGCGACGGTCAGGCCTTGGCGGCCTCGAGGTGCTCGCGCAGGACCTCGAGCTGGGCGTACATCGCAGCGGGCACGGCTGCAGCGAACTGCCCGAAGTACTCCTCGGTGAGGATGCACTCCGACAGCCAGCGGTCGGGATCCACCGCGAACAGCTCGGTCAGCTGCTCGTCGGTGAGGTCCAACCCGTCGAGGAACAGCGCACCCGGGGCCGGCGCGATGCCGATCGGGGTCTCCACGCCGGCGCCGACTCCGTTGACCCGGTCGATGATCCAGGCCAGCACGCGGCTGTTCTCGCCGAAGCCCGGCCAGATGAACCTGCCGTCGGCGTCCTTGCGGAACCAGTTGACCTGGTAGATCTTGGGCAGCTTCTCCGGCGTCGTGGCTGCGCCGACCTTGAGCCAGTGACCCCAGTAGTCGGCCATGTTGTAGCCGCAGAACGGCAGCATCGCGAACGGGTCGCGACGCAGCTGGCCGAGACCACCCACGGCCGCGGCGGTCATCTCCGAGGAGACCGTCGCGCCGATGAACACGCCGTGCTCCCAGTCGCGGGCCTCGTTGACCAGCGGCACGTTCGTCGCACGACGGCCACCGAAGAGGATCGCGTCGATGGCCACACCGGCCGGGTCCTCCCAGTTGTCGGCGATGATCGGACACTGTGAGGCAGGTGTGGTGAACCGGCTGTTGGGGTGGCTGGACACCTCCCCGGACTCGGGGGTCCAGTCGCGACCCTTCCAGTCGATCAGGTGCGCCGGCGCCTCGTCGGTCATGCCCTCCCACCACACGTCGCCCTCGTCGGTCAGCGCGACGTTGGTGAAGATCGAGTTGCCCCACATGGTGCGCATCGCATTGGCGTTGGTCTTCATCGACGTTCCCGGCGCGACGCCGAAGAAGCCTGCCTCCGGGTTGATCGCGTGCAGGCGTCCGTCCTCGCCGTAGCGCATCCAGCAGATGTCGTCGCCGACCGTCTCGACCTTCCAGCCCGGGACGCTCGGCTCGAGCATGGCCAGGTTCGTCTTGCCGCAGGCGCTCGGGAACGCCGCTGCGAGGTGGTTGACGTCACCGGTCGGGCCGGTGAGCTTGAGGATCAGCATGTGCTCGGCCAGCCAGCCCTCGTCGCGGGCCATCGCCGAGGCGATCCGCAGCGCGAAGCACTTCTTGCCCAGCAGGGCGTTGCCGCCGTAGCCGGAGCCGAACGACCAGATCTCCCGGGTCTCCGGGAAGTGCACGATGTACTTGATCTCGTTGCACGGCCACGCGAGGTCAGGACGGGTGTTGCCGTCGCGATCCGCGAGCGGGTAGCCCACGGAGTGCACGGCGGGCACGAAGTCCCCGTCCGGACCGATCAGGTCCAGGGCGGCCCGGCCCATCCGGGTCATGATCCGCATGTTGACCACCACGTACGGGGAGTCGGTGATCTCCACGCCGAGCTGTGAGATGGGCGATCCCAGCGGCCCCATCGAGAACGGGATCACGTACATGGTGCGCCCACGCATGGCGCCCTCGAACAGGCCCTTGAGGGTGCCGCGCATCTCGACCGGATCGTGCCAGTTGTTGGTCGGGCCGGCGTCGTGCTCGTGCAGCGAGCAGATGAACGTGCGGTCCTCGACCCGGGCCACGTCCGTGGGGTCCGACCGGAACAGGAACGAGTTGGGCCGCAGGTCCGGGTTCAGCTGGATCGCCATGCCGTCGTCGACCATGAGCCTGGTGAGGCGATCCCACTCCTCCTGGGAGCCGTCCGCCCACTCGATGCGGTCCGGCTGGGCCAGGGTGGCGACCTGCTCCACCCACTCCAGCAGCTTCTTGTTGTCCGTCGGCGGATTCTCGAGTCCGGGGATGGTCATGGGATGCGCACTCCATCTGATCCTGGCGCGCCCCGAGCGGGCGCACATGACATAGCCTGCCGCATGGCCGTTTCGGGCCAACAGGAGGATGTACCAAAAGGCACCGCCGATGGTCCCGGGCGCCCCGGGTCCAAGGGCTGTTGCGCCGGCCGGATCCCCTGCGGATCACCCCGCGGGCGGTTGCTGGGCCCAGCCGAGGGCGGCCTCCACGGTCGCCCCGATCTCCAGGAGCGCGTCCTCCCCGTGCTCCGGGCCCACCACGCTCAGCCCCACCGGCAGCCCGTCGACCAGCCCCATGGGCAGCGTCAGGATCGGCCAACCCGCGATGGCCGGAGCCGACGTGACCTGGCCTCCGGTGAATGAGTCCCCGCCGTCCAGCTCGCTTGGCCACGCCGGCCCGTAGGCCGGCGAGATCAGGGCATCGACCCCGTGCGCGAAGGCAGGGATGAGCACGGAGTCGACGGCCCACGCGAGGTTGCGGGCACGGGCTTGCGCATACTCGGGGACAGCCCGACCGCCGCTGACCACGGCCGCCTCGAGGTACTCCTGGCCGTAGTGGGCCAGCTCCTCGTCGGCGTGGGCGGCGTTGAACGCGACGACCGCGGCGATCGAGGCCGGTCCGGACCCGGGGCGGTTCGCCAGGTATGTGTCGAGGTCGTCGGCCATCTCGTGCACCAGGACCGACACCTCATCCTGCCCGGACTGGTCGTCGGCACTGGCGGCCTGCACCTCCAGGACGGTCAGGCCCGCCGCCCGCAATCGCTCGACCGCCCACGTGAACACCGCATCGGTGCTCGGGTCGCCCGACATCCACGCCCCCGGCACGCCCAGGACGTACCGCCGGCGGCTCTCCCGGTGCGGGTCCTGCTCGGCGCCGACCGGCCGGTCGGCCAGGACGGCGAGCAGGGCCTCGACGTCGGCCACGCTGCGGCCCATGGGGCCCGGCGAGTCGTGGCTGGCGGCGATCGGCGCGACCCCGTCGACCGGCACCGTCCCGACGGTCGGCTTCAGCCCGACCACCCCGCACAACGAGGCGGGGCAGGTGATCGAGCCGTCGGTCTCGGTGCCGACCGCCAGGGGTGCGTACCGGGCGGCCAGCGCAGCCCCGGACCCGGACGAGGAGCCGCCCTGCAGAGCGCCCCGACCGCCACGGGTTGTCCGTGAGGCCGCCCACGGCGGACCAGCCGCTGGTGGAGTGCCGCCCACGGAAGTTGGCCCATTCGGAGAGGTTCGCCGCAGCCAGGATCACCAACCCCGCGGCCCGCAGGCGCGCGACCAGGGCCGCGTCACGTTCCGCCGGGGCCCCGACCATGGCCAGGGAGCCGACCGTCCCGGGCAGGCCCACGCACTCGATGTTGTCCTTGATGATGACCGGGATGCCATCGAGGGGACTCGACAGTCGACCGGAGGCGCGCCGGTCATCCGACGCGCGAGCCTGGTCGAGCGCCTGCGGGTGGACCGCGATCAGCGCGTTCAGGGTGGGTTCGCGCTCGGCGATGCGCATCAGCAGGTGCTCGACCAGCTGCACGCTCGTGAGCTGTCCGGCCGCCATCTGGGCGGCCGCCTCCAGCGCGCCGAGCTCATGCAGTGCGGTGAGTGCTCACCCGATGGTCCAATGCTCCACCTGCGGCGGCTCGGCGAAGAACGGTCCGATGATGGCGCGCCACTGGCCGAACAGGTCACCCCCCCGGAAGCCCTCGGTGTGGTCCTCGAGCGTCTCCCAGCTGATCGCGAGCAGGAACACCGAGGGGCGCTCGATGCCACGGTGGACGCCGATGTCCTTCCACCCGTGCGCCTGGGCCAGCACCTTCTTGCCCTCCTCCAGCGCCTGGAGGAACTCGTCCTCCCGGCCGGGCACCACCGAGATCGTTGCTGATTCGAGGATCACAATGCCTCCAGGGGTAGGGGACGGACGGTCGAGCGAGTGGACACGATCCAACCACGACGACGCGCCCCTGTCAGGTGCCCAGCTCACCGCCCCCGGGGCGCCCTCACCGATCAGGAGCTCGCTGCCGGCTGCGCGGCCGGCCCGGGCAGCTTCGCCCGGGCGAGATCATCGAGCACCGGCAGCAGCTCCATCCACCACTGCTCCATGGGGCGGCGGTTCTCGACGTCGTACACCTCCGAGATCCGGACCAGGCGGGCCGATCCCAGCTTCCCGTCCACGAGGGTCGCGTAGTGCCAGTCGATGCGGCCTGCGAGCATCCGGCCGGTCAGCCAGTCGATGCAGTGCGCGGCCAGGCGCGCCGCGTGCACCCGGTCGAAGGGGGTGGGGTTCCCGCCCTGCTGCAGGTGCCCGAGGACCATCGGCCGCACGTCGAACAGCCCTCCGGACTCCTCGGTGAACAGCTGGCACAGGAAGTCGGTGGTGTAGCCGACGCTTGCCTCCTCGTTGCGGATCGACAGGTGGAAGCTGCGCCCGGCGCGGAACCCGGCCACCATCTCCGCGACGTCGTGGTTGAGCCGGGCGAGCGTCGGCGGCTCCTCGTTGAGGTAGACCTCCTCGGCTCCCACCGACAGGGCAGCCATCGCCGCGAGGAACCCGCATCGGCGGCCCATGGTCTCCACCACGAACGCACGGTGCGAGGCGCTCGCGGACTGCTTGATGGCATCGACCGCGGTCACGATCGCGTTCAGGGCGGTGTCTGCCCCGATGGTCATCTCCCAGCCTGGCAGGTTGTTGTCGATCGACGCGGGCAGGCAGATCGCGGGGATGCGCAGGCCGGGGTGGTCCCCGCGGTGCTCGCGCAGGCGCCACATCGCCTCGTAGGCGCGGTGGCCGCCGATCACGAGCAGTCCGTCGATCCTGTTGCGCTGGATCGCCTCGCCCACGGCCGCGTAGTCCTCGGTCCGCGGCGTCGTCCGGCTCGTGCCCAGCTCGGCCCCACCCAGGCCGGCGAGACCCTCGACAGCGGCCCAGTCGAGGTCCTCCACCTGGTCGTTGAGCAGGCCGGGGAATCCGCCCCGGATCCCTGCCATGGCATGGCCCCGGGAGATGCCGAACCGCACGGCCGCGCGTACGGCCGCGTTCATCCCCGGCGCCAGGCCCCCGGCGTGCACGATGGCGATCCGCGTGCCCTGCCCCGGGAACATGGGCTCCGGCTGGGCGATCCCGTCGAAGACGCGCATCATGGCGGTGAACGAGTCGCCCCGGGCAGCCATCGCTTCGGCGTAGTCGCCCGCCTCGATCATGCGCGGGATCGCCTGGGTCGCGGCCACGGCCTCCATGAGCGGCATCCGGGACACCCGGTTGTTGTGGATGCCGATGAGCTGCGAGACGTGATCGGCGTCGGCCCCGAGGACCTCCAGTGCCGCCGCGTGGCCCATCAGCGTGGGCATCCAGCGGTCGTAGGCCGTGGGTGCCCCACCGCGCTGGACGTGGCCGAGGATCGTGACGCGGGTGTCCTCACCGAGTCGCTCGGTGATCAGGTCGGCGACCATCTGCGAGGTCACCGGCCGGCCGTCCTCATCGGACACGCCCTCGGCCACGATCACCAGGTTGTCCCGACGCCCCGCGGCGCGGCCCGCCGCCAGCCGCGCGACCAGGTCGTCCTGCCACCCCGGTCCGGGCCGGACCTCCGGGATCAGGACGTAGTCCGCCCCACCGGCGATGGCGCACATCACCGCGAGGTACCCGCAGTGCCGGCCCATCACCTCGACCACGAATGAGCGCTGGTGGCTTGAGGCGGTGGAGGACAGGGCATCGATGGCCTCGATGATCCGGTGCATCGCGGAGTCTGCGCCGATGGTCTTGTCGGTGCCGACCATGTCGTTGTCGATGGACCCGACGGCGCCGGCGATGATCAGCTGCTGGTGGACCTGCGCCTGCTCGGCGCTGATCTCCCCGGTCGCCACGAGCTCCTCGAGCAGGCCGGACCACTCGGAGCGGAAGATGTCGGTCCCGGTCAACGAGCCGTCGCCCCCGATGACGACCAGTCGGTCGATGCCGCGCTCGACCAGGTTGCGCGCCGCCCGCAGCCGGCCCTGGCGCTCACGGAAGTCCGCGGACCTCGCCGTGCCGATGACCGTCCCACCCAGGTGCATGATCGAGCTGACCGAGTGCCAGTCGAACTTCTGGATCCGGTCCCCGCCATCGACGAGCCCCTGCAGGCCCTCGTACACGGCGTAGGCATCAGCCCCGTTGGCGATCGCGGTGCGCACCACGGCTCGCACGGATGCGTTCATCCCCTGGGAGTCACCCCCCGAGGTCAGGACTGCAAGGGCCTTGCGGCGTTCTTCGGTCAGGGCCATGCGAACCTCCCGGGGCGGCGTTGCTCCAGCCTATTGACGCCGGCCGCACCGGCGCCCGCCGGAACGGCGATCGACCGCCACGCGCAATCTGGAGTTCACCCCCAGCCGAGCTCGTGCAGGCGGTCGTCGTCGATGCCGAAGTGGTGCGCGACCTCGTGGACGACCGTGATCCGCACCTCGTCGACCACGTCGAGCTCGTCGCGGCACATCCGCAGGATCGGCCGGCGGTAGATGGTGATCCGGTCGGGCAGGACCCCGCTGTACCACTGGCCGCGCTCGGTCAGGGGTGTTCCCTCGTAGAGGCCGAGCAGGCTCGGGGAGCCGGGCGGTACGTCATCCTCGACGAGGACCACGCAGTTGGACACCAGCCGGGCGAGGTCGCCCGGGATCGTGTCCAGGGCCTCGGAGACGAGCTCCTCGAAGCGGTCGCGGGGGATGTCGAGCATGCCGCGATCCTCGCAGGTGCCGGCTCGATCAGCAGCCGTGCCGGGTGCCACCCCAGTGTCCGGCGCCACGGCCGTGGTTCCAGACCACCCAGAACGCCTTGTCCTGGTCGAACCGGCTCCAGGAGCTGATCGGCTTGCCAGCCAGATCCTTGCGGCCCATCTTGTGGGCCGTCGCACGGGCCAGGCCCGCGTTGAACTGGTAGGCCCCGCGGTACCGACCACCCGGCGAGGAGATCCGGTAGTTGCCCCCCGACTCGCGGCGCACGATGCATCGCCGCGTGCCCTCGTAGCGGGAGTTGTAGTACTTGCCGATGTAGGCCGAGGCCCGCACGCCGCTCAGGCTGCGCGACACCTTCTTGTTGCGCTCCCCGGCGGGGACGGCGCTGGCCGCGGTGGGTGAGGACGCCGATGTGGCGACGCTGGCTGTGGCGGGCGAGGCGGAGGCTGCGGGCGCGATGAGCACGAGCACGCCGGCGGTGGCCGCGGCGGCGACAGCTCCGGTGATGCGGGTCAGTGGTGGGGCCATGGGTCTTCCTGGTCCGGGCCAGCACCGTGGTGCTGACGCGCCAGCGCAGCAGGCTCGGCGTCGAGCGCGGGTTCAGGTCTCCCGCGCGACTCGCGGCACCCGGGTCGGGTGCCTCCCGCAGGTTCCCCACGGGCTGCTGCACACCCCGGAACGCCGGCTGCGTCCATCAGGGCTGGCACCAGTGTTGCCACATCGCCGGCCGCGAGGGAAACGTGGAGCCGGATCTGTGAGGAAGGTCACAGGCGGTTTGGTGTGGTCAGTGCCTGTTTCGGGTGGTTCCCGACCGACTGGAGCCTCCGCACTCACGCGCCCATGCGCGGCCACGCGGGACCAGTGTGCCGCGGCGCTGCGAGGGGGCTCGGCCAGGACAGGGTCGACCCCCAGTGGACGCGTGTTCAGCAACCGCGTGCCGTGGGCCAGTGACCCCGCCCCCGGCCGTGGTTCCAGACCACCCAGAAGGCCTTGTCCTGCTCGAAGCGGCTCCAGCGGTTGAACGGCTTGCCGGCCAGGTCGGAGCGGCCCATCTTCCTGGCGGTGTGCCGGGCCAGGTTCGAGTTGAACTGGTAGGCACCGCGGTACTTCCCGGTGCGGGAGGCGATCCGGTAGTTGCCCCCGGACTCCTTGCGCACGATGCACTTGCGCGTCCGCTCGTGGCGAGAGCTGTAGTACTTGCCCACGTAGGCCGACGAGCGCACGCCGCTCAGGCTGCGCGACACCTTCGTGTTGCGCTCACCAGTGGGGGCAGCGGTGGCGACAGATGCAGCAGCGCCTGTGCCTGCCGCAGCCGCGGGCGAGGCAGGGGCGACCAGCGCAGCCGACCCCACGGCAGCGGTGATGGCCAAGACGCCGGTGATACGGGTGAGTGTCTTCATCGGGGCTCCTGATCCGGCCGACGCGGGCGTCGGCGTGGTCCACCTCGGTCCACAGCGGATTCCGGTCTCCCGCGCGAACGTGTCTCCCGCCACACAGGGGCGGCTCCCGCACCTGGCGGGTTCGAGGTGGCGCTGCCCTGGTGTGCAGAACACGGGCGGCTACCGAGGGATCATCCCCCTGCCGGCGCGTTCGGAAACCCGATCTGCCCCGGTGTGGCGAGCGTCACAGCCCCCGGCTCCGGCGTCAGACGGGCGGATCCTCGGGCGATGCCGCCACGGGCCGCCTCGGGCTTCCCTTCCGACCCGGTGGAGGAGCAGAGTGGAGATGCACAGTCAAGAAGCCTCGGAGGTGGCGCGATGAAGGCATCAGTGGGCGACCGGATCGTGATGGCCGGCGAGCAGGTGGACCGCCCGACCAGGGACGGCGTGGTCCTCGAAGTGCGGGGCTCGGACGGCGCCCCTCCCTACCTGGTGAGCTGGGCCGACGGGCACACCGGCCTGCTGTACCCCGGGCCCGGCTCGGTGCTGCGCGTCCAGAACCCCGGCGAGCCGGCCCCCGAGGAGCCCGCCGACTCGCGCGCGGCAGAACCGGGTACCCCGGCGAAGGCGCACCAGTGGACCGTGCGGATCTCCCTGTTCGAGGGCGACGACACGACGGCCCGTGCCGTGCTGGTAGCCGATCCCCTCGAGGGCGTCCGGGCCACCGGGGTCAGCCACCGGCGGGCGCAGGATCCCCCGCAGCCACGGATCGGCGATGAGGTCGCCGTCGCACGGGCACTGCGCCATCTCGCAGACCAGCTGCTCGAGCAGGCAACGACGGACATCCAGGACTCCACCGGGGAGCAGGACGTGCACGTGTCGCCCACGTGATCACGGGAACCGCGAGGGTGTGAGCCGGGGCGGGGGTCGTCGTTGCGGCCCGCGGGATTGGGCCTACCCCGTGGCTGCCTTGGTCGCCGCCTTGGTCGCCGCCTTCTGCTGCTGCTTGAACGCACGGACCTCGGCCAGCGTCGTGGCGTCGACCACGTCGGCCACCGACCGACGCGCTCCGGGCTCCCCGTACGCGCCCGCAGCCTCACGCCAGCCCTGCGCGGCAACACCACACTGCTTGCCGAGGAGCGCGACGAAGATCCGTGCCTTCTGCTCACCGAAGCCGGGCAGGGCCCGAAGCCGGCTCAGCAGCTCGGACCCGGTCGACGCCGTGGTCCACAGGGTGGCCGCGTCCCCGGAGTACTCGTCGACAACGTGCCTGGCCAACAACTGGATCCGGCCGGCCATCGATCCCGGGTAGCGGTGCACGGCGGGAGGGCCAGCCGCCAGGGCTGCGAAGGCGACCGGGTCGTACTGGGCGATGGCATGGGGGTCGAGGTGGTCGGCGCCGAGCCGGTCGGCGAGCAGCCGTGGACCGGCGAAGGCCCGCTCCATGGGGAACTGCTGGTCGAGCAGCATGCCGGTGAGCAGGGCGAACGGATCACGCGCGAGCAGCTCGTCCGCACGGGGCTCCTGCGCCAGGCAGAGGGTCGGGCTGGCGCTCGGCAGGCGGGGCTCGTCGGTCAGCATGACGGGGATGCTACGGGCCTCGGGCGAACTGCAACAGGGGTGCCGCCGGGCATCCCCCAGCGCCCGCACCCCATGACGTGAGGGGGACCCCCGCGGGGGGGAATGGGCCGAGGCGGGGGTCACCCCGGGGAGGCCCGAGCCGGCAATGACCCAGACTGAGCCGCCTTCACTACAGGTATCGGCGCGCCCTGACGGGTCTTGAGCCCAGCGAATGGAACGCAACGGGCGATCGCATCGACCTGTCAGCCTCTGACGACGCCGCGACTGCCGACCCCACCTGTGGGTACGCGATGGCTCGACCGACAAAACGAAGTCCCGGGACACCTGTTAACGATGTCCCGGGACTTCACAACTACTGTGGAGGTGCCGGGAATCGAACCCGGGTCCATCGGTGTCTCTCAGGGTCTTCTCCGGGCGCAGCCACGCTGTTGTGGTCTCAACCTCCGCGCTTCGTGTGGCACTGCGCGGTAACACGGTCCAGCAACTGTTAGTTGTCCCGTCCCACCCCGTTACCGGGCGGGTTGGTGAGTCTCCTCAATGACGGCGGAGTCGGGTCGGAGACGCCCCCGGTCCACCGGTCGTGTGCAGCTCAGGCCGCGAGGGCCATGCGAGACTGCGCGACAGTTGCGTTGTTGTTCGCAATTGTTTTTTGGCAGGTCGTTCTCGAGATAACTGCCATCCTCGGCCCGCTTCTCCCGTCGACCACAGCCGACGTCGAAACCTGTCACCCCCTGTTGAGTTGTCACCGGCGAACCGGCACCTCCAGAGTAGCGCCCTGCCCTGACATAGGCCAACGCCCGCGGTCCGAGCACCCCCGGCCAGCCCCGGCGGCCCTGCCAGAGCCCGGACGCTAGTGCCGGCCCTTCAGATGCCGGCCCATCTCCTTGGCGATGTCGCGGTTGGCGTCCCGCTCGGCCAGCGTCTGGCGCTTGTCGTAGGCCTTCTTGCCGCGGGCCAGGGCGATCTCCACCTTGGCGTAGCCGTCCTTGAAGTACAGGGAGAGCGGGACCAGCGTGTAGCCACTCTCCTTGAGCTTGCGCTCCAGCCGATCGAGCTCGGAGCGCTTCATGAGCAGCTTGCGCACCCGCCGGGGGGCGTGGTTGGTCCAGGTGCCGTGCGTGTACTCCGGGATGTGCAGCCCGTGGAGGAACAGCTCCCCATCACTGAACTGCGCGAACGCATCCACGATGCTGGCCCGGCCCGCACGCAGCGACTTGACCTCGGTGCCCACCAGGACGATCCCGGCCTCCCACGTCGCGTCGATGTGGTAGTCGTGCCGGGCCTTCTTGTTCTGGGCGACCAGCCGGCGCCCCTGCTCCCGCGGCATCAGCAGCGAACCGGTTCCTTCTCCGCTCCGAACCAACCCAGCGGGTCGTACGGGGTGCCACCCACGTGGATCTCGAAGTGCAGGTGCGGGCCGGTCGAGTAGCCGGTGCTGCCCACGTACCCGATCACGTCACCCCGCTTGACGGTCTGGCCCTCCTTCGCGCCGAACTTCGACTGGTGGGCGTACATCGAGAAGATCCCGTTGCCGTGGGAGATCAGCGTGTGATTGCCGTACGGACCTCCCGTGGCGTTGATGACCACGATCCCCGCAGCCGCGCTGCGGATCGCAGTCCCGGTGGGCGCGCCCTGGTCCACGCCCGTGTGGCAGGACCGGTACCCGTAGACGGGGTGGACCCGGGGGCCGACCCCCTGCCCGATCTTGGCAGGACCGTCGAGCGGCCATCGGAAGCCGTCGGATCCGGTGGGATTGAAGCTGAGCTTGCCGCCGCTGGCCAGCCGAGCGGCCTCAGCGGCGGCCTGCTTGGCCAGGAGGGCGGCGATCCGCTGCTGCTCGGCCTGGACCGACTTGTACTGCTTGAGGACCTTCGCCCGCTCGGAGGCCGCAACATCGAGGGCCGTGGCCTTCTGCGCGACGAGCAGGTCGACCTTCAGCTTGGCGGCCGCAGCACGGTCCCTGGCGATGTTGGCCTTGCTCAGGGCGATGGCGGCCAGCTGGCGCTTCTCGTCCACCTGCTGGCGCAGCACCTCCAGACGCGCCTCCTTGAGGGCGAGCTCGGCACGGATCCCGGCCATCTGCGACAACGTCTGGTTGTTGGCCCGGGACACCGCGTCCAGGGCCTGGGCGCGATCGGAGAGGTCATTGGCGTTCTGCGCGGTGATCAGCAGGTCGAACTCGGCGAACACGCCGTTCTGGTAGACCGCACGGGCCAGGTTGCCCACGCGGCTCTGGAGGTCCTGGATCTGGAACTCGACCTCCGCGCGCTCCTGCTCGGCGCGGATGGCTGCTGCCGTGGCCTGCTCGAGCTCGGCTTGGGCGGCGAGATCCGCGGTCTCGGCAGCGGCCGCGGCCTCGCGGGCCTCGGCCAGCTCCGCGCGAGCGGCCGGCAGCAGCTGACGGACCTCCTGCAGGTCGGCGATGGCCTTCTCGACCTCCGCGTTGGCCGCCCTCAGGTCGTCACCGGCCGCTGCGACGGCAGCGTCCACCTTCTGCTTGTCCTCCTCGGTGTCGGCCGATGCCGGACCGAGGGAGACGACCCCGACGGCGAGCAGGATCGACGACGTCAGGGCAAGCGCCCGTTTCGTCCACATCTGCCCACCCCTGAGGATCACCTGCCCACATTCGTGGGCGTAACGTCCAGCGTACCGCGCAACGCCGCCCTGTCCACGTCATCGGCCAGGAGGGACTCGATCATGAGCCAGGCTCAGACCCGCAGGTAGCGGCGCAGCGTGACCAGGGCGGCCACGGAGGCCAGGACCAGCCCGGTGATGAGCACGATCACCGAGACCTGGGCCCAGACGTCCCACCCCACGAACGCCGTGAACTGGAAGCTCGGCGTCAGCACGCCGTCGACCAGGACGGCCTTGAGCATCGCGAGCAGGGCGATCGCCACCAGGGCCCCGACCGTGGCCGCCAGGGCGGCCTCGAGCAGGAACGGCAGCTGGATGTAGAAGTTCGAGGCGCCGACCAGCCGCATGATGCCGGTCTCCCGCCGCCGGGAGTAGGCCGCCACCCGGATGGTGTTGGCCACCAGCAGCACGGTCGCCAGCAGCATCATGGCGGCGATCACCAGGGCCCCGGTCTGGAACGCGTTCAGGATGGCGAACAGCTTGTCCAGGACCCGACGCTGGTCGTTGACGGCGTCGATCCCGGGACGGCCGATGAAGGCGCTGGCCACGACGTCGTACTTGGTGGGGTCCGACAGCTTCACGCGGAACGACTCGGGCATCTGGTCCGGGGTGATGTTGGCCAGGATCGGGGCATCCTTGAACTGCTCGGAGAACCGCTCGAAGGCCTCCGCGGAGGACTCGTAGTAGACCTCCTCCACCAGGGGCGCCAGCGACTCGAGGTCGGCGCGGACCTCCTCGCGCTGGGCCTGTGTGACCGGGCCCTCGGCACAGGAGATGACCTCCGAGGTGGACCCGCACAGGTAGATCGAGACCTGGACCTTGTCGTACCAGTAGTCCTTCATCAGGTCGACCTGGGAGCGCACCATCAGGCCGGCACCGAACAGCGCCAGGGACACGGCCACGGTGATGATCACGGCGATCGTCATCGTCAGGTTGCGCCGGATCCCCGTGAAGACCTCGCCCAACACGAACTTCACCCGCACGGTCGGCCCCCCACAGGGACGGCCCGGCTCATCGCGACACCCCGTACACGCCGCGTGACTGGTCACGCACCACGTGACCGTTCTCCAGCTCGATGACCCGCTTGCGCATCTGGTCGACGATGGCCGCATCGTGGGTGGCCATCACCACGGTGGTGCCGGTCCGGTTGATCCGGTCCAGCAGGCGCATGATGCCCACGCTCGTGGCCGGGTCGAGGTTCCCGGTCGGCTCATCGGCGATCAGGATCATCGGCCGGTTCACGAACGCCCTCGCCACGGCCACCCGCTGCTGCTCCCCGCCGGAGAGCTCGTCGGGGTAGCGCCCCTCCTTGCCGGCCAGCCCGACGAGGTCGATGACCTCGGGGACCACCTTGCGGATGTGCGCGCTCGGTCGGCCGATGACCTGCAGGGCGAAGGCCACGTTCTGGGCGACGGTCTTGTTGGGCAGCAGGCGGAAGTCCTGGAACACCGCACCGATCTGCCGGCGCAGGTGCGGGACCTTCCAGTTGGGCATCCGGCTGAGGTCCTTGCCCGCGACGAAGACCCCACCCGAGGTGGGCCGGTCCTCGCGCAGCACGAGCCGCAGGAAGGTCGACTTGCCCGAGCCCGAGGCGCCGACGAGGAAGGCGAACTCGCCCTTGCCGATCTCCAGGCTCACATCATCCAGGGCGGGTCGCATCTGGGTGGGGTAGTGCTTGGTGACGTTGGTGAAACGGATCACGCGCACCTCCCCTGCGACGAAGACCGGCGGCGGGCGCGAGCGGACAGCCCAGCCGATGCCAGTCTACGGGCGGGTCTGCCCATCCGGGCGCAGGCCGGCACGGCCACGCAGGGGCAGTCGACGCCGGGTCGCCCGCCGGATCCGCCGGGAGAGCTGCCCGGCGAGCTGCCTGGTCGTCGGCTCCGGGACAGGCTCACCCTGGGCACGTTCCTGGGATTCCGCTGCCCTCCGCGCAGCGTCAGCCGCCTGCCGCTGGGCTCCCCCGATGGCGCCCAGGACGCCGGCCACGGCCGCCTCGATGGACACCACCTCGGGTCGGCCCGAGAGGACAGGGGCGGAGTCGGCGGGGCTGGCCACCTCCTGGCCGAGGACCGCCAGGTCCCCGTGGACCACCACACCCACGCCGCTGAGCGTGGACGCCACCTGCGACCCGTGCCGGGCAACTCGGGCAAGGACCTCAGGTGGAGTGACGATCGGGGCCTCATCGGGACCGGGTCGTCGGCTCTCGACCATGCCGGCTGCCGCCCCGGTGCGGATGGTCCGCTGGTAGGTGGGCCAGTCCCAGTCGGAGGTGACCTCGTTCAACGACCGCAGCATCTCCGCCTCGGCCGCGGTCATCGACCGGTTGGAGTCCGCCGCCTGCTCGTCGGGGACCCCCTCGGGCAGGCCGAGCAGCTCCCGGAACGTCCGGAGCAGGAACCCCCGGTCGGAGCCGTCCAGGCACACCAGGTGCACACGATCCGCGCCGACGAGCCGGGCCCACCGCGCGACGATCGCCGGGTAGTCGTTGCGCAGCCAGAACCCCGAGCGTCGCGCGCCCGGCTCCAGCTCGGCGACGATCTGGGCCAGCCACTGGTCGTAGGTCGTGGTCCAGCCGGACTTCAGGTACTGCTGCCACGACGAGCTGAGCAGGGCGGCCATCGGGCGCATCGTGAACACGACGTGCACCCGGTCGGCCCCGAGGTCGGCCACCATCCGCGCTGCTGCCTCGTCGGGGGTCAGGGCGAAGCTCTCGCTGGAGATCAGCACCCGGCCCTCGTGCCGGGCGGCGGCGCGGGCGAGTCGATCCCAGTCCCGGGGGTCGGGGTCCCAGCCGCCCTCACGGCCCACGCCCCAGGTCCGCTGCGTCATCGCCATCGCCGCGGGATGGTGCGAGCGCCGACGCCCCGGATAGAGCACCCCGTGCTCCAGGAGGGCGGGCCGGCTGGCGGCGAACGCCGACTGCAGGGCGGTCGTCCCGGTCTTGTGGAACCCCAGGTGCAGCAGGATCGCGCCCGGCGGAAGCGGGGCGGCCGCGGTCACGTCAGGCACCGCCCTGGCGACGCCAGCGGATCCCCGCCTCGATGAACTCGTCGATCTCGCCGTCAAGGACCGCGGAGGTGTTGCCCGTCTCGTACTCGGTGCGCAGGTCCTTGACCATCTGGTAGGGGTGCAGCACGTACGAGCGCATCTGGTTGCCCCAGGAGCCCGAGGTGTCGGTCTTCAGGGCATCCATCGCCGCACGCTCCTCCTGCCGGCGCCGCTCGAGCAGCCGGGCCTCGAGGACTCGCAGCGCCGCGGCACGGTTCTGGATCTGGGACTTCTCGTTCTGGCACGACACCACGATCCCGGTCGGGATGTGGGTCATCCGCACCGCGGAGTCCGTCGTGTTCACGCTCTGCCCACCCGGGCCCGACGAGCGGAAGACGTCGACGCGGATCTCGTTCTCGGGGATGTCCATGTGGTCGGTCTGCTCCGTGACCGGGAGCACCTCGACGGCGGCGAACGAGGTCTGGCGCCGACCCTGGTTGTCGAACGGCGAGATCCGCACGAGTCGGTGGGTCCCCTGCTCCACCGACAGGGTCCCGTAGGCGTAGGGCACCTTGACCGCGAAGGTCGCGGACTTGATCCCGGCCTCCTCCGCGTAGGAGATGTCGTACACCTCGTAGGGCCAGTCATGGCGCTCGCAGTAGCGGGTGTACATGCGCAGCAGCATCTCCGCCCAGTCGGCGGCGTCCACCCCACCGGCCTCGGACCGGATCGTCACCAGCGCCTCACGCATGTCGAACTCACCAGCCAGCAGCGTGCGCACCTCGAGCTCGTCCACGGACTTGCGCAGGTCGAGTGAGCTCCTGCTCGGCCTCGGCCAGGGAATCGGCGTCACCCTCCCCCTGGGCCAGCTCCACGAGGATCGGCAGGTCATCCAGGCGCTGGCGCAGCGCCGACACCCGCCGCAGCTCGCCCTGGACGAACGACAGCCGCGAGGTCACCTTCTGCGCCGCCGCCGGATCATCCCAGAGGTCGGGTGCCGAGGCCTGGGCCTCGAGCTCGGAGACCTCTGAGCGCATCGCCGGCAGGTCCAGGACCTTCTCGATGCTGGTCAGGGTCGTCCCGAGCTCGGCCACACTGGTGGAGAAGTCGGTCGCCATGGAACGTCAGCCTACCGGCGCCCACGACCCCTGCAGATCGCGTCGGGTTCCGGTGGATCGCGTCGGTCGAGAGCCGACGCGATCCCCGGGTGCACCCCGCAGACCCGACGCGATCCGGTGGGCTACCCGCCCTGGGCAGCCAGGGTGCGGATCACCCGCAGGGCCACCGAGAGGGTGGCCAGGTCGAAGCTCTCCTGTGCGCCGATCTCAGCCAGCGTGGCCCGCGCGCGGCCCAGCCCCTCGGCGTAGCGCTCCTCCCACGTCGTGACCCGCTCGATCGGCTCGCCACCGTCGGGGGTCGCACGGACCACCCGCGAGGTCAGTGACGCGAGCGCGCCGTACAGGTCGCTGCGCAGCGCCGAACGAGCCAGGGACGACCACCGATCGCCGCGCGGCAGACCGGTGATGCGCCCCAGGAACCGGTCCACCTCGTAGCGCTCGGAGATCGTGAAGTAGAGCGCGGCCACACTCATCGGTTCCTCCCCGGTGCGCAACGACACCTCCACGATGTCCAACAACGAGAAGACATCGAGCAGGGCGGCGACCTCGGCGGCCAGGTCCTCGGGTACCCCGACGGCGACGAAGTCCGCGACCCGATGGTCCAGGCGCTCCCGTTCGATCCCGACCAGGCACTCGGGGATCCGTCCCGCGAGACCGCCGACCGTGGCATGGAACCGCTCCACCTCCCCGGGGACGTCCAACGTCCCGCCACGGGCCTGCAGGAACCAGCGCGTCGCCCGGTCCAGCAGGCGCTGGACCTCGCTGCGCAGCGCGTTCAGGGCCGCCGTGGGCACGACTCCGCCCTGGGCGTCCATGCGCGCCCAGAGGTCGGGCAGGTCGAACACACCACAGCTCACGGCGAAGGCGCGGGCGATCTCCGCCGGCGCAGCACCGGACTCCTCCGAGGCTCGCAGGGCGTAGGTGATGCCGCCCCGGTTGACCATCTCGTTGACCAGCCCCGTGGTGATGATCTGGCGGCGCAGCGGATGGCTGTCCAGGTGCGCGGCGAACCGGGACACGAGGACGGCCGGGAAGTACCCGCTCAGCCAGGGTGCGGTGAACGCCTCGTCCGGTACCGACGACTCGAGCAGGGCGTCCTTCAGGTCGAGCTTGGTGTAGGCGACCAGGACCGCCAGCTCGGGCTTGGTCAGTCCACCCCCCTCGAGCACCAGGGCGGTCAGCGAGCCGTCGTCGGGCAGGGCCTCCAGCCCGCGGTCGAGCCCTGCGGTCCGCTCGAGGCTGCGCATCAGCCGACCGAACGCGGGCACCATCATGTGCCCGAAGTGGCTCTCGAACGTGAGCAGGTTGTTCTGGTCGACGTTGTCCTGCAGCACCATCGCCGCGACCTCGTCGGTCATCGACTGGAGCAGGGGATCGCGCTCGACGGGATCGAGGTCCCCGGCCACCGCCACCCGGTCGAGCAGGATCTTGATGTTCACCTCGTGGTCGGAGGTGTCCACGCCGGCCGAGTTGTCGATCGCATCCGTGTTCAGCGCGACGCCGGCGCGTGCGGCCTCGATCCGGCCCCGCTGGGTCAGGCCGAGGTTGCCACCCTCCCCCACGACCCGGGCCCGCAGGTCGGACCCGTTGACCCGGATCGCGTCGTTGGCGCGGTCGCCGACATCGGCGTGGGACTCCGCGGTCGCCTTGACGTAGGTGCCGATCCCACCGTTCCAGAGCAGGTCCACCGGGGCCATGAGGATCGCCCTGAGGAGGTCATTGGGCGCCATCGAGCCCGCCCCTGCGGCGATGCCGAGCGCCTCGGCGGCCTCGGCACTGACCGGGATCGACTTCGCCGTCCTCGGGTGCACCCCTCCGCCGGCGGAGATGAGCGAGGACGTGTAGTCCGCCCACGAGGAGCGGGGCAGGGCGAACATCCGCTGCCGCTCGGCGAAGGACGCCGCAGGGTCCGGATCCGGGTCCAGGAAGATGTGCCTGTGGTCGAAGGCGGCCACCAGGCGCAGGTTGCCCGAGAGCAGCATGCCGTTGCCGAACACGTCGCCGCTCATGTCCCCGACGCCCACAGCGGTGAAGGTCGTGGTGTCGATGTCCGGTCCGATCACCCGGAAGTGCGCCCGGACCGACTCCCAGGCGCCTCTGGCCGTGATGCCCATCGCCTTGTGGTCGTAGCCGGCCGACCCGCCGGAGGCGAAGGCATCCCCGAGCCAGAAGCCGTACTCGGCGGCCACCCCGTTGGCGATGTCGCTGAAGGTGGCCGTGCCCTTGTCGGCGGCCACCACCAGGTAGGGGTCGTCCCCGTCATGGCGGACCACACGCTCCGGTGGGATGACGTGCGCACCGACGAGGTTGTCGGTGAGGTCCAGCAACGAGCCGATGAACACCTTGTAGGCGCCGATCCCCTCGGCCAACCAGGCGTCCCGATCCAGCGCGGGGTCGGGCAGCTGCTTGGCGACGAAGCCGCCCTTGGCGCCCACCGGGACGATGACGGCGTTCTTCACCGCCTGGGCCTTGACCAGGCCCAGGACCTCGGTGCGGAAGTCCTCGCGCCGGTCCGACCAGCGCAGCCCACCGCGCGCCACCTTGCCGAACCGCAGGTGCACACCCTCCACCCGTGGTGAGCAGACCCAGATCTCGTACTTGGGCCGAGGTTCGGGGAGCTCGCGGATGTGCGCCGGCTCGAGCTTGATGGCCAGGGCCGGGCGGTCGGGCTGGAAGTGGTTCGTGCGCAGGGTCGCCCGGATGAGGTCGAGGAACGAGCGCAGGATGCGGTCCTGGTCGAGGCTGGCCACATCGTCGAGCGCCCGGGTGATCTGCGTGCGCAGCTCGTCGGCACGCACCGCCCGGTCGGCGACCAGGTCGGGATCGAAGCGTGCGTGGAACAGCTGCACCAGGAGGCTGGCGATCTTCGGGTTGGCCAGGGCAGCGTTCTCGATGTAGGCCTGGCTGAACGCCGAGCCCGTCTGGCGCAGGTAGCGGGCGTAGGCCCTCAGCACGGAGATCCGTCGCCAGTCCAGGCCGGCCTCGGAGACCAGCCCGTTGAAGCCGTCGGCCTCGGCCCGGCCCTCCCAGCACGCCAGGAAGGCCTGCTCCCAGATCCGGCGCACCCCGCCGAGGCGCGATGACCCGGCGGCGTACAGCCCGAAGTCGAAGATGAAGGCGCCGTCCGGTGCGCTGCTCCCGGATTCGGCGCGGACCAGCCGGAACGGCTGTTCGGTGACCACCTGGACCCCGAGGCTGGTCAGCACCGGCAGGACCTCCGCCAGCGAGATGTCCATCAGGGAGTAGAGCTTCAGGCGGGCGTTGGCCTGCTCGCCGCTGCCCTCGGCAGCCGGCTGCAGGGAGACCCGGACAGGGTCGACCGCCGTCAGCTGCGCGATCTCCGAGAGGTCGGCCACCGCCTCGGCGGCGGACGTGGCTGCACGGTAGGCCTCGGGGAATCCCTCGGGGTAGCCCGTGAGGAGGCCATGCGCCTCGGCCTCCGACGAGGCTGCGACAAGTGCCAGCGAGAGCTCGTCGTCCCAGGACAGGACCACCCGCGCGATCTGGGCCTCCAGGGCTTCGGCATCCACCTCGGGCACCGACTGCCCTCGGGCCATCCGGACCACGATGTGCAGGCGGGCCAGGACGGACTCCGTCACCCGCGCGGTGTAGTCGACGCTGACCCCACCGACGGCCTGGCGCAGGATCTCCTGGATCTGCAGGCGCACATCGGTGGTGTAGCGGTCGCGGGGCAGGTAGACCAGGCAGGACAGGAAGCGCTCATAGGTGTCGCGACGGAGGAACAGCCTCGTGGCCCGCCGCTCCTTGAGGTTGAGGGCGGCCTCCGCGATGGTGACCAGCTCATCGGGGTCGATCGCGAACAGCTCGTCGCGGGGGAAGGTCTCCAGGAACGCCATGAGGTCCCGGCCGCCGTGCGAGCCGCGACTGAACCCGAGGACTTCGCGGACCTGCCGGACCTTGCGGTCGATCACGGGGATGCCCTCGACGGACTGGGTGTAGGCCGACGCGGAGAACAAGCCGATGAACCGGTGCTCCCCCACGACCCGGCCGAACCGGTCGAACACCTTGACCCCGACGTAGTCGAGGTAGACGGGGCGATGCACGGTCGAGCGCCGGTTCGCCTTCGTGACGATGAGCAGCCGGGGCTCCAACGCCTTGCGCCGGACCGTGGCCGGGAGCTCGGCGAACGACACCGACTCCGGACGCTCGGAGCGCAGCAGCCCCAACCCGGTGCCCGCCTCCTCGACGAGCATGAGGTCGGCAGCTCCCGCCTCCTGCCCGGTCAGCTGGTACTTGCGGTAGCCCAGGAACGTGAAGTGGTCGTCGGCCAACCAGTTGAGCAGGTCGATCGCCTCCGCGACCTGGTCCCCTGAGAGACCGCGGGGAGCCTGAGCGACCAGCTCGGCGGCCAGGCCGCGCGCCTCGCCGACCATGCGCGGCCAGTCCGCGACCGCGCGACGCACGTCACCCAGGATCCGGGCCAGGTTCTCCTCGATGGTGGCCAGCGCTGCGGCATCGGGTTGCCAGTCGACCTCGATGTGCATCCACGACTCGAGGGCGCCGAGCTCGTCGGCCTCAGGCAGGGTCGGCTCCGCGTTCACACCGATGCCCGGCGGGTCCACCCGCACGAGGGTTCCCTGCGCATCACGCGTCACCGCCACGATCGGATGGACCACCAGGTGGATGCCCGCACCCAGCCGGTTCAGCTCGGCGCTCACGGAGTCGACCAGGAACGGCATGTCGTCGGTGACGATGCTGATGACCGTGCGCCCGCAGGTCCACCCGTTGTCCGGGACCGTGGGATTCACCGCCCGCACGACGGCTTCGCGGGGGGGACGGCTCCGGGCGACGTCGATGAGGTGGGTCACCGCCCCGACGACGGCCTCCGGGTCGCGATCAGCGATGTCGCCGGGGTCCACATGCCGGTAGAACACGGCCGCGAGACGCTCATCCCGCGCCGAGGACCAGCTGTACCACTCAGCGAACCCGACACCCACGACCCGTTCCTCCTCCTGGCAGCACGCAACATCCCACCTTCGCACCAGCCCCCCCGACCAGTCGACCGGACCAGCGTCGGCGATCGCGCCGTCGGGGGTCGGCAGCACGATCGGGCCTATAGTCCTGCTAGCCCAGCCGACCAGCCCACTGCGCCGGCCGCCGATCAAGGAGCACTGATGGCCAAGAGGTTCGCCGGCGACATGCACTTCGATGTGGCCCCTGACGTCGTGTTCGCCGCCCAGAGCGATCCGCACTACGTGGTCTGGAAGCACGAGCACATGGCTGCCTTCGATGTCTCGGCGCACGTCGAGGAGGACGGCTCCCACGTCACCATCAGCTCCTCGCGCAAGCTGCCCGCGGAGATCCCCAGCGCAGCCCGCAAGTTCGTCGGCGACACCATCCAGATCGACGAGGTGCACATCTGGTCGCACCCCGAGACCGACGGGTCACGCCGGGGCACCGTGACCGCCTCGTTCGGCGGTGCGCCCATGGAGGTCTACGGCACCCTCGAGCTGCACCCGACTGCGGACGGCTCCGTGATCAAGGTCATCATCCACGCCAAGGCCCACGTCCCCATCGTCGGCGGGAAGATCGAGAACGTGGTCGGCGAGCAGTTCATGCGCGCGCTGCGCAAGGAGCAGCAGATCTCCCCCACCTGGTTCACCGAGTAGCTCCGACGCCGGGCGCACCGGGATCCGTCCCGCATCGCCCGTCCGCGCGCTTCGGGCTCCGGCAGGCGATACGTTCCAAGTCGGGCGACGCCCAGGCGTCCAGAAGAGCCCCCGACCCACACGCAGACCAGGAGAAGCAATGTCCGCCACGGACTCCGCACGCGTCACTGTCAACGCCCCGCTCGACGAGGTCCTCGCGTTCCTGCGCGACATCGACAACCAGCACACGTGGTTCCCGGGGAACAACGTCTCCGAGGTCCTGGAGCGCGACGAGGCCGGGCTGCCCGCCAGGGCGCGGCTGGTCAACGACGTCAAGGTCGCCAAGGATGAGTTCGAGCTGACCTACACCCACTCCGACACGGGGTTCTCCTGGACGCTCGTGGCCCCCACGAAGGTCCAGAAGTCGCAGGAGGGGTCCTGGGCGCTGGTCGACAAGGGCGACACGACCGAGGCAACGATGACCCTGACGGTCGACACCTCGCTGCCCCTGCCGGGCTTCGTGCAGCGCAAGACGATGAAGGACACGATCAAGGGCGCCACGACGGGCCTCGCCAAGCAGTTCTGAGGCCCGGCCGCCCGGGCGGCCGCCTCAGCCCGGCAGCAGCCCTGGGATCTCCTGGATCCCGAACCAGGCGAGGTCGGCGCTCAGCACGGCGGCGGCGTCGCGGCGTGCCACCGGTCCGGCCAGGGTGACCCACCCGTCCTGGGCGGTCACGTCCGGCTCGTCGACGTCCACCGCCAGGACCACGCCGCCCTCGAGGGGCTGGAGTGCCTCGGCGGCGGCCGCCTGGGCCTCGAACTCCCACTCCTCCTCGTCAACCTCAGGGGCGCCGGAGCGCCACTGCGGGTCGACCGCACACGCCCGCAGCGGCCCCTCGAGCCGGCCGGTGGTGTCGAAGGCGGCCAGGTCGGCCCAGCCGACGGGGATGTAGGCGCGCATCAACCGACGGACGCGAGGTGGTCGGGACCCAGGTGGTCGGGGTCGCGCAGCGCCTCGATCGAGGTGCGGATCGAGGTCTCGAGGACGTGGATCCGCTTCTCGAAGTCCATGAGGTTGCCACCGATCGCGGCGAGGTCCTCGGCCCCGGGGCCCAGGACGGTGACGTCCGTGCCCCCGGCGCGGACCTTCTCGACCTCGCTGAGGCACCGCTTGGTGACCTGGACGCGCCACGTGCGCTCGAGCCGGGCGAGCAGGTGGTCGGGACGGTCCATGTGGAAGCTGACCATCGGGGCGATGACGTAGACCTCGTCGAGGCCCATGTTGGCCACCAGGTCCACCGAGGTGGCCGACCAGGCCCCGCCGTCGACGTAGCGGCGGCCGTCGATCTCCACCGGCGAGTACCACGCCGGGATCGAGCAGGAGGCCTGCACGGCCAACGACAGGGGCGCCTCGGGGGCCGTGGGCTGGCCGAAGACGACCCGGGTGCCCGTGGCGTAGTCCATCGTGACGATCCAGACGTTCGGGTGCGGGGACCACTCGCCGATGGGCGTGAAGCCCTCCACCAGGTGCGCGACGCGGTCCAGCGTCTTCGAGCCGGTGGGCAGGAAGGCCGAGAGGAAGGCGGTCGGGGGCATCCGACGCATCCGGAACCGGTTGAGACCGGTGCGCATGAGGGCCCGGGAGCCCGGCTCCAGCTTCGGCCGGCCGGGCCTGGACCCCCCGGTCACCGCCTCGATGTCCCAGCTGAAGCCGGCGATGGGCCCGGTCAGGACCTTGTCGCCACGTTCCTGTGCGGCCAGCTCCTCAACCGTGGCGCCCGCGCCGAGGAGGGCTGCCAGCACCGACCCGGCCGAGGTCCCCACGATCACCTCGGCGTCGCGCGGCTCGAACCCGTGGACGGCCTTCAGCGCCGCGAGCGCCCCCACCGCCCAGGCCCCACCGAGGACGCCGCCGCCGCCGAGGACCAGCCCGCGCCTGATCGGCCGCTCAACCGACGCCATGGGCGCACCTCCCCGCTGGGTGATCGACGCGCCGGACCTGCCCAGCGCACACAGAGGCGCCCAGATTACGCCCCCGGGTATCCAGCCGTCGCGCGGGGCCAGGAATTGCCTATGCCGTCGGCCTTCTCGGCCGCCGGGCCTTCCCGCTCAGGGTCACCGTCGCCAGCATCTCCTCGATCGCGTCGTCGATGCACTGGGCCAGCACCTCGACGTCGGGCATGGCCTCCCGGTCGGCATTGATGCCGAAGAAGACGCCGCCGTCGTAGGACGTGAGCCCGATGGACACCGCCTGCCCGCGGGCAAGGGGCACGACCGGGTACGCCGCCAGCATCAGGGCACCGCCGGCGTACAGGGGGAACTGCGGTCCGGGGACATTGGTGATCACCACGTTGTACACCCGCCGCGAGAGCCCGGAGACAACGCGTGCGCCCAAGGAGTGAACGGTCGGCGGCGTGAACGAGGCCACCCCCACCAGCGCGGTGGCCCCGAGCATCTGCCCGGTCTCCTTGAGCATGTCCATCTCGAAGCGCACCCGCTGCAGCCGGATGACCGGATCGGGCTCCCCGATCGGCAGGTCGCACAGGAACGCGGCGATCTGGTTGCCCGAGGTGTCCCCGGGCGTGCGCACGCTCACCGGCACCATGGCGCGGATCGAGCTGCCCGTGGTGACCGGCTCGGCCCTCGTGAGCATCCAGGCGCGCAGCGCGCCGGCAAGGATGGTGAGCACGATGTCGTTGATCGTCCCGCCGTGGGCGCGCTTGATCCGCTTGAGCTTCTCGAGGTCGGTCTCGGTGGTGGCGTAGCGTCGGGCCCCACCGATGGACACGTTCAGCGGGCTGGAGCTGGCCGGCCGAGCCATCGTGCGGGCCGCCGCCGCCAGCCCGACGACGCTGCGACCGAGCTGGCCGACCGTCTCCTGGACATCGATCAGGCCGGTGCGCACGGTGTCGACGACGGCCTTCGGGGATCGGGCGATCTCATTGACCGCACCGGCGACGAGCTCAACCGAGGACGGTTCGCGCAGCGGGCGCCAGCTGTCCGCCGGCACCTCCCGCGGCTCCGGGCTGGGGTCCAGGATGACCTGCCCGATGTCGACCGCGGTGGCGCCGTCGACCATCGCATGATGGGTCTTGGTGAGGATGGCGAACCGGTCGTCCTCGAGGCCCTCGACGAGGTACATCTCCCACAGCGGTCGGGCGCGGTCCAGCGGCCGGCTCATGATCCGGGCGACCAACTCGTTGAGCTGGTCGTCGGACCCGGGCCGCGGCAGGGCCGAGCGGCGCACGTGGTAGGTCACGTCGAAGTGCTCGTCATCCACCCAGACCGGGTTGGCCAGGTGGCCGGGCACCCAGCGCACGCGCTGGCGGTACCGGGGGACCAGGGCGATCCGGTCGCGGATCAGCCGGACGAGCCGCTCGTAGTCGAACCCGCCGTCGGGGACCTCGAAGATCGCCACTCCGCCGACGTGCATCGGGGTGGTCAGCTCCTCCATGTAGAGGAAGGACACGTCCAGCGGGCTCAGGCGGTCATTCATCACGCACTCCTCGCGTCACGGTCGCTCCTCGCGCATCGGGCGCACCACGGGGGGAGCCCTTCTGCGCAGGAGCGTCAACAATCTTGCCCCACTCGGCGAACCCGACGCCCACCAGCCCCACGTCACCCCCACGAGGGTGCACCTGCACGGGCTGAATTGGGAAATCGTCATGGCCTCCCGTATGCTTATCGCCGTCCCCGACCACCAGTCAGGGTCGGTACGGCAAGCAGTCCCGGCCCCATCGTCTAGTGGCCCAGGACGCCGCCCTTTCAAGGCGGTAGCACGGGTTCGAATCCCGTTGGGGCTACGTCCAGCTCAACAGGTTGAAAGGCAGGACCACGGTCCCCGGAACGTGGAGCACAACGGCCTCGCGGCAACGCAAGGCCCCGTAGCGCAGTTGGTTAGCGCGCCGCCCTGTCACGGCGGAGGTCGCGGGTTCGAGTCCCGTCGGGGTCGCTCCGGTACCGGTTCCCGGTTCGTCGGAACCGAAGGCCAGGTAGCTCAGTTGGTACGAGCGTCCGACTGAAAATCGGAAGGTCGGCGGTTCGACCCCGCCCCTGGCCACCGCGAAGCCCCTCATGTCTCCCCCGTCGTGAGGGGGATCCGCTTGTTTTCGGGGGCTCTGCGGGGTCGATGGATCGCCCGCCGTTGAGCAGGTGGCCCCAGCCCGGCCAGATCGGGGGCGTCGGCTCCCATCCCGGCACCAGGACGTAGTTGAGCCTCTTGTACACAGCTGTCCCGCCCAACTCGCGTCGCGTTTGCTGCGGATCGGCAAGGCGCCAGCACCTCTGCTGAACACCTCACCTCCGAGGAGCAGCAGCCCGGCCGCTGAGGCAAGGACGGTCACGACGAACACGATCAGCGCAGATGCCGCGCGGCAGCGCTGGGCCACCCAGCAGCACCGCCGGGAACGACTACCTGCGCGGGAACATCACAACCGGGCGGCACCGTGGTGGCGATCCACTCCCGTTCACTGCTTGCATGGGGTACCGGTGTTCAGGGCGGCGGTGTGTCGGCGTTGTCGTGACGCTGGGTTCCGGTGCGGTGCACAGCCGCCGGCACGTCGACGTTGTCGACCCACTGCCTCCTGCGGGACGATTCCCGGTGTGGACGGTGGCCGGGTGGCGAGGGAGTTCGGTCTGGGTCATCCCATGTCGGATCCCACTGAGGCAGCCAGTGGCCTGATGGGAACCGTCTGGAGGTTGCGTACCGATCGGGGCGACTACGCCGTCAAAGAGGTACGGCATGCCCTTGGTGAGCGGGAAGCGTCGGCCAGTGACGAGTTCACCCGCGGGGATGATCGACCGAGGTGTCCCTGCCCCGCGGCCGCTACAGACGATCATGGGGACCGCTCTGGCGCAGATCGGAGGCGCCACGGTGCGAGTCAGCGAATGGGTGGACCTACGCGAGGTGGACCCGGGCGGGAGCTTGACGCTGTGGGCCGCCTGCTGGCGTTGCTGCACCGGGAACCAATCCGGACCACGGGCCGGGTAGACCCCTGGTACACAGACCCGGTCGATCCTCAGGACTGGCACGCGACAGCCAACGCCCTGGAAGAAGCTCGGTCCCCGTTCGCGAGTGAGTTCGCAGCCTCCGTCCCCCACTTCCTGGGGCTGCAACCCCTGTTCCGGGTTCCGCGTGACGAGCAGCTCTGCCACCGGGACCTGTGGCCGGACGACCTGAAGGCCACGGCTCGCGGGTTGTGCGTGATCGACTGGGACAACTCGGGTCCAGCAGAAGCTGCTCAGGAACTGGCGATGGTCATCGTCGGGTTCTGGCAGGGGCAGCCCCACAGGGCGCGGCAGCTCTACGACGCTTACTGCGACGCCGGCGGCAGGGGGCGGATCGTACGAGCCCAGCGACTTCACCATGGTCCTGGCCCAGTTCGGTCACTTCGCCGTCGCAGCCGCCCGCCGCTGGATGGAACTCACGCACCCCGAGCGAAAGGACCGCTACGAAGCCTGGTTCCAGAGGGATGGGACCAGCCCTTCGGGATGACCGAGACATCACCGAGATCCTTCACGCGCTCAGCTGACGCACGTCGATCGCGTCCCGAATCCCAGAGCAACCTCGGTGCGAGACCGGCGGCCAATCAACGTCGCGCAGCGCCCACCCGCTCCAGCGGCTGATCAGGGGAGCCGCTCCAACACATCACCGTGCCTCGAGCGCACGGTGGCTGTGGTACCCGCGCCCGGCGCCCCTGAGGCGTTACCACCGGCCTACTGGGGATCATCAGCAGATCTTCACGGATTCTCCACACGTCGGCCCCGGAGCCTGAGGCAGCGCTCACCTACGCTCGTTGCATGAGCTCATCGACCGGCGACGCCGCACGGATCCTCGTCGTCGAGGACGAGCCGACGATCAACCAGGCCGTCACTGATCGGTTGCGCGCTGAGGGGTTCACCGTCGACCAGGCGTACGACGGGCCAGGCGCGGTCGCAGCGTTCGAGCAGCACTCGCCCGATCTGGTCGTGCTGGACGTGATGCTGCCCGGGTTCGACGGCCTCGAGGTGTGCCGGCGCATCCAGGCGATCCGACCGGTGCCGGTTCTCATGCTCACGGCACGCTCCGACGAGACCGACGTGCTGGTCGGGTTGGGCGTCGGTGCCGACGACTACGTGACCAAGCCGTTCTCGATGCGCGAGGTCGTCGCCCGGGTCAGGGCCCTGCTGCGCCGCGTGGAGCGGGCGGCGGCGCTGGCCTCCTCGGGCGCGGGCAGCATCGAACTGCCCGGTCTGGTGATCGATCCCGCGACCCGGCGTGTCAGCGTCGAGGGTGGTGGGGTGCACCTGACTCCCCTCGAGTTCGACCTGCTGTGGGCACTGGCCGCCGATCCGGGCACGGTGCGCAGCCGGGATGCCCTCATGCAGGAGGTCTGGGGGTGGTCCGACGCTGCCGGCACCCGCACCCTGGACAGCCATGTGAAGTCCTTGCGGGCGAAGATCGGCGGCCAGCGGGTCCGCACCGTGCACGGCGTTGGTTACGCCCTCGAGGTCCACCAGTGAACCCCGCTCGCCCACTGGACGCTCTGACCTCGATCAAGACCAAGCTGGGCTTGCTCGTGGGGGTCAGCGTGGTCGTGGCGGTGCTCGTGGCGGCGGTCGGCGACGCCGCGCAGGTGCCGTGGTGGACCAGCGTCCCGGTGACGGTCGCCGCTGCTCTGGGCGTCACCCAGTGGTTGGCACGCGGGATGACCTCGCCGCTGCGCGAGATGACCCGCGCCGCTCAGAAGATGGCCGGCGGTGACTACAGCCAACGCGTCACGGCGTCCAGCTCCGACGAGGTCGGGCAGCTCGCCGTCGCCTTCAACGCGATGGCCTCCGACCTCGCCGCCGCCGACCAGGAACGACGACGGTCGTCGCCACGGTGTCCCATGAGCTGCGCACTCCGCTGGCCGCCCAGCGCGCTCTCCTGGAGAACCTCGTCGACGGCGTTGTGAGCCCGGACGACGAGGCGTTGAGGGGGGCATTGCGGCAGTCCGAGCGGCTCGGAGCGCTGGTTGCCGATCTGCTCGACCTCGCCCGCCTCGACGCCGGGGTGGCCCCCCTGTCGGTCACCGACGTGCGCATCGCCGACCTGCTGCTTGCGGCTGCGTCGGAGACCCCGACCGACTCCCGCAACATCCTGGTCCGGTGCGAGACACAGCCTGCGGACCTCGTCGTGCAGGCCGACCCCGCCCGGCTCACACAGCTCGTGGTGAACCTCGTGGACAACGCGATCCGGCATAGCCCGCCAGGGGGCGAGGTGCTGGTCAGCGCCCGCGTGATCGACGATTCCGCCTGGTGGCTCGAGGTCCGCGATGGAGGTCCGGGCATCCCCGGCGAGGAAGCCGAACGAGTCTTCGAACGGTTCGGCTCCGGCGGGGACGCGGCCGGCGGCACGGGTCTCGGGCTGGCCATCGCGCGATGGGTGTGCCAGTTGCACGGGGGAACGATCACCGCACTGCCGAACGACCGCGCGGCGACGGGAGCTCTGCTGCGGGCGAGCCTGCCCCTGCGCACCGACCCCGACCCGCACACCCGCCCCGTGACGGAGGCTGCCATGCCCACTGAGATGACCCCCACGCCCACCCACGGTCCGAGAATCGCCCCGGGCGGTCCTGCCGTCCCGGGCGCGGCATCCAACCCGGGGACACCAGGCGCCGGGTTCGGGCCGGTTCCAGCGGGTGGCGGAACGGACGTGCTGGACGGGCTCTGGCCCGAGCGGGCCCTGCCACCCCAGCCGCTGGCCGTGCTCGGGGCGCTGGCCGTGGGCGGGTGGGCGGCGCTCACGTGGCCCGAGCGCAATGTCGGGCTCGCGGTGGGACTCACCCTGCTCGCCGCCGGGGCCCTGATGTGGGGGGTCGCCCGGTACCGGAGCCACCCGTGGGCGGTCGCGTGCGCCCTGATCGCTGCGCTTCTGGCGTCGACCACGATGCTGCGGGACGCCGGCGGGGTGGTCGCACTGTCCGTCCTGGTCGGTGTGGTGGTCGCAGCGGTTGGGATGACCCTTGGGCGCACCCTCATCTCGATTCCGGCCAGTGTCGTGTCCTGGCCGCTGTCGGCGCTGCGCGGCCTGCCGCTGCTCGGTCGCACGATCAGTACCACGAGCCGGGTGCCGGTCCTCTGGCCGGCGCTGCGCACCGCTGGCCTGTCCCTGGTCGCCCTGGCCCTGTTCGGCGGGCTGTTCGCGTCCGGGGACGCCGTCTTCGGCACCTGGGCCGAGGCCGTCATCCCGGACCTCGGCTGGGACACGATCGTGCTGCGGACGTTCGTGCTCGTCCTCATCTCCGGGATCGTGCTCACCGGCGCCTACCTGGCCCTCAACCCACCTGAGGTCGCGCACATGTCGCTGCCCAAGGGCCGGCACCCGGCGCATGCGTGGGAGTGGGCGGTCCCTGTGGGCCTGGTGGTGGCCGTGGTCGCCGGGTTCCTCATCGCCCAGAGCACGGCGATGTGGGGAGGACATGAGTACCTGCGGCGCATGACTGGGCTCACCTACGCCGAGTACGTGCACCAGGGATTCGCCCAACTGACCACAGCCACGTTCCTCACCCTGGTCGTCGTCGCGCTCACGATGCGGGTGGCCGCACGCGCGACCCGGGGTGACCGAATCCTGCTGCGCGCGCTCCTGGGCATCCTGTGCCTGCTCACGCTCGCCGTCGTCGCCAGCGCCCTGTACCGGATGGGGCTGTACCAGCAGGCCTACGGCTACACGGTGCTGCGCCTGTTCGTCGACGGTTTCGAACTGTGGCTGGGGCTGGTCGTCGTCCTGCTGCTCGTCGCAGGCATCCGGCTGTCGGGTCAGTGGCTGGCACGCGCCATCCTCATCTCAGCGGCGGTCTTCACGCTGGCCTTCGCCGCGATGAACCCCGACGCCTGGGTAGCCCAGCGCAACATCCAACGGTTCGAGGCAGGACAGACCCTGGACACGCTGTACCTGTCCACGCTGAGCGCGGACGCGACACCCACCCTGATCGACCGGCTACCGGCCGAGGTCACACGCTGCATGTTCGGGCTGCGGGACTACGCCCCACTCCGGGACGACGCGCTGGCGTGGAACCTGGGCCGCGACCGTGCGCACGCAGCCCTCAACAGCCCGGAGGTTGTCGGGCCGATCGCGGACGTGGGCGACTGCACGCAGGTGATCACCGACGACTACCGCGGCTAAGGCACGTCCTGTTCTGGTCGTGATCCCCCGCGACCAACTCCGCTGCCCCGCCACTCACCGCCCATCGCGCTGGTTCGAGCCAGCGCCGGATCGTGGGGGTCGCCGACTACGCGTGAACCGCCACGGTGAGTCGCGCCACGCTGTCCCCGAGTACTCCCAGGCCGTGGCGATCCGGTGGGATGACGAGGTGATCGCCGGATGTGGCGTCCCAGGCCGAGTCACGGCGGGTCAGGCGCACCGCGCCGTGCAGGACGTGCAGGGTGGCTTCCCAGGGCTTTCGTGGTCGTCGAGGTGCCGACCGCTCGCGAGCGCGATCAGCGTCTGGCGCAGCGCGTGGTCGTGGCCGCCGTTGACGGTGTGGGCGCTGCGCCCGCTGGAAGCCTCGCGGGCGAGGATGAGGTGCTGTTGCACGAGCGCGGTCAATGACGTGATCTGCATGGAAGCCCTTCTCATTCGGGGGTGGTTGGCGTGCCAGCAGCTGTGCGTGCGTGCGCTCAGGTCGCCCCCGCCGGGCCCTCCTCGCCGCCGGGGTCTCGGGTGGCCGGTGATTCGTCCTCCCCGACCTCGGCTGCGTATGCGTCCTCGGGCACGCCGTGTGCGCTCGTTGAGGTGCTCATCGCGGTCACCCGGCCCAGTGCCTGTCCGGGTGGTGCTCCCGATGGCCCCGGCGGAGCAGCGCGACGGGGTCGTGCGCGTCGTCCAACTGCGCCGGGCCGTACAGCGTGAGCACTGCCAGTTCCACCCAGTAGATCAGCGCCTCGAATGCTGACCGAAGCGGAGTGCTGGCTCCGCCTGCCTCTGTGCGTGCCACGGCGGACCTCCCTGCACCCCCGTCTCTCGGGGGTGGGGGCCCGAAGTGATGCGGGCGCTGCCCTCGCGGCTGATGTCAAGCTAGCCCGGATACCTCCACCTCATTACTAAGGTTAGGCTGCCCATGCTTCCCCTGTCAACAACTCGATGAGGCTCACGACACCGGCCCGCCCCCGCTTGAGGTGCTTGCTCCCTCGAACGACACCACCGTGGCTGAACTCGAATCTCCCCACCCCAGTGGGCACTCCCAACCCCACCCCCCGGCGTGGACGTCGGGTATGTCCTGGCTATAGCCTTGTCGTGCGCCCCCCGGTCAGTTGCTCCCCCGTAGAGGCCGGGGGGCGTACCCAAACCCAGACCCCTTGGCCATCAGAATCCCGGCTTGCTGCGTCGCGGATCCCGCGCACCGGGGGGACGGACAGCGCCCCCGTGGCGGTCCGTCCCACGGTCGCGTTCACGTCGCGACGAACCTGCGCCTGCCGATCGTCGCGAGGCGGGCCCCTGAGTCCCGGCGGGCAGCACCTGCGGAGGGCATATCCGGGCTGTCCCCTCCGAGGCGTGGAGGATCCTGGGTCGGGGGATGGTCAAGGGCCGGTGCCGTCGGACTGGATGCTCCTGGCCGATTCCTCGTTGGCGGCGTTCCTGCGGACGCTCGCCGACGACCCGTCCCGACACGGTGGCCGCGTCCATCGCACAGGGGGTGCTTCAGCCTTCGGCCGATTGTCACCGCGATCGGGTTCATCCACCTTGATCGGCAGGTCCTGGCGGTCGTGGGCATGTTCGGTGCCGAACCTGAGATCCGCCACCTTTACTCGGCGGTGCCCCTTGACACCGACATCCCGGCCACCGTCTGCTACCGCACGAACGCGATCGTGACAACACCGTCGGCACGACTGGCTGTGGACTACCCGCTGGTTGCGCCGTACGTGAACTCCGGGCCGGGCCCCCGACGGTGGGGAGGCCACGGCGTTCCCGATCCGCTACCGGGGTGCCGTCATCGCCGTCCTGGGGCTGGAGTTCGACCATTCCCTGGCCGAGCCGTGGTTCCTGCGCTCAGCCGTGTCGACCATCTCCGGCCCGCTGGCCATGTGGGCCGCGCTACGCATCCGGTTAGACGACGGCCCCGACACGTACTGGTCCCGACGCCCGGACCGGCCCCTGACCGTGACCGACCGCCAACAACGGATCATCGCCCTCGTACGTGAA
>CAVPNX010000001.1:0-36004 GCA_963706885.1 uncultured Actinomycetes bacterium | reverse complement strand
CCCGCGGCTGTGTCGAGTGCGGATTCGGCGGAGTCGATGACGGCCTGGATCTGGTCGCAGGACGCCTGGTCCAGGACGGGGTCGGTGGCCGGGGGAATGGCCACGCACAGTGAGTCGAAGAGCTCCTGGGCGCCCTGGGCGGCGTCGTCCACGTCGTCCTTGATGGACCCGAGGTCGGCGACGAGAGCGGCGAACGCGTCGCGCGCCTCGTCCACGCTGCCCTCGAGCCTGCCGACGACCGCGTCGACGGCCTTCAGCCCGTCGCGCAGCGCGCGCACGCCCTGGTAGATCGTCACGCAGTCGTCGTCGGGCGGGGCGGTGCCCCCAGCTGGACAGACGTCGTCACCGTCGGGGGGCAGCGGGGTGATGAGGCTCAGGACGGGATCCGAGGGTCCCCCGATCCTGGCGGCGGCCGCGTACAGGCCGGCCTCGATCTGGGCGCCCCCCGTGATCAGGGGGGCGATCTGGTCGCTGGGGGAGCCCGACGTCGCCCGGGCCAGCGCGGCTGTGGCCTCGGCCAGTTCGTCGGCGCCGGTCGCAGCCTGGCCGAGAGCCCCGGCAAGCTCCTCGGACCCTGCGGAGATGTCGTCGGCCCCGTTGGCCAGGCGGCTCACGCCGGTGGCCAGCGAGTCGGAGGCGTCCGCCGCCTTCCCGGCCCCCTCGGCAAGGCCGTCGATGCCGGTGGCCAGGGTGTCCGATGCGCCGGCAGCGGCGTTCGCCCCGCCGGCCAGGCCGGCCAGCCCCGTGGCGAGCTGGTCGGAGCCGGTCGCCAGTTGCACCGCCGCGGCATCGAGTGCCGCCAGACCCTCGTAGAGGGTTGCGTTGCCCTCGTCCGCCCCGGTCAGCAGGTCCGCGGAGAAGCCGGTCGCCGGGTCCTGGTCGGAGCCGGCGGGCGTCAGCACGACGGTCGCTGCGGGGATCCCGGCCCGGTCATCGCGCATGGTCAGGGCGATCGTCTGGATCGGGGTGCTGATCGGGGGGAACAGCGAGACGTTCCAGCGGGCCACTGTCCGGCCCTGGTCGTCGGTGGCCAGCATCGCGTCGGGTGCCTCCACCAGTTGCGCACCCTCCGGGAGCGTGACCGTCAGGACACCCTGGAACGGGATGAACACGGGCTCGGTGGACTGCTGCTCCTGGCCGGCAGCGTCGGTGTAGGTCAACGTCGTCTGCTCCGCTGTGGTGTTGGTCAGGGTGTAGGTGACGGTGACGTCACCGGCCGTGCCCGGGACCGTCGCGGCCGGGACGACGCTGCCCCCGACGGCGTACTCCGCGTGGACCGCGACCGGCAGCGGCTTGTCGAACCGTGCCTCGGTGAGCACTGTCGGGCGCTCCCCGCCCACCACCAGCACGACGCCGTCCGGGCCGGTCTCCGGACGGCCGAGCCGGTCGAGGTAGCGCACGTTGGTGGTGCTCGCGGGGTCGACCAGCTCACGCTCGGCACCCGAGACGGTGGTCCGGCTGATCAGGACGGCGCGCTCCGGCAGGCCCGTGGCGTCGAGCTCGGCCAGGACCAGCTCGTCGTTGACGACCTCGACGGGCTCGGTGGCCGCTGCCGGAGCCGTGGTGGCCGGCACCATGGCATCCCAGGAGGGCGGCGGGCTGGTGGCGCCGACGGTGCTCGCGGCCGGGCCCGCCGCCGCCAGCAGGACGACGCCGGCGGCCCCGATGGCCACGGAGGTGCGGATCATGGCGTCACCCCCGACCGGTTGGGGGCTGTTGCGGCCATCGTGGACTCGGGTGCCTCGGCGCCATCCTCCAGCCCGACGGATGCCTCCCCGCCGTCCCAGGGTTCCACTCCCCGCCCCAGTGCGCGCCCCAGCGCCCCGAGCAACCGCGTCAGCGCCGCGGCGAGCAGGGCGGTCAGGAGCACGTCGGCCACCGAGGCGGACCCGCTGAGCGCGCTCACTGCGAGGACCGAGCCGAGCAGGACCGGGATCGCCGCCCTGCGTGCCGGTGTCAGGGCGGTGATCAGCGCCGGGACAAGGATCGCGATCGCTGCCTGCGTCGCGGTGCTGCTGCGGGTGGCCGGGGTCAGCCCGCCGACCAGGCTGAACGCCGCGGCGCTGATCGCGGCACCGCCGAGCATCAGGACCAGGCGCACGAGCAGTGAGCCCCCCGAGCCGCGCGTCGCGCGCGGGAGGTAGGCCAGCGCCCCACCACCGGCAGCGGCGAGGGCGAGGGCACCTCCGGGAGCCATGCCCGGCTCGCTGACCAGCGCAGTTCCCAGGACCCACGCCGCCAGGACCGCGGTGATCAGCGCGAGTGGCCCTGAGCCGGGGCGCTGGTCCGACGGCAGCGGTGTGCGCAGCGTGCCCACGGTCTCCAACTGGGCTGGGTCGCCCTCGATGTGCACCTGCGGCAGCGCGCGATCCAGCCAGTTGGGCAGCCACCACGTCCACCTCGCGGCCAGGACCATCAGGCTGGGCACGAGGATGCAGCGCACGATCGTGGCGTCCACCAGGACGGCGGTGGCCAGCCCCACGCCGAACATCTTCACCACCGCGTTGTCGGGGATCACGAACGAGATGAACACCGCGACCATGATCAGTGCGGCGGCCGTGATCAGCTGGCCGGTGTCGGCCAGGCCGCGGCGCACCGCGGTGACGATGACGCCGGTGCGCTGGTAGTGCTCGTTGAACGCGGTGAGCAGGAACACCTCGTAGTCCATCGACAAGCCGAACAGGACCGCGAACATCATCATGGGCACGTACGACTCGATGGGCACCGGTCCGTCGAGTCCGATCAGCTGCGCACCCCATCCCCACTGGAACACCGCGACCACGACCCCGTACGCCGCGGCGATCGACAGCAGGTTCATCGCCGCAGCCTTGGCGGGGATCACCAGCGAGCGGTAGGCGAGCATCAGCAGCAGGAAGCTCAGGGTGGCCACACCCAGGATGAAGGGCAGCAGCCGCTCGGCGATCCGCAGCGAAAGGTCGGTGCGGGCCGCGGTCACGCCCCCGACGTACGCCGTCATGTCGGCGCCGGCCGTCGCGGCGGGCAGCACGTCGGCGCGCATCCGCGTGACCAGCGCCTCCGTGGCCTTGTCCGAGGGCCCGGTGCTCGGCACCGCCCGCCAGATCACGACGCCCCCGTCGGTGCTCACGATCGGGTCGGAGACCTCGGTGAGCCCGTCGGTGGCGGTCAGCTCCTCGGTGATCGCCACCAGGCGCGGATCCCGGGCACGCGGATCCCCGCCGTCGTCCGCCCCGGACCCGGCTTCCTCGGACCCGGCCTCCTCGGGGATGGCCGCGGCTCGGTGCAGCTGGGCGACGATCGCCAGCGGTCCCGACCAGCCGGGTCCGAACGACTCCCGGATGATGTCGCCGGCCTGGTGCGCCGTGGTCTCATCGGGCAGGGCGGAGGAGTCCACCTGCTGGAACTGCATCGACAGCATGGGTGTCGCCAGCGCCAGCAGGACACCCGTCGCGGCGAATGCGAACGGCCAGGGATGGCTCGTGACCACGTCGGCCATGCGCGCCCACCCGCCGCGGTCGAGGTCGTCGTCGCTGCGCTCCTCGAGGACGTCGCCGGCGGCCACCTGGCGCTGCTGTGACGTCGGCAGGGCCCGCAGCCCCATCAGCCCCAGCAGCGCGGGGACGAGGGTGAGCGCGGCCAGGAGGGCCAGGGCGACCACGATCCCCGCCGAGTAGCCCAGCCATGCGAGGAAGGAGATGCCGGTCAGCGCCAGCCCGCAGACCGCGGCCAGCAGGGTGGCCCCGGCGAAGACCATGCCCGCCCCCGCCGTCCCGGCCGTGCGGCCGACGGCGTCCGGCACCGAGAAGCCCGCGCGAAGCAGGTTGCGGTGGCGCATGACCAGGAAGAGCGCGTAGTCGATGCCCACGCCGATGCCCAGCATCGTGCCCAGGGTGGGCGCCTCCTCGGGGATGTAGACCAGGCGCCCCAGCAGGCCGATGATCGCCAGGCCGATCCCCACAGCGACCATGGCTGTGGCCAGTGGGACGGCCACCGGCCATCCGCGGCGCAGCGTGTAGAGCAGGACGATCACAGCCAGGAACAGGCCGATCGCCTCGGACGTCCGGGTGTCCGTCCGGGAGATCTGCGCCCCCAGGTAGCCGCCGAGCGCCACACGGGCGGTCGGCGAGGCGGCTGTGGCGGCCTCGGTGGCCACCGCAAGGATCGCGTTGCCGGCGGCGGCGTCGCCGGCGGCCTGCTCGGCGAGGGTCAGCTGCAGGATCGCCGCCCGACCGTTGTCGGCGAGCAGGTCCACGTTGTCCTCGGGCCCGCGCACGTCGTTGACCCCCGGGACCGCCGCCACCGCCTCGGCGATCCCGGCCAGGGTCTGCGCACCGAACCCTGAGCCCAGGTCGGTCTCGTCGGCCACCACGAGCGGCACAGGCTCGGCGGCCGCCCCCGGGAACGCCCGGTTGAGCAGGGTCTGGGCGGAGGCGCTGTCGGTACCGGCCAGCACGAAGGGGTCCAGCGCCGGGGGCGGCAGGGCCCGATCGGCGATCCGGACGCCACCGAGGAGGGCGAGCCACAGGACCAGGACGAGCACGGCATGCTCGGCGCACCAGCGCCCGAGTGCGTACAACGTCCGCGTCACACCTGAAGTGTCCCCCTTTGCCCCCCTGCCCGGCGACGTGGGGACGGCCCGTCCGGTGAGCCCTCTGCCGTGAATCGCGTCGGGTTCGAACTGATCGCGTGCGCGGAGACCCGACACGATCCGGTGTTGGGGCCAGCAGACCCGACGTGATCCCGCGGGGTGTTCGCCTGGGGGGCTCGTCGGTGGTTCAATGGCGCACCCATGAGCACGACACCGATGAACGCGGATCCCAGCCCGGAGCCGGCGCCGCCGCAGGGACCCGCGTTCGCCCGCACGTCGGGCCACTACGCCACCGTTGTGGCGGTGTTCGTCGGGTTGCTGCTGATCTCCAACATCGGGGCCACGAAGCTGATCGCCGTCGGACCGCTGATCACCGACGGGGGAGCCTTCCTGTTCCCGCTGGTCTATGTGGTCGGCGACGTCCTGTCCGAGGTCTACGGGTGGCGCGCGACCCGCAGGGCCATCTGGTTGGCGTTCGGGATGTCGGCCCTGGCCGCGGCCACCTTCTGGCTGGTGCAGCAGGCGCCGCCCGCCGACGACTGGCCCAACCAGGACGCGTTCGAGGCGGTGCTCGGGTTCGTGCCCCGGATCGTGCTGGCGAGCCTGGCCGGCTTCCTCGTCGGCCAGATGCTCAACGCCTGGGTCCTGGTCCGGATCAAGGCCCGCACGCTGGAGTCGCGGCTCTGGGCCCGGCTGATCGGCTCGACTGCGGTGGGTGAGTTCGCCGACACGCTGGTGTTCTGCACCATCGCCTTCTACGGGGTCATCACCGGGTGGACGTTCGTGAACTACGTGATCACCGGGTACCTGTACAAGGTGGCGGTCGAGATCCTCGTGATGCCCATCACCTACCGGGTGATCGCCGCGGTCAAGCGCCGCGAGCCGACCTACGGAGTACCCGCCGATCCGGAGCCCGAGCCGGCCGACGCCCTGCGGGCGTAGTACCGGCCGAGGTACTCGACCCGGAACGCGTCGAAGTCGCCGTCCTCGAGGGCGCCGCGCATCCGGTCGACCAGGTCCACGAGGAAGTGCACGTTGTGGATGGTGGCCAGCGTGTGCCCGGCCATCTCGTCGGCCTTCGAGAGGTGGTGCACGTAGGCCCGCGTGTAGTGCGCACACGTGTAGCAGTCGCACTCGGGGTCCAGGGGCTCGAACGCGCGCCGATTGGCGGCGGTGACGATGTTGTAGCGCCCGTCGCGCGACAGGATCGCCCCGTTGCGGGCAACGCGGGAGGGCATCACGCAGTCGAACGTGTCGGCACCCGCGGCGACGCCGGCGAACAGGTCGTCGGGCTCACCGATGCCCAGCAGGTGCCGCGGCCGGTCCTCGGGCAGCTCCTCGCTCACCCACCGGACGATCGTCTCCAGCCTGGCCTTCTCCAGCGCCCCGCCGATCCCGAACCCGTCGAGCTCCAGGCCGGCGAGGTCGCGGGCTGCGGCCCGGCGCAGGTCCTCGAACTGCGCGCCCTGCACCACGCCGAACAGGGCCTGGTACGGGCCGGTGTGCGCGTTCCCGGGTCAGCTGCTGGTGGGCGGCCACGCACCGGCGGGCCCACGTCGCCGTCCGGTCGACCGAGCGCTCCTGGTAGGCGCGGGTGTTCATGAGCGTCGTGCACTCGTCGAAGGCGAACATGATGTCCGCGCCCAGCTGGTGCTGCACGCGCATGCTGGACTCCGGGGTGAACCGGTGCTTCGAGCCGTTGAGGTGGGAGACGAACGACACGCCGTCGTCGTCGACGTGGGCCAGCCGGTCCTTCCCGGGTGCGATCACGTCGTCGGCGGGGGTGTCGACTGCCATCGCCAGCACCTTCTTGAACCCCACCCCCAGGCTCATCACCTGGAAGCCGCCGGAGTCGGTGAAGGTCGGTCCGGGCCAGTTCATGAACGCACCGAGCCCACCGGCGGCGTCCACGATGTCGGCCCCGGGCTGCAGGTACAGGTGGTAGGCGTTGGCCAGCACCGCCTGGGCGCCCAGCGCGGTCGCGGACTCGGGCAGCACCCCCTTGACCGTGGCCTTCGTCCCGACCGGGATGAACGCCGGGGTGCGGATCTGGCCGTGCGGCGTCGTGATCACCCCGGTGCGGGCCATCCCATGGCGCGCACCCACCTGGAAGTGGAAGGGGGCCGGCGTCATGGGGGCCATTCAACACCGCGTGCTGAGCAGAGCCGTAGGCTGAGAGCAGCCGACCAAGGAGGTCCCGATGTCCAACCCGTACGCCCAGCAGCCGGGCATTCCCGCCGACGTGAACTCCAAGAAGATCCTCTGCGGGATCATGGGGATCCTCTTCGGCGGCCTGGGGATCCACCGGTTCATCCTCGGGGACACCTCCGGCGGCCTGATCCGGATCGTGATCACCGTCCTGACGTGCGGCGTCGGCTCGATCATCGGCCTGATCGAGGGGATCATCTACCTCACCAAGACCGACCAGGAGTTCTACCAGACCTACATGGTGGAGCGGAAGGCCTGGTTCTGACGTACGTGCGGCGCCCCGCCACGGTGAACGGGTTGGCGTGACGTTCACCTGACCGATGTGCACATGACGCGTGCGGGCCGGGGTCCGGCCACCCGTGGGGCGCACTCTGGGGACATGCCGATCCCCTGGCCCACACGCACCACCGCCACCGACCGGCCGCTGGCCGGGGCCGACGTCTCCGGGTTCCGCCTGGTCCGCGCCGACCTCACCGGCGCCGACCTGACCGCCACGTGCTTCGACGGCGCGAACCTGCGCCAGGCCGCGCTGGCCGGGGCACGGGCGACCCGGGCCACGTTCGTCGGGACCCGCTTGGTCCGCGCGGACCTGCACGGGACCTTCCTCCGAGGGGCGGACCTGAGCTCGGCCGACCTGTCCGGGGCGAACCTGCGGCGGGCGGACCTCACCGGCGCGATCCTGGTGGGGGCCAACCTGTTCGGGGCCGACCTCCGGGACGCCGACCTCACCGGGGCCGACCTTCGCCGGGTGACCCTGGAGGCCGCGACCCTGCGCGGCGCCGTCCTCTGCGGTGCGGACCTCACGGGTGCGCGGCTGGCCACCGCGGACCTGCGCGCCGTGGATTCCGACGAGGACACCCTGTGGCCCGACGGGATCCTGCGCCCGCGCGGGGAGGACCCGGTGCGCATGGCGCTCTGGCGCCGCCAGGACGCCTGACCCACCCACGACCACCCGGTCGACCACGTACACATCCCCGCCGACCGGCGCACCCACGGTTCGGGATGCCACGATGTCGCCCATGGCCATCGCAACCCAGAACCCTGCAACCGGTGAGACCCTCCGGACCTTCGACGCGCACAGCAGCGCGCAGGTCGCCGAGGCGATCACGACCGCCCACGCCACGTTCCGGACCTGGCGCACGACCACCTTCGCCGAGCGTGCCTCGCTGATGCGTCGGGCCGCCGACCTGCTCGACGAGGACAACGAGTCGATCGCGCAGATCATGACCCTCGAGATGGGCAAGACCCTGAAGTCGGCGCGCGCCGAGGCCGCCAAGTGCGCGAAGGGCATGCGCTGGTACGCCGACAACGCCGAGCGCCTGCTGGCCGACGAGCCGGTCGACCCGGCCGCGGTGGGTGCCTCGCAGGCGTACGCCCGTTACGCCCCGCTCGGCGTGGTCCTGGCGGTGATGCCGTGGAACTTCCCGCTCTGGCAGGTGGTCCGGTTCGCCGCCCCGGCGCTCATGGCCGGCAACGTGGGCCTGCTCAAGCACGCCTCCAACGTGCCGCAGTGCGCCCTCTACCTGGAGGACCTCTATCGGCGGGCGGGATTCCCGCAGGGGTGCTTCACGACGCTGCTGATCGGCGCCCGCGAGGTCGAGGCGGTGCTGCGCGACCCACGCGTGCGCGCGGCCACCCTCACGGGCTCCGAGCCCGCGGGGCAGTCCGTGGCCGCCATCTGCGGCGACGAGATCAAGAAGACCGTGATGGAGCTCGGCGGGTCCGACCCGTTCATCGTGATGCCCTCGGCCGACGTGGAGCGTGCCGCGGAGGTGGCGGTGACCGCGCGCTGCCAGAACAACGGGCAGTCCTGCATCGCGGCCAAGCGCTTCCTCGTGCACACCGACGTGTACGACCAGTTCGCCCAGGCGTTCGTCGCCCGGATGGCCGCCCTCGTGGTCGGTGATCCGATGGACGACGCGACCGACGTCGGCCCGCTGGCGACCGAGTCGGGGCGACGCGACGTCGAGACGATGGTCTCCGATGCCCGGGCCAAGGGCGCGTCGATCCTCTGCGGCGGTCGGGCGGTGGACGGCCCCGGGTGGTTCTACGAGCCGACCGTCGTGGCCGACATGACCCCGGACATGGCCATGTACGCCGAGGAGGTGTTCGGTCCCGTCGCCGGTCTCTACCGGGTGGACTCGATCGAGGAGGCCATCGAGCTGGGCAACGGCACCAACTACGGGTTGGGATCGAATGCCTGGACCACCGACTCACAGGAGCAGGACCGGTTCATCCGCGACCTCGACTCCGGCGTCGTCACGATCAACGGCATGACGATCTCCTACAACGACATGCCGTTCGGCGGGACCAAGCGGTCGGGCTACGGCAGGGAGCTCAGCGGCCACGGGATCCGGGAGTTCGCCAACATCAAAGCGGTATGGATCGGGTGATCCCGGGCGCGCAGGAGGCCGCTGAACAACTTGCGCAAAGATTCCTCTGAACTTGTGCATCCGATCCGGGGGCTCCGGCAGAAGTAGGGGATGAGAGCTCGAACAGGTCGGGCCCCACCCCCCATCAGGAGAACATCATGCGCAAGATCGCCGCTGGAATCGCCGCCGCCTCCGCCGCCGCCCTGGCCGCCGGGGCCCTCGCCGCCCCCGCCGCCACCGCTGCCGACGGCAACACCTCGCTGGCCGCCGTGCTGGACGTCAGCAACGCCAAGTTCGACAAGAACAGCAAGGACTTCGACATCCTGACGGCCGCCGTGCTCGCGGTCCTGGGCGCCAAGCCCAACTCGCCGGTCGGCCTGCTGGCAGACGGCTCGGTTGCCCTGACTGCCTTCGCGCCCACCGATAAGGCCTTCCGCATCCTCGCGGAGGACCTCACCGGCAAGAAGATCAGCTCTGAGAAGAAGGTCTTCTCGGCGGTGGCGGGCCTCGGGATCGACACCGTGGAGACGGTCCTTCTGTACCACGTCTTCCCCGGCGCCACGATCGACTCGAAGGCCGCGGTTGCCGCTGATGGTGCGTGGATCCCGATGGCCCAGAAGGGTGCTCTGGGTGTGAAGGTGGTCGACGGCCAGATCCGCCTGCGCGACCGTGACGGCAACTCCCGCAACGCTCGGGTGATCGCCGCCGACATCAACGAGGGCAACAAGCAGATCGCCCACGCGATCGATCGCGTCCTGCGTCCGCTGGACCTGCCCCCGGTCGAGAAGTGACCGCGACCGATAACTGAGCTGACCGGCCAGGAGCCCCGTTCCGATCCCACGATCGGAACGGGGCTCCCTCGCGTCGTGTGCCCGGCGAACGTGGGCAGCGCTACAGCCCCGGGCCGAACCTCGTCGGGTTGGCCAGGAACTCCCGGATCGCCTCCCGGCCCGTGCCCTGGATGTCGGGGCCGTGCGTGAACGCCGCCGTCGTGTAGTCGAGCTCGCCCAGCGTGGCGGCCGTCTGCTCGGTCAGGCCGGCGTTGGTGCAGAAGGCGAGCACCGGCCAGGTGCGCCGGGAGCGCATGTTCCAGATGGCATCCCCGGTGATGAGCGTCCCGGACGGCTCGTGGAGCAGCGAGCAGTGCCCCGGCGTGTGCCCGGGGGTGTGGTGGACGCGCAGGTCGCTGCCCTCGAGGAGCTCTCCGTCGGACATCGTCCGCGCCACGGGAGCGGGGTCCGCGCCTGGCGTGCGGACAAGCAGCCGGCCCAGGCGGAAGGAGTCGTCACGCGAAGGAGAGCTGCCGGTGCGCACATAGTCAGCGTCGTCGGGGTGCACCGTGATTCCCTGACCGGTGCGCCGTGCCATGTCAGCGGCTCCGCCGGCGTGGTCGGGGTGGGCGTGGGTCAGCACGATCGTGGTCACATCGCTCGGGCCCGAGCCGATCTCCTCCAGCGCTGCGACGACCCGAGCGGGTGCAGTCTTCAACCCGGTATCAACCAGGGTGATGGAGCCGTCCGCGGCCCGGATGAGGAACGAGTTGATGAGGTCCCAGGGCACGGTCGGGACGCGCCAGAGACCCGGGGCGAGAGGAAGGGCAGCGGGCATGTGCCGAAGCGTATGCCTGAGCAATGGCCCACCGGCCCACCGGCCCAAAGGCGCAACGGTCGGCCGCCCGGCAGGTCAGGCCTCGAGCGCCCCGCGCATCAGGGACTTCTTTGAGTGGCTCGGGTCACCGTCGTAGCTCTCCAGGGAGATGTCGACGACGGGGAAGTCCTCGATCGACAGGCCAGGGGGGATCGTGAACGTGCCGACTGAGCCGGCGGGCAGGGCGCCGAGGGCGACGAGCTTCGTGGCGTCGGCATCGAGCAGCCACACCTCGTAGAAGCCATCGTTGGCCGGCAGGGAGCGCGCGTCCACACGCACGACCTCGCCGTCGGCGCTGTCCAGCACCGTCGCCTTCCCGGGCTCGGACACAGTCTCGGTCAGCGGCGCGAGGACCGCCTGGGCGACGATCTGCTCGGATGAGCCGACGCCGGAGCCGCCGCTGTCCACGGCGGACCAGACCACGGCGCCGCCGACGACTGCGCCGGCCGCCGCGGCCACCGCGAAGCCGCCCCACTTCGCGCCGCGGCTGCGGCGTCGCTCCATGGGGACCACAGTGGTGTCCGCGGAGGGCGGCTCAGGTGTCGGCTGCATCGAGGGAACGCTGCGCAGCGGCGGGTGGACAGCATCCGACCCGTCGGGTGCACCCACCAGCGACAGCTCCTGGCGGATCCCGGTCCAGACGCGGTCGGGAACCTCGGGGAGCTCGGCAGGGGCCTCGCGGCCGAGGGTGACGATTCCGGTCAGCTCGGCGACGTCAGCCATGCACAGGCTGCACGACTGCAGGTGCGCTGACTCGTCGGCGGGGATGTCCTCACCGAGGGCAGCCAGTGCCAGGGTTGTCTCATCACAGTGCGACATCTTCCACCTCCATCCTTGCGCGCAGCCGTTCCAGCGACCGGCGTATGTGGCTCTTCACGGTTCCGATCGGCATCTGCAGCCGGTCGGCGATCTGGGTATGGGTCAGGTCCTCGTAGAACGCCATCCGGACGATCCGACCTGCGGGATCGCCCAGCCGCTCGATCTCGTCAGCGACGAACATCTGCGCGGCGATGCGTTCGGTGTCTGGGGGGGCGAAGTCGACCGCCGGCTCCACCGACTCCACCGCGGACCGGACCTTGGCGTCCCGGGTCCGGGACTCCCAGTGGTCGGCGATGCGGCGGCGGGTGATGGTCATCAACCACCCGGGCAATGAACCTGCCTCGGGCCGGTAGGTCTCCCGACCGCGCCAGGCGTTGACGAACACCGTCTGGGTGATGTCCGCGGCGTCCTCGGCGTTCCCGGTCGAACGCATCGCTGTGGCGTGCACCATGCGCGACCACCGCCGGTAGGCCTCCGCCAGGGAGTCCTCATGGCCGGCGCGGAAGCCGTGGGCGACCTCCATGTCGGTCATCTCGGTCAACATGGAACCCATAGTGCCAAACTGCCGCCTTCGATGGGGCGAACGCACCGCGGGAATGGCCATTGGAGGGCGCCATGACGCTCATCGTGGGCTCCTCCTCTGATGTTCCTCGATGGTGACGTGGACGGGGCGGTGGGCCCTTCACCAAGACATTCCGCCGCAGGAGCCGATTCGGATGCACCTGCAGAGGGGCAATTCCACGCGGACTTCGTGGTCGGCAGCGCCGGTGACCGTTCCCCGGAGTCGCCCTCCCCGCCGCCACGCGGGAGGATGTGGGGATGTCGCAGAACATCACCCGCGAGGAGTGCGTCACCCGCGCCGGACTCCTCGAGGTCGAGTCGTACCTGATCACGCTGGACCTGCGGGACGTCGAATCGAGCCCCACGTTCACCTCGACCAGCACCGTGCGGTTCACGGCTCGGGAGCCGGGCTCGGCCACATGGATCGACCTGCTCGCCGACGAGGTGCTCTCCGCGGAGCTGAACGGCAGGGCGCTGGACGTCACCGGCTACGACGGGGCACGGCTGGCGCTGGCGGACCTCGCGGCCGACAACGAGCTCGTGGTGCGCGCCCGCTGCCGGTACATGACCACCGGCGAGGGCCTGCACCGCTCGGTGGACCCGACCGATGGGCAGACCTACCTGTACACGCAGTGCGCCGCCGCGGACGCCCGGCGGGTGTTCGCCTGCTTCGAGCAGCCGGACCTCAAGGCCCGCTTCACGTGGGACGTGCTCGCGCCGGCCGGATGGCAGGTCGTCTCCAACTGCCCCACGCCCGATCCGCTGCATGTGGAGCCGGGGCTTGCGCGGTGGGTGTTCGCCCCGACCCATCCGCTGCCGACCTACCTCGCCGCCCTGTGCGCCGGCCCCTTCCACGTCGTGCGCTCGGAGTACGAGGGCCCGCACGGCCGGTACGCGCTGGGGCTCTTCGTGCGGGCGTCCATGGCCGAGCACCTGGACTCCGAGGAGATCCTCGACATCACCCGCGCCGGGCTTGCGCACTACGAGCGGGAGTTCGTGGTGCCCTACCCCTTCGGCAAGTACGACCAGGTGTTCGTCCCGGAGTTCAACTTCGGGGCGATGGAGAACCCGGGCGTGGTCACCTTCCGCGAGGACGCGTTCCTCTACCGCTCCCGGGTCACGCAGGCCACCCGCGAGACCCGGGCGATGGTGATCATGCACGAGATGGCCCACATGTGGTTCGGCGACCTCGTGACCATGCGCTGGTGGGACGATCTGTGGCTCAACGAGTCGTTCGCGAACTGGGCGGGGTACGGCGTCGCCGCGTCGGCCACGCGCTTCACCGGGGCCTGGACCACCTTCGCCCTGGCGCAGAAGGCCTGGGCCTACCAGCAGGACCAGCTGCCCTCCTCCCATCCTGTGGTCGCCGACGTCCCCGGGCTTGAGGGCTTGTGGGAGCAGTTCGACGGCATCACCTACGCCAAGGGCGCTTCGGTGCTCAAGCAGCTGGTGGCCTACGTCGGCTACGACGCCTTCGTCGCCGGGGTCAACCGCTACTTCGAGCGCCACGCCTGGGGCAACGCGACGTTGGCCGACCTGCTGGCGGAGCTGGAGGTGGCCAGTGGCAGGGACCTCGGGGAGTGGGCCAAGGTGTGGCTGCGGGAGCCCGGGGTGACGACCCTGCAGGCGCATGTCGAGCTCGACGAGTCGGGCTCCTACGCCCGCGTGCTGGTCGAGCAGCTGCCCGCCACCCGGCCGATCGGCGTCTCCCAGGTGCTGCGCCCGCACCGCATCGCGATCGGCGCCTACCGATGGACCGAGATGCAGGGGCGCCGCCGCCTGGTGCGCGATGCCCGGGTCGAGGTGGATGTGCCGGGGGCGGGTGCGGAGGTTCCCGAGCTGGTCGGGGTTCGGGCGGCTGACCTCCTGCTGGTCAACGACGACGACCTCACCTACGCGAAGGTGCGGCTGGACCCGGCGAGCATTGCGACGGCACTCGTGGGCGTCGGGGACCTGGTCGAGTCCCTTCCCCGGGCGGTGGTCTGGGGTGCGCTCTGGGAGCAGGTCCGCGACCTCGGCCTGCCGGCGCAGGAGTTCGTCGCGGCGGCACTGGTGGGGCTCGCCCACGAGGACCGTCCCGCCATCATCGACACCGTGCGCGGGCTGCTGGTCACGGCCAGCACCCGCTTCGTGGCCCCTGAGCTGCGCTCCGACCTGAGGCAGCGCATGGCCATGGCGACGGAGGCGATGCTGGACGCTGCCGAGCCGGGGTCCGACCGGCAGCTGTCGCTGGCGCGCCTGCACATCGAGTCGGCCGGGCAACCGGCACAGCTCGACCGCCTCCGCGACCTGCTCGCGGGTCGTGCCGAGATCGCCGGCCTTCCGCTCGAGGACGAGCTGCGCTGGGCAGCGGTGATCCGGTGCGTCGCCTCCGGGGCGGCCGGGGCGGAGCTCATCGACGCTGAGCTCGCTGCCGACCCCACCACCAAGGGGGCGCAGTTCGCCGCCCAGGCGCGGGCGGCGATGCCCGATGCCGCGGCCAAGGAGGCGGCCTGGGCTGCTGCGATCAGCGGTGGGCTGTCCACCGTGGCGCTGGGCTCCACCCTCGCCGGGTTCGCCCACCCCGACACCCCGGTGGAGCTGCTCGAGCCCTACCGGCAGCGGTACGTGGAGCAGATCGTCGGCCTGGTGGATGACCACTCGCCGATCGAGGGCCTGACCCTGGCTCGCGGCCTGTTCCCGCCGACCGGCACCGCCACGGTGGCAGCCGCGGACATGCTCCTCGTCGACCCCGACCTGCCCGCGGGCCTGCGGCGGGTGGTGCGCGAGCGTCGGGACGACGTCGAGCTGGCGCTGGCCTGCCAGGAGGTGTCGCGCGCAGCTCGGTGAGCGCCGGGAATGGATCGGCTGGGGCCGGTGTTGGGTAGTTAGATGATCGATCAACTATCTACCCGGAGGTACCTGATGTCCGTCGCCACGACCGCCACCCCGAACGATCCCCTCTCCTCCGATGGCCCCCAGTCCTCGGGACGCCAGCACGGGGCCCGCCCGACCGGCTCGGCCCACCTGGCTGTCGTGCCGGAGGTCGCCCCGCTCGCCCTGGACGATGCGGGCGCGGACCTGCTGTTCCGCGAGGCGCACACCGCCTACCGGTTCACCGACGAGCCCGTCACCGACGCCCAGATGAGGGCCGTCCACGAGCTGATCAAGTGGGCGCCCACCGCGATCAACGGCCAGCCGATGCGCGTCACCCTCGTGCGCTCGGCCGACGCCCGGGAGCGGCTCATCGCGCGGCTGGCCCCCGGCAACCGGGTCAAGGCGCAGTCGGCGCCGCTCGTGGCGATCCTCAGCTATGACCTGGACTTCCCCGACACGCTCCCCGAGGTCCTGCCGAGCTCACCGAAGGCCCGCGACGGGTTCGCCGACGAGGCATCCCGGGAGAGGTTCGGCTCGTTCAACTCAGCCCTCCAGGCCGCCTACTTCATGATCGGAGTGCGTGCCGCGGGCCTGGCGGCCGGCCCGATGGGCGGCTTCGACAAGGCGGGCGTCGACGCCGACTTCTTCCCGGACGGCCGGCAGCGCTCGTTCCTGGTCGTGAACATCGGGCATCCCGCCGCTGACGGGCAGTTCCCGCGCAGCCCGCGCCTGCCCTACGAGCGCGTGGTGTCGATCGCCTGAGCTCAGAGGTCGCTCAGGAGGTTGCGGGCCTCGTCCACACCGGACCGGACGGCATCCAGGGAGTTCGTCAGGTCCTCGACGATGCGGGCCGCCTCCTGGGTGTCGTGCCCAGCCGGACCCAGTGCCACCAGCTCGCCGCTGCGGGCGGCCAGCCCTTCCAGCCCGACGGTCGAGGCCTGCATCTGCGCCAGCGCCGAGTCGCGCCGCCGGAGCAACCGGTCGACGGAGTCCGCCTGGCCGTCCAGGGCGGCCAGGGCCCTCTCCTGCTCCCGACGCACATCGGGGTCGGTCGTGCGCCGGATCTGCTCCTGAAGCGTGGCGATCTCCTGGGCCAGGGCGTTCGGTCGTGCGGCGGCGACGCTGGAGTCCAGCAGCGTGATCCGTCCCGACATCTCCTCGATGGCCTCGACGACGGGCAGGCTGTCGGCCAGGACGGTGCGGACCTCTCCGGCGATCCATGGATCGGACGGGCGATCGACGAGGTCCTCCATGCGCTCAACGGCGGCGTGTGAGCGAGCAACGAGGGCGGCCTGGAGGCTGTCCCGCGGCGCCTCCGGCAACCGGTCGCGGCGCTTCTCCAGCGCTTCGGGCTCATGTCCCGGTCCGCGGATGGCGCCCACGACCACCTTCGTGCCGAGGACCACGGCGCCGACGAGCAGGCCCATCAGGACGGCAGCGGCGCCCAACTCGCCTGCCAGCACCGCCCATGCCAACCCACCGCACACCGCAGCGACCAGCCACCCCCAGGGGTCGGCGATCTCATCGCGGGCGGACATGGGCCAAGTCTGCCCCGTGCGGGCTCAGAAGTTCGACAGCACGCTGGCAAGGACCTTCTCGATGCTCGCGGGGTCATTGGCCTCGTAGTACTTGCCGCGGGATGCCTCGGCGATGGCGCCGAGGGACTCCGGGTCGGCACCTTCGCCGTACCCGATGGGGAACACCCGGATGCTGGTGTCCACACTCTCCCCCTCCAGCTGCTCGAGCAGGCTGTCCAGGTTGTTGTCGGGGGGGTACTCGTTCACGCCGTCGGAGAGCAGGACGATGGCGTTGATCCGCTTCGTGTCGAGGTCCGCGAGCATCCGCGCCTGGGCCTCGCGCAGGGTGGCGTAGAGGGCGGTGCCTCCGTCGGGGACCATGGCGGCCACGTCAGCCTGCATCGCCGGGACGGTCGTGCCGGCGGGGCCGATCGGCTGCATCTCCAGCCAGGGTTCGAAGTCCGGCCCGCGGTCGGTCGAGAACTGCCAGAGGCCGACCTCGTCGTCCTTCGCGAAGCCGTTGAACGCCGCGATGGCGGCGTCCTGGGCCAGCTTCAGCTTGGTCTGGCCAGCTGAGGTCACCATCTCCCCCATCGACCCGGACACGTCCATCACGAACAGCACGTGCGCCCGCTTGCGCAACTCGTCCCACGACTCCTGGACATCGGCCAGGACGGCAGGGGAGGGCGGGGAGAGGATGTTGGCGGGCCCGGCCGGCAGCATCCCGTTGGCCTGCGTGATGGGCGCACCCGGCTCACCCTCGAAGGTGCGGAAGCCCGCGTCGGTGAAGACCTCCTGCTGCGCGGGCTCGTGCAGCCAGGCCAGGAAGGCTGCGGCCGACTCGCGCTTCGTGTCGTCGACCCACTCGGCGTCCAGGGTGATCCACGGGTTGTCCGAGATCAGGGTGCCGTCCGAGGGGTACACCGCCGCCAGCGGGACACCCGGCGCCGGCTGCTGGCCGAGGGTCGCGGGGTCGCCTGTGGGGTTGCCGAGGTTGTAGTCCAGGACGGACTTCTCCTCGACCGTGACGGCTGAGACGTAGGTCAGGCCCTGTCCCGCGGCCGCCTCGCGACTCATGTTCTCCAGGAAGGTCAGGGTGGTGTCGCCGTAGTGGACGACGGAGGACTCGAGCTGCGTGACGAACTTCCGGGTCTCGGGATCGGCGACCTGGTCGGAGGTGAGGTCGCTGGAGACTCCGGTGGCGGCGAAGTAGGACGCGATCGTCGCGTTGAGCCCGGACGTGGAGAAGTACGGGTTGGTCTTGCCGAGCTTGAAGCGGCCCCACTCCGGGTGGTCCTTGCTGGCCCATCCCTGCGGTGCCTTCGCGACCTCGGCGAGGTCCTTCCAGCCGATCTGCGCCTCCGGCCAGCCGAGGGCCTGGGCCATGGGCAGCGGCATGGCGATCACGAGCGGCGTCTGGACCAGGGAGGGGCGCTCCTTGGGCATCGGGCTGGGGCGGTCGAGATCGGTTGACCCCTGGTCCACCAGAACGGCCCACGAGCTCGATGCCGGGCTCCAGACGTCGGGCCGGGGCCCGTCGACCGTGTCGTCCCAGCCGCGGGCCAGCGCCGTCGCGGCGGCACCGCTGGCCTTGGTGGACACCGTCATCCAGGTGCACACGCCATCAGCCTGGGCGTACGAGGCGTTGTACCTCTCCGCGAGCGTGGCGAGCAGGGCGGCCTTCTCGCTGGAGGCCACGATCGACACGGTGCTGCATCCTTCAGGTGCCTGGCGCGGCGGCGGTGGTCGATGCGTCGGGCTCACCGCCGGCCTGCGCGTCGCCGTCCTCGCCGCCGCCCGCCCACTGGCGCACGACGAGGATCAGCACGAGGCCGAGCAGACCTGCGATGACCAACGGGATGATCGAACCGCGGCGAGCGGCCATCTGCGCCTCCTGGCTGAGCCGGTGCCCCCATCATCGGTCACCGGGGCCATCGAACTACAGGGGGCTGACACGGAAGGGACCGGGGGGTGTCCCACTCATCGGGCCAGGCGGGCCGACCACAGGTCCTCCGCCGGCCACCTGCGGGCCCAGGCCAGGTCGGCGATGTCGTAGTACCCGACCGCGGCCCGCCCCGGGTCGTGATCGGCCGGGGCGCGCAGCTCGCGCAGGGACTCGACGACGAACCCGTGCTCGCCGAGCACCTGGATCCACTCGCCATGGCCCGGATGGTGCTCCACGCCGCCACCGGGCCAGCGGATCTCGCGCAGCTCATCCGGGCCGCGCAGCAGGACCTGCCCGGCGCCGCCGCCGTCGGCGGGGACACACATCGCTGACAATGGGCTGTTCGTGAGGAACACCAGCCGACCCCCGGGGCGCAGGATGCGGGCGGACTCGCCGATCCAGGCGTCGGGCTCGCACCACGCGGGGGCGCCGTGCTCGCTGACCACGATGTCGGCACAGGCCGAGGCGAGTGGCACGTTCTCGGCATCGGCCTGCACCAGGGGGAAGCGGATCCCATGCTGTGCCTGCGCCTCGCGCGCCGAGGCCAACTGGGCGCCGGACTGGTCGATGGCCACCATCCGTGCCCCGCGCCGGGCGAGCCACGCCGAGACGTGGGCGGTGCCGCAGCCCAGTTCCACGACATCCAGCCCGGCGACGTCGCCGAGCACCTGCACCTGCGACTCCGGCGTGGCGAACAGCCCCCACGCGATGTCCGTCCACCCCCACAGCTCGAGGCCGTCGGCGCCGGAGAACTGGTCGTTGACCAGGTCCCACAGCTCACGGTTGTGCAGCAGGTCCTCCGGTCGGGTCATGGCCGACATCCTGCCGTGTCGCCCCGGGTGCCGCCGCCCGCGCCGGCCAGCCAGCGCACGGCCCGCCCGCGCCCTACTCTCTGGCCATGGACTCCACGCAGGTGATCCGGGGGCTGCAGCCGATGCGCGGCGTCCCCCTGGCTGCCGTCGTGGAGCACTTCTCCCTCGAGGTCGTCACCGCCGCGGGTGTCGACATGACCCGGCGGATGGTGACCACGGCGGACCTGAACCGACCAGGGCTGCAGTGGGCCGGCTACTCCGAGCAGTTCCCCAGTGCACAGATCCAGATCGTCGGCCGTGCTGAGGTCGGCTACCTGCTGACCCTGCCCGAGGAGGAGCGCTGGGAGCGCCTGGCCCAGTTCGCCCGGGTGGGTGTCCCGGCGGCCATCCTGACCACCGGACTGCCCGTGACGGAGGGGTCGGTTGAGCTCGCGGACACCTACGGCATCCCGCTGCTGCGCACGCCCCAGCCGACGACCGAGTTCGCCGCCCAGTTGGCCTGGTTCCTCGCCCTGGAGCTGGCGCCCCGGGAGGTGCTGCACGCCGGCCTGGTCGACGTCGCCGGGGAGGGGGTCCTGATCCTGGGGCGCAGCGGGATCGGCAAGTCGGAGACCGCCCTCGAGCTGATCCGGCGAGGCCACCGCCTCGTCGCCGACGACACGGTGGAGGTGCGCCGTCCCTCCGATCGCGACCTGGTCGGGCGGGCGCCCGGCCTCGTGCGCCACTTCATGGAGATCAAGGGCATCGGGATCGTCAACCTGCGCCTGATGTTCGGCATCGGTTCGGTGAAGGCGACCAGCGAGATCAGCATGGTGGTGTCCCTGGTGCCCCTGGACCCCGACCATGACTACTCCCTCGAGCCCGACCGGATGGAGATCCTCGGGGTGGAGCTGCCCCTGGTGACCATCCCGGTCCGCCCGGGCCGGAACACCGCCGTCCTGATCGAGACGGCCGCGATGGACCAGCGCGCGACCCGGCTGCTGCGGCCGAGCGAGAACGACCCCCGGGGGCCGTCCTCCGAGGTCTTCGGGAGGCTGGCATGAGCGACCGGCTGGAGATCGAGGGGACCCACAACTTCCGCGACACCGGGGGCTATCCCGCCTCCGGGGGGACGACCCGCAGCGGGCAGCTCTACCGATCGGACTCGTTGGCCGGTGTCACGGCCACCGGTGCTGCCGACCTCGCCGCGCTGCGCATCGGCGTCGTCGTCGACCTGCGCTCGGCGCTCGAGCGCTCCCAGGACCATTCCCGGTCCGTGCTGCCCGGGGCGGTGCACGTGTGGCTGCCCATCCACGGGGGTTCACGGTCCTCCTTGGTCGACGCCGACGGGGTCTTCAGCCTCGAGCAGCTGTACCGGCAGGTCCTCGACGATTCCGCGTGGACGATCGCCGCTGCCGTGTCGGTCATCGCCGACAGCGGTTCGGCTCCGGTGCTGGTGCACTGCACGGCCGGCAAGGACCGCACGGGACTGGTGGTCGCGCTCGCGCTGGAGGCTGCCGGCGTCGATCGGACGGCGGTGGTGGCCGACTACACCCAGAGCGCGCTGAACCTCGATGGCGCCTGGATGAACCAGGCGCTCAGCGCCCTGGTGTCCGGCGGTGTCCCGATCTCCCCGACCCTGTTCGAGGCCCTCGGCGGGTCGCCGGACCACGCCATGAGCGGGCTGCTGGCCGGGCTCGACGAGCAGTACGGGTCGGTGGTCGGCTATCTGATGGTCCACGGACTCCTCGAAGGGTCCGTGGCGAAGCTGCGCGAGAAGTTGGTGGTCTGAGGTGCCGGGACGAATGGGACGTGGCAACGCCGGCGGGGTGGGTCGCGAGCGGGCCGGCAGCGCGTCGGGCGGCGGTGGCGCGGCCGGCGGTGGTCCGGTGGACGAGCCCTCGGGGTTCTCGATGTCCCTGTCGGAGATCGTGGGCCGGCTCGGCCTGATGCGTGTCGCCGGTGGCCATGTGGATCTCGACGCGATCGAGATCACCACCTCGGAGGTGAACCGGCCGGGTCTGCAGCTCACCGGCTACCTCGAGGCCTTCAGCTCCGACCGGCTGCAGATCATCGGCTGGATCGAGACCGCCTACCTGACGAGCCTCGACCCGGCCGTGCGCGCACAGCGGCTCGACGACTACTTCGCCCTGGGGTTCCCCGCGCTCATCGTGGCGCGCGGGCTGCACGTCATGCCGGACATGGTGGCCGCGGCTGACCGGCACGACGTCCCGGTCCTGGTCACCGACATGGAGACCAGCCCGTTCGCCAGCGCGCTGACGTGGTTGCTCATCCATGCGCTGGCACCGCGCCAGGTGATCGAGGCGGGGCTCGTCGACGTGCACGGCGAAGGGGTGCTGATCCTCGGCGATGCCGGCATCGGCCAGTCCGAGACGACCCTGGAGCTCGTGCGCCGTGGCCATCGGCTGATCGCTGACGACCTCGTCGAGGTGCGCCGGATCTCCGGTGACCACCTGCGCGGACGGGCCGTGCCCGACGCGGGCTTCGTCATCACCATCCCCGGTGTCGGGTCGGTCGACGTCGAGGAGCTGTTCGGGATCGGGTCGATCCGCAGTGATGGGCGCATCACCGTCGTGGTGGTGCTCGAGTCCCGGGACATGAACAAGGAGTACGAGCGCGTCGGCATCAACGAACAGGTCCACGAGGTGTTCGGCGTGCCGTTGGCCCGGGTGCTCATCCCGGTCCAACCCGGGCGCAACCTCGCGGTGATCATCGAGGCGGTGGCCCTCACCCATCGCCAACGGCAGCTGGGCTACGTCGCTGCTGCGGAGCTGACCGGGCGCGGGTGAGCGGTCTGCGCGGGAGCGGCCGCCGTGCGGACGGTCCGCCGCTGCGCCCGATCGGGCCCGTACCCTGAGGCCCATGCCGGACCCGCGGACCGACGACGCAGCGTTCTACGAGCCGTGGCTGGACCCCGACCGCGACTACGCGGCCAGCGAGCCGCCCACGTCGTTCACCGGCGTCGCTGGCGCGGTCGAGAAGCGGGTCCTGGGGACGGGTCGGCTGGTCGACCGCCTTCAGGCCAACCACGGGGTGCTGGCCTTCAGCTATGCGGCATTCAAGAAGTACGCCGACGATGAGGGCAGCCGGTTGGCGGCCCTCCTGGCCTACTACACGTTCATGAGCCTGTTCCCGCTGGCGATCGCGGGGTTCGCGATCCTCAGCGAGCTGCTGACGGAGGAGTTCGTGGACCGCCTCGTCCAGGACATCGTCCCGGAGGAGTACCAGGCGCAGGTCACCAACGCCTACGAAGCGCTGCCCTCGGGCGGCCCGGCGTTGGCCATCGCGATCATCGGCCTGCTCCTGGCCGGGACCGCGGGGGTCTTCTCGGTCTACGCCATGGTCAACCAGGTCTTCTGCGTGCCCTACCGGTTCCGGTACGGGTTCGGACCGCGCTACGTCCGGGTCCTGCTCATGGTGCTCCTGATGGGTGTCGGCGTGCTGGTCGTGACCGTCGGCTCGGCCCTCGTCGTGAACCTGACCGGGTACGCCCTCGCCCAGCGGGTGGCGGCGACCCTGCTGATCTGGCTGGTGGCCTCGGGGCTGCTCTACACCGCCGCGGTCGTCCTGGCCCGGCGGTCGCTCACCTTCGGCGAGGTGGGCCTGGGCGCCGCCCTCGGCGGGCTGGCGATGACCACGATCATCGGTCTCGGCAGCGCGCTGGTGGGCCAGTTCATCGCCAGCTCGTCGGCCGTGTACGGCGTCTTCGGCACGGTGGTCGGCATCTTCTCGGTGCTGTTCCTGGTCTCCAACGCCATCGTGTTCTCCTTCGAGATCTCCGTGGTGCGCGCCTGGCAGCTGTGGCCCCGTGGGGTGGACATCAACCTCCTGTTCCCCGCCGACGAGCGCGCCTACGCGCTGCTGACGCTGATGGACGAGCGGATGCCCTCCCAGCGCAACGGGGTCGCGTTCGACGCCACCGGTCACGACGACCCGCGGCGCACCGATCTGGCGACCCTGATGCGCCGCCCCGACGGGGTGCCGGTGCATCCCTACGCCGTGACCGGTGCGGGAGACGACCGGACGACAGGGCCGGAGCCGCGCGAGCAGGACGGTGCCCCCAGTGCCCCGCAGCGGCCGGACGAGGGGGGACCGGGCCAGGCAGTCTGACGACTCGGGACTCGGCTGCGGTGCTGCGGATCGGCGGTCGCCCCCGCCGCTTGGCTACAGTCCCGACGGGGGTGGGGTCCCCACCGGGTCCTGGTCGTCGGGGTGCAGCCCGGTCGTGACGGAGGAGGTCGGCGCATGTCGGCTCTGGACATCCTCGGCTGGATCAGCTCGATCCTGGTCGTCTGGTCGCTCATGCAGGCCCGCGTCCTGCGGTTCCGGGTGATGAACCTCGCGGGAGCATCCCTGGCCACGGTGGTCAACGCGATGCTCGGGATCTGGCCGTTCGCAGCGATGAACGGCGTGATCGCGGTCATCGACGTCTACTGGATCTGGAAGCTCACCCGCGAGCGTCATGATGATGCCGCCTACGAGGTCGTTGAGGTCGGGATGGACGACGCCTACCTGCGCTACCAGCTCCGGGTGCACGACGAGGACATCGCCGCGACCCACCCGGCCTTCGCGGTGCCGCGGGCCGCGGCGTCCTCGCCCGGTGCGCCGTCGGAAGCCGGCGCCCAGCGCAGCGCCTTCCTCGTCCTGCGCGGTGATGAGACGGTCGGGATGGTGCTGGTCCGCGATGCCGGTGCAGGAGTCGGCGAGGTCGAGCTCGACTACGTCACCGAGCGGTTCCGGGACTTCACGCCGGGGGAGTTCGTCTACCGGAAGTCCGGGGTCTTCGCCGACAAGGGGTTCACCCAGCTCCGCGCGGACGCCGGCCCGGGGACCAGCGAGCACTTCGGGCGCGTGGGGTTCCAGCGTGTCGACGGCCACTGGGAGCGCCCGGTGGAGGCCGCCGCGTAGTCGCGTCGCGGCGGCCGGGTCAGCCGAAGTGGGCCACCGCCGGGGTCGTCTCGTCGTCCTCGGCAGCCGCCGACGGGCCGATCCGGATCATGACCAGGACCACCACTGCGGCGATCAGCAGCAGGACGCCCCCGACCCAGAACGCCTGCGTGTAGCCGGCCGTGAGTGCATCCGGCAGCGCAGCCTCGCCCAGGGCCGCGTTCGTGGCGAGGTAGGCGGAGGTGGCGGTGACGGCGACGGTGTTCATCAGGGCGGTGCCCAGGGAGCCGCCGACCTGCTGCGAGGTGTTGATCACCGCCGAGGCGACACCGGCGTCGTGGTTGCCCACCGCGTGCAGGGCGACCGTGGCCGTCGGGATGAACACGAAGGCCATGCCCACGCTGATGATGATCATGGGGGGCAGGATCCCGGTCAGGTAGTCCGACTCCGGGGTCAGCCGGGTCAGCCAGAACATGCCCAGGGCAGCCACGACCAGCCCCGGGGCCATCAGCGGTCGGGGTCCCACCTTGGGCATGAGGTTGGCGGCGATGCCGGCGGCCAGGATGATCCCGAGGCTGAACGGCAGGAAGGCGAAGCCGGCCTGTACCGGCGTGTACTGCTTGATGACCTGCAGGTAGAGCCCGAGGAACAGGAACATCGCGAACAGCCCGGCACCGGTGATCAGCGAGGACAGGTAGGCGCCCCCGCGGTTGCGCTCGCTGATGATCCGCAGCGGCAGCAGCGGGTTGGACGTGCGCGTCTCGATGAGGAAGAACGAGACGAGCAGGACGGCTGCGGCGATGAACCAGACGAGGGTGCTGGGCTCCGTCCAGTTCGCGGTGTCTGTGTAGCTCTCGGGCGCTGCCTTGGTGAACGCGTACACGAGCGCGACCAGGCCGAGCGTCGAGGTGATCGCACCGGGGATGTCGTAGCTCGTGTTGCCGCCCGCGCGGGACTCCCGCACGAGCCGGTGGGCGAACACCATGGTCACGATCGCGATCGGGGTGTTCACGGCCAGGCACCAGCGCCACGAGAGGTACTCGGTGAGGACCCCGCCGAGGAGCAGGCCGATGGCCGCCCCCGCGCCGGAGATCGCCCCGATCACGCCGAAGGCCTTGGCGCGCTCCTTGGGGTCGTGGAAGCTGACGCTGATCAGGGCCAGCGCTGCCGGGGCGAGAAGTGCGGCGAACCCGCCCTGCAGGGCCCGGGCGGCGATGAGCAGCCCGAACGTGGGGGCCAGTCCACCGATGAGCGAGGCGAGGGCGAATCCGCCGAGCCCGACCTGGAAGGTGCGCTTGCGACCCCAGTAGTCCGCGATCCGGCCCCCGAGCAGCAGGAATCCGCCGAAGGTGAGCGTGTAGGCCGTGACCACCCACTGGACGTCGGCGGGGCCGATCTGGAGGTCGGCGGTCGCACTCGGGATCGCCAGGTTCACGATCGAGGCGTCGAGCACGATCATCAGCTGGGCGATCGCGATGACGGCCAGGGCCTTGAACCGCTTCGGGTCCGCCGGGGGGACCTCGTGGGCCGTGCCCGCCCTGCTCAGGTCGAGGTCGGGGGCGTCGGCCGAGGTGCTCGGCGGATCGATCGTGGGCACAACTGCTCCTGGGGCTGGGAATCGTGGCTGGGCGCTCGGTCGCGCGACGGAGATTGTCGCGCGTTCAATCAACTCGCCAAGGGTAGTGGTTGTTCCCGATCCCGGCAGCACAGCGTGACGAGACATCCGTCACGCACGACCCGGGCGCGGCGTCACCCGCGGGTCCCGATCATCGCTCGACGAACCCCGTGAGGGCGGCTCGCGACCACGTCGGCGTCGTCCGGCGAGTTGGAGCGAGGTGGAACGACAGCCGCAGGCGCCCTGCCCGCATCCTGGCCACCACGGCTCCTGGCGGCTGCACCGCCAGTCGCTCGTCGTCACCCTCCGCGGGGTCGTCACCCGCACGCATCGCCGCGGCCCCCTCCGCACGCACCAGCCCGACGGCCTCACCCCGGCTCACGCAGGTGGCTGTCGCGATCATCGGGGCCGAGGGCACGGGCCGAAGCTGGCCACGCAGTCGCATGCACCTGGCACGTTCGGGTCCATCGAGGTGAGCAGGTCCAGGACTCCGCCTGGCCGACCCATCCGAGTGCCACGCGGGCGACATGTCGAACCGACGCGCATCGTCGGCCAGCCTCAGCGGGGTGCCGTAGATGCTGTCCACACCGTTCGGGCCACCGCCGTACCAGCCCGGCCGCGTGCGGGCACTCAGCCGCGAAGCAGCCTCGTCTGGTGAGCCGTCATGAAGGCGCGTGCCCCGTGGGGCCAGCAGCCACTTGTAGCCGACCACACACGGTGACGTCGAAGCGCGCTCGATCCGGCGTCCACGGGCAGCCAGCCCGCCGCCTGGGTGATGTCCACGAGCATCTGTGCCTCGTGGCGAGTCGTCGCCCCCGATCGGATCGAGGTCCGAGGCCGCTGGCCGCGAACACTGGATCCGGACCTGGGTTGGCCCGCGGGACTCAGCGTCCGACCCGCGAGCGGTTCCACTACGACTGGCACTGGTTCGCCGACTTCGGCAACGGCGGGCTGGGGAACAACGGCGTGCACCGCCTGGATGTGGCCCGCTGGGGCATGGGACTCAGCGGCATCGGCACCTCGGTCCTAGCCTGGGCGGCCGTCTCGGGCCGGCGGACGCCGGCGAGACCCCGAACAGGGCCCTGACCGTGGTCTCCTTCGGTGGGCGGGCCGTCGCCCATGATCTTCGCGGCCTGTGGTCCCGGCCGCTGAAGGGCATGGATCCCACGGACGAGGTGGCCTTCCTCGGGGCTGAGGGTTCGATCATCGTCAACAGACGGGGGGCGGCTGGTGGACCAGGACGGCCCGAGTGCGCAGGTACGGCGCGGACGCGGGCACCGTCGACCCGATCGCGCGTCACATAAGGGCTTCGTCACCGCGGTGCTCGATGCGGACCCGTCAGGTGCGGCGGTCGGGCCCGTCGAGGGCGTGGGCGCCGCTGCGATGTGCCACGGCCCGGCGGCTGCTCATGCGTCAGTCGTCGGCGACGGCGGCCCGGTGGACACCGAGCAGGTGCTCGATGACATCGCGGGGCTCTGCGGCCCGGGCATGGAGCGCAACGCCAGGGACTTCCTGGCGCACGTGCGCATGCACGACGGCCAGGGGGACGTGGCGTACAGCGGCGTGCGCCCCATCGTGGGGACCAGTGTTGCGTGATGCGCCCGGGGCTTCGACACCGCCCGGGCTTCGTCGCCCGCGGACCTGATCACCCGCGCCCGAGCAGCAGGTCGGCGACCTCGTCACCGGCCGTCGCCCGGATCTGGTCGATGTCGCCGCACACGACCAGCTGGTCGCGGGCCCGGGACATCCCGACGTAGAGGATCTCGGCGGCGGTCGCCGGGTCGCGGAACCCGTCCACCGCCAGGACGATGGCCGGGCGCTCCAGTCCCTTGAAGCCCGCCACCGTCGAGAAGAACATGTCCGTGTCATCCCAGAAGGAGTCCCAGTAGCCGTCGCGGCCGTCGAGCTCGACCCGGTTGGCCTGCTCGGGGTGGCGGTGATGGGTGGTCAGCAGGGCCACGTCCTTGGCCTCCCACCCCTGGTCGAGCAGCTCCACCGCGGCATCGCTGGCCACGTCCATCGCCTCGGCCGCGCTGCACTGCACGAACCGCACGGGGGGACCCTCGCCGCCGAGGAGCTCGGGGGTGTCACCGGCCAGGGGCGCGAACACGGCCCCGATCTGCCGGCTGTTGCGCAGGTTGGCGTCCAGGGTGAGCGGGACCAGGCCGAGGTCGGGTCGGGCGTCCCGGTCGAAGATGCGCTGCTGCTCGTCGGCGAACACCGCGATCCGGGCGTGGTCCGGGTCACGCAGGGCGGCCAGCAGGGAGGGCCACCACGTGTCCGGGCAGTCCTGGGCCTCGTCGACGATGAGGGCGTCGAACCGCTTCTCGTCGGGCAGGGCGCGGGCCAGCTCGGTCATCTGCGCCGGCATGGTCACGTTCCAGTAGGTCTGGTCCCACCCGTCCCCGACCTGCACCCCCCACTCCACGCCGAGTGCGTGGTAGGTGCGCACCCGGACGTTGCGGCGCACCGCCTTGGGCCAGTGGGACACGCGCCGGGCGATCCACGTGGACAGACCGCGCGAGTAGCAGACCAGCGCGACCCGCTGTCCCTCGGCGGCCCAACGCCGGGCCTGCTCGATGGCCAGCCAGGTCTTGCCGGTGCCCGGCCCGCCGATCACCTCGACCCGCGGGATCCGCCGGGCCACGTCCAGGACGACGTACTGCGCCTCAGTGAGCCGGTCGACGTGGTCCCCGCGCACCGCGAGCATCCCGGCCAGCTCGGCCTGCTGGTCGCCACGGCCACCCAGGAGCTCGGCGGCATCGTTCACGACGTCGATCCCCGGGAGTCCCGCCGGCTCGTTGCGCAGCGGGCCGGTGAGCAGGTCGAAGACCCGGCCGGCGGCATCGGAGAGCTCGGTGCGATCGATGATCCACTTCCGGGGCAGCCCCGGGGAGGGATCCTCGGGGCCGAGCTCGGTGTCCGGCAGGACGACCATGTGGATCATCCGCACGTCGCCGTGCGTCCACCCCGGATGCCGCTTGAGGTAGCGGCGCAGGAGGTACTTGCCGGACGTCGCCTGGTCCTCGAGGTCGAGCTCCCGCCTGCCCTGCGGGGTCTGCTGCCACCACGATCCGGCCTCGCGCCAGACGTGGCCCCCCTTGACCTCGATGGCGGCGAACCCGGCATCGGGCATGCCGACCACGAGGTCGACCTCCCAGTCGCCGTCGAGGCCCGTGAAGCGCACATTGGCCAGGAGCACGTCGACGTCACGCAGCCGGGTGGCCAGGTTGTGGAACGCCACCTTCTCGGCGCGGGACTTGAACCGCGGGCGCTCCGGCAGGCAGCGGGCGGGCATCGGTGACCTCCCTCCGGCGGTCGCGGCATCGGCGCCACACGCGCCCCGTGGTTCGGCAGGCTATCGGTGTCTCAGGGCAGAATCTCCCCATGGCACGCCCCGAACCATCTCCGGACCTCCCGCTGCCCCCCGAGCCGTCCGGGTCGCAGGACTACGACACCCTGCTGGCCGAGGGACGCACGCTGTATCCGGGCGTGCGGATCGGCCGGCCCGGTCGGGCGCGCACCTATTGGGCAACCATCGCCGCGATGCGCGTGCTGCGGTTGCGGTGGGCCGTGCGCATCGAGGGCGCTGACCAGGTGGCACCAGGGCCGGCGATCCTGATCGGCAACCACGTCAATGCCATGGACCCCCCATGCGTCGTGATGGCCACGTGGTGGCGGTGCACCGCCTTCACCAAGATCGAGATGTTCGAGCACCGCGGGTCGCTGTTCTTCCGCCTCATGGGCCAGATCCCGCTGCGCCGGGGGGATGCCACCTCCACCGACTGGGCGATGCGGATGTCACGCCACGCCCTGGGGAGCAGCGGGGGAGTGGGCCGGATCGCGCTGTACCCGGAGGGCACCCGGTCGCCGGACCCGCGCGTGCTGCACAAGCTCCACAAGCGGATCATGATCCCGCTGCTGCAGGCGAATCCGGACGTGCCGGTCCACGTGGTGACGATGCAGTACGAGAACCGCCCGTTCCCCCGGCGGATCCGGGCCACGGTGCGCGTGTCCGAGGCGCTGCCGCTGGACCCGCGGAGCATGGACCCCGAGGAGATGACCACGGTCGTCCGCGACGCGATGCTGGCCCTCGGCGGGCAGACCTACGTCGACACCTACGCCCAGGAGGCCAAGGCCGTGCTGCGCGCCGAACGCCAGCGGCCGGCCGGACCCTCAGGGGATGCCCCGGCGAGCTGATCGTCAGGGGCGTTGACAGGCAGCCGGTGTCACTCGCCGCGACGGACCCGCTCGGTCACCTCGTCGACCTTGGCCCAGATCCGCGAGCGGACCTCGGGCGAGCTCATCTCACCAAGGTGCGTCACCCGGCCCGGGATGTGGTCGTCGGCCTCGAGCTCGGGGAACGCCCTCAGGTGCCGGCGGTACTCCTCGTCGGTGGCGATGAGGACGTTCTCCACGCCCGGCACGTCCATGTGCGCGTTGATGTAGGGCTGGATGAACAGCTCGTGGGTGCTGTAGATGTTGGTGATCCGGTCGGCGATCGCGGGCACATCGGCGTGCAGCGCCGTCAGGAACGGCGACCCCTCGGCCATGTCGCTCAGCGCGGGTGTCAGGTTGCGGCCCGTCCACGAGAACAGCCGCGAGATCCGCTGCGCGCTCACCGATCCGCGCCACGGCGCTCCGACGCTGATCACGTGCTTGACCTGGTCCTGGTGGTCGACCGCGTACCGCAGTGAGGCCAGCCCTCCCTGGGAGTGCCCGACGAGGACCACCGGCGAGCCGGGGTCGCGGCCCTGGGCTTCGAGCCCGGCCTCGATGTCGGACTGGATGTGCTCCTGTGATCGGTCGAGGGACATGGCGACGCCGAAGTGGGCGAGGGTGATCAGGAAGGCGTTGGGGTGCCGCTCGAGCACGGAGCGCATCATGACGGTGGCCGCCACCCCGCGGATGGCGGTCCCGGCGACTATGGGGACGGCGACGGGCACGGAATCGAAACTACCGCACCGGCCCGCGTGGCCGATCCCGCTGCGGCCACGACCTGACGCGCCCGACCCGGATCGTCAACTCCGGCGACGGGGTGGCTCGGGGTCGAACGACGGCCCAGATGTGACGTTGGTCCCGGGCATGGGCGGACGTCGCCCGGCATCATGTCGACAGGGACGCAATCGAGGTGTCCCAATTGAGACTACGCAGGCAGCCGCGACCGAGGGCGGCGGTTGGAGGGCAGGACGTACATGTCGATGGCAATTGGCCTGGACGTCGGGTCCACCACGGTCAAGGCCGTCGTCATGGATCGCGAACGCATCGTGTTCAGCGACTACCGGCGGCACAACGCCGACGTGCGCGGCGAGCTGCGCAACCTCCTGCTCGACATCCGCGACCAGTTCCCGGACGACACGATGCGGGTCGCCATGACCGGTTCGGGCGGCCTGGGTGTGGCCCAGATGATGGGCGTGACGTTCATCCAGGAGGTCGTCGCCTCGACGGCGGCGATCGAGCGGTTGAACCCCGAAGCCGATGTCATCATCGAGCTCGGTGGCGAGGACGCGAAGATCACCTACCTGCACCCTGTCCCCGAGCAGCGGATGAACGGCACCTGCGCGGGTGGGACGGGCGCCTTCATCGACCAGATGGCCACGCTTCTGCACACCGATGCTGCCGGGCTCGATGAGCTCGCCAGCCGCTACCAGCACCTGCACCCCATCGCGTCGCGCTGCGGCGTGTTCGCCAAGTCCGACGTGCAGCCGCTGATCAACCAGGGTGCGGCGCACGAGGACATCGCTGCCTCGGTGTTCCAGGCGGTGGCGACCCAGACGATCGCCGGGCTCGCGTGCGGCCACCCCATCCGGGGCAGGGTGATCCTGCTCGGTGGCCCGCTGCACTTCCTCCCCGAGCTGCGCCAGGCCTACGTCCGCGCCCTCGGTGACCAGGTCGAGGACTTCATCAGCCCGGACAACAGCCAGCTGTACGTGGCGATGGGGGCGGCGTTCCTCGCCGAGGGCCCCGCGCTGTCCCTGCCGCACGTGGCCGCGGAGCTGGACAGCGCCAACGCCCTGAGTGTCGTGTCGCGGACCATGCGCCCGTTGTTCGCCGACGCGGCCGAGCGCGCGGAGTTCGACGAACGCCACGCCCTGGCCGCCGTGCCCGAGGGGGACCTGTCGGCCGTGCAGGGCGAGGTGTTCCTCGGGGTGGACGCCGGAAGCACGACCATCAAGTCGGTCGTTCTTGACCGCGACGGGCGGATCGTGTTCTCCACGTACGGGTCCAACGGCGGCGACCCCGTGGCCGCGGCGGTGAGGATCGCCGGTGAGGTCCGCGGCGCCCTGCCCGAGGGTGCGTGGATCGGGCGGTCGTGTGTCACCGGGTACGGCGAGGAGCTGGTCAAGACGGCCCTGCACGCCGACGAGGGCGAGATCGAGACGATGGCCCACTACCGGGCCGCCAAGCAGCTCTCGCCCGGGGTGACCTCGGTGATCGACATCGGCGGCCAGGACATGAAGTTCCTGCGGATCCGTAACGGGGCCGTGGACTCCATCGCGGTCAACGAGGCCTGCTCCTCGGGCTGCGGGTCGTTCCTGCAGACGTTCGCCGAGACGATGGGCACCGACGTGCGCACCTTCGCGGCAGCAGGGCTGGAGTCCGACGCGCCAGTCGACCTCGGCAGCCGGTGCACGGTCTTCATGAACTCCTCGGTCAAGCAGGCGCAGAAGGAGGGTGCGGGGATCGGCGACATCTCCGCCGGGCTGTCGTACTCGGTGGTGCGCAATGCGCTCTACAAGGTGATCAAGCTGCGCGATGCCGGTGAGCTCGGCGAGCACGTGGTGGCCCAGGGGGGCACCTTCCTCAACGATGCCGTGCTGCGGGCGTTCGAGCTGCTCACCGGCGTGACGGTCGTGCGGCCCACGATCGCCGGGCTGATGGGGGCCTACGGGGCGGCGCTGACGGCGCGGATGCACCATGCGGACGGGGACGTCAGCGCGATGATGTCCCGGGACCTCAGCGCGTTCAGCGTCGAGGCGACGCAGCGCTCGTGCCAGCTCTGCCAGAACCACTGCAGCCTGACGACCAGCGTCTTCGACGACGGCAGCAGGCACGTCTCGGGCAACCGCTGCGAGCGGGGGGCCAGCCTGGACCGGCGACCGAAGCGCAGCGAGGTCCCCAACCTCTATTCCTACAAGTACCAGCGGATCTTCGGGTACCGCCGCCTGATCGACGCGAAGGCCACCCGTGGGGAGATCGGCATCCCACGGGCCCTGGGGATCTACGAGGACTACCCGCTGTGGTTCACGGTCCTGACCCAGCTGGGCTTCAAGGTGATGCTCTCCGGGCGAAGCAACCACGACCTCTTCGAGTCGGGCATGGAGTCGATCACCTCGGAGAACATCTGCTACCCGGCCAAGCTCGCCCACGGGCACATCGAGTGGCTGCTGGACCACGGCGTCACCACCATCTTCTTCCCCTGCGTGCCACTCGAGCGCCGGGAGTTCGCCGACGCCGACCACAACTACACCTGCCCGATCGTGGCCTTCTACCCGCAGGTGCTGGAGAAGAACATCGACCGGCTGCGCGAACCCGGGGTGCGCTACCTGGACCCGTTCCTGAACCTGGATGACCCCCGCAAGCTCGCCGAGCGGCTGGTCGAGGTGTTCGCCGACTGGGACGTGACGCTGGACGAGGCGCGCTCGGCCGTCGCCGCGGGATACGCCGAGCTCGATGCCGTGCACGCCGACATCCGTGCCGAGGGGGACCGCGCCCTGCAGTACATCCGGGAGAACGGGATGCGTGGGATCGTGCTGGCGGGGCGGCCGTACCACGCGGATCCCGAGATCAACCACGGCATCCCGGAGGTCATCACGAGCCTGGGGATGGCCGTGCTCAGCGAGGACAGCCTGACCCACGGGATGACCACGAGCCGACTGGAGCGCCCGCTGCGCGTCCGCGACCAGTGGACCTACCACTCCCGGCTGTACGAGGCGGCCGCACAGGTGCGCGAGGAGCCCGACCTGAGCCTGGTGCAGCTCACGAGCTTCGGCTGCGGGGTCGACGCGGTGACCACCGATCAGGTCCAGGAGATCCTCGAGCGCGCCGACGACATCCACACCGTGCTGAAGATCGACGAGGTGAGCAACCTCGGTGCGGCCCGCATCCGCCTGCGCTCGCTGAAGGCGGCCACGGCGGAGCGGTCGGCATCCGCAACGTCCGCCAGCGGGCTGGCGACCGAGGAGATCGACACTGCTCTCACCGCGACCGGCGAGCTGGCCCCGCCGGTGCGGCACGCGGAGGCGCTCCCACTGTTCACCAGGGATGCCCGCCGGACGCACACCGTCTACGTCCCCCAGATGGCCCCGATCCACTTCCGGATGATCGGCCCGATCCTGGCGCGGGCCGGCTACAACGTGCAGGTGCTCGAGACGGCCAGCCCCGAGGATGTGGAGTGCGGCCTGAAGTACGTCCACAACGATGCCTGCTTCCCGGCGATCATGGTGATCGGCCAGCTGATCAACAAGTTCCTGACCGGTGGTGCCGACCCGGACCTCTCGGCGGTGGCGATCACCCAGACCGGCGGGATGTGCCGGGCCACCAACTACGCCGGGATGCTGCGCAAGGGCTTGGCGGACGCGGGGTTCCCCCAGGTCCCGGTCGCCGCCCTGAGCCACCAGGGACTCGAGGCGATCCCGGGCTTCTCCCTCACGCCCGGGCTCGCGCATCGCGCCATCCAGGCCCTTGTCCTCGGCGACCTGCTGCAGAACGTCCTGCTCCGGGTCCGGCCCTACGAGCGCGACGAGGGCAGCGCGACGGAGCTCTACCGCCGCTGGGACGCCCTCTGCCGCGAGTTCTTCGCCGAGGGCGGCTACTCACCGACCTTGCGTCGGCGCATCGGCTACACGTGGCTGATCAACAGCATCGTGCGGGAGTTCGACGAACTGCCGTTGTTGGACATCCCGCGCAAGCCGAGGGTCGGGATCGTGGGGGAGATCCTGGTCAAGTTCCACCCCGACGCCAACAACGACGTCGTCAAGGTGATCGAGGATGAGGGGTGCGAGGCCTCGCTGCCGCCGCTGCTGGGCTTCTTCCTGCAGTCCATGGAGACCCGGGACTGGCGCTGGGACAACCTCGGTGTCGGCAAGCGGGGGCGGTTCGCCAAGCGTGCCGGGCTCTGGATGGTCGAGCTCTACGAGCGCCCGGCGCGTGCGGCGCTGGCCCGGACCAACGGCAAGTTCTCCGTCGCGGAGGACATCCACACCCTGGCGACGCGCGCCCAGGACGTCATCGAACTGGGCACGCAGGCCGGTGAGGGATGGCTGCTCGTCGCCGAGATGATGGAGCTGATCGAGCACGGCACCCCGAACATCATCTGCGCACAGCCGTTCGCGTGCCTGCCCAACCACGTGGTGGGTCGCGGCATGTTCAAGGAGCTGCGCCGGCGGTACCCGCACGCCAACCTTGTGTCGATCGACTACGACCCCGGTGCCAGTGAGGTCAACCAGCTCAACCGGATCAAGTTGATGGTCGCCACTGCACACAAGACGAGCGATGCCTCTGATCGGCTCGGCCGCTGGGACCTCGACGACTGCGAGGACCTCGACATCGAACGCGCCTGAGGGTCGCCTCCCAGGTGGGAGAGCGACCCTCAGGACGGTCAGCTGCTGCTAGCGGCGATCGTGACGGTCGTCGCGACGGTCCCCACGGTCGTCACGGCGGTCGTCGCGGCGGTCGCGCCGGTTGCCCGACGTGGCGGCCACGCCCACGACGGCGGCCGTGCGCGCCACGGGGCGCCCGCCCACCGCGCCGGGGCGCCCTCTGCGTCCAGGTCCCAGTGGCATGTCAGACTCCTTCGCTCTCGTCGGCCTCGTCGCCTGCGTCGGCGAGGAGGGCCTGGATGGGGATGCGGCCCTGGCCCGCCAGATGCCCGCCGGCACGGCGAACAGCGGATGCGAACGGGGCCGCCCAGACGTTCTCGTAGACCAGGACAGCCGCGAACGCCCCAGGCAGCATGGCAGCTGCCAGGTGCTCGACATCCTCCTCGGCCAGGACGATGGCCAACTCGGTCTCGAGGAAGCGGAGGTCGTCCGCGTCCGCGAGGTCATTCAGTTCGAATGCCTCCACGCTGCCGTCCTCGCCCTTCTCCAGGAACAGCAGGTCGAGGACCCTGATCTGCCCGGTCTCGACGAGCTTGGTGAGCTCCTCGAGACCCTCTCCGGTCAGAGTCCTCTTCCCTTCGGGGAACTCGACGATC